>JBMNUF010000004.1:0-175602 GCA_050946115.1 Christensenellales bacterium
CGGTGGCAATGGCTGAAGGGACCCACCTGTTCCCATCCCGAACACAGAAGTTAAGCCTTCACGCGCCGATGGTACTTGGCTGGAGACGGCCCGGGAGAGTAGGTCGCTGCCGGATTCCATACAAAAAGTGCGCCTTTTTATGCGAAGGTCGCACCTTTTTATCTCTGAAAAGCGTTTGACGGGCATCCGCGATGATACTTCGCACCATGAGAAAGACCCATATGCATGGGGGCAGTTATCAGCCCCCGCATATGGGTCTATTGTCGCTGTAAATCTTACGCGCGGGACATGTACTCGCCCGTGCGGGTGTCGATGCGGAGCATATCGCCGATCTCGACGAAGAGCGGCACGTTGAGCGTGTAGCCGGTCTCGACGGTCGCGGCCTTGGTGGTGCCGGTCGCGGTATCGCCGCGGAAGCCGGGCTCGGTCTCCGTCACCTGCAGCTCGACGAAGTTCGGCGCCTCGACGGAGAACGGGGAACCCTTGAAGAAGCGCACGGTGACATTCGTGTTTTCCTTGACGAAGAGGATCGTGTCCTCGACCGCGTCCTTGGGCATGGGGATCTGCTCGTAGGTTTCGACGTCCATAAAGTAGTACAGATCGCCGTCGGAATACAGGTAGGTCATTTCCTTGGTGTCGATGTGCGCCTTGGGCATCTTGTCGGTGGGGTTGAACGTGCGCTCCAAGACGGCGCCGGTCATGATGTTCTTGATGCGCGTGCGGACAAACGCCGCGCCTTTGCCGGGCTTGACGTGCTGGAAATCGACGATCGTCCAAACGCCGTTGTCTATCTCCACGGTAATGCCCTTTTTGAAATCGCCTGCGGTAATCATGGGGGGTTCCTCCTTACATAATGTACAGTAGAATCGTGTCAGAGTATAATCAGGTGCTTGGGGGCGGTGATCGGGTTGCTGAAGCCGTCCTCGGTCACGATCGCCATGTCCTCGATGCGGCAGCCGCCAAAGCCCGGGATGTATACGCCCGGTTCGACGGTTACGACGTGGCTGGGGGTGAGCAGCGTCTCATCCCGCGTGTTGAGGCCGGGCGCTTCGTGGATCAGAAGCCCCACGCCGTGCCCCAGCCCGTGCCCGAAGCGGCCGGGATAGCGCCCGTCCAGATAGTCGCGCGCGATGCGGTCGATCTCCTTGCAGGGAACGCCGGGGCGAATCGCCGCGAGTGCGGAAAGTTGCGCCTGCAGCACCGCATCGTACATCGCCCGATGCGCGTCCGACACCGCGCCGAAGCCGATCGTGCGCGTCATGTCGGCCTTGTAGCCCTTGTACTGCGCGCCGAAATCGAGCGTCAGGAGTTCGCCTTCCTGAATGGCGCGATCGGAAGGCACCGCGTGCGGCAGCGACCCGTTCGCGCCGGCGGCGGCGATGGTTTTAAAGGCGTTTTTGTCGCTGCCCAAGGCGAGCATCTCGTAATCGAGGCGAATCTGCACCTGCTTTTCCGTCATGCCCACCTTGACCCAGGAGAGCAGCTGCTCAAACGCCTTGCAGGAGATTTCCGCCGCCTTTCGGATGCACGCAATCTCCCCCTCGTCCTTGACGGCGCGGAGAGATTCGACTTCGCCCTTTAGCGGGACAAAATGCACACCCGGCATCTGCGCCCTGTAATCCTCAAAGGTCTTTACGGTGACGGCATCCGCCTCGAAGGCGCATTCCTTCTCGCCGCACTCCGCAAGGAGCTGCACGAGGAGCGCCTTTTCGGGGTTTTCGCGCCCCGTCATGATGCACTCGCAGTCCTGCGCCTGCCGCGACGCCTGCTCCGTGTATCTCGAATCCGTCAGGATGACGCACCTGTCCTTCGTGAGGACGAGCGAGCCTTCGCCGGTATATCCCGTGAGATAGAAGATGTTTTCCGTTTTGACGAACCAAGCCGCGCCGCAGAGGTTTGCGGCGATCTTTTTGCGCCTTTCGGTCATGAAAGCGTCCACCTCCTGTGGTCATGCCGCAATAGTATAGCACGGTGCACGGCGCTTTTCCAGTGGTTTTTGGTAAAGATGCAAAATTCTCTCACGGAGAAGGCTCCGCATCTTCCGTCAATGCCACCTCCAGGCTCCCTCTGGGCATGCTTCTCGGCATGGTTCGGATGACCTGTTCCGCGCCGGGGAGCATCTCGTCAAAGGGGCACATGCCCTTCGCCTCGCAATGGGAACAGATTTTGAGGTCATCGCCTTTTTTCACGGGGCAGGCGGTGATGATGCCGTCGCGGATGTCCGCGAGGTATTCCTCGGCAAAGCGCAGCGCGCGCCGAAGCAGCTTTTGCAGGAGCTCCCCGTCGAGCGCGTTGGCGGTAGCGTAAAAAATGCCGTCCTTTGTCAATTTGATGCCGAGCGCCTCCTGCGGGTTTTCCGCCATGGCGCTGTAGAGTTCGGTATCGGCGACCATGAAGCCCGACATGGCGAGCTTTTTCGCACGCTCCTGTTCGATGTCCGCAATTTTGCGCGAATCGTCCGCAACCACGGCATCCTTTACGCCGAAATAGAACGCGCCCGCGGGCTTTGCGCGATGCAGGAGCATAGCGCACAATAGATAGATTGCGAGCTGCAGCTTCAGCCCGTTATAGATGTCCCCCAGATTGCAGTCGCTCGCCCCGCTCTTATAATCGATGACGCGAACATAGCGGCTGTTTTCATTCTCCCAAGTGTCGATGCGGTCGATGCGGCCGATGAGGGACGCGCCGCCCACGGTCAGAAGGTTCGGCGCGATCTCCCGCTCTAAATCGCTGGGGAGGAACGCGCTGCCCTTCAGGTGCGACACCAAGGTGGACGATGCGCGGAAGAGCTTTTTCTTTAGGATTCCCTCCTGCAGATCGCCCACGTAGCCCGAAAGCCTGCCCTCCGCGCGCTTCTCGAACAGGAGCGCGTCCGCGATGGCGAGCATGCGCTCCGCTGCCTCGTCCTTTTGCATGTCCATGAGGATGTCGCAATTGTCGCGCACGAAGCGCTCCACCGCCTCGTGCAGCACCGTGCCCTCGTCGCTTCTGGAGAGAGAATAGGGTTCTAACTTCACGGGCTTGAGCGCGCGGCGCACGAAATGCTGATACGGGCAGGCGGCGTACTGCTCCAACTGCGTGGGGCTGATCCTGTCGAGCGCGCCGAACGCCATGCGCGCGACATCCCTCGGCAGGCGCATCTGCGAGGCATTTGCGGCGCGGGAGGCGGAAAGGAGGCGTTTGATTGTATCGTCGCGCGAAAGGGAGGCGAGCGCGCCCCGCGCGGCATTTCCCGCATCGGGAGACACGATCTCCTCCCGAAGCATGATGGGGAGCTTTCCGAGCGCGGCGGCGGGCGCGCTCAGAAGGACTTTGCGCATGGAATCGGGCAGGCGCACGCCGTCCTTGACTTCAAGCTGCGGGAAGAGGTTTTGGATGTGCCGGATGAGCGAGCCGCGCCTCAATGCGTTTCCCGAATCGCCGGACATGGGATAAGAAACGAAGAGATATTCCTGCGGGAGCGAGAGGAGCGCCTTGACGCTTAAGAGGCGCAGCATGGAGCGGTCGGAGGCGTCCATGGAGAGCCATTTGCCCGAAAGGTTCGAGAGCGTCTCGGTCTCCCGGTCGTCCAAGAGCGCGTCGGGCGCGCCCACCGTGGTGTCCGAAACGCCCAACAGGAACACCGCGCGCACGTTTTCGCCCTTCATGTGCGACAGATCGCCCGCGTTCACGGCGTCGTGCGAGAGGGGGAGGAGCTTGATCTCCTGCGTATCGAGCGCCTGCTCGAAGAGCTCGGGGAATGTCGCAAGTGGCAGCTTTTCCTCGCCCATCAATTCGTGCAGCTGCTCCATGGCTTTTAGGATGCGGTTCCACACCTGCGCGCATTCGGAGGCGTAGCCGCGATCGCCGCGCGCGGTTGCCTCGTCCTTCTCCTCGACCAGGCGCGCGGCGGCGCCGCTCTCCTCGAGATGGGCATACAGGGCTTTTACCCGGCTCGCGGTATCGGGCGCTTCGCGAACGGCTTTGGCAAGCGCAATCAGCGGCTCGGCGACGCGCAAACGGATGGGTTCCGCCTCCTCCGCCTCGCTGCCATATTGAAAGGGCACCGTCCAGCGCTTCGTACGGATATCGAATCGAATGGCGTAGTTGATGAGCCTGTCCGCATCCTCCTTTTCGACGGGGAGATAGCCGGATGCAAGGGCGATCTCCACGTCGCGCGTGGCAATGCCCGTAAACGCCATGCGCAAAACGGACAGGAAGTAGCGCGCGAAGGGGTGCCTGCTCGCGCGCCTGCCGCTCGTGACGAACAGCGGCACGTCGTACAGGCGGAACGCGCTCTGCAGGGCGTCCGCGTATTCCGTATCCAGGTTTCGGCAGGCAATCAGGATATCCCGCCAGCGCCAGTTTTTCGCGCGGATGAGCTGCCGCGCGAGCCCGGCGGCAAATTCCGCCTCCGTCTTCGCGTTTTTGAGGCCGGCGATCTGAATCCGCTTCGGCGCGGCATCCCACGGTGCGACGGGATAGGAAAAGAGCATCTGCTCCAGATGGCGCAGTTCGTCCTTTGCGGGTTCGCGCGGGAGGATTTCCGTCGATACGGCGATGCCGCGCCGTTCCGCCTCCGCAGAAAAACGCCTGAGCGACAAGAGGACAGGCGCGTATATCTCCTTCGCGCCGGAATCCGCGTCCGCCATGATGCACAGCTCGGTTTCGCCCTCTGCGGCAGCGGATGCGGCAAGCAGCGTGTCCGCCAGGGTCGGCGTTACGGTATCGAAGCCGTAGGCGAACACGTCGCTGTTTCGGACGAATTGAGATGCGTCCATGCGCGCGCACGCGGCTGCAGTTTCGCCTTCGCCGTCCAAAAAGCGCCCCTTGATGCGCCGCTCGTATTCGGTATACAACAGGAGGATGTCCTGCAATTTGCCGTGCAGGGTGCGGCTCTCGATGCTTTCCAGTCGCGCCGCGAGGTCGTCCGGCGAAATGTGCGCCTGCTTGAGGGCTTCGATCTGCGAAACCGCCCTGTCCGCAAAGCCGGACGCCTCGCACGCGCCTTGATAGCGCACAAAGCCGCTTTTGACGGCGTTCACGCACGCGCGCATGAGCATGACGCGCCCCTGCCTGTCGATCAATACGCCCGAAGGGCTTCCCGCCTCCGCAAAGACGCGCTTATACAGCCGCTCGAGCGAGAGCACCTGCAGGCGAAAGGAGCCGACCTCCCCCGAGAGCAGAAGCAGTTCCGCCTGCAGCGTCATCTGCGAGGGGACGAGGACGATCACATTTCGTTCGCTGCCCTCCATGGCGCGGCGCACGTCCGCGAGCAGGCGGTTTTCAAGGGCGCCGCCCGTGCCGGTGACAATATGCATGAAAGCCCTCCTTTTCACGATATATCCGTTTCAGCGCCTCGCGAGCTCCCTTGAATAGTCGATATAACGCTTGATCGCCTCGCCCGGGATGTTCCACGGGATGTGATTGCCGATGCACATCATGTATCCGCCGGACATCTGGGCGGTTTTCACCATGTTCTCCACCATGGCGCGAATCTCCGCGGGGTCGTTGCGCATGAGCACGCGGTTGTCGCCCTCGCCTGCGATAAAGCAATCCTTATGTTTGCGTGCGATGGCCTTATAATCGGTGTACGGCTCCGAGATGATTCCGCGCGCGCCGCAGGCGAATACGTCGTCCGCAAATGCGTTCATGCACCCGTCCGCCATGAAGAGTACCTCCTTGCCGGACTGCTTCAGCATGCCCCAGTACTCCTCGTAGCGCGGGAAGACGTATTTGTGCATCCACGCGGGGCTGCACACGGGGCCGTTTGTCATGACGATGTCGTCGTGGCAGACGATGAAGTTGACGGGCAGGCGCGACATCGCGGTGAAGACGCGGCGGTTGATTTCCGCAAACTCGTCCATGATGCGCTCGAACCGCTCGTCCAGGCACGTCGCCAGAAACATCTCCCAGCCGAAGGTGAGCAGCGGCCACATGAAGGTGGTGTTGTAAAAGCTTGCAGCGGAGGGTTCGCCCGGGACGGCCTTTTTGGGCGGTTCGTCCGGAACAAGCCCGAAAAAGCGCTCACAGCTCTCCACGCTTCGGAAGTCGCCGTTCATCACTACGTGCTTCCACTGCCGCATGTCCGCGTGTTCGAGCGGGCTGAAGGCGAACACGTCCTCCTCGGTCTTGAAGTACTTTTCGCCGTGCTCGAAGGAATCCGTCAGGTCGTCGCCCCAGCGCACGCGGTGCGTATCGAGGTCCGTTCCCTTCGGGTGCGGGCGCGGCTCGTCCGTAGCGGGCACGTGCGCGCACAGCTCCGGGTACAGCTCCCTCGCCCTGAGCGCGCATTGGCGCGGGTGGGCGTAGTAGTCGATGCCCGTAAGATAGGTCAGGGCGTCCGGATTGGAGAAGTGCTCCCAGTGGGGAACCTCCGTCGGCGCAAGGCCCATGTAGGCCTTGTAGATATTTTCCGGAGAATTTCTCATGCGGCTCCGTCCTTTCTCGCGTTCGCCCCGTCGGGCGGCGTAGAATGCAGCGTTTCGGTATGCCTAAGTATAGCATGAAACGGCTACATTCGGCAAGCGCGGCGGCGGTTCCCCTACCAAAATCGGGAAGCCCCCGCGTCCGCACGGGACACGGGGGAATATGCAATGCTGTTCTTTAGTCCGCGGTGCGAATCGCCGCGAGGGAGGAGAGACGCATCGCCCTTTGCGCCGGGTAAATGCCCGAGATGACCGCGATGACCGTGACGAACGCCCACGTACCCACGGAAAGCGTCGTCGGGATGACCGAGGTGGAGCCGCTTTCCCCGGAGAACAGCGCGGTGGAGGACATGATGGAGCCGACCGCCTGCTGCAGCGCCTCCACGTTGTTGAGCGCGTAGGAGAGCGCGTAGCTCACCCCGAGCCCCAGCGCGCCGCCCACGATGCCGATCAAAAACGCCTCGCTCAAAAACATCGCGCCGATGTTGCTTAAGCTGCACCCAAGCACCTTCATGACGCCGATCTCGCGCGTCCTCTCGTAAATGGACATCATCATCGTGTTTGCGATGGAGAGCGCTGCGACCAGCATGGAGATCGCGCCGATGAACCCCAAAAAGCTCTGCATGGTGGCGATCTGTTCCTTGATGGTCGCTACGTACTCCATGGGACTGTAGCAGGAAAGCCCCATGTCCTTCAGTTCCTTGACGACGGTTTCGACGCTGTCCACGTCCTTGGCGAGCACCTGCACGTTGTCGTAGTTCGAAAGCCCCGTAAGGCCCAAATCCTCGAAAAACTGCCGATCTTTCTTGTACGCCTTTTTCAGCCAACCGAGGTTCACGATCGCCGCGTAGGAATACTGAGAGTCGTTGAGATCCGCCGCGATGATGCCGACCATCTTCGCGTCGTACTCCCGCGTGACGATCTCGGGCTCCTGCGTCGTTTCGTCCACGTTGGAGTAGTCCTCGTAGGTAAAGGTTCCTGTATAGCGGCTCTGCAGCCAGTTGATCTTGGGGAGCGGAAGCTCCTTTCCCTGATAGAGGTAGCTCCACGTATCGACGTATTCGTAGTCTTCATCGCCCGTTTTGTGGAAGTCGCACATCTGCATCTCCGACATGATGAATTCCATTCGATCCGTGTTGCTGGAGAAGTTCGTGCCGCTCTTCAGCTCCTGCATCTTTGCGAAATCGCGCGGAAGCACCGCGATGCAGTAGGTATTAGTCTCCTGCTTCCCGGTCGAGATATTGAGATTCGTATAAAACGACACGATCGGGGTGACGGCGCTTACGCCCTTGATCTTGCGCACCTGGTTCAATACGCCGTCGGTGATCTTGGTGATGCGCGCGCCGCTCGTCGTCTCCGAAGTGCCGTACCCGCCGAAATAGGGGTATACCGTAATCAGCCGCAGGTTCGTGAACGATTCCAGCGCCTGCATCTGCGTCTGTTCGGCGCCGTAGCCGAGAGAAATCGTCACCACGATTGCGGCGGTGCCGATCACGACGCCCAAGATCGTGAGCGCGGAGCGGAGCTTGCGCCGCATGAGACTGTTCAGCGCGGCGGACAATATGTCAATCCATTTCATCTTCTTCAAACGCCCTCTTGCGCTTGTTTCTCGCGTGTACGCCGCTCGCGAGCGCGACGTACAGCACCAGCGCGCCAAATACCGCATACACCCACGGGTTGAGGCGGCTCAGGAAATCGAGCGGGGAAGGCTCCGGCTCAGGTTCCGGCTCGACAAATTCCATGCCCTCGTCGAAGGTGAAGTCCTCCTCCGCGCTGGCGTAGATGGAAAACGGCGAGCGCGATTCGGTGACTTTGCCGTTGATGTCCTCATACGTCACGACGAGTTCGCCCGTGTATTCGCCCTCCGCGAGCGGGGTCACCTCCACCTCCACGACCTTGGACGTGCCGGATTCCATGTTGCCCGCGAAAAACCTGCCGTTTGTCGTGAGCTTTTCGTTTTCGGTGACCACCTGCGCGGTGACGTTGTACAGCGTCGTGCGGCCGGCGTTGTATACATTCATCTTGATGTCGTAGGCGCTGTTTTCCGTGAGCGTACCGGTCGGGAGGATGACCTCGTCCAGCGTCGCCTTCTGCACCTGATTCACCGTGAGCGCCATGGTCTGCGTCGCGGAAAGGTCGGTCAGGTTCTTGTCCTCAAAGGACATGCTGACGTTCAGCCGCACGTTTTCGCTGGAGATGTCGGGGCGCGCCTTCACGCGCAGCACCGCCTCATACGTCGAATTTGCGGCGATCAAGGGGATGTATTCGACGTTTGATCCGCTCACGGGGATGAGCGTATCCTCGTCGGTGGTATAGGAGAGTTCGAGATTTTGCAGGTACAGCTTTTCGCTGGTGTTGCGAAGCGATAAGATGACGTCGAACGTGTCGCCCGCGTTGACCGTCTCGGGCTTTGTGCGGATGCCGTCGATGATCAGCCTCGCCTGCGGATTGGGTGTGGACTCGGGCGGGGTTCCGCCGCCTCCGCCGCCTCCTCCGCCGCCGGTCGACTTCTTGACGCCCGTCACCTGAATCTGCGCTTCGAGTTCCGCTTCGTACTCGCCGCCCTCTTCGTCCGTCCAGCGCGCGATCAGGGGAAGCTTATAATAGGTGTTTTCGAGGCTCTTGTTGCCCTTGAGTTTGAGATCCACAAATGCCGCATAGCCGTAGCACAGCGTGCCCTCCGGCGTCGTTTCGACGGCGTAGGCGGTTTCGCTGATGCTCTGCGCCGTGAAGGGCAATGCGCCCGGATCGCCCGTGTCGAATTCGAGCGAGAGCGAGGTAATGCCCGCCTGCGTGTACAGCGCCTGCGAAAACTCGAACGGATCGCGCACGGCGCTCCCGTCCATGTAGGACAAAAGTTCCGGAGAGTCCGCGGCGGTATTGGTGTTATACGTCTTGCTCCCCGCATAGAGGATGAGCGGCAGCGCGAGTGTCACGGTGGAATCGGGCTTTACGGTTTGGATGGTGTATCGCCCGAGCGCGACCGTCTGCTCGCTCTCGGAGGCGTATTTGTAGGTCACCGAAAGGTCCTCCCGAACGTCCGTGAGGGAGGCGGGGTCGCCGTCCTTGGTGCGGACGGTTTCGGAGGTGTGGATGTAGCCCGGATGGGCGGGGGCCGCGGGCTTGGAGGTGACGTTGTCGCCGTATCTGACGACGACGCTCGAAATGACCTGCGGCGTTGCGTAATAGCCGTCATAGAACGTGACGGTGCAATACACCTCTTTCCACTTCGCATAGACAGTCAGGTTCTGCTGTACGTTCTTGCTGCTCGCGCTCCAGCCGTTGAAGCGGTAGCCGACGTGCGTCGGAAAGGACGGGGAAGAGGGGTCCGGCTCCTGCGCGTCTTCGCCCGCGCGCACGGTCTGCGCGCTCCCGATCTGCACGTCCGTGCCGCTGTGGTTGTCCATAAAGCGCACGGTATAGGTCGCGGGCGGGTTCGTCGCGGGGGGATTCGTCGCCGGCGGATTTGTCGCGGGCGGATCGGTCGCGGGTGGGTCCGTTGCAGGCGGTTCCGTCGCGGGCGGCTCGGTCGCCGGCGGTTCCGTCGGCTCGGGCGTGGGTTCTTCGCCCCCCTTGGGCTCGGGGGCTTCCCCGAGGGCGGGCTCGCCCTCTGCGGAGGCAAAGCAAACGACCTGCGGCACGAAAAGCACCACAAGCAGGAGGATGGCGAGAATCTTCTGAATCTTCATAGCGTCTCTTTTCTTTCTATAGGTATTTTTATAATGCGGTTTCTTCGTCGTCCGGCAGCTCCACGACGGTGCCGTCCGGAAGCGTCTTCACAAGGCGGATCATCTCGGGGTTTTCGTTCGTCTCGTCCTGGATGACCAGCCCGTCGAGCAGTTGGATGACGCGATCCGCGTATTGCGCCATTTCGGGGTCGTGCGTGACCATGATGAGGGTCGTTTTGCGCTCCTTGCAGATCGTGCGGATGAGGCGCAGGATCTCCCGCGAGGTCTTTAAGTCGAGGTTTCCCGTCGGTTCGTCCGCAAACAGGATTTTGGGCTTGGACACGAGCGCGCGCGCGATGCCCACGCGCTGCTGCTGGCCGCCCGAAAGCTGCGAGGGCGTATGCCCCACGTGGGACGAAAGCCCGACCGCCTTGAGCATCTCCCGCGCCTGCCGCATGCGCTGCAATTTCCCTACGCCCTTGTACATGAGCGGCATTGCGACATTGTCCAGCGCGGTGTGCGCGGCGAACAGGTTGAACTGCTGGAACACGAACCCGACCTGCCGCAATCGGAACTCGACGAGCTTGCTCTCGTCCAACCGCTCGATCTGCTTTCCCGCGACGCGGATGCTGCCCTTCGTGGGTTTTTCAAGGCCGGCGAGCATGTTGAGCAGCGTACTCTTTCCCGAGCCGGACCTGCCGATGATGCAGCAGAATTCGCCCGGATAGATGGAAAGCGACACGCCGTTGAGCGCGTTGACCCGGGAATCGCCCACGCGATAGATTTTGAATACGTCGCGAAGCTGGATAATCGGCTCGCGACCGCCCTCTTGCTCCATGCCCGACCTCCTTTTTTCTTTTTTGACGCGGGATCGCCCGCAATAGTTCCTATACGGGCGGCGGTTTTTGAATTAGTCTCTGCGCCTTCCGCCTCTGGATCTCGCGAGGATGCGAAGCACGCGCAGGAGGATGTTCATGATGTCCAGATACAGCGACGCTGCGGCGATTAAGGCGTTGCTTCGCGTCTTCTGCACCGAGTTCGCGCGCGCCCAGTCGTACCCGACGTACAGCGCCATGATGAGGATGATCGCATAATCGTAGATGGTGCCCAAGCCGCGGATGAATATGGTGAAGATGCCGAAGACGAGCGTAATGCCGAGCGCGACCGCGAGTGCCGAGCCCATATGCTCGAACCATTCGGGGCGGAAGGTCGCGGCGAGGAGCATGCACAATACGATGATGCCCGTGTAGAGGAACGCCTCATCGATGAGGGCGATGTCGTATTGCGCGAGGATCGCGGACACGGTGACGCCCACGGGGAGCAGAATCAGCGTGTACCCGAAAAAGCCTATGGCGAAATTCTCGAAGCGAAGCAGCGCGGAGCCGATGAAGGTCAGCCCGAAATAGGCGAGCACAAAGAGCAGACCGCCGCGATAAAAGAGGTTCGCGACCATCGGCGCGAAATACGCCGAGAGCATCCAGTTGACGAAAAAGCCGTATGCGAGCAGCAGCCCGATGGTGAGGTTGTACGCGCGGTCCGAGAGCTCGAACGATTCGTCCTGCATGATCGCGCGGTCGTAAAAGGATCCGAAGACATTGGATGACATGGTTTTTGCCTCCTGCATTGATTGTACGGGTGCAGTATAGCAAAAAAGCGTTGCGTTTACAAGCAAGGTGCGCCGATTTGTCCGTTTTCGCGTCCGAAATGGCGCGTTTCGCGGCGCGACGCATGTTAAATAAATGAAATTTTGGCGATTGCCCTTGACAATCGGGGGATGGGCTGATACAATAATCGATGTCGGTTGCGGGAGTTTCCTTAAAAACCGCGATAATGCCGAATGGTGTAACGGTAACACTAACGACTCTGACTCGTTCATTCTAGGTTCGAATCCTAGTTCGGCAGCTCATATACGCCTCCATAGTCAAGCGGTTAAGACGTCGCCCTCTCACGGCGAAAACTGGGGTTCGAGTCCCCATGGAGGTGCCATAAGAAAAGGGGCAGTTGTATGGATATATGACTGCCCCTTGACATATCTGCCCGTTTCCGATACAATTGCAGCTAAAGGTCGAATTGACGATTTTTCAATCTAAAGGTTCCGTTGCATGTGGCGCTTTATCAAACCATGTTTCCAAACGCATATCCCCCAAACGAGTTTATGAAAAGCCGCGAATACTATATAGTGATGTGTAGATTGCGAGGGAATCTTTCATGCTTGAGCGCATCATCAATCCAAAACCCATTCTATCGGAGTCACGGCAGTTGTTTACTGACAGCGCCTTGAAAGCAATGATTATTCCCCTGCTGATTGAGCAATTGCTGCAAATGGTAGTAGGCATTGCGGATACGCTGATGGTCAGCTATGCGGGAGAGGCTACGGTGTCCGGCGTCTCATTGGACACGATGCTGTATACGATTTTTATATACCTATTCACCGCAATTGCCACCGGAGGCGCGGTTATCGTTTCGCAATATATCGGAAGCGGCAATCGGGATGGCGCGGACCGCGCGGCGGGACAGGTTTATCGGCTGGCGGGTATCGTGTCGCTGGTTTGTGTGTGCGTCATGTTGCTGCTGGGGAATAGCATACTGGCAAAGTTATATCCCACCGTGGATCGGGATGTCATGGCCGCTTGCCGCACCTACCTGTGGATCGTCACGCTGTCATTTCCGGCCAACGCCCTCTATAACGCAGGAGCAGCGCTGTACCGCTCCATGGGGCGCACCCGCACTACAATGTATGTTTCTCTCGCTATGAATCTACTGAATGTGATCGGCAACGCTGTCGGCGTCTTTATGCTTCACGCAGGCGCAGCGGGCGTGGCATGGCCAACGACCATATCGTGGTATTTTGCTGCAATCGTCATGACGATACTCTGTACGAATCCGAAGAACAGTGTTGTGCTGAAGCTGAAGAACGTGCTGAAAGCAGACGGTAGTATGCGCCGGAGGATTGCCGGCATCGCGATACCCACGGCTGTCGAAAACAGCCTGTTTCAGCTGGCGAAGGTAATTCTCGGCGCGTTGATTGCTACATTCGGGACCTCGCAGATCGCTGCGAACGGAATCGGGCAGACGTTGTGGTCTCTTGCGGCGTGTATGTGCGTGTCCATGAGTCCGGTGTTCACAACGGTAATCGGGCAATGCATGGGGGCGCATGATGTAGAAGCGGCGGAATGGTATATGCACAAACTGACCGGATTGTCACTACTGCTTGCGTTTTTGTGGAACGCACTTGTGCTGATCGTGACGCCGGCATTGCTTCCCCTGTACAGCATCACTGCGGAAACCAAGCATTTGGTGTGGAGCATCGTTCTGATCCATAACTGCTTCGCCGCATTTGTACAGCCGTTTTCGATGCCTCTTTCTGCGGGACTTCGCGCAGCGGGCGATGCGAAGTTTGCGATGTGGTCTTCCATATTTGCAACCGTGGTTTGCAGAACACTGCTGTCCTTTGCGCTTGGCCTTTGGATGGGATTGGGAGTAATCGGAATCGCGCTGGCAATGGGCATGGACTGGTGTATCAAAGGAGCTTTGAACATATGGCGCTGGCGCAGTGGCAAATGGAAACAATTCAAGCTCATCTGACGGTCGGTGTGCTGTCAAAAGAACTTTGTCGGGGTGATGAAAGACGTCGGCTCTTTTTGAGTATGCTTCCAAATACATAGGTCCCCGATAAAGGTGAAGATAGCTGCAAAACCATGGATCGAGAAGTATTTTCCGGAGCGACAGGCAGGAACATTGGAACGACCGAGAAAGGCATCACGGGACATGCTGAACGGGAATCTTCCGGATTGCCCAAAGTGGAGCGCCTGGCGTGACCTGCCGGAACGTTACGGGCCGTGGCAGACAGCGGATAAGTCGCTACCCGGTATGACAAACCGGCTGATCGCTTTTTTGGCTTTTGCCCATTTGGCAGGCATTCGCATACTTCTCGCATAATGCATGCGGATATGCTTTTAGAACCACGCTGTAGTGCTCTGACTATTCTATCCGGCATTGAAACAAAGGAATCCTCGTTTTTGTCCATATAAAGGGAGGGAAAAACGATGCAAAAGAAAAAACTCCGGGTTGCAATCCTGCTTGCCCTGTATTTGCTGATCCTGATCTGGATGATTCTTTTCAAGGGGAGCATCCACACCCTGCAGGTTCTTTTCTTACCCGAATTCCGGAACATCAACCTGGTTCCCGCGCTGAATGCCCGAGAAACGCTGCTCAATTTTTTCGCCTTCGCGCCTGTCGGAGTCTATTTGGGTATGCTCCTTAAGGATAAGGAGAAGAAATTCGCTTGGTTTAAGCCCGTGCTGTCTGTTTTTCTACTCAGCCTGTTGTTTGAAGTGGCACAATATATTCTGGCGCTTGGCACCGGCGACATCACCGACCTTATCAGCAACACCTTAGGCGGAACGGCGGGGATCGCCTTCTATCGCGCAATCAGGAAAAGAATGGGCGAGAAGACAGACAGAGCGTTCCTTATTTTGGCAAGCATCGGCACGGCATTGCTTTTGGCATTTGCGGTAGGCAGGGAAATTTTTCCGGAAGTTTCTAAAGCGGGACAGTGGATTGTTTGGTAAAAAAGTGACCTCGTGCCGTTTCCGTATGAAAACATGGAGATAGGGACAACGAATAATCGGTAACGAAGGGGCAGTTGTAAATTGCGCAACTGCCCCTTTGTATGCCTATCCATATGCCGCGCGGTCAGCGGATGTCCCGAAAATCCGCGTGCCCGCCGCTTTCCCTGTGCGCCCGTTCGAGGCGCTCTTTATATGTGCGCGCCGCTTCGTATTCGCGCATGAGGGGGCAGGCGGGGCTCTTCAGCGCGCCGATGATGTCCGAAAACGCCTCCGGCTCGTCGAAAATGTCCCGCATCTTGGAGGAGAGAACCCACCCGACGGGCTGCCCATTCTCCTCCCCTTCAAACGCGGGCGCGATGTTTCCGTCTGCATCCCGCACAAACGCCTCCTCGATGAGCCGCTCGCACATCGGAAAGCCCGAAAGTACGATTTCCTCCTCCGTATATTCCCGCCGCAAAAAGGCGTAGAGATAACTGCCCGCTTCCGTCGGCGCGTATTCCGCCGTCTCCCCGATCGCGTAGGTGAAAAACGGGTATGCCAAACACAAAAACGTTTCGTAATCGGGCAGCATCTCCTTCAGCGTCGGCAAAAACAGGTACCGCTCGACCTTTTCCGCGTCGATCTGCCGCAGAAACAGCAGCACCTGGTCCGTAAACAGCATGTACGCGGGGCGCGCGAGCATCATCTTGCGCACGCTCTCCAGCCCCTTTTCCATCTGCGATGCGAAGCACGCCGCCGCGAAATACTCCTGAAACGAGCGGTGCAAAAAGCGGTATTTCTGCCCTTCGCGGTACATCAGGCAGAGGTTCGCCGTCATGTCGTGCAGAAAATCCTCGAACCCGCCCCGAATCTCCTGCCTGCGCGCGCGGATTAGGGCGTGGTAGCGCTCGCAGTCCGCGTCCGAAAAGTCCGCCTTCTGCTCCCCGTATGCGAACGCGCAGAAAAGCCCGATGCACGCGGCGAGCTGCCTTGCGCCGAGGCCGGTCCGAAAGGGCCTGTCGTGATAGCCCTTGATCTGGTCGTGCCGCACGGAGAGCGCGTCGTACGCCTCCTCGAAGAATTTGTGCGTCTCCTGCGGCACCTTCGCGCAGGTTTCAAAGGTGATGAACATGATCGTCAGAAGGAGCGGGTTTTCCGCGAACGGCTTGTGCGAATCGTATAGCGTCCCATTGAGTTCCTTGAGGAAGCGCTCCTTCAGCTTTTTGTCGCCGCCGGGGTATTCCGTCATGCGGATCATTTTGACGGACTGCCGCTTGGAAAACGGGAGCAGCGCGAGCTCCGTGAAGAGCCGCATGGAGGCGACGGAGCGCATGGGGCGCGAGGAAATGACGCACCGTATCTCCGGCGCGCCGCGCAAAAGCCTGGCAAGCTCCTTCGCGAACGACGCCTGATGCGCGGAATGGATCTCGTCCAGCGCGTCAAACAGGAGCGCGCACGTCCCCTTTTCGAGGCGCTCTTTGAGGTCGTCCGCCGAGAGCTCCGGCGCGGTCTCCCGCAGGATATACTCCTCGAGCGGCTCGCCCGCGTAGTCGCGCAGTTCCGCGAAAAGCGGCAGGATGCCCCTATCCGCATACGCGTCGCAGAACAGGAGCGCCATGTACCGCAGCATACAGCTCTTCCCGATGCCGCCGGTTCCGACGAGTACGCTCTGCTTCGGAAGCGTGAACAGCCCCTGCGCGTCGAGAGAGCGCCAGATGCGCCCCGTATCCCGCCGCGCGATGTCGCCGGGCACATAAAAATCCGCAAGCTGCGCCGGCTCCGTCTTGTAGATGAGCGTCTTCACGCGGGCAACCTCGCTCTGCACGCGCCGAAGGTACGCGCGCACGGCCTCGTCCCCGCGCGCGTCCCCCACAAGGATGCGCCGCGCAAAATCCCCTGCCGCGCACTGGGCGAGGAAGTCCCGGTCGATCTCCTTGACGCACGAGGCGCCCTCGCGGTTTTCCGTGGCGTTGACCGCGTAGAGCAAAAGCCCCGCGAGAAAGTGCGAAAGTTCGACCGTCTCCGCCCGCAAAAACGCCTCCTTGGGCAGGTCGTTAAAGCGCACGAATTCGTTTTTGCGCGCGTAGCCGATGCTCTCGTCCCGCCGCACGATGTCCATGAGCGCAGATACGATTTCCCCATAGCGATCCGCATCCAGGAGCGGCAGCACGGTTTCCGTAAGCCGCGCGGCGACATCCTCCCTGCGCGCCGTGGGCGCCTCCTTCGCGATGTTGGTGACGCGGTTGGATTCCTCGCTCTTTTCGCCGTTTGAAAGGTTCCACGAGCAGGACAGGATGTGGTACGCGTAATATCGGTTCTCCGAAAGGTCCGCGGGCGAAAGCACCGTAATGGTATTGATGATCTTCTCCACGAGCGCCGTCGCCGTCACCGCGCCGCGCTTGCAGAGCCTGAGCACGTGCGCAAATACGCCGAAGCATAGTGTCATTTTCTTTGTCCCCCATATTTACAGATTCGCACAGACGATATACAGATCGTCCCTTCCTTGTTGCACAGAAAGCATTGCCCATACAATACAGGCACAATATACCATCCGCCTTGGCGCTTGTCAAGGCGGGGAAAGAGGTGCCCAATGCTTTCTCCGGACGACATCTTTTCCCTCGCGCGCGAAACCGCGCAGAGGCATCTCCTGCGCGTTCCGCCCGAAGAGCTGCGCGATTTCTTCCGAAGCGCTGCGGAAGGTTCCCTTCCGGAAACGGAATACCCCGCGCTGCCCATCCTCTTTGACAACGCGCGCGGGCGGCTCTGGCTCGACAGGGACTATGTGGCGTATCAGTTCGGCTGCGGCGCGGTGCGCTACGTCTATTGCAACAGACGGCACATCTACGCCGAGCGCATCGCCTTCTTTTACGCGCAGATGCCCATGCCCGAGGACATCCGCATCGCCTTTTGCGCCGCGCAGGCGCAGATGCGAAAGACGAAGAAGGACTATTATCTGAGGCAGACGTGACGGATTGCGCCGTTTTCCTCGCGCATTTTCCGACCGAAAGGAGAACATACCATGGCGATCATCCGCTTTAAGGATTTGCACATCCGCGCGTTCGACCCCGTCCACAAAGACCTCGCGAGCGCCGTGCCGCACAGGGAGTACTGGCTCTACGGCGGGCGCGGCTCGACCAAGAGCAGCTTCATCTCCCTCGAAATCATCCTGGGACTGCTCAAAGACCCGTCCTATAACGCCATCTGCTTTCGCCGCTTCGCCAATACGCTGCGCGACAGCGTGTACGCGCAGATTCTCTGGGCGATCGGGAAGATGGGGCTCGCGCGGTATTTCGAGGCGAAGAAGGTGCCGCTCGAAATCGTGTACCTGCCCACGGGGCAGCGCATCCTCTTTCGCGGCGCGGACGACCCGCTGAAGCTCAAGTCCATCAAGCTGAAAAAGGGCTTTTTCCGATTTCTGTGGTTTGAAGAGCTTTCCGAATTCCGCTGCATGGAGGACATCCGCTCGATCCAGCAGAGCGTCTTGCGCGGGCACGGGGATTCCTTCGTCTTTATGAGCTACAATCCCCCGCGCCAACGGCAGAGCTGGGTGAATGCGGAGCAGCTGCGGCCCGTGGCCTACCGCATGGCGGTCAAGACCACGTATCTGGACGTCCCCGCCGCGTGGCTCGGCGCGGATTTCCTCGCACGCGCGGAGGAGCTGAAGGCGCACAATCCCGATGCGTACAGAAACGAATACTTAGGCGAATGCACGGGGCTTGGCGGGCAGGTGTTTTCCAACCTCGCCCTGAAAGGCATTTCAAAGGAGGAAATCGCGCGGTTCGACAGGCTGTACGCCGGGCTCGATTTCGGCTTCGCGACGGACCCCGATGCGTTCGTGCTCTGGCACTACGACAAAAAGGCGGATGCGCTGTACGCCGTCAGCGAATACGTCGCCACCGGCACGGACACCGAAACGCTGTGCCGGCGCGTAAAGGAACTGGCGGGGGCGAACCTCGTCGCCTGCGACTGCGCCGAACCCCGCATGATCATGGAGCTGAAAAGGCGCGGCATTCGTGCGTTCGCGGCGAAAAAGGGCGCGGGCAGCGTGGAGCACGGGCTGCGGAGGCTGCAGGAAGTGTGCCGCATCGCGATCGACCCGGAGCGAACGCCCAATATCGCGCGCGAGTTTTCCCTCTACGAATACGAAAAGGATCGCGTCGGCGCGTTCCTGCCCGCCTTTCCCGACCGCGACAACCACACCATCGACGCGACGCGCTACGCCTTGGAGCGCGTCTTCGGGGTAAAGGCTGCCACGACGTTTGCGCGATAAAAAAGGGCGCTCCCGCCAAAGCGAAAGCGCCCCCGTGCGCGCGTTATTCCTCCGTCACGATCGTCGGCGTGTCCTCCGCATCCCGAGCTTCTCCCCCTTCCGCCATCTCAAACGCCATCTTGATCGCCCGAATGTCGCCCGCAAGCCCCCTGTCCATGAGCGTGAGGCCGAGCAGGTTCGCGTTCGTCGCGAGCTCCTCCTCCGTGCCGTCTATGCCCATCGCCCGAAGCCGCCTGACGATGTCGCCGCCGTTTTCGGGCCTTCCGCCGAGCAGCGTCCGCATGATCTCCGTACGCATCTCCTCCCTTCGCCCGAGTATAGCAGCGCGCCCCATGCGGCGGCAACCGACCGCACAGACATTTAACCGCGCGAATCTTTCCCCGCTTGACAAGAAAGGGGCGATGCGGGTACAATACGCAATAGATATTTCAACATTTGCGGGAGGGGATTGTAGTGTATCCGCTGAAAATGCTTCCATATTATCGGCATGGCAATGAAACTCCGTGGGGCGGCTCGCAGCTTCGCGACGTGTTCGGGAAAGATATTCCCGATGATCTGACGGGCGAAAGCCTCGAGGTGTCCGCGCTTTCCGGCAGGGAGAGCGTCGTTGCAAACGGCGAATGCGCCGGAAAGACGCTTTCGGAGATGATCGCGCTCTGGGGCGAAGCGCTCACCGGGCAAAAGGACAACGCCGTGTTTCCGCTGCTTTTGAAGCTGCTCGATGCGCGGGATATGCTCTCCGTGCAGGTGCACCCAAATGACGAATACGCGATGCAACGGCACGGAAAGCTCGGAAAGACCGAGGCGTGGGTGATCCTCTCCGCGCCGAAGGACGCGAAGATCGTCTTCGGCGTGAAAAACGATGTGCCCCTTCGCGATGCGGTCGAGGGTGGACAGCTCGAGGAAATGCTGAACTGGGTCAAGGTCGTCCCGGGCGATGTGCTCTACATCCCGCACGGCATGGTGCACGCGCTGGGCGGCGGGCTGTTGGTGTACGAAATCCAGCAGTCTTCCGATGTGACGTATCGCTTTTACGACTGGGGGCGCGGCAGGGAATTGCACACCGAGGACGCGCTCAACGTGAGCCGCCCGTCCCTCGAGGCGCGCGTGCTGCACGGCGCGACCGTCTTGTGCGCGGGCGGAAGCCGAACCGCCTATATCAGCGACAAAAATTTCGAGCTCTGGCGGCTCAACGTATCGGGGAAGATGCCGATCGAGGAGGGGCGCATGCGCTTTTTGACGGCCATGGGGCCGTGCACGCTCTCCTGGGCGGACGGGCGCATGGAGCTTTCGCCGGGGGAGACGGTCGTCGTGCCGGCGAAATGCGCGGATGTCTGCATAGAGGGCAAACTCTCCGTCCTCTGCTCGAGTTTGCCGGATCAGGAGAATATGCGGCGCGAAATGGGCAACAGACAATATGAAATCGCCGGGCTTTGCGAAAGCGCTGCGGCGATGCCGTAAGTATTTCACATTCGTTTTTTGTGCATGTCGCAACCCGACAAGCGAAAACCCGCAGGTTCTTTGTTATTTTTGAGATATTGTTTTCCTGCGTGTTGACGTTTGTGTCATCTGCGGTTATAATGTTTATGCAAACAGAAAGGGGGGATACTTCTAAAATGTATAAAAAGGACCGAAAGCCCTATCCGTCCAGGGAAGAGCGCGTTGCGATGACGCGGGAGAAAATCGAACGCCTCGAAAAGCTGAACGCCGCGCGGCGCGAGGCGATCGCGCAGGACGAGGCGACACTTGAAAAGCGCAGGCAGACGCTCGCCAAGTCCGTGGGCAGGCAGCAGCGTGAAGAGGCGAAGTTGGAAAAACTTCTTGGGCTCGCCCCGAAGGCGAACCCGAGCGAGGATAAGCTTCTCCTTGCAAAGCTGCGCGAGATCAGCGAATCGAAAGGGAAATCCGTAGAGGAGCTGCTCGAAAAGCTGCAGGAAGCGTAAACGAAAAACGCCATATATCCTTTTTTGCGGACGGATCGTCCAAAACCGTGCGGGATTCTTTTTCCCCTCGGAATAAAACGGATAGCCATGGATGTCTTTTGCGTCGGCGGAGTTATACGCTCCGCCGGCGTTTTCCGTCGCTTGCCGATGGGTGCATCAGGTTTCTTTCGGGATGTCGAAAAATATCTTTCGCCCGACGGTTCTTTTGGAAACGAAGCCGAAGGATTCCAATTTCAGAAGGTCTTGTCGGGCGGTCTCGAAGGATACCTTGAATTTGTTGCGCCATTTCTCGGCAGTAATCGTATCGATGCCGTCGCGCACGAGCCATTTCGCGCCCTCGAGCAGGCGCGGAGTATCGCTTGCGCCGATCGCGGAGGCGAGGCGTTCGAGCTTCGCGTTTTGCCGCATCTTCTCGCGCATTCCCGCGGCGCTTTGCACCAACATCGCGGTGTAGTATTCCATGAAATAGGTAAAGTCATATCCGTTTTCCGCATCTTGGCAATGGCGGATCGCCTTGTAATACTGCGCGCGCCCATGCGCCAATAGGCCTGATATCGGAAATTGCCGAATAAAGCTGTAGCCCGCCTGCAGAAGAAGCATGTACGACAACGCGCGCGCCGTTCTCCCGTTTCCGTCAAAGAGCGGGTGAATCGTGACGAAATACAGGTGCGCCGCGCACGCCTTGATGATCGGATGGATCGACATATCGCCTATGAATGCGAGCAAATCGTCCATCATCGGGCGGATGTACTTCGCGTTCGGCGCGACGTATACGACCTCCTGCCGCCCGGAAACGACCCGAACGTCCGCATCGCGGTATCCGTGCCGCGCGCCGTCGTCCAATGTGCCGTCGGTGAGTATGCGGGCGATCTCGAGGATGACGGCTTCGCCAATCGGAGCATCCAAATGCTCGACGATGAACCGCAGGGCGGAATAGTTGTTGAGAATCATCTGTTCGCTGCGATCCTTTGGCGGAGCGCCGGATGCGATGAATGCCTGCGCGCGCTGCCGCGTGGAATACGCCCCTTCGATGGCGCTGGAATAGTACGCCTCGTCGATGATTCCCTCGTCATGGGCAGATTGCGGAAGCGCCGCAACCGCAGAGCTGCGCGCGATTTCGGCGAAACGATCTCCGTTTTCGAGCAGTGCCGAGGTATTGGCGTACCAATAGGCGTGCCCGTCCCACGATTTCAAGGGGAGGATACACGCGTCCCTTTTGCGGTATTCCAGGAGCTTCGGCCAGAATTCATCGATCCTGCATGATAAAGGCAGGCGGTAGGTGACCTCTGTTTTTGGATAATAATGCTCGGTAAAATACCGCAGCAATTCCATATCGGGCAATTCTTTCACCACCCTATGTCTACTGTATATCCATTATAATGCAATTCGGATTCCGACGCAAGGGAAACATGTTTTCTATGCGGATTTTTTTCGTCCGCTGTGACAAACGGCGAAGGAAATGGTATAATGGGCGAGGGGCAAGAGCGGATAGAGGAGAGAACGAAAATGATTCTGACGGGCGAAGTGGTTCACGGGCGCGGCGTAGGCCGCACGATGGGATTTCCCACCGCAAACTTACGCTGCGACCTGCCCGAGGGCGTTCGCCTCGGCGTGTACGCGGCATGGATCGAGGCGGAGGGCGGGCGCTACGGCTGCGTGCTCAACATCGGCCGTCGTCCCACATTTCCCGGCGACGGCATCAGCGTGGAGGCGAACCTCATCGGATTTTCCGGGGACCTGTACGGCCAAAATGTGCGCATCGAAACGGTGCGCTTTCTGCGGGAGGAAATACGGTTTGCGAATGCGGACGAACTCGCGCGGCAGATCGCTTCCGACTGTGAAACCGCCGCGCAGGTACTGCATATAGACATAGAGCCCTTTCAGAAAAGGATTGACAAAGGACGTTCGCCTGCTATAGAATAGGGCATAGCAATTTTTTACAAAAAAAGCGGCAAGGGAGAGGATTCCGTGGCACAAGCATTGGCATTTCATCCGGTTCCGCACGAATTCGGCACGCAGATACTTGAAGACGGGCGCGTCCGCTTTTCGATGAAGGCGGAGGGCGCGAAAACCGTATCCGTCAGGGCGCCGGATATGGAGCTTCCCCTCACCAAGGGCGAGGACGGCGTGTTTCGCGGCGAATATCCGATCAAAGAAGGCTTCCATTACCTCTTTTGGAACGTGGACGGCGCGGACGTGATTCATCCGGGCAGCGACATCGGCTTCGGCTATACAAGGCCCGTAAACTTCATCGACGTGCCCGCCAAGGACGGAGATTTCTACGCGATTCGCGACGTGCCGCACGGGAGCGTTGCGCGCGAGTTTTTCCCATCGACGGTCACGGGCGAAACCGATACGGTGCTCGTCTATACGCCCTACGAATACGCACTGCATCCCGAAAAGCGGTACCCCGTACTCTATCTGCAGCACGGCTACGGCGAAAATGAGACGGGATGGGTCTGGCAGGGCAAGATCAATTTCATTTTGGACAACCTGATCGCGGACGGCAAGTGCGCGCCCATGCTCGTCGTAATGGCGGACGGCATGGTGCAGAAAAACGGCGCGCTCGAAAACATGCTGTTCCCCGCGCTTTTGACAAAGGACATCATCCCCTTCGTCGAGGGGAGATACCGCACGATCCCGAACAGGCTCTCCCGCGCGATGGCGGGGCTCAGCATGGGCTCCATGCAAAGCTGCGTCACCGCATTTACGCACCCTGAGCTGTTCGCGTGGATCGGGCTGTTTTCGGGCTTTATGCGCAACTGGAGGGAATCCGGGCAGCCGCACCTTGCCTATCTGGGCGATGCGGAGCGCTTTCGCCGCGATACGAAGCTGTTTTTCCGCGCGATGGGGAAGGACGACCCGTATTACCATGTATTCGCGGAGGACGACGAAATCCTCGAACAAAAGGGCATCCCGTCCGACAGGCGCATATATGAAGGCGTACACGACTGGCAGGTGTGGCGCATGTGCGCGCGGGATTTCCTGCCGCTCCTGTTCCGATAGGGAAGGGAGGATGCTTCGTGGCAAGGGAGAGCGCGCATGAAAAGACGCTGCGCCTGATCGAAACGGAGGTTCCACTGTGGGAGGAGGGGCGCACCGTCGCGGGGATCGACGAGGTGGGGCGGGGGCCGCTCGCGGGTCCCGTCATGGCGTGCTGCATCATTATCCCGCGGGAGAAGCTCGTGGACGGCGTGGACGATTCCAAAAAGCTGTCGGAGAAAAAGCGCGAAGAATTATACAGGCTCCTGCTTGAAAATGCGGACTACGTGCGCGTCGCGACCTTGGAGCCCGAGGAGATCGACCGCGTGAACATCCTGCAGGCGACCAAAATCTGCATGGAGGCGTGCGCGAAGGACGCGAAGGGCGCGTTTTTCCTCATAGACGCGGTGACGGGGCTGCATCTTCCCGGCGAAAGCCGATCCATCGCGCACGGGGACGCGCTGAGCTATTCCATCGCCGCCGCGTCGATCGTCGCGAAGGTCGCGCGGGACGACATCATGCGCAAGATAGATGCGCTCTACCCCGAATACGGCTTTGCGAAAAACAAGGGCTACGGCACGCGGGAGCACATCGAGGCGATCCGCAAATACGGGATCACCCCCATACACAGAAAGAGCTTTCTGGGCGGCATATGCCCGGAGCTTTTATGAAGCGGGAGCGGCGGGGCGCGGGCTGGGAACGCGCGGCCGCGATGTATTTGGAGGAGCACGGCGCGACGGTTCGCGAACTGAACTATGCCGTTTTGGGCGGGGAGATCGATATCATCTGCGAAATGGACGGCTTTCTCGTGTTCTGCGAGGTGAAGCAGCGGTTCAACGCGCGGTACGGCACGGCGGAGGAGGCGGTGGACGCGGGCAAGCGGCGCCGCATCCGCAAGACGGCGGCGGAATACCTGCGCGGGCAAAGCAACCGCCTTCCCGTGCGGTTCGACGTGATCGAGATCACGGAGGAGGGCCTGCGCCACAAAAAAGGGGCTTTTGCCGATGCATAGGCACCGGAGGGGACTATGAAAACACGAAAAACGATTTGGATGCTGCTCGCGCTGTGCCTGTTGTTTGCGCTGCCTTCTCATGCGGAGGGAAACCTGCTCGCAAACGGCGGGTTCGAGGACGGGGAAATATCGTGGCTTCGGGATATGTGGAACGGCGATACGGGCGTATCGTATCTTGCAATCTCGGAGGGCGCCTACAGCGGCAAATACTGCGCGATGGTCGAAAACGTCGACTTAAACGACGCGCGGTACGTGCAGGAGGTATCGGTTCAGCCGGATACGCTGTACCGCATTTCCTGCATGGTGCGGGCAGAGGGCTGCGGCGAGGACGCGAAGGGCGCAAACATCTCCGTCAAGGGCACGTTCGCATCGAGCGAATCCGTATACGACACGGGAAACGGCTGGACAAAACTCGAACTGTACGGCATCACGGGCGAAAAGCAGACGTCGCTCACAGTGATGGCGCGGGTCGGCGGATACAGCTCCGTGAACACGGGCAAGGCGTGGTTTGACGACTTTGAAATGTATGAAGCGGACGATGTGCCGGGCGATATCCTGCCCTACAGCTTCGACATCCCAACCTATGCGGACGAGGAGGGCGAAGACATCGGCGTGGAAGCGGAAGCGGAGAAAGCGCCGTCGCCCCTCACAGGCGCGCTGTTTTCGCTGGCGCTGAACGGGGCGTTTGTCTGTTTTTGCGCGCTGCTCTTTTTCGCGTACCGGCGGGGGCGCATATCGATGGGGCGCGGCGCGGCGATCGCGCTGCTTTCGGCAGCGATGCTGCTCAGGCTCTTCCTCGCGGTGCTCGTGCGCGGGTACGGCGTGGACATGACGGATTTCATGCTGTGGGCGCAGCGGCTCGCCGAGACGGGCGCATCGGGCTTTTACAGTGCGGAGTATTTCTGCGACTATCCGCCGGGCTATCTGTGGGTGCTGATGCTCGCGGGAAAAATCAATGGTCTCTTCGGCGGCGCGTACAATACGAGGCTGTTTTGGCTCCTCGTCAAGCTCCCCGCAATCCTTGCGGACGGCGCTTCGGCGTGGCTCCTGATCAGGATCGCGGAAAAGCCGCTGGGCGAAAGGCCCGCGCGGATGCTCGGCTGCATGTACGCGCTCTGCCCCGCAGTGTTCGTCAATTCGGCGGCGTGGGGGCAGATCGATGCCCTGCTCGCACTGCCGCTGCTCCTTGCGATACTTCTGGCGGTGAAAAAGCGGTGGGAGTTCGCGCTGCCCGTGTATGCGGTTTCGGTGCTCGTCAAGCCGCAGGCGTTGATGTTCGGGCCCTTTGCGCTGTTTGTCCTCGTGTGGGAGGCGTTTTTTGCCAAACTCCGCGTCGTGGGCGGCGCGGGCAATGTGCGCATCACGGAGACGGACGACCGAGAGAAAGCATATGTTCGCATGGGGATCGGCATCGCCTTGAGCGCCCTCGCGATGTGCGCCGTTGCGCTTCCGTTCGTTGTGCGCCTTCCCGAAGACGCGGGCGCGAAGGGCATCGCCTTCCTTTGGCGCCTGTACGGGAACACGATGTCCACGTACAAATACATCACCGTCAATGCGTGCAACCTATATACCCTCTTAAACCTCAACTGGAGCCCGATGGAAAGCCACCCGTATCTTTCGGCGTTTGCATATGGTATGCTGGGGCTTTCCGTATCATATGCCTGCTTTCTCTACGCAAAATCCGCGCGGCGGGAGCGGATATTCCTCGCGGGCGCGACATTCCTTGTCGCCGCGTTCGCGTTCGCGCCGATGATGCACGAAAGGTATCTGTTTCCCGCGCTGTTGTTGCTCTGTGCGGCGTATGCCGCCGACCGCGATGTGCGCATCTTGATCTCCGCGCTCGTCGCCGCATTTGCGCTCGGCATGAACGAGATGCTCGTGCTGCAAAACGACCATTTGATCGCAAGCCTCGGCAGGATGAATGCCTTCGTCTCCGCGCTGAACGTCTTGAACGCGCTGCTAATAATCTGGACGGCATACGACATCTGCGTCCGCGAAAAAATCTATTCCTTCACGCGGATCTACGCGCCCGCGCGGGAGCGGAAAATCGAGCTTTCGAACCTGTTTCGCCCGACGGATTACCGCATGGGCTTCAAAAAATCGGACGCGATCCTCCTTTCCGCGCTGACGCTCCTCTACGGCTTTGTGGCGTTTTGCAACCTGGGCTCTTTGACGGCGCCGCAGACCGCGTGGACGTCCTCCGCAGCGGGGGAAACGCTCACGTTCGACATGGGCGAAGCCCTTTCCCTCAAGGGGACGTATTACGGCGGCATCTGCACCACCTCCTTCGATGTGGAATATTCCATAGACGGGGAGGAATGGACGGAGAAGGCGGATGCGGGGTACGGGCAGGGCGAAATCTTCCGCTGGAAATGGCTTTCTGATGACCCTGTCGAGGCGCGCTACGTGCGCTTCACCGCGCATCGGGGAGGGCTGATCCTCTACGAAGCTGCGTTCCTCGGCGAGGACGGCGCGCCCCTTCCCGTATCCTCCGTATACGCCTACGGCGGAAGCGAGGAGCGGGCGACAGATCCGAAATTGCTCTTGGACGAGCAAAGCATCGTGCCCGCCGCGCCGAGCTGGTACAATGGCACCTATTTCGACGAGATTTACCACGCGCGGACGGGGTACGAGCTGCTGCACGCGCAACCCAATTACGAATGGACGCACCCGCCGCTCGGAAAGCTGTTCATCGCGCTGGGCATTCAGATGTTCGGCATGACCCCCTTCGGCTGGCGGTTCATGGGCGCGCTGTTCGGGGTGCTCATGATCCCCGCGATGTACCTCCTCGTAAAGCAGCTCACTAAGCGCACGGAGATTGCGTTCGTTGCGGCGTTTCTGTTTGCGACGGACTGCATGCATTTCACGCAGACGCGCATCGCGACGATCGATACCTTCGTGGTGTTGTTCGTCATGCTGCAATATTTGTTCATGTTCCGCTATTTGCAAATGAGCTTTTACCGGCAGCGGCTCATGCGGACGCTGGTGCCGCTCGCACTCTCGGGCATCATGATGGGGCTGGGCATCGCGTGCAAATGGACGGGCGCATACGCGGGGCTGGGGCTTGCTGTATTGTTCTTTATCTCGCTCGGCAGGCGCATCTACGAGGCGGCGTACAGCGCGAAACACATGGGCGAATTGGACGGCGAAGCAAAGAAGATCGGGCAGCGCGCGGTCAAGACCGCCGCGCGAAACATCACGCTCACGCTATTATGGTGCGTGTTGTTCTTCGTGATCGTGCCGTGTCTGATTTACTATTTCTCCTACCAAAGGCAGATGATTCCGGAGGGCGGGCTTTCCGTTCGGGGCGTGTGGGATTTACAGGTGAGCATGTTCAACTACCACAACGGGCTTTCGGGCGATACGCACAGCTTTCGCTCGCCGTGGTACGAATGGCCGCTCATCGTAAAGCCCATGTGGTACTATACGGGCTACGACTATACGCCGTATGAAATCGTCTCCTCGATCTCCTGCATGGGAAATCCCGTCACGTGGTGGGGCGGCGCGCTCGCGATGGCTGTTGTCTTGGTCGGCACGATATCCTTTGCGCGGCGCGACAGGCGGTACCGCGCGGTCGCCATCGGGTTCCTCGCGCAGTATGTACCGTGGATCTTCGTTGCGCGCTCGACATATATCTACCACTATTTCGCGAGTGTGCCCTTCATCATCCTTGCCACGGCGCTGTTGTTCGACGGCGCGCGCAAGTACATGTCAAAAAAATGGTACAGGGCGCTTCTGATTTTGTATTGCACACTCGCGCTGTTGCTGTTTGTGTTCTTCTACCCCGTCGCCTCGGGGCACGAGATGGCGAGGACATACGCGCAGCTCCTCAGGTGGTTCAACTGGTACAACTTCCGATGAAAAAGCGGGCAACCGCTTTTTTCTCGCCCGAGCATGAATATATATCCTGTTAAATGTATAATTATGCGATAAATTGCTTGACAGATCACACTTTTCTGCATATAATACGCATAAACGACTTTTTGCAGGGAGGCGACGGGAATGACGCGGGTGTTTATAGACGGCAGCGCAGGCACGACGGGGCTCAGGATTCGGGAGCGGCTTTCGGAGCGACGGGACATCGATGTGATCGCGCTCTCGGAAGAAAAGCGAAAGGATACCGCCTCTCGGCGCGAGGCGCTGAACGAATGCGACATCGCGTTTTTGTGCCTTCCGGACGCTGCGGCGATAGAAGCGGTTTCGCTCATCGAAAACGGCAAAACGAAGGTGATCGACACCTCGACCGCGCACCGTACGGCGGCGGGCTGGGCATACGGGTTTCCGGAACTGAAGGGCTTTCGCGAAAAAATCGCATCCTCCAAGCGCATCGCAAACCCGGGCTGCCACGCGAGCGGGTTTCTCGCGCTGGTGGTGCCGCTGGTGGAAGAGGGCATCCTCTCGCCCGATGCGCAGCTCACCTGCTTTTCGCTCACGGGATATTCGGGCGGCGGCAAGAAGATGATCGCGGAATACGAAAACGAAGGTCGCGACCCGCTGCTGAATGCGCCGCGCCAGTACGGCATAGGCCAGCAGCACAAGCACCTAAAGGAAATGGGCGCGATCGCGCGCCTTTCGACGCTCCCGGCGTTCTGCCCCATCGTCGCGGATTTTTACAGCGGCATGGAGGTCACGGTGCCGCTCTTCCAAAAGGACATCGAAGAGGTTCGCGCGGTGTACAGGGCGTGGTACAATGGGGCAATCGTGCATTACGACGAGGACGCGGACGAGGGCGGCTTCCTCTCCGCGGCGGCGCTTTCGGGGCGCGACGACATGCAGATACTGGTTACGGGAAACGATGAGCGACTGCTCTTGACGGCGCGATTCGACAACCTCGGAAAGGGCGCATCGGGTGCGGCGATCCAAAACATGAACATCCTCCTCGGCAAAAACGAGGCGGAGGGACTGACGACGGGAGGCAAGACGATATGAAGACGGTATCTGGCGGCGTGTGCGCTGCAAAGGGGTTTACGGCAAACGGCATCCATTGCGGGATCCGCAAAAAGAAGGTAAAAAAAGATCTGTCGCTGATTTTCTCCGAGGTACCTGCGGCGGCGGCGGGCGTATATACGGCGAACCTCGTGAAGGGCGCGCCGCTCCTTGTGACAAAAAAACACATCGCAAACGGATACGCGCAGGCGATCCTCTGCAACAGCGGAAACGCGAACACCTGCAATGCCGACGGCATCGAGATCGCCGAGGGCATGAGCAAGTTGGCGGCGGAGGCGCTGGGGATCGCGCCTGAGGACGTGGTCGTCGCCTCCACGGGCGTGATCGGGCAGCGGCTGTCCCTGGAGCCGATAAAAAACGGCATGGAAGCGCTCGTTTCGGGGCTGAGCGAAAATGGCAGCGAAAGCGCGGCAGAGGGCATCATGACCACGGACACCGTGAAAAAGGAAATCGCGGTGGAGTTTGCAATCGGCGGCAAGGTATGCCGCATGGGCGGCATCGCCAAGGGCAGCGGCATGATTCACCCCAACATGGCGACGATGCTCTCGTTCATCACGACGGACGTCGGCATCTCGCCCGAAATGCTGCAAACGGCGCTCTCGACGGATGTTCAGAACACGTTCAACATGCTCTCCATAGACGGCGACACATCCACCAACGACATGGCGGTCGTCCTTGCGAACGGCATGGCGGGGAACGAAACGATTGCCGAAGAGGGCGAAGCGTTTGAGGCATTCATGCGCGCGCTGAACAGCGTTACGGTGTATCTCTCGCGCACGCTCGCGGGCGACGGCGAGGGCGCGACAAAGCTCCTGGAATGCGTCGTGACCGGCGGAAAAACGGAGAAGGACGCGAAGACCGCGGCAAAGAGCGTCATCTGCTCGAGCCTTTTGAAGGCGGCGATGTTTGGAGCGGACGCAAACTGGGGGCGCGTGCTCTGCGCGCTGGGATACAGCGGCGCGGACTTGGATGTGGACAAGATCGATGTGGCGTTCCGCTCGAACAAGGGGACGCTTCGCGTGTGCGAAAACGGCGCGGGCATCGATTTTTCGGAGGAAAAGGCGAAGGAAGTCCTCTCCGAAAGGGAGATCGAAATCCTGGTCGATCTCAAGGACGGCGCGCACAGCGCGACGGCGTGGGGCTGCGACCTCACATACGACTATGTGAAGATCAACGGCGACTACCGCACCTGAGGGAGGATGGCGAAAATGGGTGAAAAGGCGTTTTCCAATGCGGAGCGGGCGCAGGTATTGACCGGCGCGCTGCCGTACATCAAGCGGTATTCGGGCAGGATCGTCGTGGTGAAATACGGCGGCAACGCGATGCTCAACGAGCATCTCAAGCAGCAGGTCATGGAAGACATCGTGCTGTTGTGGCTCATCGGCGTGAAGATCGTCCTCGTGCACGGCGGCGGCCCCGAAATCACGGAGATGATGCAGATGATGGGCAAAAAGCCGACGTTTGTGGACGGACTCCGCGTGACGGATAAGGAGACCGTGGACATCGTGCAGATGGTGCTCGCGGGAAAGATCAATAAGACGTTGGTGAACCTCCTCGAAATGAACGGCGGAACGGCGATGGGCATCTCCGGCATGGACGGGCGGCTCATCGAGGCGGAGGTAAAGGACCCGCGGCTGGGGTATGTGGGACGAATCACGAAGATCAACATCCGCCCGGTCGTGGATCTGCTCGAAAAGGGCTATATCCCCGTGGTCTCCACGCTCGGCTGCGACAGAAACGGCAATGCCTACAACATCAACGGCGACACCGCCGCCGCATCGATCGCGGGCGCGCTGAACGCCAAGAGGCTCATCATGCTGACGGACATCGCGGGCATCCTGCGCGACAAGGACGACCCCAAGACGCTCATCCCCGAGATCACCGTCGGTGAAGCCGCGCGCCTGCGCAGGGAGGGCATCATCTCCGACGGCATGCTCCCCAAGGTGGAGTGCTGCGTGGAGGCGATCGAAAAGGGCGTGGAAAAGGTCATCATCATGGACGGGCGCGTACCGCACTCCATCCTGATGGAGCTTCTGACGGACGAGGGCGCGGGCACCATGATCACGGGAGGGAACGGAAAATGACGGACATCATGCAACTCGACAAGGCCTATGTCGCAAACACCTACGGAAGGTTCCCTGTCGAAATCGTCTCCGGAAAGGGGAGCCTCGTGCAAGACGCCGCCGGCAAGGAATACATCGACATGGGGACGGGCATAGCGGTCAACACCTTCGGCGTCGCCGACGATATCTGGCGGGAAGCCGTAATCGATCAGCTTTCGCAGGTGCAGCACACCTCCAACCTCTATTACACCGCGCCCTGCGCGCGCCTTGCGGAAGCGCTGTGCAAGCGCACGGGCATGAAAAAGGTGTTCTTCGGCAATTCCGGCGCGGAGGCGAACGAGTGCGCGATCAAGGTCGCGCGCAAATACGCGGCGGAGAAAAAGGGCGCGGACTGCCACGCGATCGTGACGCTCGAAAACTCCTTCCACGGGCGCACGCTCACCACGCTCGCCGCGACGGGGCAGGCGCACTTTCACGAGCTGTTTCAGCCGCTGACGCCGGGTTTCTTCCACATCCCCGCGGGCAATCTGGACGCCTTGTACGCGCTCTCCGAAAAGGAAAAGATCGCCGCCGTCATGATCGAATGCGTGCAGGGCGAGGGCGGCGTGATGCCGCTGGACGATGCGTTCGCGAAGGGGCTGCAAAAGTTCGCGGACGAGAACGACGTGCTCCTCATAGCGGACGAGGTGCAGACGGGGAACGGCAGGTGCGGCGCGCTCTTCGCCTACATGACATACGGAATTACGCCCGACATTGTCACCACCGCAAAAGGGCTGGGCGGCGGGCTGCCGCTCGGCGCGTGCCTGATGGGGGAAAAGACAGAATACACATTGGGCGCGGGCGACCACGGCTCGACGTTCGGCGGGAACCCCGTTTGCTGCGCGGGCGCGCTCAGCGTGTTAAAGAGGATCGATGAGAAGCTGCTCTGCGAGGTGCGCGAAAAGAGCCGATACATCTTTGAAGCGCTTACGGGCGCGGAGGGCGTCGAAAGCGTTACGGGGCTTGGGCTGATGATCGGGATCAAGGCGAAAAAGCCCGCGAAGGACGTCGTCGCGCAGTGCATGGAAAAGGGCGTTCTGTGCCTCACTGCGAAGGACAAGGTGCGGCTTCTGCCCGCGCTCAACATCCCGCAGGAACTGTTGGAAAAGGCGGTAGCGGTCATCAAAGACGTGTGCAAGGAGTAAAAAATCGGGGGCTGTCGCAGCATTTTCGTTTTGCGACAGCCCCCGTGCTTTTTTTACAGATTTACGATGTTCGGCGGCGTTCTGCCCTCCATGACATCCAGGATTCGGTTCGCGGCGGCGATCGCCATGTTCGTGCGCGCCTCCAGCGTGTGCGTGCCGACGTGCGGCGTCAGGGCGACGTTTTTGAGCGCCTTCAGCCTTTCGGGCACGTTCGGCTCGTCCGGGAACACGTCGAGCCCGGCGCCCCCGAGTCGCCCGTCTTCCAGCATGTCGCACAGCGCATCGTGATCCAATACCGCGCCGCGCGCGGTGTTGATGAGGATCGCGTCCTTTTTCATAAGGGCGAGCTTTTCGCGCGACAGGATGTTGCGCGTGGAATCGTTCAGCGGGCAGTGGACGGAGAGCACGTCGCTTTCGGCGAGCAGCGCATCGAGCGTCCGATAGCCGTATGTGCAATCCTGTACCTCGCGCCGATTGTGGTAGATCACGCGCATGCCGAGCGCCTCGCTCCACTTCGCCATGAGCCCGCCGATGCGCCCCATGCCCAGAATGCCCAGCGTCGCGCCCTCGAGGTTGCGCCCCATGCGCGCGGGGTCGGAAAAGCAGGGTTCGCCGTTCCGTATGGCGGAATCGAGTTCGCACACGCGGCGGGCGACCGAGAGCATAAGCGTCAGGGCGAGTTCCGCCGTGGAATACGCCGTGGAATCGGGGATGTTCGTGACGGGGATTCCGTGTTCTCTCGCGGCTACGGTATCCACCTTGTCGTAGCCCGCGCCGTAGTTGCTGATGATTTTGAGGTTCGGCGCGGATTCGATCATCGCGCGGTCGATCAGACCGAACGTGAGCACCGCGTCGCATTCGGGGAGGATGCGTCGCACGTCGCTTTCCGCGGTCGCGTAGCGCACGTCGCATTTCCGTTCCAGTTCGTCCAATCCGTTGCCGGAGATTGTGCCGGCTACAAGTACGCGAAACATACGCATCAAAACTCGCAGTTGCGAGTCGTCCTCGGGAAGGGCAACACATCTCTGATGTTGCCGATGCCCGTAAGGTACATGATCATGCGCTCAAAGCCCATGCCGAAGCCCGCGTGCTTGCAGGTGCCGTATTTGCGCAGCTCAAGATACCAATCGTAGTCCTCTTCCCGCATGTTCAGCTCGCGGATGCGCTCTTTCAGTACGTCCAGCCGCTCCTCGCGCTGGCTGCCGCCGCAGAGTTCGCCGATGCCGGGCACGAGAAGGTCTGCCGCGGCGACCGTCTTTCCGTCGTCGTTCTGGCGCATGTAGAAGGACTTGATCTCCTTGGGGTAGTCCGTCACGAACACGGGGCGGCCGAAGTGCTTTTCGGTGAGATACCTTTCGTGCTCGGTCTGTAAATCGCAGCCCCAGAACACGGGGTATTCGAATTCCTGCCCGTTCGATTGCAGAATTTCTATCGCATCGGTATACGATACGCGGGCAAATTCAGCGTTCACGACGGCCTTCAGCCGCTCGATGAGCCCCTTGTCCTCGCCGAAGCTGTTCAAGAATTCCATCTCCGCAGGCGCTTCTTCGAGCACGGCGGATATGATGTATTTAATCATGTCCTCCTGCAAATCCATGTTCTCCTTGAGCGTCGCGAAGGCGATTTCCGGCTCGATCATCCAAAATTCCGCAGCGTGACGCGGCGTAAAGCTCTTTTCCGCGCGGAAGGTGGGGCCGAAGGTGTAGATGTTGCGAAACGCCATGCACATCGCCTCGCCGTTGAGCTGCCCCGAAACGGTGAGCATGACGGGCTTGCCGAAAAAGTCCTCGTTGTAATCGACCTTGCCGCCCTCCGTTCGGGGGAGGTTCTCCAAATCCAGCGAAGTCACCTGGAACATCTCGCCCGCGCCCTCGCAGTCGCTGCCGGTGAAGATGGGCGTGTGCACGTAGACAAAGCCGTTTTCGTGCATATAGCGGTGCACCGCCTGCGCCGCGATGGAGCGGATGCGGAACGCGCACTGAAACAGGTTCGCGCGCGGGCGAAGGTGCTGGATCGTGCGCAGGTATTCGAGCGTGTGCCGCTTTTTCTGCAGGGGGTAGTCCGGCGGGCATTCGCCCAGAACGCGGAGCTCGTCGCACTTCATCTCGAACGGCTGCTGCATGTCGGGCGTGGGGACGATCGTGCCGACGGCCTCGATCGCCGCGCCTACGCCGATCGTGCGCAGGATGTCGGCGAAGTTGTCCATGCGGTTCTCCTCCAGCACGATCTGCAGGTTCTTGAAGTAGCTGCCGTCGTTCAGCACGATGAACGCAAAGGTTTTCGATTCGCGTTTTGTGCGCACCCAGCCCGTCACGCGGACATGGGGCAATTCGGCTGTCGGAACGCGTTCAAACAGCTCTCTGACGAGGAAATCCGCCATGGTAACCATCTCCTTTTAGGCTTGCTATTCATGTATCATACCGAAGGCTGCGCCCGGTCGCAAGCGCGGTTCTGTAAATTCCGAACGGTTACAAAGAGAACTTCCCGCCGGAGCGAAAAAAAGCGCCCTCGAAGGAGCGCAAAAACACATGTGTGCGCCGTCAGTTCATCTGGTCCGGCTGCACGATCGCGCTTTGGATGACGGTTTTGATGGTTTCAAACGTCGCGGGGATGTCGCCCTTGACCCACGCAAAGAGCGTGCTGATCAGCGCCACGGTGATCAGGATGATGACGAAGCTCGCGACGGAGCCGAAAAAATCGAACACGCCGGAGAGCGCCCGCAGCCACGCGCGCCGCTGCGCCGCCTCCCTCTTGGTTATATATTTAGCCATACTATCATCTCCAAATATTTGACGAAGCAAAACGCGCTTCGGTTGCGCCTTTTGGGAAGATATTTCGGTTGAATTGCGGCGAAAAATCCTGTATAATAGTGTTGGGGTGAAGTGATATGCGAAATGAAACGGTTTTTGAGCCCACGGTGGAGCATTATGTCAACCGGGAGCTGAGCTGGCTGGAATTTAACAGCAGGGTGCTCGCGGAGGCGTCGTCCCTGGCGCATCCGCTGTTTGAAAGGCTGAAGTTCCTTTCCATCGTGTCGAGCAACCTGGACGAATTTTTCATGATCCGCGTCGCGTCGTTGTGGGATCAGATCGACGCCGGATACAATAAGACCGACCCCGCCGGCATGACGCCCGTGCAGCAGATCGCGGCGATCACGGCGCGGGTGCGCGTCATGCTGCGGAAGATGTACGAGGTGTTCCGCAAGGAGATCCTTCCATGGCTCGCGGAAAACGGGATCCGCGTCGCGGACGAAAAGAGCCTCACCAAGGAGCAGGCCGCGTTTTTGGACGAGTATTTCGAAAAGCAGGTCTACCCCGTTTTGACGCCCATGGCGGTCGATTCGACGAGGCCGTTTCCCCTCATTTTGAATCGATCCCTCAATCTGGGGGTATTGATCGAGGAAAAGGGCGAGGCGGAGCCGTCTTTTGCGACGGTGCAGGTGCCCAGCGGCCTTCCGCGCGTGGTGTGGCTGCCCGATGGGAACGTGAAAAAGTTTATGCTGCTCGAACAGGTGATTGCGCGCAACATCGGGCGGCTGTTTGCGGGGCGCAAAATGCTGTGCTGCCACGCCTACAGGATCACGCGAAACGCGGACCTCACGCTCGACGAGGAGGGCGCGGAAGACCTTCTGAGCGAGATCGAGCGCCAGCTCAAGCAGCGGCGCTGGGGCGCGTCTGTGCGGCTGGAGATCGACCATCGCGCGGATTCACGGCTCGTGAACCTGCTGGAGACGGCGCTGGAGCTCGAGGGCGGGGACGCATACCCCATCCACGGGCCGATCAATTTGGATTTTTTGACGAAAAACCTCTATTCGCTGGAGGGATACGACCACCTGAAGGACAAGCCCTATGTGCCGAGGCAGCTGCCGCTCGAGGAGGGCGAAAGCGTGTTCGGGCGCATCCGAAAGGGCGATATCCTGCTGTACCACCCCTATGACAGCTTTGACTTCGTGGTGCGGCTGGTGCAGCAGGCGGCGCGGGACAAGAACGTGCTCGCGATCAAGCAGACGCTGTATCGGGTGAGCGGCGATTCCCCGATCATCGCCGCGCTCGCGGAGGCGGCGGACGCGGGCAAGCAGGTGACGGTGCTTCTGGAACTCAAGGCGCGCTTCGACGAGGAGAACAACATCCACTGGGGCAGGCGGCTTGAGCGCGCGGGCGCGCACGTCATCTACGGCATGGCGGGGCTGAAGACCCACTCGAAGATCACCTTGATCGTGCGCAAGGAAGAGGCCGGCATCCGCCGCTACGTGCACCTGGGCACGGGCAATTACAACGACGTGACCGCGAGGATCTATACCGACCACGGGCTGCTTACCTGCAACGCCCAAATCGGCGAGGACGCGACGAACTTCTTCAACATGCTCACGGGCTTGTCGGAGCTCCCCGAAATGCACCACCTCGTATCCGCGCCGCGCGACCTCAGAAACCGCTTTATGGAGCTCATCGAGCGGGAGACGCAAAACGCGGAGAAGGGCGAAAAGGCGGAGATCTTCGCCAAGATGAATTCGCTCGTGGACCCGGACATCATCGCGGCGCTGTACAGGGCGTCGCGGGCGGGCGTCAGGATTCGGCTCATCGTGCGCGGAATCTGCTGCCTGCGGCCGAATATGCAGGGCGTCAGCGACAACATCCGCGTGCGCTCGATCGTCGGGCGGTATCTGGAGCACAGCCGCATTTTCCTGTTCCACAACGGCGGGAAGGCGGAGACCTATCTTTCGAGCGCAGACTGGATGCCGCGAAACCTCGACCGCCGCGTGGAGCTGCTCTTCCCCGTGCTTTCGGAAGAGCTTTCGCGGCAGCTCAGGGAACTGCTGCTTCTGCAGTGGAGCGACAACACGCAATCGAGCGATATGCGGCAGGATGGCGGCTATGTCCGCCTGACGCCGGGCGAAGGCGAGCCGATCAATTCGCAGGAAGCGCTCATGCGCATGTACGGAAAAAACGGAGGCTGACCGATGCGGCACGACGGCAATACGCTTGCGACCATGCTCTTGATGAGCCAGATGATCGCGGGCAAGGAGGAACTGGTTCTGCCGCTCAACGCGCGGGAATACTACGCGCTGCGCGAGCGCGCAAAAAACGCGGGGCTTTCTATGGGCGACCTCCTCTCGATGGACATGAGCGCGTTTCAGATGCGCCTCGGCATGGAGGAGGGGGACGCCTTCCGCGCGTGCGTGCTTTTGGGGCGGACGCTTCCGCTTTCCATGGCGATGGAGAAATTCTACGCCAACGGCATCGACGTGATGACGATAGACGGCGCGGCATATCCCGCCCGACTTTCCGAGCGGCTGGGGCAAAAGGCGCCGCCCATGCTCTATTTTGCGGGCAACGCGGAGATTTTGTGGGACGATGCCATCGGCATCGTGGGGGGCAAGCCGCTCAAGGGCGATTGCGAAGAGCGCGTGCGCGCGCTCGTGCGCGATGTTTCGCAAGCGGGCTGCGCGATCGTATCCGAGGGTTCTACGGACGTCGCCCGCGCGGTGCTCGATGAGGCGCAGCGTTGCGGCGCGCGCGTGATATTGTGCGCCGCGACCGCGCTTTCGAAATGCGCGTCCGTATCCGTCGCGGCGGGCGCGATCCGCGAGGGGCGCGCGCTCGCGCTCAGCATGATGCATCCGGATACCGTGTACACCGCATCCCACGCGCGAAAGCGGAACAAGTTGATCTACGGTCTGTCGCAGGCGGTGTTCGTGTTTTCCGCAGACGACGGCAGGGGCGCGACCTTTGAAGGCGCGGCGGAGTCCCTCAGAAACGGCTTTTGTAAGCACGTCTACGCATGGGACACGAAGCTGTATCCAGGAAACGCGCGGCTGATTTCCATGGGCGCGAAGCGATACGGCGCGGGCGAAGCGGAGTTTTCGGACATCAGGCACCACTGGGCGGCGAGCTACGCGCGGCAGATGAGCCTGTTCGGGAACGCGGAATGAGAAAAGGTGCGCTGTAAAATTGCGCGCATACGGTTTACGCGGCGCGGGTTATTCTGTATAATGAAAATACTACATGATTTGGAGGAATGGAACGATGGCACGTGGATTTCCCGGAATGATGGGCGGCGGCAATATGCAGCAGCTTGCAAGGCAGGCGCAGAAGCTGCAGCAGAAGATGGCGGAAATGCAGGAAGAACTGGACGCGCGCGAGTTTGAGGCATCCTCCGGCGGCGGCATGGTAGTGGCGCGGGTAAACGGCAAGAAGGAAGTGCTCGGAATCTCGATCAAGCCCGAGGCGGTCGACCCGGACGACGTGGAGATGCTCGAGGATATGGTGCTCGCGGCGGTGAACGAGGCGCTCAGGCAGGCGGGGGAGACCGTCGAGCGCGAAATGGGCAAACTCGCCGGCGGCATGAACCTGCCGGGGCTCTTCTGATATGCAGCAGGAGATCGATCCGATCCGAACGCTGGTGAACGAACTGTCCAAGCTCCCCGGGGTCGGGCGCAAGACGGCGCAGCGGCTGGCGTATCACATCATCGCCATGCCCGAGGACAGGGTGCGCAGCCTCGCCGTGGCGATCTTCAACGGCAAAAAACAGACGCATTTTTGCGGCATCTGCGGAAACTACACCGATACCGAGCCGTGCCGCATGTGTACGGACGATACGCGCGACAAAGGCATGCTCTGCGTCGTGCGCGACCCGCGCGACGTGTCCGCGATAGAGCGCATGCGCGACTACAACGGGCTGTACCACGTGCTGCACGGGGTCATCTCCCCGATGGAGGGCATAGGGCCCGACGACATCCGCATCAAGGAGCTTCTGTCGCGCCTCGCGGACGGGAGCGTGAAGGAGGTCGTCTTGGCGACCAATCCCGACATCGAGGGCGAGGCGACGGCGTCGTACATCGCGCGGCTGGTAAAGCCGATGGGCATCCGCGTCACGCGCATCGCCCACGGCGTGCCCGTCGGCGGAGATTTGGAATATACGGACGAGATCACGCTGTCCAAGGCGTTTGAAGGGCGCAGGGAGATTTGATCCTATGGCGAAGGCAAAGGGAGAAATTCGGCTCAACACGGACACGGGCTTTCTGAAGCTACTCGCGATCTTCTTTATGGCGATAGACCACGCGGGCAAGGCGCTCTTTCCCCAGTATGCCATCCTGCGCATCATCGGGCGGCTCGCGTTCCCGCTGTTTGCCTATTGTCTGACGGTCGGCTGCTGTTACACGCACAGCATGCCGAAGTATATCCTGCGCGTGGCGCTGCTCGCGATCCTTTCGCAGCCGATCTACGCGGTCGCCCTAAGCCACACGACGCCCGCGATGAACGCGATCATGGAAAGCGGCGAATGGACGGCGCGGAACGCATGGGTGTTCTACGCGCAGAGCTGGTCGCACCCGTCGATCCTGCTTTCGATCCTCTACGGGCTGTTCGTTTTGTGGTCGCTGCGGGAGGAAAAATACATCGCAACGGCACTTTTGCTGCTCGGCCTGTTGTACCTGCACCTGTACCTCGATTACGGGTGGAAGGGCATCGTGCTGATGGCGCTGTTCTATCTGTTCCGGGAGAAGCCGCTCACGTCGCTCGTGTGGGTCGGCGGCTTTATGCTCTGGTGGGGCATTTCCTCGGGCGGCGGATACAGTCTGTTCGGCGTCCGCTTCGGCATACAGGCCTTCGCGGTATTCGCGCTGCCCCTCATCTATATCCCGACATCCACGGGCATCAAGGGCGGCAAGTGGCTCTTCTATCTGTTCTACCCCGCGCACCTCATCGTGATCGCTGTACTCAGGCATTTTTTATGACGGAGAGAGGGGGGCATATCATGAAGAAGGTATTGCTTCTTGCACTGGCGTTGGCTCTTTTCTGTAGCGCACCCGCCCTTGCGGAGATCGACGCGCCCGCGCTGAAAAATCCGCAGGAGCGGTACGATTGGATTATGGATTCGACGGACGGAAGCGAGCAACTTGTCTTTATGCTGCTCGATTCCGCGAACGACGAGCAGGAGAGCATCGACCGATTCGGAAGGCTCACCATGCACATGGCGTTTGTGGACGATAACGGCGAAACCATGTTCGTCAACAGCATTTCGCAGCAGGTTACGGACGCGGGGAACGTGCAGATCATCTATACTTCGATGTATGAGGACGTAACGATGTATACCACGCCCTACGCGACGATAAAGTGGGAAAGCGGAAGAATAGCGGATATCACCGCCGGACAGGATAAAGAGAGCTTCGACTGGACGTGGGAAAGCTACCGCTTCCCGTTTGCGACCTTGACCCGCCTGATGGGCACCCGCGGCGACGGGGCGGAGGGCGAGGCGAGCAAATACGCCTATTATCTGATCTTCAACGAGTATGACAACTACGTCATGGAATTCGCTGCGGAGGGGATGGCGATCGAGCAGCTGCGCATCTATACGCAGGACGGGGACGATTGGGTTTTGAGCATAGTGGTGACGCATGAGGAAGGCGAGGCGTGGGAGATTCCCGAAGAAGTGCTTCGCGCGCTGAAAGACGCCGCGCCCGAAAGCGGGGAAAAGCCCGCGTAACGCATTGTATCGTACAAAAAGGAACCGCCTCGTTTCGGGAGCGGTTCCTTTTGTGTTGCCCTCGTTATGCGTTCCGCACGGTTTCGAGGATTTCGCCGACGTACATGGTGTGCATGTCGTTATCGCCATAGAACTGGGGATAGATCGAGTCGAGCAGGAAGTGCGCCTTTTCGACGGGCACCGCGGCGAGCTTTTTGCAGAGGAACGAGAGCTTCGCCTGCGCGGGATATACCGTGCCGCTGCGATAGGCGGGGGTGAGCCCCGTCTCCTTCCACTTGTCGAAATCCCTGCCGGAATTTGCGCCGCAAAAGTCGAGCGCGGGGCGGTAGTCTTCGTCAAAGAAGGAGAGGGAGAACGTTTCGCCTGCATCGATGAATTCCTTGGTGTAGCGCGATTCGCGGATGAAGATGTATACGACGCTTCGAGCCCAGATCACGCCCAGGCCGCCCCAGCTGACCGTCATCAGGTTCGATTTTTCTGGGCTTCCCGATGCGACGAGTGCCCAGTCGTTGCCGATCGCCTCAAAGGGGTTGATGGTTACGTTTTCTGCACGCATGAAAGTATCCTCCTTTTGCCTGTTTGTCTGATGGGGGGCTACCTGCCGGGGTTGCGTCCGCCGCCCATGCCGCCGCGGCGGTTGGGGCCGCCGTTTCCGCCCAAATGCGGGGCGGACGGCCTCGATTTTGGCGCGGGCGATGCGGAAGGTCGCTGTTTCGGGGCGGGCGCGGCGGAAGGTCTCTGTGGGGTTGTCGCTCTCGGAGCGGGCGCTGCCGGAGGCTTCGGCGGGGGCGTCGTTCTCGGTGCGGGCGCTGCCGGAGGCTTCGGTGGGGGCGCCTGCCTCCCGAAGGGCTCGGGGCGGAAGGGCGGCGGGGCGGCATGGCGCGGCGCCCTTCGCGCGTAGACGGGCGGCGCGAATCTCTTAGCATCGCGGGGCGAACATACGCCTGCGCGGGTCGACATGCGCAAAGCGCGCGTATGTATGCACCTGGTTGGCGAGCGTGAGCGTGTCCAAAACGCGCAAAACGTCCGAAAGCAGGTCGCCGGATTCGTCGAACACGCTCGAAGAGGCGCTGTCGTCGATGTCCACGTATTCGCTTCCGCGGTATACGCCGACCTCTGCGCCGAATTCAGCGAATGTCTGCGCGAGGGCGCACGCCTGCTGAAACGTCATCTCGCACGCGATTTCGACGGGGGCGATGTCCGTGAGCTGCATGGAATGCGCATCCGTATAGCCCAACAAGTCCTCGATCAGGTCGCGCGCGGTTGCCCTCGGGCAGGTTCCGCAGGACAAAAACACGAGGCGATACTCCGTTTCGGGCGCAAGAGATGCGACTTGCCTTCCGCAGGCGGAGCAAAAGCGCGCGTCGGGCACGAGTTGGGTTCCGCAATAGGAACAAAATGCCATGGCAAATCCTCCTTTGGTTCACTTGGATAAAAACGAGAGAGGCTCCGAATCGTTGACAGCGCGCGGCAAAGGGCGTATAATGTCATTGTGCGCCGCGCTGCATCCTGATCTGCCGAAGGGCTTTGGCGAGCTGGTCGGGGCAGGAGGTGCCGTTTCTGCACCGAATGCCCGAAAGCAGCCCGATTACGTCATCTATGGATCGCCCCTCGGCGAGCCGCGAAACGCCCTGCGTGTTTCCCGGACAACCGCCGATGAAGCGAACGGATACGACGGTGTCGCCGTTTGTCTCAATTTGAATCTCCCGAGAGCAGGTTCCGCGGCATTTGTAGGTGTACATGCTGATATAGTGCCTCCCGATTGTTCCGTGTCTCCTATGATAGACGCAGAAGCGGGAATTGTCAAGCAAAAAACAGGAGGAGGGGTTCTCGTGAACAATATGAAAGCGCTGCTGGCGGAAAGGAAAGTGCCCGATTTGCTCGCCGGCGCGAAGACGGTGGAAGACTGGCGGCTTCGCAGAAAGGAAATCCTGTACCTTTTGCGGCACGAGGTGTACGGCATCTCGCCGCACGAGCCGGAACACGTTTCGGGCGAGGTGCTCTCCAAAAAGGAGACGTACGGCGGCAAGGCGACGATCGAGAAGATCTCCGTTTCGTTCGACACGCCCGGCGGGAAGTATGCCTTTCCCTTTACGCTCGTCGCGCCGACGGGGAAGGGGAAAGCGCCGGTATTCGTGTTTTTCAATTTCCGCCCCGAGGTGCCGGACGAATACTTTCCGGCGGAGGAGATCATAGACAGGGGCTTTGCGGTCGCCATGATCTACTACAACGACGTGACGACGGACGGCAATGCGCAGCAGGGCTATGCGTGGGACGGCATCGCCGCAATGTATCCGCGCGACGAAAACGTGGGCTGGGGCAAGATCGGCATGTGGGCGTTTGCAGGAAGCCGCGCGCTGGATTACCTCGAAACGCGCGCGGACATCGACGCGGGGCGCGCGGCGGTCGTCGGGCATTCGCGGCTGGGCAAGACCGCGCTGTGGTGCGGCGCACAGGACGAGCGGTTTTCGATGGTCATCTCCAACGATTCCGGCTGCGCCGGCGCGGCGATTTCGCGCGGCAAGGTCGGGGAGACGATCGAAGACATCACAAAGATGTTCCCGTGCTGGTTCTGCGGCAATTACGGCCGTTGGGCGGACAGGGAAGGGGAAGCGACGTTCGATCAGCACATGCTGTTGTCGCTCGTCGCGCCTAGGGCGCTGTATGTGGCGAGCTCTTCGGAGGATTTGTGGGCGGACCCCGCGAGCGAATATCTGGGCTGTGTCGCGGCAGAGGATGCGTGGCACATCTTCCGCGTGCCGGGCTTTCTCGCGCCCGACAGGCTGCCCGAGGCGGACGATTCCTATGACGAGGGCAGCATCGGCTACCACCAGCGCCGGGGCTCGCACTTCCTGAGCCGCACGGACTGGCTGCACTTCCTCGCATACCGCGAAAAACACAATATCTGACTGGAAACGAGGCATATGGCTGTCGTCTGTTTGCGGCGACAGCCATTTTTTCGCCATGTTCTTCGCCGAAATGTCGGAATTGCGCGCGTTGACAAGGCTCCCCGCGCGATGGTATGATATGGATAGACGCTGGGGGATGTTTCCGCTTGAGAGGGGGAATCGATATTGACGAGGACGAAATTGGCGGACCGCAAGCTGCCGGATTACACGAAGGGTGAGGAAATCGCGAACATGGTCACGCACATTGCGGGCGCGGTGTTCGGCGTCGTCGCGCTGGTGCTGTGCGTCGTCCGCGCGGCGCTGGGGCACAACGGCTATCGCATCGTCGGCGCGGCGATCTACGGCGCGTCGATGCTGTTTCTGTATACCATGTCGAGCGTGTACCACGGGATGCCTGCGGGCATGGGGAAAAAGGTCATGCAGGTGCTCGACCACTGCTCGATCTACCTTCTGATCGGCGGCACCTATACGCCCATCGTGCTGGGGCCGATCCGCGAGATGTCGCCCGCGATCGGATGGACGCTGTTCGGCGTCGTGTGGGGGATCGGCATTATCGCCGCGGTGTTCACGGCGATCGACCACCACAAATTCCGCAAGCTCTCCATGGCGTGCTATATCCTGATGGGCTGGACGATCGTCTTCGCCGTCAAGCCGACCGTGGAGGCGATTACGCGGACGGGGCTGCGGTACCTCTTGGGCGGCGGCGTGGCGTACACGATCGGCGCGGTGCTGTACGGCGTCGGAAAGAAAATGCGCATACGGTATATGCACACGCTCTTTCACGTGTTCGTGCTGGCGGGAACCGTGCTGCACTTTATAACGGTGTATCGGTTTTGCGTATAGCCGCCGAAACGTTAAAGTTTCGCGGCGGGTTGACAACGGCGGCACAGCGTGTTATTTTATTACTATATGATATGTGCGATGAAGGGACGAAGTAGCCTTTCGGCGGCGAACCCGCAGAGAGCCCTCACTTGGTGCGAGAGGGCGGACGCGCCGTTGGCGAAGTACAGCCCTGAGCCGCGCGGGGGAACGGAGTAGCCCGCGCCGGATGCGCCCGATACCGCGCGGAGAGGCTTTATATTTTTTATAGAGCGAACGGAAGTGGTACCGCGATTTTCGCCTTCCCCCAATGAGGGGAGGGCGTTTTTGTAAGGAGGAATACAATATGCAGTCATTTTCCGAAAGGCTGATCGCGCCGCACATGGCGGCGATTACCGGCAGCGCGATCCGCGAAATTTTCCATCTGCTGGGAAAGCCCGGCATGATTTCCTTTGCGGGCGGCAACCCCGCAAACAGCGCGCTGGAGCCGGACGTGATCGGAGAATTGGCGAAGGAAGCACTCGCAAAACACGGCACGACGCTTCTGCAGTACGGCGCGACCGAGGGCTTCGCGCCCTTTAAGGAGAGCTACGCGCGCTATTTGACGCGCATGGGCTTTTCCGCACAGCCGAATGAGGTGCTGCCGACGCAGGGCTCCGGGCAGGCGTTCGATCTTTTGCTGAAGGCGCTCGTCGCCCCGGGGGATGTCGTGTTCGTCGAAAGCCCGACGTTTCTGGGCGCGCTGCAGGCGGTCAACACCTACCAGGCGAAGATGGTCGCGATGCCCACGGACGATAACGGACTCAAGGTCGATGACGAACTGGAAGAGATGATCGTCAGACACCGCCCAAAACTGATGTACGTCATCCCGACGTTCCAAAACCCGACGGGCGTGACGCTCGCGCCCGAACGGCGCAAAAAGCTGTACGACATGGCGGTCAGGCACAACGTCGTGATCGCAGAGGACGACCCGTACCGCGACCTGCGCTATCGCGGCGAGGCGCAGCCCGCGATCAAGTCGTATGACGAGGTCGGCTGCGTGGTCTACTTGGGAAGCTTTTCCAAGCTCATCTCCCCGGGGCTTCGCGTGGGCGCCGCGGTCGTGACCGATCCCGTGCTCATGCGGAAAATGGTGGTCGGCAAGCAGAGCGCGGACGTGCATTCGCCGCTGCTCAACCAGGCGATCGTCGACATGTACCTCAGAAACGACCTTCTGCCCGCGCATCTCGACAGAATCTGCGCGAATTACCACAGGCAGCTCGACCTCATGCTGCGGAAATTGGGAGAAATGCAAGGCGTTCGCCACACGAAGCCCGAAGGCGGGCTGTTCGTCTGGGCGGCGCTGCCCGAGGAATGCGATGCCTGCGACATGTTGCAGCGCGCGGTCGAGCAAAACGTCGCCTACGTCCCCGGCACGCACTTCTATTTCGACGGCGGGCGCAGGAACACGCTGCGGCTCAATTTCTCCAACAGCGAGCCGGCGGCGATCGAACAGGGCATGGACAGGCTCAAAAGCGTAATCGAAAAGACGATGGAGGGGTAAACATGGGCTCGGTACTCGATACACTCAGGGAGCGGGGCTTTGTCTCGCAGATCACCTTTGAGGAGGAGCTGGAGGCGGCATTTGCCTCCGGAACTCCCATTACATTTTACAACGGCTTCGACCCGACGGCGGACAGCCTGCACATCGGGCACTACATCCCGATCATGGCGATGTCGCACATGCAAAAGGCGGGGCACAAGCCGATCGTTTTGATCGGCGGCGGCACCGCGATGATCGGCGACCCCTCGGGCAAGAGCGATATGCGCAAAATGATGACGCGCGAGCAGATCGCGGAAAACGTCGAGAGCATCAAAAAGCAGATGTCGCGCTTTTTGGATTTTAACGAATCGAAGCCCAACGGCGCGATCATCGTCAACAACGCCGATTGGCTTTTGCAGCTCAATTACGTCGATTTCCTGCGCGACATCGGCGCGCTGTTCTCCGTCAACCGCATGCTGACGGCGGACTGCTACAAGCAGCGGCTCGAGCGCGGGCTGACCTTCCTCGAATTCAACTACATGCTTATGCAGGCGTACGACTTTTTGGAGCTGTTCTATAAATACGGCTGCATCCTGCAGACGGGCGGGCAGGACCAGTGGAGCAACATGCTCTCCGGCGCGGACCTCATCCGCCGCAAGGAGCAAAAGAGCGCGTTTGCGCTGACGTTCAGGCTCCTTCTCACCTCCGACGGGCGCAAGATGGGGAAGACCGAAAAGGGCGCGCTGTGGCTCGACGCGGAACGCACGTCCCCCTACGACTTCTACCAGTACTGGCGCAATATCGACGATGCGGACGTCGAAAACTGCCTCGCGCTTTTGACGTACCTTCCGATGGACGAGGTGAAGCGGCTCGGCGCGCTCAAGGACGCCGCGATCAACGAGGCGAAGCGCACGCTGGCGTTTGAGGTGACAAAGCTCATCCACGGCGAGGAAGAGGCGACGAAGGCGCGGCAGACGGCAGAGCAGCTTTTCGGCGGCGGCGGCGTGGGCGAGAGCGTCCCGACGACCGAGATTACGCGCGAGCAGTTGGAAAAGGACGCGCGGCTCACCACGCTCATCACGCTTTCGGGGCTTTGCAAGTCCAACAGCGAATCGCGCAAGAGCGTGGAGCAGGGCGGCATCTACATAGGCGATGAGAAGGTAATGGATGTCTCCATGACGGTGACGGAAGAAATGCTTCGGGGCGAGGGGCTTCTCCTTCGCAAGGGCAAAAAGACCTACCACATTCTGGTGCTCACGGAATGAGCCTCAAGCCTTATAAAACATTGACAGTGCGGGGCAGCGAGGAGTTTGTCATCAACAAATCGCGCTTCATCGGCTACGGCGCGCCGGCTGAGACGGAGGAAGAGGCGCTCGCCTTCCTGAACGAGATCCGCACAAAGCACAAGGACGCCACGCACAACTGCTTTGCGTATATCATCGGCAGCAACATGGGCATCATGCGCTACAGCGACGACGGCGAACCGTCGGGCACGGCGGGCATGCCGATCATCGAGGTCATGAAGGCGCGGGAGGTGACGAACTGCTGCGTCGTGGTGACGCGGTATTTCGGCGGCATCCTCTTGGGTGCGGGCGGGCTCGTGCGCGCGTATTCGCAGGGCGCGGCGGCGGCACTCAACGCCTCGGGCGTGGGCGTGATGCACCCGACCAAGCGGCTGCTGCTCGGCTGCGACTACGCGATGCTCGGCATCGTCGAGCACTACCTGAAGGGGCAGTGCGTCGTCGTCGAAGACAAGGAATTCACCGTCTCGGTGACGATATCCCTGCTCGTAAAATCGAGCGATGCGGAAGAATTCACGCAGGGGCTTCTCGCGGCGACGGACGGAACCGTCGAACCGATAGAGGCGGAAGAGCTCTTCATGGCGTGGAAGGAAGAAGAAATAACGGAATAGCGCTTGAAACGGCGCGTGCACCTTCGTATACTTATACATAAATACTGATTGGAGTTGAATTGTATGCAGGAAATCCGGTTTATCAAAGCGGAGCAGCTTAAGGCGAAGCCCACCGACGAGACGAAGCTCGGCTTCGGCAGAATCTTCACGGACTATATGTTCATCATGAACTACGATAGGGAAAACGGCTGGCACGACCCGAGGGTGCAGCCGTATGAACCCTTTTCCATGGACCCCGCGACGATGGTGCTGCACTACGGGCAGACCATTTTCGAGGGGCTGAAGTGCTATCGCCGTGCGGACGGCGGCTTGCAGCTCTTCCGCCCGAGGGACAACTTCAAGCGCTTCAACATCTCCGCAGAGCGCCTTTCGATCCCGCAATTCGATGTCGAGGTCGCCATGGCGGGGCTCACGAAGCTGATCGAGATCGAAAAGGACTGGGTGCCGCACGCGGAGGGAACGAGCCTGTACATCCGCCCGACCATCATCGCGACGGACGCGAGCGTGGGCGTGAGGGCATCGTACACCTATGCGTTTTATATCATCCTGTCGCCGGTCGGTTCGTATTATCCGAAGGGACTCGCGCCGGTGGGCATCTTTGTCGAGGACAAATACGTCCGCGCCGTGCGCGGCGGCTTCGGCTTCGCCAAGACGGCGGGCAACTACGCGGCATCCCTCAAGGCGGGCGAGGTCGCGCATGAAAAGGGCTACGACCAGGTGCTGTGGCTGGACGGCGTGGAACAGAAGTACGTGGAAGAAGTCGGCTCCATGAACATGATGTTCGTGATCGACGGCAAGATCGTCACCCCCGCGCTCAACGGCTCGATCTTGGCGGGCATCACGAGGGATTCCATCCTGAAGCTCGCGCCCACGCTCGGCATCCCCGTCGAGGAGCGGAAGATCTCCATCGCGGAGGTGTTCGAGGCGGCGGAGAACGGGCACCTGCAGGAGGCGTTCGGCACGGGCACGGCTGCCGTCGTATCGCCCGTGGGGCAGCTCTGCTGGGACGGGAAGACCGTCGAGCTCGGCGGCGGAAAGATCGGCTCGATCACGCAGAAGCTCTACGATACGCTCACGGGTATCCAGTGGGGCCGCACCGCAGACGCGTTCGACTGGATCATCAAGCTGTAAATGACGAAACACATCGTCGAAGATAGCGTGCGGGGGCTAAGCCTCGCACGCTATTTGTCGCGGGCGTGGCCCATGGTGCCGCAGCGGCTGTTTCGCGAGGCGCTCAAAAAGCGCGACGTGCGCATCAACGGCGCAAAATCGGGCGGCGACGCGCCCGTCTTTGCGGGAGACGAGCTGACGCTCTACCTCGATGAAAAATACCTCGCGCCGCAGGCGAAAATCCTTGCGGACGAGGGCGATTTCTTCGTCGCGGAAAAGCCCGCAGGGCTTCCCGTGGACGCGGATGCCGACGGGATCGGCGCGGATACGCTGCTCACCCGCGCGAAAAGGTACTGCCCGAGCGCCGCGCTCTGCCACAGACTGGATGCGGGTACGGGCGGGCTGTGCGTGCTTGCGAAGACGGAGGAGGCGCGGGAGCGCATCGAAGGGGCGTTTCGCACGCGCGAGGTACGAAAGGAATACGTCGCCATCGCCGTCGGAATCTTCCAGGAAAGGCGCGCGCAGCTTACACACTATCTCCTAAAGGACGAAAAGACCGGCACCGTGCGGGCATACGACGCGCCCATTAGGGGCGCAAAGACCGCCGAACTGGAATACGAGGTGTTATCGGAAGAAGCGGGACTTTCGCGGGTGCGCATTCTCCTGCACACGGGGCGCACGCACCAGATTCGCGTGCAGCTCGCGCGCGTCGGGCATCCGCTGCTGGGGGACGACAAATACGGGAACCGCCTTATCAACCGCGAACATCGCGCGGAAAGTCCGCGCCTGTGGTGCGCAAAAATCGAGCTGTTCGGGAAGGCCTACACCTCCGAACCGCAGTTTTGAAAGGATGCAGCCTATGAAGACGCGACTTGTCGCCATGGATTTGGACGGAACGCTGCTCGGCAGGGACAAAAAGATCTCCGAGCGGAACAAACGCGCGCTCCTGGCGTGTGAGAAAAAAGGCGTGATGATGGTGCTCGCGAGCGGGCGCAGCTTTGAAAGCGTCCGGGAGCTCGCGCTCGGGGCGGGGCTTTCCAGCCCCATCATTTCGAGCAACGGCACGCGCGTGGACGAAAGCCCGAACGGGGTAACGCTCCTCGAGGACACGTTTCCGCGCGACGTATCGGAGCAGGTGTATGCCATCATGAAGGAAAGCGGCATCTATTTCGTGTGCTACGGCCACGGGAAGCTGTTTCAGAACAATTTGGACGGCTACGGCGCACAACGCGGCGTCAACAAGGCGGATGCCAAGCCGTCCGACAACGACGCCTATATCCTGGAAGTCGTGCAGGACGAGGCGCGCATGCTGAACGAGGGACTGGAGGCACCGTACAAATACGTGGCGTTTACGACCGATGAAAAGCGGCTCGCTGCGCTCAAACAGACGCTCATTGCAAAGGGCGTGCCGTGCAGCATCTCCTCCTCGTGGCATGACAACATCGAAGTCGTCGCATTCGGCGCGGGCAAGGGCAAGGCGCTGCGCACGCTGCGGGAGCGGTACGGGCTCTCGCGGGAGGAGACCATGGCGTTCGGCGACAACCTGAACGACTTGGAAATGCTCACGGAGGCGGGCATCGCCGTGGCGATGGAAAACGCCGTGGACGAGGTAAAGCGCATCGCGCAGGTGATCGCGCCGCACCACGACGAATCGGGCGTCGCCGCGATCCTCGAACAAATAATCCTCGGGGGATGATGCCATGCTGCACATCGTATTGGTGGAGCCGGAGATTCCGCAGAACACGGGCAACATCGCCCGAACCTGCGCCGCGACGGGCAGCATGCTGCATCTGGTGAAGCCGCTCGGCTTTTCGCTGGACGACAAATACCTGAAGCGGGCGGGGCTCGACTACTGGCACATGATGACCTATGCCGTGCACGAGGATTTTTCCGAACTCGAAGCGCAGTATCCGAATGCAGAGTTTTTCTTCCTCTCGACGAAGGGAAAGCGGAATTACTGCGAGATACAGTATCCTGCGGACTGCTTTTTGGTGTTCGGCAGGGAGACGAAGGGGCTGGACGAAGCGCTGATCGCCGAACGGTATCACCGGTGCGTGCGCATTCCGATGATACAGGGCGCGCGATCGCTCAATTTGTCCAACTCCGTCGCAATCGTAACCTACGAAGCCCTGAGGCAGAACGGGTTTTCGGACCTGCAAACGGAGGGAAGCCTGCACCATGCGGACGCGGGGGAGGCGTGGCGCGACTACCTGTAAAAGGGCGCAAAAGAGCCGCCCGCCCGATGTTTTGATCGGGCGGGCGGCTGCCTTATGAACCTGTCGTTACTGGATTTCGATGCGCTGTGCCGTCTTGGGATGTTCGGTGACCTTCGGCAGGCGGAGCGTCAAAACGCCGTCCGTGTACTGCGCGGTGATGTTCTCCTTGTCGATTCCCTCGAGGGAGAAGCTGCGGCGGAAGCTGCCAACGCGGCGCTCGCGGCAGATGTAGTTTTCCTGTTTCTCCTCTTTGCTCTCGTCCATGTTCGCGGAGAGGGTCAAAACGTCGTTTTCCACGTCGATCGCGATCTTGTCGCGGCTCACGCCGGGCATGTCCGCTTCCATCAGGAAGGCGTCGCCCTCGTCCTTAATGTCCACCTGTACGGGCATGAAGGGCTTTCTCGCCGTCCTCGGCTCGAAGAACGAGCGGAAGAAGTCTTCAAAGGGTGTAAAACCAAGGTCCATGTTTCTGGGTGTCAACATCATGTTTGCCATTCTCTTTTCCTCCATATCCTTTGTCGTTATTGTCTTTTTTTCCTAACCCCCTTGGGTCAATTATAGTATACCATAAAGGTCAAAGATAGTCAATAGATTTGCATGTTAAAAGTTAGTTAAATACAAATCAGCGGGTGACGACGGGAGTGTGCGCAAGATTAACACGAATCCCGTGTCTGCAAAGTGCGATGTCTGCTATAATAAAGGGAATGAAAAAGACGAAAGCATGGTGTGATACTATGGATTTTAGAAATGCGATCGCGGGCGAAATGGAAGGCGCCCTTCAGATCGTCTTTGGCGATACGGGACTTACTGCGGAAACCATAGCGCAGTCGCTGGAGCTACCGCCGGACAGCGCGATGGGCGACTACGCCTTCCCCTGCTTCAAGCTGTCCAAGCCGCTGCGCAAATCGCCCGTGGCGATCGCGGACGCGCTTGCGGGCGCGATCCATGCGCCGTATCTCGCCAAAGTAGAGGCGGTAAAGGGCTATCTCAATTTCTTCATCGACCGCGCGACCTACGCGCGGGAGGTGCTGACATCCGCCCAGAATCAGGGCGCGTCCTACGGAGGCGGGGAGGACGGGAAGGGCAAGACGGTATGCTTGGACTATTCCTCCATCAACATCGCAAAGCGCTTCCACATCGGGCACCTTTCCACCACCATGATCGGGAACGCGCTGGTGCGCATCCACCGCTTTTTGGGCTATGACACGGTCGGCATCAACCATTTGGGCGACTGGGGCACGCAATTCGGCAAGATGGTGTGCGCGTACAAAAAGTGGGGCGTAAAGGAAGAAGTTGAAAAGGGCGGCGTCGAGGCGATGACGCAGCTGTACGTGCGCTTCAATGCCGAAAGTGAGAACGACCCCGCGCTGGTAGACGAGGGGCGCGCGTGGTTCAAGAAGATCGAGGACGGCGACCCCGAGGCGATGGAGATCTTCAACTGGTTCAAGGCGGTGACGCTGAAGGACGCGGAAAAGGTGTACGACCTTTTGGGCGTTACCTTCGATTCCTACGCGGGCGAGAGCTTTTACATGGACAAGATGGACAGGGTGATCGACGAGCTGAAGGCGAAAAACCTTTTGACGGAATCGGACGGCGCATTGATCGTGGACCTTTCGGAATACAACATGCCGCCGTGCATCATCGTCAAGAGCGACGGCGCGACGATCTACGCCACGCGCGATCTCGCGGCGGCGCTGTACCGCAAGGATACCTACGATTTTGACAAGTGCCTGTACGTCGTCGCCTACCAGCAGGATTTGCATTTCCGGCAGATATTCAAGGTGCTGGAGCTGATGGGCTACGACTGGGCGAAAACGTGCGAGCACGTCGCGTTCGGCATGGTCTCCTACGAGGGGCAGGCGCTCTCCACGCGCAGCGGGCACGTGGTCTATCTGGAGGATTTGTTGAACAACGCGATCGTCAAGGCGCGCGCGATCATCGACGAAAAGAGCCCCGAGCTCGAAAATAAAGACGAAGTCGCCCGCCAGGTCGGCATCGGCGCCGTCGTGTTCTTCGATCTGTTCAACGGGCGCATCAAGGACATCGACTTTTCCTGGGAGCGCGCGCTCAATTTCGACGGCGAGACGGGCCCCTATGTGCAGTACACCCACGCGCGGTGCTCCTCCGTGCTGCGCAAGGCGGGGCAGTGCGACGCGCAGCCCGATTTCGGGGGGCTTTCCGACCCCTCCGCGCAGGATGTCGTGCGGCTCATTGAGCAGTTCCCGCTCGTCGTGCGCGACGCGGCGCAGCGCAGCGAGCCGTCCCTCGTGACGCGCTATTCGGTGGAGCTCGCCAAGGCGTATAACAAGTTCTACTACGAATGCCGCATTTTGGACGAGGACGCATCCGTGCGCGCGGCGCGCCTTCTGCTCACAAGGGTGACGAGGCAGACCATAGCGACCGCGCTCGACCTCATCGGCATCGCCGCGCCCGAGAGAATGTAATTTACAACGCGCCTGTTCGGGAGAACTGCATCGGCATAAGAAAGCGCGCCCCGCCGCATAATGGATCGGGGCGCGTATTTTTTCACCTTAAGGACATAAGGAACACTTGGGTATGGCGTTTCAGATGAGCGTTTCCAGGAACGCCTTTGCCGAGAGGATGTCCCGAATCTGTTCGTCGCCCTCGATCTCGCGCTCGATGGTCAGCGCGCCGTCGTACCCGCATGCCTTCAGCCCGCGGATGAGCGCGGGGAAGTCCACGCTGCCCTTGCCGAGCGCGGTCTCATCGCCCAACAGCTTTCCGCAGGTGGGATAGCCGCCGTCCTTCGCGTGGACGTCCATGACGTATTTGCCGAGCAGCCCCAGCGCGTCCACGGGATTCGCCTTGCCGTACATCATGAGGTTCGCGGGGTCGAGGTTGATGCCGAGGTTGTCCAGCCCGATGTCCTCAAACGCGCGGATGAGCGTGACGGGCGTCTCCTGCCCGGTCTCAAACAGGAAATAGATGCCCTTTTGCTTGCAATAGCTTGCTACGTCGCGAAGCGCCAAAATCATGCCGCGATACTCCGCCTCGTTCGGGTTTTCGGGGATGAAGCCTGCGTGGGTGATGAGCTGCTTTACGCCCAGCATTTCCGCAAAATCCGCGCCGCGCTTGAGGTCTTCGACGCGCTGCGCCCTGTATTCGACGGGGAGCAGCCCGAGCGTGAGCGGCCCATCGTACAGGTTCCAGATGCGCATTCCGCTCCAGCCCGCCCAAATGCTGCTGATGGATACGCCCGTCTTTTCGAGTGCGGCCTTCACCGTGTTCGCATGGCACTGCGTGAAGCGGGAGATGTCCCAGTTGCACAGTTGGATGCTCGAAAAGCCCATTTCCGCCGCCTTTTCGATGCGTGAAGCGACATTGTCCGCGAGGTTGACCAATACGCCGAGTTTCATATAGAAAATCCTCCGACCTTCATATTTCCGTAGTAAGTATACCACGCGCGGGGGCGAAAGACAAGCACCCCAATGGAATCATTTTTCGGAGAGGAATTTGTCGATGCTCTCCGCTGCCTTTTTGCCCGCGCCCATCGCGAGGATGACCGTCGCCGCGCCCGTCACCGCGTCGCCTCCGGCGTATACGCCGCGAAGGCTCGTCTGCAGCGTGTCCTCGTCGACGACGAGCCCGCCGAATTTCTGCGCCTGAAGCCCCTCCGTCGTCTGCACGAGCAGCGGATTCGGGCTGTTGCCGATGGCGATTACGACCGTATCCACATCGAGGACGAATTCGCTGCCCTTTTCCGGCAAGGGGCGCCTGCGCCCGGAGGCATCCGGTTCGCCAAGCGTCATCCTGACGCACTCCATGCTGTGTACGTTGCCCGCGTCGTCGCCCAAAATGCGCGTCGGGTTGGTAAGTATGCGGAAGATGATGCCCTCTTCCTTCGCGTGGTGTATCTCCTCGCGCCGCGCGGGCATTTCCTCCTCGCCCCGTCGATAGACGATGCTGACTTCGTTTGCGCCCATGCGCAGCGCGCATCTCGCCGCATCCATCGCGACGTTGCCGCCGCCGATCACTGCGACCCTTTCGCCCACGCGCACGGGCGTGAGGCTGTTCGGGAAGTCGTACGCGCCCATGAGGTTGATGCGCGTCAAAAACTCGTTCGCGCTGTACACGCCGCACAGGTCTTCGCCCGGGATGTTCTGAAAGCGCGGAAGCCCCGCGCCGCTGCCGATAAACGCCGCCGAAAAGCCCTCCTCGGTCAAAAGCTCCGAAAGCGTGATGCTCTTTCCGACGATCACGTTCTTCAGAATCTCCACGCCCATATCCCGAAGCCCGTCGATTTCGCGCTGCACCAGCTTTTTGGGGAGGCGGAATTCGGGGATGCCGTACATGAGTACGCCGCCCGGCATGTGCAGCGCCTCGAAAATCGTGACCTGATAGCCCTTCTGCCGCAGCGCACCCGCGCACGAAAGCCCTGCGGGGCCCGAGCCGATGACGGCGACTTTTTCTTCGCGCTCCGCAATCGGTGCATCCGCCGAGAGGTTGTTTTCCATCGCCCAATCGGCGACGAAGCGCTCAAGCCGCCCGATTGCGACGCTTTCGCCCTTGATGCCGCGCACGCACAGCGCTTCGCACTGCGTCTCCTGCGGGCAGACCCTGCCGCAGATCGCGGGCAGGGCGTTCGTATCGCGCACCGCCCTGTACGCACCCTCCAAATCGCCCTTTTTCAGAAGGTCGATGAAGGTGGGGATGGAAACGCCTACGGGGCAGCCGCTGATGCAGGGCGCGTTTTTGCAGTGCAGGCAGCGCTGCGCCTCGTTTTGCGCCATCTCCAAGGTGTAGCCCGTTGCTACCTCCCCGAAATTCCGCGCGCGAATGGCGGGCTCCTGTTCGGGCATGGGGGTTTTTGCCTGCTGCATATTCGCCATCAATGCGTACCTCCCATCAGACGGCACACGTGCTCTGTCGCCTGCTTTTCCTCGCCCGAATACATCCTTCCGCGCCGCATGGCGCCGTCGAAATCGACCAAATGCCCGTCAAAATCGGGGCCGTCCACGCAGGCGAATTTCGTCTCGCCGCCGACCGTCACCCTGCATCCGCCGCACATGCCCGTGCCGTCGATCATGACGGAGTTCATGGACACGGTCGTCTTGATGCCGTAGGGGCGCGTCAACTCCGAAACCGCCTTCATCATCGGGACGGGGCCGATGGCGATGACCTCGTCGTACCTCTTGCCGCTTTCCAATTTCTCCCGCAGCGCCTCCGTGACGAAGCCCTTGTTGCCGTTCGAGCCGTCGTCCGTCATAATGGTGAGGTCGTCGCACGCCGCCGCAAATTCGTCCTGCAGGATGATGAGCCCTTTATTTCTAAAGCCCACGATGAAATCCACCTCAGAGCCCGCGTCCTTAAACGCCTTTGCCTGCGGCAGCGCGATGGCGACGCCCAAGCCGCCCGCCACGATGCAGACGGTTCCGATATTTTCCACCTTCGAGGGCGTCCCCAAGGGACCCGCGAAATCCGCGAGGCAATCGCCCTCGGAAAAGGTATCTAACAGCATCGTGGACGCGCCGACCTTTTGGTAGATCACGCGCACCTCGCCCGTCTCCTTGTTTACGCCCGCGACGGTGAGCGGTATCCGCTCGCCGTTTTCATCCGTGCGCAGGATGATGAACTGCCCGGGCTTTGCATGCCTCGCCACATAGGGCGCTTCGACCTCGATCAGGGATACGAAATCGTTCAGCACCTGTTTTTTCGTGATTTTGTACACCGATGAATCTCCCTTCAGTTTCTGTCGATGGCGTCGAGTATGTCCAGCCTCCTCTGATGCCTGCCGCCCTCGAAATTTGTTTGTAAGAAAGCGTCTACGATCATCTTCGCGAGTTCCTCTCCGACAACGCGCGCGCCAAGGGAGAGCATGTTCGCATCGTTGTGCAGGCGCGCCATGGTCGCGGTATAGGGCTCGGAGCAGTTGACGCAGCGGATTCCCTTTACGCGGTTCGCGGCGAGGGAAATGCCGAACCCCGTTCCGCAGATGACGATGCCCATTTCACAATTGCCGCCCGCTACGCCGCGCGCGGCGGCTTCGCCGAACACGGGATAGTCCGCGGTCTTTACATCGCCGCAGCCGTAATCCACGCAGGTATAGCCCTTGCCTTCCAGATACGCTTTGAGCGTGGATTTCAGATGATAGCCGGTGTGGTCGTTCGCCAGTGCGATTTTCAAGAAAAATCCCCTCCCAAAGTTCCGTTTTCTCTATTCTATACGCCGAATACGAAAAACGCAAGCACATTTCGCGATTGATTGTGCTGCATTTTTGTGGTATATGTGATATAATAAATAAAATACATCGTTCGGAGGCGATGCGCATGAGACAGCATTTGGATACGATCCCCGTATGGGACGCATTTAAGGAGAATTCGGAATGTCCCCTCTGCTCCATCAGGGAAAAAAACGAGGCCGCCTATGTGGACAATTTTCTCGGCGGCAGCGTCATGGAGCCGGCAACGCGCATTGAGGTAAACAGGAAGGGCTTTTGCGAAAGGCACCTGCGGCATCTCTTTAACGCGGGGAATCGGCTGGGGCTCGCGCTCATGGCGCACACGCACCTGAAGGACAGCATGGAGCGGATCGAAAAGAACGCGGAAAAGCTCGCCGCGGCGGCGGCGACGGAGGGCGCGAAGTCGTTCCCGCAGCGCGCGGTCGGCAGGCTCACGCGAAAGCCCGCCGAGACGCGGACACCCTCGGAGGAGGCACTCGCCATTTCGGAAAGCTGCATCCTCTGCGATCGGCTGAACAACACCATGGAGCGGTACGCGCTGACGATTTTGTATATGTATAAGCACGAAGCGCCGTTTAAGGCGGCATTCGGGGCGTGCAAGGGGTTTTGCCTGCCGCACTACGCGCAGCTCGCGCACCTCGCGCCGAAGGAGCTTTCGGGGAAGGACCTTCAGGGGTTCCTGGAAGTGCTGATACGCATCGAGCGGGAGAACCTCAGCCGCATAGAACAGGAGATAGACTGGTTCACGCAGAAATTCGACTACAAGAACAGGGACAAGCCGTGGGGCGATTCCGCGGACGCGCTGGAGCGCACCGTCGGAAAGCTGCGCGGCAAGATGACAAAATAAGAACACGCCGTATGTGCCGAAACCTTGGCACATACGGCGCACTTTTTGGGAGATTATTCTGCGATGAGCGACTTGCCCGTCATTTCCTCGGGCTGTTCGAGCCGCATGAGCTGAAGCAGCGTCGGCGCGAGATCCGCGAGGCGCCCGCCCGCGCGGAGGGCGTATTTGGGATGTGCGGGGTCCACGAGGATGACCGGCACGTGGAACGTGGTGTGCGCGGTGAAGGGTTCGCCGGTCTCGGGGTCTACCATCTGGTCGGCGTTGCCGTGGTCGGCGGTGATGATTGCCTTGCCGCCGCGTTCGACGACCGCATCGACGACGCGGCCGACGCAAGCGTCCACGACCTTTACCGCCTCGACCGCCGCATCCATGACGCCGGTGTGCCCGACCATGTCGCAGTTGGCGAAGTTCAGGATCATGAGGTCGTATTTGCCGCTCTTGATGCGCGCGACGGCTTCATCCGCTACCTCGGGCGCGCTCATGCACGGCTGCAAATCGTAGGTTGCGACCTTGGGGGAGGGGATGAGCGCGCGATCCTCGTTGGGATTGGGCGCTTCCACGCCGCCGTTGAAGAAGAACGTGACGTGCGCGTATTTTTCGGTCTCCGCGATGCGAAGCTGCGTGAGTCCCTTTTGGGAGATGTATTCGCCCAAGGTGTTTTCGAGCGTCTGCGGCTTGAACGCGACCTCGAGGTTTTCAAACGTCGCGTCGTACTGCGTCATGGAGACGTAGGCGACCTTTTTGTAGCCGCCGAGCCGCTCGAAGGCATCGAAATCCGGCTCGATGAGCGCGCGCGTGATTTCCCGCGCGCGGTCGGGGCGGAAATTTGCGAAGATGACGGCGTCTCCCGCCTCGATGGTCGCGGTGGGCTTGCCGTCCTTCAGGACGACGGTGGGCTTTACGAATTCGTCCGTCACGCCCGCGTCATAGGAGTTTTGCATGGCGTCCGGCGCGGACGGGGCGGTTTCGCCCACGCCCATGAGCGCCTCATAGCCCTTCTGCACGCGCTCCCAGCGCCTGTCGCGGTCCATAGACCAGTAGCGCCCCGCGACGGAGGCGATTTTGCCGCTCTGCATTTCGCACATTTTTTCTTCCAACTGCAGGATATAGTCCTTGCCGCTGGAGGGGGGCACGTCGCGTCCGTCCATAAAGCAGTGGACGAAGCACTTATCCGCCATGCCCATGTCCTTGCAGAGCCTGATAAGGGCGTAGATGTGCTCCAGATGGCTGTGTACGCCGCCGTCGGAGCAGAGCCCCATGATGTGCACCTTGCCGCCGTTTTCCTTCGCGGAGCGGATGGCGTTCAAAAACGCCGCGTTCTCGAAGAAATCCCCGTCGCGGATGGATTTTGTGATGCGCGTAAACTCCTGATACACGATGCGCCCCGCGCCGATGTTCAGGTGACCGACCTCGCTGTTGCCCATCTGCCCGTCGGGAAGCCCGACGTCCATGCCCGATGCGCCGATGGTCGTATAGGAATAGGCGGCCTTAAACCTGTCCAAATTGGGGGTGCCGGCTTTATGGATCGCGTTGCCTTCGGTCGCGGGGTTCACGCCGAAGCCGTCCATGATGATCAGCGCCGTGATGCTCATCAGAAATTCACCACCTGCGCGAAATCCGCAGCTTTGAGCGATGCGCCGCCGATGAGCCCGCCGTCGATCTCGGGCTGCGCCATGAGCCCCTTGACGTTGGAGCCCTTCATGGAGCCGCCGTACTGGATGCGAACCTTGTTGGCGGTGTCCTCGCCGTATTTGGCGGCGATCGCCGCGCGGATGACGCCGATGGTCTCGTTCGCCTGCTCGTCGGTCGCGGTAAGGCCGGTGCCGATCGCCCAAACGGGCTCATAGGCGACGACGACGCCTTCAACCTGTTCCTTGGTCAGGCCGTGCAGCGCCATCTGCGTCTGGTAGGTGACGAGGATGTCGGTATAACCCGCTTCGCGCTCGTCCTTCATCTCGCCGACGCATACGATCGCCGTGAGACCCGCATTGACCGCCGCGAGCGTGCGCAGGTTCACGGTCTTGTCCGTCTCGCCGAAGTACTGGCGGCGCTCGCTGTGCCCGATGATGACGTATTGTACGCCGCTCGCCTTCAGCATGTCCGCCGAGAGCTCGCCCGTGTATGCGCCGGACGCCTGAAAGTGGACGTTCTGCGCGCCGAGCTTGACGTTGGTGCCTTCGATGACGGGCTTAACCGCCGCAAAGCACACGGCAGGCGTGCAGACGACCACGTCGCACTTCGCATCTTTCACGAGGGGCAGGAGCTCTTTCACGAGCTGTACGGCCTCTTCGGGGGTCTTGTTCATTTTCCAGTTGCCGGCGATAATGGGTGTACGCATAAAATTATCCTCCTCATAAATAGGCGCTGGGCGGCGCGCCGCCCAGCGTACTGTAATCAGAATTACTTGTCGTCGAGCGCTGCGACGCCGGGGAGCACCTTGCCCTCGAGGAATTCGAGGGACGCGCCGCCGCCGGTGGAGATGTGGGTCATCTTATCGGCATAGCCCATCTGCGTGACGGCCGCCGCGGAGTCGCCGCCGCCGATGATGGTCACGGCATCGGTGTTTGCCATCGCCTCCGCGATCGCCTTGGTGCCGACCGCGAAGTTGGGCATTTCGAAGCAGCCCATCGGGCCGTTCCAAACGATGGTCTTCGCCTTGCGGATTTCCTCGGAGAAGAGCGCAATCGTCTTCGGTCCGATGTCCAGGCCCTCGAAATCGTCTGGGATTTCGCTGGAATGGACGGTGATGCGCATGCAGTCGTTGGAGAAGCTGTCGCCCGCCTCGTTGTCTACGGGCAGAAGGAGCTTGACGCCCTTCTTCTCCGCCTTTTCCAGCAGCTCCAGCGCGAGGCCCACGCGCTCGTCGTCCACGAGGGACCTGCCGATGCGGCCGCCGCGCGCCTTCTGGAAGGTATACGCCATGCCGCCGCCGATGAGCAGCACGTCCACGATGTCGAGCAGGTTCGTGATGACGCCGATCTTGTCCTTGACCTTCGCGCCGCCCAGGATCGCGACGAACGGGCGCTCGGGGTTGGAGATCGCCTTGCCCATGACATCGAGCTCCTTGCCGATCAAGAAGCCCGCGACGGCGGGCAGATATGCTGCGATGCCCGCGGTGGATGCATGCGCGCGGTGCACGGTTCCGAACGCGTCGGAGACGTAGATTTCCGCAAGGGAGGCGAGCTGCTTGGCGAACTCGGGGTCGTTCTTCTCCTCTTCGGGCATGAAGCGCACGTTCTCCAGGAGGATCGCGCGGCCGGGCTTCACTTCGGCGGCGAGCTTTTTCGCATCTTCGCCGATGACGTCCTTGGCGAGTACGACCTCAAACCCGAGCTTTTCGGAGAGGCTCTTCGCGACGGGCGCGAGGGAATACTTCATGTTGAATTCGCCCTTGGGGCGGCCCAAGTGGGAGCACAGGATCAGCGCGGCACCCTGATCCAAGAGATATTTGATGGTCGGGAGCGCTGCGTCGATGCGCGTCTCGTCGGTAATGTTTTTGTTCTCGTCCAGCGGCACGTTGAAATCGCACCGGACAAATACCTTCTTGCCCTTGACATCGATGTCTCGAATGGTCTTCTTATTCATGTGGCACACTCCTCTTGATCGATTTCCGCAGAAACGCAAAAATTGTCGCTCCTACGGGAATAATATACAGCAACAATGTTAATCTGTCCAGCGATTCTCTTTATTTGACGGGAGAATGCTGGATATTTAACGTTTCGGCTGGTATGATTGTCATACACAGAATCGATCGGGTACCCCGTAAAAAGATTCCGGAGGAAAAATGAACATCGTAGAAGTCAAAAACGTATCCTACAGCTATCCGGGCGCACAGGCGCGCGCGGTAAACAATGTAAGCTTTGAGGTAAAAAAAGGCGAATTTGTCGCGATCGTCGGGCACAACGGCAGCGGAAAATCGACGGTTGCGCGCATGCTCAATATGCTGATCGTGCCGGACGAGGGCGAGATAACGATCGCGGGAATCCGAACGGGTTCGGAAGAAGCGGGCTGGGACGTGCGAAAAAAATGCGGCATGGTCTTTCAGAATCCCGATAACCAGCTCGTCGCGACGGTCGTGGAGGAGGACGTGGCGTTCGGGTTGGAAAACCTCGCGCTGCCGCCGCAGGAAATCCGGCGCCGCGTGGCGGACGCCTTAGCGGTCGTCGGCATGACGGACTTTGCCGACCAGCAGCCGTATATGCTCTCGGGCGGGCAGAAGCAGCGCATCGCGATCGCGGGCGTCATCGCGATGCGGCCGGAGATCATCGTGTTCGACGAGGCGACGGCGATGCTCGACCCTTCGGGGCAAAAGAGCATCATGGACATCGCGCTGAAGCTCAACCGCGATGAGGGCATTACCGTCCTATGGATCACGCATTTTATGGAGGAAGCGACGCGCGCGGATCGGATCCTCGCGATGGACGACGGCGCGATCCGCCTGACGGGCGCCCCGAAGGATTTTTTCCGGCAGGTCGATCTGATTCGGGATATAGGGCTCGACCTCCCCGAAATGGCAAAGCTCGCCCTGCTTCTCCGAGAAAAGGGCATAGACCTTCCGGACGCGATCCTGTCCGTGGATGAAATGGCGGTGGCTGTATGCCGATTGAAATAAAAAACCTCACCCACACCTATATGGCGGGCAGCCCCTTTCAGGCGACGGCGATACGCGATGTTTTGCTTTCCGTGCGCGACGGGGAATTTATCGGGCTCATCGGTCACACGGGGAGCGGGAAATCCACGCTCATCCAGCACATGAACGCGCTGCTTTTGCCGACGAAGGGGAGCGTGCTCGTCTACGGCATGGACATCGCCGAAAAAGCGAACCATAGGGACATCCGCCGCAAGGTGGGGCTCGTGTTTCAGTACCCCGAGCACCAGCTTTTCGAGGAGACCGTTTTGAAGGACATCGCGTTCGGCCCCAAGAACATCGGGCTGTCGGAGGAAGAAGCGCTGCAAAGGGCGCGGGAAGCCGCGATAACGGCGGGGCTTTCGGAGGACCTCTTCGAGAAATCGCCGTTTGAACTTTCGGGCGGGGAAAAGCGGCGCGTGGCGATCGCGGGCGTATTGGCGATGGAACCCGATACGTTGATTTTGGACGAACCCGCCGCCGGGCTCGACCCGAGCGGGCGCGGCGCGATGCTGGCGCTCCTGAAAGAACTGCACGAAAAGGGGAATCTCACGCTCATCATGGTGTCCCACAGCATGAACGACGTTGCGGAAATGTGCTCGCGCATCATCGTGATGGATCGCGGGCGCATCGCGATGGACGGCACGACCGACGAGGTGTTCCGCCACGCGCGGGAACTTTCGGACATGGGGCTGGGCGTGCCGGACACGGCGCTCCTCGGCGAAAAGCTGCGCAAGATGGGCTTTGACCTTCCGGACAACCTCTGGCGGCTCAACGACATGGCGGAGCAGATCGCCGCAGTGCTCGCAAAGAAAGGGGGGCGCGGGGAATGACGAACATTACGCTCGGCCAGTTTTTCCCGGGCGATTCGCCCGTCCACAGGCTCGACCCGCGCACCAAGCTCCTGTTCACGGTCGCGATGATCGCAAACGTGTTTTTGGCGAGCACGGCTTGGGGGTATCTGATACTCGCAGCGTTCATCGTGGGGGCGACCGTGCTCTCGCGCATATCGCTGAAATTCCTCGCCAAGGGGCTGAAGCCGATCCTCTTTATCGTCATTTTCACGTTCGTATTGAACGTGCTGTTTGCGACGAGCGGGAACGTGCTGTTTGCGTGGGGGATCATCTCCGTGACGGATCGCGGCATCGTGACCTCGATCTTCATGGCGGCGCGGTTGATCCTACTCGTGTGCGGAACGCAACTTCTGACGCTCACGACCTCTCCCATCGCGCTCACGGACGGCATGGAGATGCTGATGGCGCCGCTTGCGCGCATCGGCTTTCCCGCGCACGATCTGGCGATGATGATGTCGATCGCGCTGCGCTTCATCCCGACGCTCCTGGAAGAGGCGGACAAGATCATGAAGGCGCAGACCGCGCGCGGCGCGGACTTTTCCAGCGGCAACCTCATCGCGCGGGCGAAGGCGATGGTGCCGCTGCTCGTGCCGCTGTTCGTCGGCGCGTTCCGCCGCGCGGACGAGCTCGCGCTCGCGATGGAGGCGCGCTGCTATCGCGGTGGCGAAAAGCGCACGCGCATGAAGGAATTGCGCTTTACCGCCCTCGACCTGTACCCCGCCATCGCCATGACCCTGCTCACTGCGGCGTGTGTGGTGCTATAAGTAGTTACGAGAGAATCAATTTCCTCCGCGCACGGCGCCTTCTAACGCAATTTCATAAAATACCTTGCAATCTAGGCGACAGAGGTAGTATAATACAAGCATGAAAAGACATATGTCTCTGAGATGCTGAAAGGGATTGGGGAGATGCCAAAAGACTCGATAATGGGAGTCGGCAGGTAGCAGATAACCAGTGACAGCTCAATTTGTGTCTTTCAAAACTCTAAAAAGTGGAATTACGGGTTTCAGAAACGAAGTATGGTGTTCAAAAAGAAAATCCTTACAATGACAAACTGATTATGAGTTAAAATGTGGTATTTCATCCTATGGGGGATGGTTTATAATAAATTGGGAGGCTGCTTATGAATAACAATCTATTCGACGCGTTCAGGAAAGACACACGGTATAGCTATTATGGTATCGATATTAATCCTTGCGAGCTATTCTGTCAAGGAGAGCTGCTACCGTTTTATTAGTGAGCACTATGAAAAAGGAGAAAAAGGTCAGGCGCTTTCCTTTCCGTTTAAAGATAAGTATAAGAAAAATGGCAAACATCAGCATACTGTCTCTCTTTATCTGATGGGACTTATATTAAAACGAACGTTTACTTGTATGATAAAAAGCAAATTAGGCGAGTTTATTGACGATCTGAGTGAGTGGTATTCCTATGAGTATACATGGTATCTTACGTGCTTGTATCACGATGCTGCAAGCTGCATTGAACAAAACGACTGCGAAACCCCGCAATCCTTGTGTGGCTTTTTAAATAAAATGGATATCCGATATTATCCAGGTATGCCGTGTTTTCTGGGACATAGAGTGAAGGCTCCCTTGCGGTTTTCTCGGGATGTTATTTCTGCGTATTATAATTACAGAAGAGAAATAAATAAAAGTCAAGAACATGGGATTATAGCAGGCTATTTGCTTTATGATAAATTATTATATGATTTCAATAGCTATACAGAAAAGGGGACATTGCTATGCAATGGCGTTTATACAGATAGAAAAAAGCATCTGGATTGTCGTTTTTCTCATATAGATCATTTCGAATATATTGCCGATGCAATCATCTGCCACAACATATGGTTGTGTACAAAGGAGACGGATATAAAGAATTACAAGAAATATGGTCTAAATAAACTAATTGTAAAATCGAATGGGGATAAACTGAGTATCGATAAATACCCTCTGCAGTTTCTTCTCTGTTTGCTGGACACTATTGAGCCGATAAAGCGGTTTGACAAATTACCACCCGAAGAAGTTCTAAAGAATATCTCGCTAGAGGATATTTCTCGTCAAGAGGATAAAAAAAGGGAATATACATTGCGGTTGAAATGGACGAGTAAGATTGAAAAGCAGGGTGTTTTTTCGAGATGGCGGGATTCAATTTTAGATATGGAATCGTGGTTGAATGTTAAAGTATCCCCCTGTAGATGTGATGGGGATGAGTGTTTTGTTGACATTCAAATATCAACTAGACGGCGTTCACCACATAGTACCATGCCCCGGAAATAGTTGTTGCGTATGTTGTGCCACGTTGGAAATGGGAAACGCAAGAGCAGATGTCGAAGTGGTTACGGAAACAAGCTAAAGGGACTCGATTGCTTGAAACGATATGCACAGCGATGAAAGCTATCTATCAAACCGTCAAGGAACCCACGCACCAAGGGGTGATGCGTGGGTTCTTTGACGTTCGGGAGTCTCCGTATTTAGCCTTTGAGCAAGGGCGCGGCAAGAATTTCCTCTTTCCTGTCGAGCAGGCCGTTCGTTGCCAGCGCGGCTTCGAGCGCGTCGGTGCCTAGCCTGTCGATCGCGGCGCCCAAGCGCTCCTTCACATACGCATTTTCTTTGAACCACAGGAGCACCTTCAGTACGACGGTGGGAACCTCGGACTCCTTGAACGTGCGGGAGAGGAGCGTCCCCATGCGCTGCTTTTTGCCCCACGTTCCGCCGACGAAGACGCGGCAGACGGATTCCGTCTCCTTCGGCACCGCGCCGAAGGGGCATTTGCCGACGCAAACCCCGCAATTCGTACATTTGCTTTCATCGATGAAGGCCTTGCCGTCCACGAAAGATACCGCCCCCGGCGGGCAGCACTCCAACACGGCGCACTTCTTGCAGCCCCGGCAGAGCGCCGAATCGAACGAGAACGCCTTGCAGCCTTCCACGCCCACGTCGTTCAGGCTCGGTTTCATACAGCTGTTCGGGCAGCCGCCGACGCCGATCTTGAACTTGTGGGGGAGCTTGACATCGCCCATACCGATGTAGAAGGTATCGTATAAAACCTTGGCGAGCGCCTGCGTATCGATATTGCCGAATACGCAGGTCGTCCCCTTGCAGGCGGTGATGGGGCGCACCTTGTCGCCCGTGCCCCCGAAGGAAAGCCCGCGCTCCGCCATGAATCGCTCCGCCTCGCAAATCTTGTCGAACGGAATCCCGAGGATTTCCGCCGCGAGGCGCGCGGTGAAGATCACCTTGCCGTTGCCGAATTTGTCCGCGCATTCCGCGACGGCGCGAAGTTCGTCCGGCGTGAACAGGCCCGCAACCGTCACGATCCTGCCGGAGAAGCACTCCGTTCCCCTGTTCAGCAGAAAGCCCCTGCCCTTTACACTCTTAATCTGCTCGTTTGAAATACCCACATTCTGCACCTTCCCTGTTTCGTGATTGTCTGTCCGATTCGTGTCGTTTTCCTGCCGCAAGGATTGACACGCACTTGGCGCTGCGGTATAATGAAAAACGGCATTGGATTACAATATCCATACTATCACTGCATGTGGCGCATGTCAAGAATTTCGGAGGCGTATGATGAAAAAAACTTTGCGAATCATGGCGATACTGCTAGCGGTATGCCTTTCCTGCGCCGCGTTGGGCTGTGCAGCGGAAGAGAATATGGCTATCTTTACCGACGCGCTCGGAAGGAGCGTTGCGATAGAAAAGCAGCCCGAACGGGTGGCGGCGCTGATCGGCAGCTTTGCGGAAACGTGGGTGTTGTCGGGCGGCTCCGTATGCGCCGCAGTCGAGGATGCGTGGGACGATTTCGACCTTGCACTTTCCGACGCGGTCAACATCGGCGGTGCGCACTCCCCGAATTTGGAACTGCTCCTCTCCGCAAACCCCGATTTCGTGCTCGCGAGCGCCTCGACCGCATCCAACGTCGAGATGCTGGAAGTCCTCGAAAGCGCGGGAATCGTCGTCGCGTATTTCGATGTGGACGATTTTGCGGACTACCTTAACATGCTCGACGTATGCACCGACATCACCGGAAGAAAAGACCTGTATGAACAAAACGGGCTGCGCATCCAGGCGCAGATCGAGGCCGTGAAAGCCGAATTTGCGTCGCGGGCGCTGCCCAAAAGCGAGCGGACGGTGCTGCTGCTGCGCGCCGCCTCCGGCTTTGTGAAGGCGAAGGGCAGCGAGGGGACGATCCTCGGCGAAATGCTCGCGGACCTGGGCTGCATCAACATCGCCGACAGCGACACATCGCTCCTCGAAACGCTGAGCGTCGAGAGCATCATCCGGCAGGAGCCGTACCGCATCTTCGTCGTGACCATGGGCGACGATGCCGAAAAGGCGATGGATACCCTTCGCCGCATGATGGACGAGAACCCCGCGTGGGGAACGCTCGAAGCGGTTCAAATGGGCAGGATGCACGTCATGGATCGGAAGCTGTTCCACACCAAACCGAATGCCAAATGGGCGGAGGCATATGAAAAACTCAGCGAAACTCTGCTTGGCGGAAAATAAAGTGCGGTGCCTGTATGCCGCAGGCATTCTGTTTCTTGCGATTTCTGCACTGCTCGGCATCCTGCTCGGAAGTACGAATCTTTCCCTTTCCGAGATTATAGACGCGCTGCGAAGCGGCTTTCATTCCTCGGCGGGCGCGCGCATTTTCGCATACGTCAGGCTGCCGCGAACGCTGGCGTCCCTCGTGTGCGGCGCGGCGCTCGCCGTTTCCGGCGCGGTAATACAGGGCGTGCTCGCGAACCGCCTCGCGTCGCCGAGCGTGATCGGCGTGAACGCGGGCGCGGGGCTTGCGGTAACGCTCTGCGCGGCGCTCGGGGTGTTCGGAGGCTGGCAGTTGTCCCTGTTTTCGTTCCTCGGCGCGTTTGCCGCGGTGATGCTGGTAAGCCTCGGCGCGAAAAAATGGGGCGCTTCGCGCGGCACGGTCATTCTAATCGGCGTCGCGATGAACAGCCTGTTGGGCGCTTTTTCGAGCACCATCACCACCTTCCTCCCCGAAGTCAACGTGATGAGCAACGACTTTAAGGTTGGGGAGTTTTCCGCCGTTACCTATCAAAAGCTCGTTCCTGCAGCTCTCCTCATTGCGATGGCGATCGCCATTTTGCTCACTCTGCACAACGAACTGGACGTTTTGACCTTGGGCGACGAAAGCGCCAAGGGGTTGGGGCTCAACACATCCCTGATGCGGACCTTGTTCCTGCTCCTTGCGGCGCTGCTTGCGGGCTGTGCCGTAAGCCTCGCTGGGCTTTTGTCCTTCGTGGGGCTGTTGGTTCCGCACGCGGTTCGCCGCGCAGCGGGGAATACATCCTCGCGCGTCTTGGGGCTGTGCGCGCTGTACGGCGCGGCCTTCGTCTGCCTGTGCGACACCGTCGCGCGAACGGCGTTTTCTCCGTATGAGATTCCGGTCGGCATCACCATGGCGTATCTCGGCGCGCCCTTCTTCGTGTTCATCCTGATTCGGGGCAGGGGAGGGCGCAGCCGTGATTGAACTGAAAGACATCTCCGCGGGGTACGGAAAGAACATCGTCCTAAGGGGTGTTTCCGCATCTTTCAAAAAGGGGAAGCTGACGGCCATCGTCGGCGTAAACGGATGCGGAAAGAGTACGCTTCTGAAAGCGATCCTCGGCATTTTGCCGTTGACCGGCGGCGTAATATCCATCGACGGGAAAATACTCGGCGACATGAAGCGAAACGAAATCGCCCGAAAGGCCGCGTACCTCGCTCAGGGGAAGAACACGCCGGATATGACGGTAGAACAGATGGTGCTTCACGGGAGATTTCCGCATTTAAGCTACCCGAGGCGCTATACGGCGCGGGACCGCGAGATCGCCGGTTCGGCGATGGAGCAGGCAGGCGTCGCGGAATATGCGCGCGAGCCGCTGCATGCCCTCTCCGGCGGTATGCGCCAGAATGCCTATATCGCGATGGCGCTCGCCCAGGATACGGAGTACATCCTGCTCGACGAACCGACGACCCATCTGGACATCGTCCATCAGCTCGGACTCATGCGGATGCTGCGTGCGCTCGCGGACGGCGGCAAGGGCGTTCTCGCCGTGATGCACGACCTGCCGATCGCCTTCGAGTTTTCGGACGAGGTGCTCCTGCTGCATGAGGGGCATGTTGCCATACAGGCGGCTCCCCAAGCGGTAAGCCGTTCCCCCTTCATTTCGCGCGTGTTCGGCGTGGAACTGACACAGCCGCAGGACGGGAAGCAATACCATTACCGATGGGGATAGAAAAGGAGCTGCCGTTTCTTTGGCAACTCCTTTGGGGAAAATCCGCTTTCCTAATTAAAGCTCGATGAAGGCATCCTTGCCGAGGCCGCAGACCGGGCAGAGCCAATCTTCGGGGATATCCTCAAAAGGCGTGCCGGGCGCGATGCCGTTGTCGGGATCGCCGATGGCGGGGTCGTAGATATAGCCGCAGGGACATTCAAACTTGGTCATGATGATAACCTCCTGATCGATATCATTGTAGATGTTGCGCCGCGGGGAATCGAACGCAAGATGTATCGTAGCGTAAATCCGCCCCGATTGCAAGCAAGGATGTATTATTTTTCATTAAAAGAAAAAAGGGGCGTTGCGACAAGGCGGCCGCGCTTTATAAGCATCTCGGCGAATTTAATGTGATTGTACGAACAACGTGAAATTATGAATATTTATTGACAATACATCGGCAAATTGCTATAATAATATGCGGTGAGCGACTTTCGTGAAACTCGAAACATAATGGTTTTTGAGGGAATGATAATCGGCGGAAGCGATACCCGTCTCCGTTGCTTATAATACATACCGGGAAAGGAAGTTGAACCCATGAAGAAACTGGTTTCTATCGCTCTGGCTCTGATGCTCGTCCTCGGCTGCGTCGCGGTCGTGACGGCGGAATCCGAACCCATCACCATCAAGTTTTGGCACCATCGCGGCTCCGGCGCCCAGTATGAGTGCGTGACCCATGCGGTCAACGGCTTCAACGAGACCGTCGGTAAGGAAAAGGGCATCGTCGTGGAAGAATCCTTCATCGGCGGCTATGTCGACCTGTTCGCGCAGATTCAGCTCGCCGTTCAGTCCGGCGAGGCCCCGAACGTCGTCAGCGCGGCCAATACCTATGTCGCGTACATGCTCGAGGACGATATGATCGTCGACCTGGCGCCCCTCGCGGAGGCGGAAGGCTACGACATCACCGGCAACCTCATGGACTGGCTGCTGGAGATCGCCGGCAACACCGACGGGCAGATTCACTCCATGCCCTACTGCCGCTCCACTCCTCTTTTCTACTACAACAAGGCGATCGCCCGCGAACTGGGCATTGAGATCGGCAACATGATCACCATCGACGAGCTCGTGCAGTTCGGCGAGGCGGCCATGGTGAAGAACGACGCCGGCGAAATCACGCGCTACGGCTTCGAAATCTTCAACGACTTCGGTTACTACAACGCCGCGTGGATCTATCAGCTCGGCTCCGACTACATGGTCGAGGGCGGTGGCTCTCCCTCCCTGGAGGACGGCACCATGCTGAAGGTTCTGAGCGACTGGCGCAGCTGGGTGGATGCCGGCTGGTGCCGTCCCTTCGATGTGACCAACCCCGGCGACACCGCGCAGACCATGTTCCTCAACGGCGAACTGGCCGCGTACATGAACTCCTCCGCGGGCCTCGGCAACCTCATGCTCGCCGCGAAGGACACCGATGTGGAAGTGGGCGTTGCGATGTTCCCCTCCTATGACATCGAGAATCACGTTGCCGAGATCGGCGGCGCGAACATCTCCGTCATCGGCGCAGACAACAGCGACGAGGAAATCCAGGCTTCCTGGGAATTCGTCAAGTACCTGATGAGCGACGAGGAGCAGTTCTTCAACGCAAAGACCTCCGGCTACGTCGCCTGCACCAAGTCCATCGCCGACTATCCCGAGATGATCGAGTTCTGGGCGGAGAACCCCGAGTTCAAGGTCGCCTATGACCAGCTTCTCGCCTATGGCCGCGGACAGGAAATGCCCTTTGTCGCCGTCGGGCAGGACTTCACCCAGATCTGCTGGGACAACGTCTCCCTGCTGATCCAGGAGCGGAGCATTACCCCCGAAGAGGCGGTTGAGAAAATCAAGGCCGAATCTGCGGACATCTGGTAATCGATTCGGAATACGTCAAGCGTGCATTCGGGGAGCATACCAAAAATATGCTCCCCGTTGGCGATTATGCAATTGGAGGAAGCACACGTGGCCAAAATAGAATTTCAGAATGTAAGCAAATCCTTCGGGAAAACCAAGGTGATCGAAAACCTGAACCTGACCATCGAAGACGGCAAGTTTACCGTACTGGTCGGCTCCTCCGGCTGCGGCAAGACGACGCTTTTGCGCATGATCGCGGGCATCGGCCCCGCAACGTCCGGCCGCATCCTGATGGACGGCAGGGATATCACCGATGTGGATCCGGCCAAGCGCGACATCGCCATGGTGTTCCAAAACTATGCGATTTATCCCACGATGTCCGTGCGTGAAAATATCGAATTTGGTCTAAAAAACAGAAAGGTCCCGAAGGACGAACGCACGCGCTTGATCGAGGAATATTCGGACATCGTCGGCCTGACAGAGTATTTGGATCGCAAGCCCAGCGAACTGTCCGGCGGACAGCGCCAGCGCGTCGCCCTGGCGCGCGCCATGGTCAAGAGGCCGGCGGTCTTCCTGATGGACGAGCCGCTGTCCAACCTCGATGCCAGGCTGCGCGCCGCGATGCGCGTGGAGCTGATCGAGCTGCAGCGCCGCCTTAAGACCACCTTCGTCTATGTTACGCATGACCAGATGGAGGCGATGTCCATGGCGGATGCCATCGTGCTGATGGAAAAGGGCGAGATTCAGCAGGTGGGAACGCCGGAGGAAATCTACCACGAGCCGAATAACCTGTTTGCGGCGCAGTTCATCGGCACGCCGCCCATGAACATTCAGGAAATGCCCAACGGCTATTCGTTGGGATACCGCCCCGAAGTGGTCGAGTTTTCAGACCGCCCCTTAGAGGATGTCGCCGTTTGCCGCCGCGGACAGATCGCCACGCGGGAAATGTTGGGCGCGGAGACGCTCTACAAAGTGCGCATGAAGGGCAACACGATCATGGTCAGAAGTTCGAACGACGAGTTCCGCGAGAACCAAGATATTTGGGTGACGATAAAGCACCGGCACATGCATTTCTTCGACGCGAACGGCATCCACGTGGGGCACGGCGGTCCGGATGAGCTGCTTGCGGTTGCGGGAGGAATGAACGATGAGTGAAAACGCACTTTATCAAGATACATTGCGGCGTAAACGCATTCAAACGTGGCGGGGATACTTCATTTCATGGCTGATGATCCTGCCGGCACTGATTTTTTTGAGCCTTTTCGTCATCTATCCGGCGATCAACATGGGCGTATTGAGCATGTACAAGGGAAACGCCACCAAGCCCTATAAGGAAATGATCGCGCTCGACAATTACTATCGCCTGTTCTTTGTCAAGGATGACTTCATGGGCGCATTGGGAAATACCGCAAGGTATACCGTCGGCGCATTGATCAGCATCATGATCTTGTCCCTGCTCTTGGCGCAGTGGCTGTTTAAGGATCGAAAAATCAATTCCCTGGGGCAGACCGTTTTTTTCACGCCCCACCTGGTAGCGGGCGTTTCCGCGGGCTTCATCTGGAGCTGGCTGATGAGTTCGCAGTCCTACGGCCTGTTTAACTCGATCCTCACTTCTTTGGGATTGCCCGCCGTCAGGTGGCTGGACGATTCCTCCACCGCCATGATGTCCATTATCATCATGAACACGTGGAAGAGCATCGGCTATTATTCGTTGATCATCATGTCCTCGATGAAATCCATTCCCACGGAGATTTACGAGGCGGCGAGGCTGGACAGCTCGTCCGCCGTCAAGACTTTTTTCAAGATCACCCTGCCGATGATCTCCCCACAGCTGTTTTTCCTCCTGATTACCATTACCACGGGTTCCTTCAAAGTGTTCGATTCGGTGCGCATCATGACAAACGGCGGCCCGGGCGACTCGACGCGCGTTTTGAGCATGTACATCTACGATTATGCTTTCCAGCGCAACAACACGCTGGGCTATGCCTGCGCGGCAGGCATGGTCATGTTGCTGATTATGGTGGTCATCACGATCATCAACTTCGCGTTTGTCGAAAAGAAAGTACACTATCAGTAAGGAGCATAACGATGGAAAAGCTTACGTTCACCTCGTCCGACCAAGTGCGCAGTCGCATGCTGACCTTTCTGGGCGATCTCATCAAGATCGCGACCATGCTCGCTTTTGTGTTCCCTTTTTATTGGATGATCATCACGGCATTTAAGCCCTATGTGGAGTCCATGCAGGTGCCGCCCACCCTGTGGCCGCAAACCTGGACGCTGGAAGGATTTTACAGTACGTTTAACGCAGGGCTGGATATCCCGCGCTTTATGTTGAACACCGTGGTCGTCACGGCGTCGGTCATCTGTCTGCAGCTCGCGGTCATGGTGCCCGCGGCATATGCCTTTGCCAAGCGGAAATTCCCGCTGTCGGGCATCGCCTTCGGCGTGGTGCTGGTCGCGTTCATGATTCCCCAGCAGCTGACCTATATCCCGATCTATCTGATGATGGCAAAGGGCAAATTGATTAGCTCCCTGTGGCCGCAGATTTTGCCCCTGGGCGCGGACGCATTCGGCATCTTCATGCTTCGCCAGTCGTTCAAACAGGTTCCCGACGAGATCGTGGAATCCGCGAAACTGGACGGCGCGGGCGAAATCAAGATCATGCTCCAAATCATGCTGCCGATGTGCAAATCCGCGATGGTGACCATCGCCATGTTCTCCTTTATCGGAACGTGGAACTCCTATTTTTGGCCGCTGGTCATGACGAATAACGACCTGTACCGCCCGCTCACGCTCGCCATCGAGCGCCTGCGCGACGCGGAAATCGGCATCCGCTGGAACACCCTGATGGCGGGCAACAGCCTGCTCACGGTGCCGATCCTGATCGTGTTCATCTTCGCCAGTAAAAAGATCATCGAAGGCTTCGCCTACCGCGGCATGAAATAAGGGAGTCGCGCCGAAAACCGGCAATCCGGAAATCTCAAAGGGATGGGCGGGTATGATTTTGCCCGTCCTTTTGCTTTCCTGCCCTCGCGGGGCTTATTGAATGCACCTTCTTTCCGCCGCCCGAATTTTGGACTAATCGGACATATCTCTCGTTTCATTTCACTCGAGGGGGAAATATCGATGCAATGCCGCACAAGCGCCTTGCAAACAGGACATAGGATGCGGTATAATGAAGCCGCGAATGATCAGATGCTCCTGCGGAAAACAGGTTGTACAATATGATATCGGAGGCGCGACAGAGATGCATTATTCGATCGATTGTAAGGACAAGGGGATTTTGCGCGAACTTGCGTCGTAGCTTCGCCTCGAGATGGAAAAGCCCTTTCAGGGCGAAAAGCGGAAGCTTTGGACGCGCCATAACGATCTGCAAACGAACCAACCGTTGGTGTTTTGTGACCCCGAAAACGGCTGGCATGAAATCATCACGCAGGATATGCTGCGCTGCAAGGGCGAGCTCGCCCGCAATTGGGAATGGTTTCTGCGCAGACAGCTGTTTACCGCGCAGAAAATGCTCGACGATGTCGTCATAGCCCCCGTGTTCAATGTGCCGTTGGTCACAGGAGACACCGGCTGGGGCGTCAAAATCGAGCACATCGGCGGGGAAAACAACGGTGCTTATCATATAAAACAGGCGATCGAAGAGTACGAGCGCGATTTTGAGAAGGTGCATTTCTCGGAATACACGGTGGATTATCCGGCGTCGGACGTTCTTTTGTCTGCGGCACAGGAAGTGTTTGACGGCATTCTCGAGGTAAAAAGATATCACGCATGGTGGTGGACGCTCGGCTTAACCGCGCAGTTCATCGACCTTCGCGGGCTGGAAGATTTCATGTACGATTTAATTGACGAACCCGAATGGGTGCATCGGCTGATGGAACTTCTGTGTACGGGCACGCTCAAAAAGATCGAACGCCTTGCAAAAGAAGGACTGCTCTTTCAGAACGTCGGCAATTTCTACATCGGTTCCGGCGGTTTCGGTTTTACCGAACAGATACAGCCTGCGGAGCCGAGCAAAGTTACCCCCATGGACATGTGGGGCTTTGTCGAAAGCCAGGAAACCGTCGGCATATCTCCCGAAATGTACGGCGAATTTATCTTTCCGTACCACAGGCGCATCGCGGAACGTTTTGCTCTGAATTGCTTTGGCTGCTGCGAGCCGTACGACCTGCGCTGGAAGTATGCCAAGCATCTTCCGCGCCTGCGGCGCGTCTCCTGTTCTCCCTGGTCGGATCGGCAAATGACGGAGAAAAACCTCGGAAAGGACTATGTCGCATCGCTCAAGCTCAATCCGTCGCCGCTCTCGAGGCCGACGATGGATGAGAACTTTGTGAGGCTCCAGCTGCGGGAGGCGCTGGAGGGCGCAAAGAACTGCATCCCCGAAGTCGTCATGAAGGACTGCCATACCATCGGCAACAATCCGAATAATCCCGTCCGCTGGGTGCAGATCGCCAGAGAGGAAATCGATCGCGTGTTTGGCTGACGGAGCCGCTGTAAAAAGCTGTAAGCCGTGAGAAAACCGCCCGATCCGGAAACAGACCATGAAAACATGGACAGGTATCTTTGCGAAACCGAAGGGATGGGCAACGATCTTCAATCGATATGCAAACGAGGCACGGGAACCCGACTTTCGCCAAATCCTGTCGGCAATGGCTGTATCTGCGCAGCCCAACCCCCGAAAATCTCAAAGTGCAGACATTATTTGAGTTTTCGCGATGCTGCGCTATCCTGAAAATGTATGTATAATCCAACGTTTTTTCTCCGGGATGACACGATTACGGGGCATGAAAATTGAGAGCCGAAAGTTTACAGAGCCCTTGACGGAATCGAAGCGGGATGATATACTTGTCGCAACGAAGTTGGATGGTTTCCCCCGCGATGCAGCCGTTGGCGCAAAGGCGATTCGGGAGCTTGTGAAAAGGGGCGTTGATTCCGATGTGCTGAGCACGGGGCTGACAACACGGCGATGAGAGAGCCCGTGGTGACGATGCAATGTGTGTTTGCTGGGTCTGAGCGGGATACGAATGCGGAACGAACCGACGAGAGCGGGGCGATTTGCCGAGCCGCGCGGGACAACTGTCCGAGGAGGGAACCGAACATCAGCAGATCGACGCAGTACGCAAGGAGGGTATGGCATGGACACGAATAAGATATTTGGATTTTTGGCAGCTCTCGTAAGTCTTGTATTTGCCGTTTTTGCGGTTATACTCCCGATGATACGCAGCGGAAGACGCAACCGAGAAAACAGCGGAGAGGAAGAAACACGGCGCGAGAAGGAAACCGATCGGAAATAGTGAAGATTGGCAAAGGCGATTGTCAAGACGAAGGGTACTGGCAGATACAGCGCGACGCTTAACGCATGGTACGGCGACGGAAAGGACGAGAGGAAGCGTGCGTATCGCAAGCTCTGTAAAATGGCGCATGATTGCGAGAAATCGCAGCCATGCGCCATTATCGTAAATGGAGATGGAAAGGATATACGACAGTATATAGCGGTGAAAAGTGGCATGGGAATCCCCACAAAACATCTTGCAAGCGGGAAAGCGGATGTAGTATAATGAAAAACGGATTTCTTTGTGTCGCTGAATAGGATGCAGAAACTCCAAAAGGCGCGATGTCCAGGATTGGGCAGGAAAAAGACTTCAACGAATATGTGAATGAGGCTGCAAACCTGATTTTCGCCAACGGATCATCTGTGATGGCAGAACTTGCAAATCCGGAAACTCCGATAATCTCAGAATAGCTCCCCAAAGCGCAGGCGAAATTCGTTTTTTCTGGATGCTGCGCTGGTTATAACCTTATTGTGTCGCTTGTAAGCGCAAAAAACAAAATCTCCCGAAGGAGATTCTGCAGTGCACACACTGTGCTGTCGTCAGCGACGACGACGATTTGAAAATATCTTTATTTGAACTCGTGGTGTAATTCCATAGGGGTCATGAAACTACGATGTCACTATACCATATGAGAGAGGGTTTGTCAAGATGGAAAGGGAAAAATATTTTCTTGGGCTCGACATTGGCACCGATTCGGTAGGGTATGCCGCAACGGATGAAGAATACAACCTTCGGAAGTTCCGCGGAGAACCCGTTTGGGGTGTTACACTGTTTGAGGAGGCCAAACGCAGGGATGAACGGCGCGCATTCCGTACGGGGCGCCGCAGAATCGACCGAAGGCAGCAAAGGGTCGCGCTCGTTCGCGAATTGTTTGCCATGGAAATCGCCAAGATCGACCCGCGCTTCTTCATACGGCAAGAGGAAAGCGCACTGTTTCGGGATGAGGCAGAGGAGCCGTATTCCCTGTTTAACGACGAGCAGTTCACGGATCGCGAATACGGAAAGAAGTATCCGACGATTCATCATCTGCTCACCGAACTGATGTACTCCGCCGAACCGCACGACGTTCGGCTCGTCTGTTTGGCGTGTACGTGGCTTGTCGCGCACAGGGGGCATTTTCTGAACGAAATGGATCGGGAAAACGTTGGCTCCGTTACGGATTCCCGAAGCGTTTTCGAAGCGTTCTCCGCCTTTTTTGCCGATCGAGAATACGCGGTGCCGTGGCGCGAAGAGGATTTGACGATCATTGCCGACGTCTTGCGCAAATCCCGTGCATCAGGGCAGAAAGTCAAGGAAATCGCCGAAAAGTGCTTCAAGGGGAAGATTCCGAAAGCAGGCAGCGAGGAGTTCCCGTTCTCTTGCGACGTATTGGTGCGCGCCTTATGCGGCAACAGGATTAACGCGCAGGCGTTGTTTGAAAAGCCGGAATACGAAGAGATCAAGTTTTCGCTCGGAGACGACGAGGAGACTCTTGCCGAGGCTATGGGGCAGCTTGGCGACGATGCCGAGTTGATTTCCGTCATGAAGGCCGTGTATGATTGGGCGCTGCTGGTGAATGTCTTGAACGGCGCTCCGACGATATCGGAAGCAAAGGTAGAGGTCTATAATCGGCACAAGGCCGATCTTGCAGCCTTGAAAAGCTTCATCCGCAGATACTGCCCGGAACAGTACCGCCCGCTGTTCCGCAATGCCGAGGAAAACGGGTATTCGGTGTATGTCGGCCACGTCAATAGCGGCCCTGTGCCCAAGCGCGCTACCAAGGAGAATTTCTATAAAAAGCTTTCCTCAATACTGAAAAAGATTACGCCGGAGGAAGCGGACAAAGCGTTTTATGACGATATGCAGGACAGGATATCGTTGGGTACGTTTTTGCCCAAGCAGAGGGACCCCGACAACCGCGTCATCCCGCACCAGCTGTATTGGTATGAACTGGACCTGATCTTGAAGAATGCGGAAAAATACCTGCCGTTCTTGTGCGAAGCGGAAGACGGGCTGACGGTTTCCGATAAGCTGCGCAGCATCTTTACGTTCCATATTCCGTACTATGTAGGGCCGCTGAATAGCGCCTCCTCTTTTGCGTGGGTAAAGTGGATAGGAGAGAAAGCCGGCCGCGTTCTGCCGTGGAAGTTTGAGGAGATGGTAGACCTGGACGGGAGCGAGCAGGAGTTCATCAAAAGAATGACCAACACCTGCACCTATCTGCCGGGCGAGAAGGTTCTCCCGAAGGATTCAATGGCATATCATCGATTTGAAGTGCTGAACGAGATCAACAATCTCAAAATCAACGAGGTGCCGATCACGGTAGAGCAGAAGCAGGCGCTGTATCGCGAACTCTTCGAGGGTAGAAGGCAGGTTACGCGGAAGCGAATCGAAGATTGGTTGATTGCATCGAACATCATGCAGCGCGGCGATCGGCTCAGCGGCATCGACGAGCAGATTAAGTCGAACCTGAAGCCCCAGCACGATTTTAAGCGGCTCCTCGGCGCAGAAATTCTGAGCGAGCAGGATGCCGAAGAAATCATCGAACGCGCAACCTATTCGCAGGACCGCAAGAGGTTTGTCAGATGGCTGGAAAGGCACTATCCCCATTTGAGCGAAAGCGATATCACCTATCTGAGCAGGCTCAATTACAAGGATTTCGGCAGGCTGTCCCGGCGCTTCCTGAACGGGATCGAAGGGGCGAACAAGGAAACGGGTGAAATCTTCACGATCCTGAGTGCTCTGTGGAACACCAACTGCAACATGAGCGAACTGCTGTCCGATCGGTATACGTTCGCGGAAGTCATCAAGGAAGAGCTTGATGCGTATTACAAAGCAAACCCGCAGACACTCGACGAGCGTTTGGACAGCATGTACGTCTCCAACGCCGTCAAGCGGCCGGTGATTCGCACACTGGAAATTGTCAAGGAGGTAGCCAAGGCACTCGGCGGTGCGCCGGAACGCATTTTCGTGGAGATGGCTCGGGGTGCTTCGGAAGATCAGAAAGGCAAGCGCACAAAAACCCGAAAGGAACAGCTGACGGAGCTTTACGAAAAATGTCGCGACGAGGATGTCCGAGCGTTTCAAAAGCAGCTCGAAGAGATGGGCGCGGATGCGGACAACCGCCTCCAATCGGATCGGCTGTATCTATACTATCTCCAGCTGGGGCGCTGCCTGTATACGGGCAAACCTTTGGACCCCACGCGCTTATCCGGCGATGCGTCGATATACAACATAGACCACATCTACCCGCAGTGCTATGTGAAGGACGATAGTCTTTTGAATAATGAAGTCCTTGTGTACTCGGAGGAAAACGGGCGGAAGACCGATACCTATCCCGTGGATTCGGCCATACAGCGCGAGCGCAGAGGTTTTTGGGAACTGCTACACAAGAATGGCCTGATGAGCGATGAGAAGCTGCGCCGCCTGACGCGCACGACGCCGTTTACGGAAGACGAAAGGTGGGGCTTTATCCAGCGCCAACTGACCGAAACGACGCAGTCGACCAAGGCCGTTGCGACGCTTCTGAAGGAGATGTTCCCGGATACGGAGATCGTGTACGTCAAAGCCCGATTGGTCAGCGAATTCCGTCAAGCCTTCGATTGCCTGAAAAGCCGCGTTTATAACGATTTGCATCACGCAAAGGATGCGTATCTGAACATCGTGGCGGGCAATGTGTATCACATGCGGTTCAGCAAGCGCTGGTTTGTGCCGCGGAACCAAAGCTACAACGTGCAGGCGAAGAAGCTGTTCGACCAGCCTGTCGTCTGCGGCGGCGTGACGGTGTGGCGCGGCGAATCGGACTTGGGGAAGGTGAAACGGGTTCTCGCGAAGAATAATGCCCGCCTTACCCGTTATGCGTTCTGCAGGCGCGGTGGCTTCTTTGATCAAATGCCGGTAAAGGCAGCGGCGGGGCTGATTCCACGCAAGAAGGGATTGCCCACGGATAGGTACGGCAGGTATAATAAGCCGACAGCCAGCTTCTTCGCGTTGGTTCGTTACCGTGTGGGCAAAAAGAGCGATATCATGATCATGCCGGTCGAACTGCTCCACGCGGATACGTTCCTGAATGATGATGCATATGCGCTGGAATATGCAAAAGGCTCCATAAGCGAAATCCTTGGAAAAGCAGTCGACGAGGTATCATTCCCCATCGGCAAACGTGTGCTCAAGGTCAATGCGATACTGCTCTTTGACGGCTGTTACAAAGTGTGTATCGCAGGGAAAAGCAGCGGCGGAAGGTGTATCATTGTTTCGACGCAAACGCAGTTTTCGGCCGGAGCGGATACGGAGCGCTACCTTAAGCGACTGGAATCCTTCCGCGAAAAGCGCGTGAAGAACCAAAATCTGGTGTGCGACCCGAAGTATGACAAAATCACAAGGGAAGAGAATATGGCGCTCTACGATTTGTATGTCGAAAAGCTCGCGAATACAGTGTATAGAAAGCGCGTCAATAGCCCATTGGAGACGCTAAAATCCGGAAAGGATCGTTTTGAGGCATTGTCTCTCGAAGACCAGGTGGACACCCTGCTGAACATCCACTCGATCTTTGGGCGTCTTTCCGGCGGTTGCGATTTATCAAAGGTCGGCGGAACCAAGCGAGCCGCTGCAACGGTTGCTCTCAGTTCCTCGATCTCCAACTGGAAGAAGAACTATACGGATGTGCGCATCGTCGACGAATCGGCTTCCGGCCTGTGGAACAGGAAGAGTCAAAACCTGTTCGATCTGCTATGAGCTGGCGAACTGTAGTCATCGAAAAGCGCTGCAAGTTGGATTACAAGATGGGCTATATGGTGGTGCGCGACAGCGAGACGAAGCGGGTCTTCTTAGATGAGATCGCCATCCTGCTCATCGAAAATCCGGCGGTTTCGCTGACGGGCTGCCTGATAGAGGCGCTGGCGGAGAAAAAAGTGCGGGTAATCTTTTGCGATTCCCGCAGGAGCCCGCTGACGGAGCTGGTGCCCTATCATGGCAGCCACAACAGCGCAGACCGAATCCGCATGCAAATCCGCTGGAAGGATGAGACGAAAGCGCTGATATGGCAGAAAATCATCCGCGAAAAGATTCGCCTGCAGGCTGCCCATCTGGGAGATTTGAAGAAACAGCGCGAATACGATCTGCTCTGCAGCTACATCGATCAGGTAGAGCCGCCGGATGCAACCAATCGCGAAGGCCATGCCGCGAAGGTGTATTTCAATGCGCTTTTCGGCATGGACTTCACGCGCGGCGCGGACAGGCCGGAAAATGCCGCGCTCAACTACGGGTACAGCGTCATTCTGTCCGCGTTCAATCGGGAAATCGCGCTGAACGGCTATCTGACACAGCTCGGCATCTTCCATGACAATCAGTTCAACCATTTCAACCTGAGTTCCGACCTGATGGAGCCCTTTCGGATCCTGATTGACCGAAAGGTTGTTGCGATGCAGCCCCGAAAGTTGGAACGGGAAGAAAAGCATGCGTTGTGGAAGATACTGGGCGATACCGTCGTGATCGATCAGAGCAAGCAGGTCGTTCTCAACGCCATCAAGGTGTATTGCGGCCATGTGTTTGACGCGCTGAACTCGGGAGATGTTAGCGGCATCTCCTTCTATGAAAGACTATGAGCTATCGATTTATGAGAGTAATTGTGTTTTTTGACCTGCCGACGGAAACGGCGGAAGATCGGCGAAACTACATCCGGTTTCGCAAAACGTTGATCCGAAACGGATTTTTGATGATGCAGGAATCCGTGTATTGTCGCCTTCTTCCCTCTACATCGGCGGGAAACTCTGCGATCGAGGCGGTTCGCCGCAACCGCCCGCCCAAAGGGCTGGTACAGGTTCTTACGATTACCGAGAAGCAGTTTGCACGCATGGAGTACATTACGGGAGAAAAGCACACGGAAACACTGGATACGGACGAAAGGCTGGTCATATTGTGAGATTTGTGTACCCTGATATTGATTGCGTTTTCGATATGGAAAACGGCAAGTACAATACCCTTGTCATTGAAAATCAGCATCTCTTTGCGGCACTCCTGCAGGATGTGTACGACCAGATTGAGGGGAGAGCGGGGCGCTGTGTCCTTTCGCAATCGCATACGCCGATAGCGATGGATCGATATGCGGAGATCCTCGATGTGTTCGTTCCGTTTTCGCTGAACCGGAGAACGCTGCTTGGCAAGATTACGGCAGCTATAGAACGGGAGGCGCTGGAAGCTTCCCACTATGAGCAGACGATACAAGTGTTGCAGGATATCGAGACGCTGCTTGACGATGTCGCTTTCCGCTTTCCGTGCGACCTTGTATATTCCAAGATCAATATCGGCAGCATCATCAAGGCGTGTGGGATTGAGGTGAGAGACGACAGCGGCCGCATCGGCGAGAGGGTGATCGATTACATGGAGCTCGTCACGGAGTTTGACCGCGAGAAACTGTTCCTCACCGTGAACATGCGCAGCTTCGTTTCCGATGAGGAGATGCAGCTCTTTGCGGATACGGCGGTATCCCATGGTTTTCAGGTGCTCGCGCTCGAAAACTGCGAGCATCCGCTCCTGAACAACGAGCTTCGCTGGACGGTGGACGCGGATTTATGTGAAATCGGATAGACAAGGGCGCCTTCCTGTGGTATAATCGTCTCGTGGTGTGTTTGAGGCGCCGTATCTCAGGCCTTGGATATCGTGTTCACCGCTTTTTGAGGTGGGAATGCGAATTTGAGGTTTGAGAGTGGTGTAATTCCATAGGGGTCTCAAACATCCAACTGAACATGCTGGGGCGCGCGATCGTTTGAGAGTGGTGTAATTCCATAGGGGTCTCAAACCTCGACTTCTCCAATGCAGGTTCCATCTTCGTTTGAGAGTGGTGTAATTCCATAGGGGTCTCAAACTATGGCACGGGCGTCGAGGTGAGCGCGGAGGTTTGAGAGTGGTGTAATTCCATAGGGGTCTCAAACGTATACACTATCATCATAAACGGCGTGACGGTTTGAGAGTGGTGTAATTCCATAGGGGTCTCAAACTAATAGCGCGTCGAGTTTGCAATAGCCTACGTTTGAGAGTGGTGTAATTCCATAGGGGTCTCAAACGAGCGTGAACTGCTCGCCGCGCCCGTGCTTGTTTGAGAGTGGTGTAATTCCATAGGGGTCTCAAACACGATGTGGGCTTCTTCGCCGTTTTTGGTAGGTTTGAGAGTGGTGTAATTCCATAGGGGTCTCAAACCGTCGCGGACGGCCTCCGGCTCTGTTGGGAGTTTGAGAGTGGTGTAATTCCATAGGGGTCTCAAACGATTATCCGATCCTTGCCGTAACCCATTGCGTTTGAGAGTGGTGTAATTCCATAGGGGTCTCAAACGGTCTTTTCGGCGGTTTTCTCGAACATCGGGTTTGAGAGTGGTGTAATTCCATAGGGGTCTCAAACAAACCCCTTTACAACACTAACTATTGGTGAGTTTGAGAGTGGTGTAATTCCATAGGGGTCTCAAACTAATCCTCGATGCGTATTCGTTTCTCGTTTGTTTGAGAGTGGTGTAATTCCATAGGGGTCTCAAACCGAGAAGGTCGTCGCTGACGCGCTAAAAATGTTTGAGAGTGGTGTAATTCCATAGGGGTCTCAAACCCCGATTACAGGCTGTTGGATGTCGAACCCGTTTGAGAGTGGTGTAATTCCATAGGGGTCTCAAACCTGCTGCATCCGAGGCGTCATGCTTTGATAGTTTGAGAGTGGTGTAATTCCATAGGGGTCTCAAACCGCCCTTCGCGTCGAGGATCGCGCTCGCCTGTTTGAGAGTGGTGTAATTCCATAGGGGTCTCAAACGACGACATGCTGATCGTAAAGACACTGCTCGTTTGAGAGTGGTGTAATTCCATAGGGGTCTCAAACATTGCTGAATCACGCAAAAGCCTTGTCCCGGTTTGAGAGTGGTGTAATTCCATAGGGGTCTCAAACCAAACCCGTTTCGCGCTCGGATGCAATGCGGTTTGAGAGTGGTGTAATTCCATAGGGGTCTCAAACTAAGGGGTTGACATCCTGTCAAGACACTGGGTTTGAGAGTGGTGTAATTCCATAGGGGTCTCAAACCAGGAAGAAGCGTTTACCGCCTATATCGTCGTTTGAGAGTGGTGTAATTCCATAGGGGTCTCAAACCTTGACAACGCCCGGAAAATAGGGCATAATGTTTGAGAGTGGTGTAATTCCATAGGGGTCTCAAACTCCGCCGATGAAATATCCCGCCGACAGCGTGTTTGAGAGTGGTGTAATTCCATAGGGGTCTCAAACGGTGAAGGCGGAGGAATCGGGAGACGACCTGTTTGAGAGTGGTGTAATTCCATAGGGGTCTCAAACGGCTGTCGAATTACACACAAATCGTGAACGGTTTGAGAGTGGTGTAATTCCATAGGGGTCTCAAACTGTTGCAGGTTTTGAGCCTGCTGCACTGTCGTTTGAGAGTGGTGTAATTCCATAGGGGTCTCAAACTACTCAACGATGGAACGGAACACGGGGTAAGTTTGAGAGTGGTGTAATTCCATAGGGGTCTCAAACACAGCCTGCGGGCTTTCTCCACCGCGTCAAGTTTGAGAGTGGTGTAATTCCATAGGGACTTTAAACGCATGGCACTCGAATTTCGCCAACCGAATACGCTCCTCGCGGCAGGCCTGTGCGCCTGTCGATTTTTGCGTCTTTTGATAGCGTTTCCGGTTTGCGCATGCGTTTGTCCGGTGTTTGGAAACGGTATGCTACAAAAACGGCAGAAATACCGCCAAACCCGTTATCTTTCGAAGCGAAGTTGAATATTCACTTTTGGCGGTGTATAATACCGCTTGTGGAATGATACAATCCGCAACGGAATCTGTCGCGCGCAAATTCGATCGATAGGATTCCGAACCATCGATTCATAAAGGGAGCTATTTTTCTATGTTGGAAGAAACTGTCCGTCGCAAGCGCCGCCTGTCGTCGTTTCAGATCATCATCCTGGGGTTTGCGGGCGTCATCCTCACGGGTGCGCTGGTGTTGATGCTGCCCATATCCTCCGCCGTCGGAAGCGTAACGCCGTTTCATGAGGCGCTGTTCACATCTACATCCGCCGTATGCGTCACGGGGCTCGTGGTGCGCGATACGGGTAGCCATTGGTCCACATTCGGACATGCGGCGATTATTACGCTCATTCAGATCGGCGGGCTCGGCGTGGTGACCGTGGTCGCCTCGTTTGCCCTGCTTTCCGGGCGGAAAATCTCGCTGATGCAGCGCAGCACCATGCAGGATGCCATTTCCGCACCGAAGGTCGGCGGCATCGTGCGGCTCACGCGGTTTATCCTGCGGGGAACACTCTTGATGGAACTTTCGGGCACACTTATCATGATGCCCGTGTTCTGCCGGGACTATGGATGGCGCGGCGTGTGGATGGCGGTGTTTCATTCGGTTTCGGCGTTTTGTAACGCCGGGTTTGACACCTTGGGGCGAAGCGGCAATCTCTATCCCTCGCTGACGGCATATGTGGGAAATCCCGTAATCAACGTCGCGATCATGCTGCTGATTATCATGGGCGGCATCGGCTTTTTAACGTGGGACGACATTTGGGCAAACCGGCTGCACATAAAGCGCTACCGCATGCAGAGTAAGGTCATCCTCGTTACGACCGGGTGCCTAATCCTGTTTCCCGCGCTGTTTTTCTTTTTTGCGGATTTTTCGGATCTGCCTTTGGGGGAACGGCTGCTTGCGTCCTTCTTTCAGTCCGTCACGCCGAGAACGGCGGGCTTTAACACCGCAAATCTTTCCGCAATGACGAGCGCGTCGCAGGCAATCACGATCGTTTTGATGCTGGTCGGCGGCTCGCCCGGCTCCACGGCGGGCGGCATGAAGACGACGACCGTTGCCGTGCTCATCGCAAACGCCTTTGCTTTGTTTCGGCAGCGGGAGGACGCGCAGCTCTTCGAGCGCAGGATCGATGGCGGAGCAATCAAGTCCGCCGCGACCATTCTGACGATGTACATAGCACTGTTCTTCGGCGGCGCGTTCTTTATCAGCGCCTATGAAGGCTTGCCGATGTCTGAATGCCTGTATGAGACGGCGTCGGCGGTCGGAACGGTGGGGCTCACGCTGGGCATCACGCCGAAGCTTAAAATCCCGTCGCAGGCGGTTTTGATACTGCTCATGTACCTGGGGCGCGTGGGCGGGCTGACGCTCATCTATGCGGCGCTGCCCGGCAAAAAACAGGGCGCGGCGAAACTGCCGCAAGACAGAATCACCATAGGATAAGGAGAAAATCATCATGAAGAACATTTTATTGGTCGGCGTGGGACATTTCGGATTCAATATCGCCGTGCAACTGGCGCAACTCGGCCATGAGGTCATGGCGGTGGATGAGGATGAAGCGCGCATCAACGAGGTCATGCCGTACGTGACGAATGCGCAGATCGGCGACAGCACCAACGAGGAGTTTCTGCGCTCGCTCGGCGTCGGAAATTTCGACGTGTGCATCGTCGCGATCAGCGGCAGCTTCCAAAACTCGCTGGAGACGACATCGCTGCTCAAGGAGCTGGGTGCAAAGTGCGTCGTAGCCCGCGCACAGCGCGACGTGCAGGAAAAGTTCCTGCTGCGAAACGGCGCGGATTATGTGATCTACCCGGAAAAGCAGGTCGCGAAGTGGGCGGCAATTCGCTTCACCGCCGATCACATCTTCGACTACATAGAGATCGACGACCAGAACGCCATCGTCGAAGCGCAGGTGCCGGAAGCGTGGGCAGGCAAGAGCATCGGCGAACTCGACGTGCGCAAGAAATTCGGCGTAAACATCCTCGGCATCAAGCGCGCGGGAAAGACGAATGCGACGATCACGCCGGAAACGGTGTTGACAAAGGACGGGATGATTCTGGCCTTTGGAGAGCACAAGGCGCTGCAAAAGTGTTTTCGGTTCTGATTTCTTCGGGAAATGCACAAAAAGCGCGGAGGACATGCACGTGCCCTCCGCGCTTTTTTGTCGGGTTTGCCTGTGGCATATCGGCGCTGTTTGTGTTATACTATTTACGGAGAGAAAGGGAAGTACCCATGGAAGCGGGGGGATGCGCTTGAAAACGGCGATCGTGTACTATTCCAGGCACCACGGAAATACCAAAAAGCTGGTGGATGCCATCGCGGCGGAGAACGATGTGCATCCGATCGATGTGACGGCGCGGCAAACGGCGGATCTGACGCAATACGACCGCATCGGCTTTGCATCCGGCATATACTACGGCAGCTTTGCAAAGCAGGTTCTGGCATTTGCGCGGGAGTGCCTGCCGGAAAAGAAGGACGTGTTCTTTCTCCAAACCTACGGCGTTTACCGCAAGGGATATCTCGATGCCATCCGCAGCATTGCTCGGGAAAAGGGCTGCAAAGAACTGGGCGCATACGGGTGCCCGGGCTTTGACACCTTCGGCCCGTTCAAGCTGATCGGCGGCGTCGCGAAGGGGCACCCGACGGAACAGGAAATCAAAAACGCGGCGGAGTTTTACCGCCACTTATGAGGAGGTATCGGCATGGATTTTAAGGAACTCATTTTCGCCCGCAGAAGCGTAAGAAACTATACATCCGCGGTCCCGCATGAGGACTTGGTGTCGATCCTGAAAGCGGCGCAGCAGGCGCCGTCGTGGAAAAACCAGCAGACGTCCCGCTGCTATGCGGTCGAAACGCCGGAAGTGCTTGAGAATCTGCGCGAGGCGGCGCTCCCGCCCTTCAACGGCAACAACTCGAAAAACGCGACCCTCATCGTGACGACGTTCGTCAGAGACGTTGTCGGCTTTTCGGACGGCGCGTCCGTCAACGAAGTGGGCAACGGCTGGGGCGCGTACGATTTGGGGCTGCACGACGCCTATTTGGTGCTCGCTGCAAAGGATTTGGGCTATGACACGCTGATCATGGGAATCCGCGACGCGGATGCGATTAGAAAAACGCTCGGCATCCCGGAAAACGAGGCGATCATGTCCGTGATCGCCGTGGGAAAGCGCGGCACGGAGCCCTCCGCAAGGCCCAGGAAAGAACTGGACGAAGTGGTCAAATTCATCTGATGATGTTGAAGGCGATTCTGTAAGACAAAGGAGATGGGGAAAGTGAAAGCGCTCGTTGCATATTTCTCCGCGAGCGGCGTGACCGCAAAGATCGCATCTCGCCTCGCGGAGGCGATCGGCGTCCCGTTGTACGAGATCAAGCCCGCCGTCCCATACACGAGCGCCGACTTGGATTGGAGGAACAAACAGTCCCGCTCCAGTGTGGAAATGCGGGACAAGTCGTGCCGCCCGGCGCTTGCGGATACGTCTGCGCCCGTTGCGGACGCGGACGTGGTGTTCGTGGGCTATCCCGTGTGGTGGTACCGCGAGCCCTCTATTATCGACAGCTTTCTCTCCGCATACGACTTTGCGGGCAAGAAAATCGTGCTGTTTGCGACCTCCGGCAGCAGCGGCATCGGCGACGAAGCGCCCGCCCGTGCGGCGGAGATCGCCAAAACAACGGTGTCCGGCGCGAAGCGCTTCGTCGCGGGCGCAACCGCACAGGAGCTGAAGGCGTGGGCGGAACGGTTTTGAAGTGAAGATCGGGATTCTGTCGGACACGCACGGCCTCCTTCGCCCTGCAGTGGTGGACGCGCTGCAGGGCTGCGACCGCATTCTGCACGGCGGCGACATCGGAAGCGGGGAGGTTTTGGATCGCCTGCGGGAGATCGCGCCCGTTTTTGCCGTTCGCGGAAACGCGGACAAAGAGTGGGCGGAGCATCTGCCGCCCTTTCTCGATACGCAAATAGGCGGCCTGCGCATCTACATGACCCACAAAAAGAAGGATTTGCCCGAAAACCTGCGCGCCTACGACGTGGCGGTTTACGGGCATTCCCATCAGTATGCCGCAGGGTATGCGGGTGCCACACTGCTTTTGAACCCGGGCAGCTGCGGGCCGCGCAGGTTTCGGCTTCCCAATACGATGGCGATATTGCACCTTGACGGGGGCAATATAACCGTCCAAAGGGTCGACATTTCTTCCGCACCTGCGGAGCCTGCCCCCGACGATTTCCGCAAACAGGTCGAAACGGTGATTCGCGAAACGCAAAAGGGGCGCACGATCGAATCCATCGCCCGAAAGTATGGGCTGAACGAGGCGCTGGTCGGGCAAATTGTTCGGCTGTACGTCACGCATCCCGGGGTTACTGCGGACGGGATTTTGACGAAAATGGGTTTGTGAGGTGAAATATGGGCGGCAGCGATTGGGGCTTGGCCTCCGAAATGATGAAAACATACCACGATACCGTGTGGGGCGTTCCGGTGCATGACGATAAGAAAATGTTTGAACATCTCATGCTGGAGGCGCTGCAGTGCGGGCTTTCGTGGAGCCTGATCCTCAAAAAGCAGGAGATTTTCCGCGCCTGCTTTGACGGCTTTGATTACGACAAGGTCGCCGCCTATACGGAGGCGGATGTGGAGCGCATTTTCAATGCAAACGGCATGATTCGCTGCCGAAGGAAGATCGAGGCGGTCATCCACAACGCCCGCTGCTTTCAGCGGATTCGCGCGGAGCACGGCAGCTTCTGCGCGTGGCTCTGGGCGCATACGGGTGGGAAAACCGTACTGTATGCGGGGCATGAAGCGGGCGATATCCCCGCGAGCAACGGCCTTTCGGACGAAATCGCAAAAAAGCTTAAGGCGTACGGCTTCAAGTATCTGGGCGCGGTGACGGTGTATTCGCACCTGCAGGCGTGCGGCCTCATCAACGACCACGCAGCGGACTGCCCCCGCTATTTGGAGATCAACGAACACAATCCCACCGTGCGGAAACCGCGCTATTTGGAAAAATGAACAGACAGGAATTGATCGGGCACATCTCGGATATCTACGGTGCGGAGCCGGACTATCCGTTTCCGCAGGACGACGAAACCTGCGTCTTTCGCCACGGCGACAACCGCAAATGGTTTGCGATCGTCATGCACATCCCGTACAGGACGCTCGGCATGGCGCGGGGCGGCGATACGTGGATCGTGAACGTCAAGTGCGATCCGCTCGCGGTCGGCTCTTTGCGCGGGCAAGTGGGCTTTCGCCCCGCCTACCACATGAACAAGGATAAATGGCTCACGATCCTCTTGGACGGCTCCGCCGCGCGCGAGGACGTCACGGCGCTTGTGGCGATGAGCTACGACCTTACAGCCGCAAAAAGGCGCACCACCAAGCGGAAAGGAGATGCGCTGCATGACGATTTATATTGACGCGGATGCCTGCCCCGTCACCCGCATCGCGGAGGACATCGCGAAGCGCTACGGCGTTCCCGTAACGCTGCTTTGCGACATGAACCACGTTCTCTCGTCCGAGTACAGTACGATCAAAATCATCGGCGCAGGGGCGGATGCGGTGGACATCGCACTGATTAACCTCTGCCGGCACGGGGACGTCGTCATCACGCAGGATTACGGCGTCGCGGCGCTCGCGCTGGGCAAGGGCGCGCGCGCAATCCACCAGAGCGGGAAACGGTTCACGGACGAAAACATCGAGGGGCTTTTGATGGAGCGGCACCTTGCGCGCAAAGCGCGCCGCAGCGGCAGGGCGCATCTGAAGGGCCCCGCCAAGCGCACACAGGAGGACGACGAACGCTTCGCGCGGAGCTTCGAGCATTTGCTGCAAGAGGCGCTTCGCGAATAAAACCGCGAGAGTTTATCCCAGCGCCACGTCCAGCGCCATCATAATGGTAAACCCCGCGGAGAACGCCAGAACGCCGATGTTGGAGTGCTCCCCCGCGGACATTTCCGGGATCAGCTCCTCCACGACCACGTAGAACATGGCGCCCGCGGCGAACGACAGCAGATACGGCATCGCCGGAACGACCATCTCTGCGGCGAGCAGCGTCAGCGCGCCGAATACGAGTTCCACCGCGCCGGTCATGGTGCCGAGCCAAAATGCGCTGCGCCTGCTCTTTCCCTCCGCATACAGCGGCATGGAGATGATCGCGCCCTCCGGGAAGTTCTGAAGCGCGATGCCGAGCGCCAAGGCCAGCGCCCCTCCGGCGGTAATGCTGCCGGCGCCGCTGAGAAGCCCCGCGTAGACCACGCCGACCGCCATGCCCTCCGGGATGTTGTGCAGCGTCACCGCGAGCACCATCATCGTCGTTCGCGAAAGGCTGCTTTTCGGTCCCTCTACCTGGTTCGCGCTTCTGTGCAGGTGCGGAATGATGTGATCCAGCAAAAGCAGGAACAATATGCCGACCCAAAATCCGACAAATGCCGGGGCGAACGCCCATTTCCCCATGCTGGCGGAGAGGTCCATCGCCGGGATGATCAGGCTCCAGATCGACGCGGCGACCATCACCCCCGCCGCAAAGCCGTTTAACGTCCGCTGAACTCCGATACTCAGGTCTTTCCGCAGAAAGAACACGCACGCCGACCCTGCAGTCGTTCCGATGAAGGGAATCAAAAGCCCTGAGATAATCATTTTCGCATCCATATACCCCGCTCCTTCCTGTTTGTGAAATATCGCCTTCATTATACCGATATCCGCCCGAAAACGCAAGCCGCTTCCGAGAGGCTCGTGCCGGGCGGCAGCTTCCTTTTGACGTATGAGAATCCTCCGATTAAAAAACGCACCCTCCCAAGCGGAAGGATGCGTCTGTTTGGCGTCTAAATTATCCCAGCGCCACTTCCAGCGCCATCATCAGGGTGAACCCGGCAGCGAACGCGAGAACGCCGATGTTGGAATGCTTCCCCGCGCACATTTCCGGGATCAGCTCCTCCACGACCACGTAGAACATGGCGCCCGCGGCGAACGACAGCAGATACGGCATCGCGGGAACGACCATTTCTGCGGCGAGCACGGTCAGCGCGCCGAACAGGAGTTCCACCGCACCGGTCATGGTGCCGAGCCAAAACGCGCGGCACCTGCTCTTCCCCTCCGCGCGCATCGGCATGGAGATGATCGCGCCCTCCGGGAAGTTCTGGATGGCGATGCCGAGCGCAAGGGACAGCGCGCCACCCACGGTGATGCTGTCCGGGTTGTGGAAAAGCCCGGCGTAGACCACGCCGACCGTCATGCCCTCGGGGATGTTGTGCAGCGTCACCGCGAGCACCATCATCGCCGTTCGCGAAAGGCGGCTTTTTGGCCCCTCCACCTGGTTCGCACTTCTGTGAAGGTGCGGGATGATGTGATCCAGCAGGAGCAGGAACAATATGCCGACCCAGAACCCGACAAACGCCGGGGCAAACGCCCATTTCCCCATATCGGATGACAGATCGATCGCGGGGACGATCAGGCTCCAGATCGATGCGGCGACCATCACCCCCGCAGCAAAGCCGTTCAGCGCCCGCTGCACCCCGCGACTGAGCTCTTTCCGCAAAAAAAATACGCATGCCGATCCGGCAGTCGTTCCGATGAAGGGAATCAAAAGCCCTATGATAAGCAGCTTCGCATCCAATCGCCCCAGTCCTCCTTGCTCGTGGGATTTCGCCTTGCACACCGATATGTATTATACCGATATCCGCCCCGAAATGCAAGGCGTTCTCAAATGTTTACGAAAACTGCCCGTTCGCCATAGATAAATTTGTCTGTCGCATCTTGCGGTCGCACGGCGCGGATGGTATACTGTCCGCGTAGGTCGATAACAAGAGTCGGGCAGATACTGCTGCCCGGGACAAACGCACGGAAGGAGATTTTGCATATGCTCGACAAAAAAGTATCGGAACTTATCATCACGCAGATTAACAAGGAATTCTACTCGGCATACCTGTATTTGGATTTCGCAAATTTCTATCACGACCTCGGGCTGGACGGCTTCGCCCATTGGTTCGAGGTGCAGGCGCAGGAGGAGCGGGATCACGCGATGCTCATGCGCACCTACCTTTTCAACAACGGAGAGAGGGTGCACTTTTCGGAGATCGCCAAACCCGACATGGTCTGCGAAAAGCCGGAGGATCCCCTGCATTTCGCATTGGAGCACGAGCGGTATGTCACCTCCCTGATCCACGGAATCTATAAAGCCGCCGGCAAGGCGGACGATTTCCGCACGATGCAGTTCTTCGACTGGTTCGTAAAGGAGCAGGGCGAGGAAGAAAAGACCGCCGAAGACCTCGTGAAGAAATTCGAGCTCTACGGCAAAGACCCAAGGGGGCTGTATGCCTTAAATCAGGAACTGCTCGCGCGCGTATATGCCGCGCCGTCGCTGGTTCCGTAAGCGCATTCCGTAGGAACGGCAAAGGGGCTGCGAGGGGGACGGTATCGTCCCTTCGCAGCCCCTGTCTTGTGCGCTTTTATGCCCAGCCGCGCAGTTTGACGGTGTTTGCCACGCGGTTGATGGCGATGGTGTACGCAGCGTCGCGCATATACAGGTTCTTCGACTTGGCGAGATCGTACACGCCCGCGAACGCCTTGGTCATGGTGTACTTCAATTTGTCCAGCACTTCCTCGCGGCTCCAGAAATAGTTCATGTTGCACTGCACCTGCTCGAAGTAGCTGCACGTCACGCCGCCCGCGTTGCACAGGAAGTCGGGCAGCAACATGATGCCGCGCTTCCGAATCAGCGGATCGCAGTCGGGCGTGGTGGGGCCGTTCGCGGCTTCGCACAGGATCTTCACGGACTTTGAAATCTGCGGGAACACGGCGGGCGTGATCTGGTTTTCGAGCGCCGCCGGAATCAGGATGTCCACATCCTGCGACAGCCACGCATCGCCCGGCAGGATTTCATAGCCCAGATTGCGCGCGCCTTCGACGTTGATGCTGCCGAAGGAGTCCTTGAGGGAGACCAGCTCCAGGACGTTTACGCCGCCCTCTTTTTTGAAGGTGTAGGATTTCTGATCCTTCTGGTTCCAGCAGGACACGCAAACGATCGTGCCGCCCAGTTCGGTGTACATGCGCGCGACGTATTCGCCGACGTTTCCGAAGCCCTGAAGGCTCGCGGTGGTGGTTTTGATGTCGATACCCTCGTTTTTCAGCAGTTCGCTCAACACGTAGACCACGCCGTAGCCGGTCGCCTCCGTGCGCCCGAGCGAGCCGCCCATGCCGACGGGCTTTCCGGTGATCATGCCGGGATAGTGTGCCCCGGCGATGGTTTCATATTCGTCGAGCATCCACAGCATGTGCTGGGCGTTGGTCATCACGTCCGGCGCGGGCACGTCGCTGTTCGGGCCGAGCTGGCTGAACAGCTGGCGCACGTAGCCGCGGCACAGCCTTTCCTGCTCCGCAAGCGACAGGTCGTGCGGATCGCAGACCACGCCGCCCTTGCCGCCGCCCAGCGGGATGTCCACCACGGCGCACTTCCACGTCATCCACATGGACAGTGCGCGCACGGTGTCCGCCGTCTCGTGCGGGTGGAAGCGGATGCCGCCCTTTGCGGGGCCGCGCGCATCGTTGTGGCGGATGCGGTACGCCTTGAAAACCTTGGTGGAGCCGTCGTCCATCCTGACGGGGATGGTGAAATGGAACTCCTTCATGGGCTGGCGCAGCAGCTCTCTGACGCCCTCATTCAGCTCCAACTGCTCCGCCACGCGGTCGAATTGCGCCTGCGCGTTTTCATAGGGATTGTACTTTGTATCGGACATAATGGCATGATCCTCCTCTGCGTCATTTTGCGCCGCCGAAGGCGCAGTCTATGCGCGGTTTTCCATAATTATACGAACAGAGAACGGAAAAGTCAACGGCAAATCGGCGAAAAAAACGTCAAATTTGCAAGTCGAACGAGAAAATCCTGCATGAATTCGGGCGCCATGCGATTGTCATGGCGCGTTTATGCAAAACGAAACGGAGAAACCTTGCAGCGAATGTCTTTGCTCGCATCGGCGATTTTGCCGAGCGGAAGCGCTTTCCGCCTTGACGAAAGGGCGGCGCGGTGCTACAATAATTCCATAAAAATCGCAGGAGGGATTCACCTATGAACGTATACGACATCATGAAGGAAAAGAACATCGTTTTGCCCGAACCGCCGGCGAAGGGCGGGCTGTACGCGCCGTGCAAGCTGATCGGCAACATGGCGTATATCTCCGGCTGCGCGTGCTTCATCGGAGAGCCGATTACCGGCAAGTGCGGCACGGACTTTACGACCGAGGAAGCGAAAAAGCTCGCGCGCATCTGCGGGCTGAACATCCTTGCCGTACTGCAGCGCGAGATCGGCGACCTCAACCGCGTGAAAAACGTCGCGAAGGTCGTGGCGTTTGTCGCGAGCGATCCCGAATTCTCCCAGCAGCCGCAGGTCGCAAACGGCGCGAGCGAGCTGTTTGCGGAGATTTTCGGCATGGAGCGCGGCGTCGCTGCGCGCTCGGCGGTCGGCGTCACGGTGCTGCCGTGGAACATGCCGGTGGAGATCGAAGCGATTTTCGAGGTGGAATAGTTGCCGCTTTTGATTAAAAACGGCACGGTATTCGACGGCGAGCGCGAGGGCAGGGCGTGCGACATCCTTGTGGCGGAGGGCACGATCGCAAAGACAGGGCGTAACCTGCCCGCAAACGGCGCGACCGTGCTCGATGCCGAGGGGCACATCGTCTGCCCCGGGTTTGTGGACATCCACAGGCATACGGATACGAAGGCGTATACGGGCTGGGACGGCGGCGAAATGCTCCGGCAGGGCATTTCGACATGCATCTGCGGGAACTGCGGCTTTTCGCTCGCGCCCGCGACGGATGCGCAGCTCGCCTTTTCCGCGCCGATCTTGGGGAACCCGCCCGAAAATCCGCCCGGGACGTTTGCGGATTTTCTGGACGGGGTGAAAAGGCATCCTTTGCCCGTCAACCTCGGCGCGCTCATCGGCACGGGCGCGGTGCGGATCGCCGTGAAGGGCTTTTCGCAGGCGCCGTTTACGCCGAACGAGATGGACACGGCTGTCCGCATGATCGACGACGCGCTTTGTGCGGGCGCGTTCGGCGCGTCGGTCGGCATCATGTACATCCCGGAGTGTTACGGCACAAAGGCGGAATTCGCGAAGCTGCTCTCCCCGCTCGGAAGGCGCGGCGCATTGCTTGCGGCGCACATTCGCGGCGAGGGGGATTCGCTCGTCTCTTCCGTGCGGGAAGTGCTCGAAATCGCGGACGATGTGGGCTGTTCTTTGGAGATTTCGCATTTCAAGGCGTGCGGCGCGTCCAACTGGCGAAAGTCGATCCATCAGGCGATCGAGGAGATCGAAAGGGCGCGCGCCAAGGGGCAGGATGTGACTTGCGATTTCTATCCGTATGACGGGGGCTCCACCGCGCTTTCGACCATGCTGCCGCCGGATTTTGTAGGCGGCGATATGGAGGGCGCGCTAACGCGACTCGGCACAAAGGAAGGCGTAGCGCATTTGCGAAGCGCGCTCGAAAAAACCTACCCCGCGTGGGACAATTTCGCGCTCACGCTCGGCTGGGAGCGCATTTTGATCGCGAGCGTATCGGATGCGGAAAACAGGCGCTTTCTCGGCATGCGCGTTACGGACGCTGCCGCAAAATACGGCTTTGACGACGCCGCGGCGCTCGCTGCGCATCTGCTGCATACGGATCGGGGGAAGACCGCCGTCATCAACCTGTCCATGTGCCAGGACGACATCGATACGGTCGCAAAGCTGCCCTATTCCCATGTGATTTCGGACGCGATCTACGCCGAAACGGACACTCCCCACCCGCGCATGTTCGGCGCGATGCCGCGCTTTTGGCAGGACTATGTCGTACAGCGGCATATCCTCACGGAGCGCGAGGCGATCGCGAAGATGACGCGCAACCCCGCGCTGCGCATGGGCATTGCGGACAGGGGAATCCTTGCGCCCGGCGCGCGGGCGGATATATTGGTTTTTCAAAGGGATTGCTTGCGCGACAACGCGACCTATGCCGCGCCCGCGAGGGCTTCGGAGGGCGTGAAATGGCTCATCGTCAACGGGGAGATCGCCGTAGAAAACGATGCGATCGTTCGGCACGACTTGGGGCAGCTTTGCCTCAGGGAAGCATAACTTCTTTGACAAGGGAGGACACGGCATATGGAATACCGCCTTGCAAACGAAAACGAAATCCTTTCGCCCGCGCTCATCTACTATGCGGATGCGATCCTCGAAAACACGAAGCGCGCGATCGATATCGCGGGGAGCGCCGAAAGGCTTTGGCCGCACGTGAAATCGCACAAGATTCGCGAGATGGTCGAAATGCAGCGCGCCTTGGGCATTTCGCGCTTCAAGTGCGCGACGGTTGTGGAGGCGGACATGGTCGCCTCCTGCGGCGCGAACCATGTGCTTTTGGCGTATCCCATGATCGGGCCCGTGATCGGGCGCTTCCTGTCGCTCGCGGAGAAATATCCCGACGTGCACTTTTCCGCGATCGTGGATTCCGAAAAGGGGCTTTTCGCGCTTTCGGAGGAGGCGGGCAGGCGAAACCGAACGGTGGACATCCTGATCGACGTGAACCTCGGCATGGACAGGACGGGGATTTCGCCGGAAAGCGTCGGCGCATTTCTGGAGACCGTGAAAAAGGCGAAAAACGTCCGCTACAAGGGGCTGCACTGCTACGACGGGCATGTGCACGACACGGACCCCGCAAAGCGGCAGGAAGCGGTAGATAAAGGGCTTTCGCGCATTCGGGGAATCGAGGCGGAGATCGTCATCGCGGGCGGCTCCAAGACGTTTCCGTGCTATGCAAAGCACGAGGGGCTGTTCCTCTCGCCCGGAACGGTGTTCGTGTGGGACTACGGGTACAAACTGCAGCTGCCGGATTTGCACTTTGTCCCGGCGGGAGCGGTGCTCGGCAGGGTGGTCTCCCATCCCGCAGCGGGGCTGTTTACGATCGACGTCGGGAGCAAGGCGATCAGTGCGGACACGGCGGGGCAGCGCGGCTGGATCGTCGGCATGGAGGACAAAGCGCTTCCCGTCTCGCAGAGCGAGGAACACTGGGTGTGGCGCATCGCGGACGGCGCAGAGGTGCCTGACATCGGAGAAGTGGTATACGTCCTGCCGAACCACATCTGCCCCACGACGGCGCTGTACGACAGGGTGTACGCCGCAAGGGGCGGAAATGCCTCCGAAACGTGGCGCGTCGCCGCGCGGGACAGGGCGTAAGAAAAGGCGTTTCAGCGTCCGTAACGGCAATCAAAAAAGGCGGAACCCCCGATCTCGAAGGGAATTCCGCCTTGGCGTTTTTGGGGATGACGATGTACGAAGATGGCGCGATCAAGGGCGTTTCGGCTTCGAAATCATGGCGATCAAAAAAAGCAGAACTCGCGATTTGACGGTCTTCTTTATGATTCCATTGAACGACAATACCGCAAATGACGCGATTAAAGGTGTTTCATTTCCGATCGTGGCAATTGAAAAAATGAGACACCCGCCCAAAATACATTTTCATGAAAGCGCCGTATGATGATGCAGCAAAGGGCGCTTTGGCATCTGTCGCGACAATCAAAAAACGGGACTCCTGCCCACGGAGGGAATCCCGCTTCGACAGATTGTTTTATGGTGCAAGGGGCGCGGTCAGAAGAGCTTCAGCTCGACCGCAGCCATCTCCCAATAGCGCTCCTCCGCCGCTGCCGCGTCCTCCAAGTGGGAGTACTGCATGACGAGGCGGCGTACGTCGTCGAGCGCGTTTTCGCCCGTGCGATAGGCGCGAGCGAGGATTTTCGTATACACGCCGCCCCCGATGGACAGGTTCGACCGCTCGAGTTCGCGCAGCGCGGCGGCGATGTCGTAATCCAAATTGAGCATGCGCGTGCTGACGCGCCCGTTTTCACAGGTGAGCAACGAAAACTGCGCCTTGCGAAAGCCGCGCGACGGGAGCCCGACCGAGCCGGGGTTTATCATTTGTTTCCCAAAGGCTTCATAGCGGAACTGGATGTGCGAATAGCCCGTGAGGAGAACCTTATGCTCCGCCCCACGCAGCAGGATGTCCGCCGCTTCCGTTCCGGGGTAGATCGTGACAAACTGCCCGCCGGGGAGGTGTTCCGCGTAGATGGCGGGGCTATCCATAGGCGTAAGGAGCGCGGTCTCGGGCAGGCTGCGCAAAAACGCAAAATCCTCCGTCGTCAGCTCGGAGGGGGTAAAGACCTGCCTTTCGTACTGGCAGCCGTTTTTTCTGGGCACGCTCCGCTCCGCGCCGCGCTTGATGAGCGCGGTTTCGGCAGGTCCGCGCAGGATGACGGTTTTCTTTTCCCTGCTCAGCGCCCGCAAAATCTCGAGCGTACCGTGCGGATCGTACCCGATGCCGATGTGGTCTCCCAGAAAGATGTATTCGTCCACAGCGAGATGCTCCGCAAATTTCACACAGGTCTCCAGTGCGATGCGGTTGCTGTGTATGTCGCTGAAAACGGCCAGCTTCATAATCGGTGTACTCCTTGTTATTCTATCTGCATATATTATACCGCAAAGTGCGGTTTCCGTCAACCGCAATTTCCGCCGATTTTGCCGTTTTCGCGCCGAATGCGATCAGGAAAAGACGGCCCTGAGGAACGCCTCGCAGTCCTCCTTTTGGGTCGCCCAGCTCGTCACGAGGCGGATGCTGCCGCGCCCCATTTTTTCAAATGTCGCGATTTTGGAAAGGGACGCGATCTTCTCCTCCGAAAGGACGGGAAAGAGCTGGTTTGTGGTGCTGTACGGCGCAAAGGACACGCCGCCCGCCAAAAGCCCCTCCCGCAGGATGCGCGCGGCGTCGTTTTCGAGCCGCCCGATTTCCTCGTACAGGCCGTCTTCCATCAGCGCCTCGAACTGCGCGCCGATCACAAAGCCCTTGGCGAACCGCCCGCCGCGCGTCTTGATCGAATAGAGCATATCCGGCGCGAGCGCGGGGTCGCGAACCACGAGCGCCTCGCCGAACAGCGCGCCGCATTTTGTGCCGCCGATGGTGAACAGATCCGTGTGCTCCGCGATAAACGGCAAATCCGCATCGCCCGCGTCGAGCGCCGAGGCGAGGCGCGCGCCGTCCAGATACAGATACAGCCCGCGCGATCTGCAAAAGGCGTAGAGCGCATCCAATTCCTTTCGCGTGTACAGCGTCCCGACCTCCGTGGGGTGGGAGATGTACGTCATCGCGGGCTTCACCATGTGCGGCGAATCATGCTCCGAAAGGATTTCCTCTACCATTTCCGGCGTGAGCTTTCCCACGGGGCTCTGCCGCGTCAACACCTTATGCCCCGTTGCCTCGATCGCGCCGGTTTCGTGCGTGTTGATGTGCCCCGTCTCCGCAGAAATCACCGCTTCCCACGGGCGCAAAAGCGTCGATATCGCGATGAGGTTCGCCTGCGTGCCGCCGCTTAAAAAATACACCTGCGCGCGCGGCTGTTTCGCCTTTTCGCGGATGCGGTTCGCGGCGTTTTGAGAGAAAACATCCAGCCCGTAGCCCGCGCTTTCGCAGGCATTGATCGCTGTGATGCGGCTTAGCACCTTCGGGTGCGCGCCGATCGAATAATCGTTTTGAAACCAAAGCATCCATACCACATCTCCTTCTGTCATGCAAGTATAGCGTTTCTGTGCGACAATGTCAACGAATTTACGCAAATGCGCTTATCGCAACCGAAAAAATATGATATACTCAACACCAAATAGGACGGAAGGAGCAACCGGCATGGAAATAGAGGAGAGACGCCCCGCCAACTTTATTGAGGATTTCATCGAAGAAGATTTGGCGAGCGGAAGGTTCGATCACGTAAAGACGCGCTTCCCGCCGGAGCCGAACGGATATCTGCACATTGGGCACGCGAAGGCGCTGTGCATCAACTTCAGCATCGCGAGAAAATACAACGCAGAGTGCAACCTGCGCTTTGACGATACGAACCCCGCCAAGGAGGACGTCGTGTTCGTCGAGGGCATCCAGCGCGACATCGAGTGGCTCGGCTACAAATGGTCGAACCTGTTCTTCGCGTCGGATTTCTTCGGCAGGCTGTATGAGATCGCCTGCGACCTCATCAAAAAAGGCGTCGCCTACGTGGACGACCAGACGGCGGAGGAAATGCGCGCAAACCGGGGAACGCTCACTTCCCCCGGCAAAAACAGCCCCTACCGCGACCGCTCGGTCGAGGAGAATTTAGACCTGTTCCGCCGCATGAAGGAGGGCGAATTCCCCGACGGCGCGCGCGTTCTGCGCGCGAAGATCGACATGGCTTCTCCCAACGTCCTCATGCGCGACCCGACGATATACCGGATCAAGCGCATGCATCACCACAGGACGGGCGATGCCTGGTGCATCTACCCGATGTACGATTTCCAGCACCCCGTGCAGGACGCGATCGAGGGCATCACGCACTCCCTCTGCTCTTTGGAATATGAGATTCACAGGCCCCTGTACGACTGGTTCGTGCAGCAGGTGGGCTTCCCGCAGCCGCCGAGGCAGATCGAGTTCGCGCGGCTCAATATCACGCGGACGCTGCTGTCCAAGAGGTATCTGCGCCGCCTGGTCGAGGAGGGGCATGTCTCCGGCTGGGACGATCCGCGCATGCCCACGCTCGTCGCCATGCGCAGGCGCGGCTATCCGCCCGAGGCGATAAAGGAATTCATCCGCAGGGTCGGCGTGGCAAAGGCTGATTCCACCGTGGACGGCGCGCTGCTCGAGGCGTGCGTGCGGGAATCTTTGGGAGACGTCGCGCCGCGCGGCATGGCGGTGCTGCGTCCCATCAAGGTGGTGATTTCCAACTGGGAAAAGGGCAAATGTGAAATGCTGCCCATGGAAAACCACCCCGATCACCCCGAAATGGGATTTCGGGACGTGCCCTTTACGGGGACGCTGTATATCGACAGCGAGGACTTTATGGAGGATCCGCCCAAGAGATTCTTCCGCCTTTCGCCCGGCAGGGAAGTGCGGCTCAAGGGCGCGTATATCATCAAGTGCGAAGAGGTCATAAAGGACGAGGACGGAAACGTCGTGCAGCTCATCTGCTCCTGCGACCTTTCGAGCAAGTCCGGCGAGGCGGGCGCGAACCGCAAGGTCAAGGGCACGCTGCACTGGGTGGATGAAGCGGACGCGCATCCGTTTGAGGCACGGCTGTACGAGCCGATCATCGCGGACGAAGCCGAGGACGATCTGGGCGAGGAAATGCCCGAGGACGAATTTGCCGAGGAGGAAGCGCCCGTACAGAAGGACTTCACCTCCCGCCTCAACCCCAATTCTCTCGTTCGCATTCCGGGCGCGCTGTGCGAAGGCGCGATCGCAAACGCCGATGTCGGCGCGACGTTCCAGTTCCTCCGCACGGGCTACTTCTGCAAAGACCCGGATTCCACATCGGAATGCCCCGTGTACAACCGCGTGGTGGCGCTCAAAGACAGCTATGCGAAACGGGTGAAGTGAGATGATTCGACCGATTTCCGTCGCCGTGGACGGCCCCGGCGGTGCGGGCAAATCCAGCGTATGCAGGGCGGTCGCCGAAAAGCTGGGCATTCTCTATCTCGATACGGGTGCGATGTACAGGGCGACGGCGCTGTATATGACGCGCCGCGGCATCTCGGTGGCGGACGCAGAAAAGGTCGTCCCCGCGATGGAGGAGATGGCGCTTTGCGTGCGCTACACCGAAAAGGGGCAGCGGTTGTTCCTTGCGGACGAGGACGTGACGGAGGCGCTGCATACGCCCGAAATGGACGGCGCGTCCAGCGCGGTCTCGCGCATCGCGGAGGTACGGGCGAAGCTCGTCGCGCTGCAAAGGCAGATCGCCGAGGGGAATAGCGTCATCATGGACGGGCGCGACATCGCAAGCGTCGTCCTGCCGAATGCGACGCTCAAAATCTACCTGACGGCGGATGTGAAAGAGCGCGCGCAGAGGCGCAAGGCGCAGCTCCTTCGCGAAAAAAATCGGGATGTGCCGCTCGAGGAAGTGCTGCGCGACCTGGTCGCGCGCGACGATGCGGACTCCACGCGCGCGGCGTCCCCCTTGGAAAAGGCAAAGGACGCGGTGCTCTTCGATACGACGGGGCTTTCGCTGGAGCAGGTCGTGGAAAAGGTGCTCGCAATGATTCGGGAGAGAGGTGCAGGGCTATGATCCCGGCGCTGTACGGCTTCGCAAAGGCGCTTGCCACAATCTATACGAGGGTTTTGTCCCCCATGACGGTGGAGGGGCTCGAAAACGTGCCGGCGGACGGCTCCGTCATGCTGTGCTGCAACCACATCAGCATGATGGACCCGGTAGAGCTTGTCGCGGTCGTCAAGAGGCCCGTGCGGTTCATGGCGAAGGAAGAACTCTTTCGCAGCCCGTTTACCAAATGGCTGTTTGGCGGCCTGGGCGCGATCCCCGTGAAGCGCGGGGAAAATGACCTTTCGTCCGTTCGCGAATGCCTGAAGCTTTTGCGCGAGGGCGCGATCGTGGGCGTCTTCCTGCAGGGCACGCGAAACGCCGAAGGCCTTTTTGACGCGGCGAAGCGCAAGCCCATGTTGACGGGTGCCGCGCTCATCGCGCTCAAGGGGAATGCGGACATCGTGCCCGTGCTGTTCCCGAGAAAATTCCGCGCGTTCCGAAGGAATGTTCTGTGTTTCGGAAAGCCCATTCCCATCGCGGAATATCGGGGGAAGGCCGACGCGCAGACGCTGAAAACGATCATGCGGCGCGCGGAGGACGCGATCTGGTCCATGCAGGATACAGAGAGTTAAAACAATATTAAAGTTTCAAGTCTTGCGGGAATCTCCGATCCCGTGTATAATTAAGTATCTATTATGCGAATTGGGATGAATAGGCTTGGTCATCGTCGCGAAGCATGCGGGGTTCTGCTTTGGCGTAAAGCGCGCGGTCGGTATCGCAAGGTCATACGCGCCGTGCTTCACGCTTGGGGAGATTACGCACAACCGGCAGGTGGTGGCAGAGCTTGAGGGCATAGGCGTCCGCGCGGTGTCCTCGCCCGAGGAAGTGCCCGAGGGCGCCGTGTGCGTGATTCGCTCCCACGGCGCGGCAAAAGGCGACATCGAGCGCCTTGCCGCAAAAAACGTCGCCGTCGTGGACGCGACGTGCCCGAAGGTCTCCCGTATTCACGAAATCGCGCAGCGCGTTTCCGGGGAAGGCAGGCACGTCTTCGTTGCCGGCACGCGCGATCATCCCGAGGTCATAGGGATATTGGGCTGGTGCGGCGGCATGGGCATTTCCGCGATGGCGGAAGAGGACATTTGGAACGCCCCGCCGTGCGAAAGGCCCGCGCTCGTTTCGCAGACGACGCTTTCGGAGGGCGCGTTCTCGCGCCTCGCAAAGGCGTTTCTCGAAAAATATCCGGACGGCGAAGTTTTTCCGACGCGCTGCTCCGCGACGCGCGAAAGACAGTCGGAATCCGTATCCATCGCGTCCCGCGCGGACGTGATGCTGGTGGTGGGATCGCCCCACAGCGCGAACACGAAAGCGTTGTATACGCTGTGCAAAGCGGTCTGCCCCAGAACATATTGTATCGAATCCGCTCGGGAACTTTCGGCAATCCCGATCCTCCCGGGCGATCGAATAGGGCTTACAACCGGCGCATCCACACCGGATTGTACATTTAAGGAGGTTGTTTCACACATGAACGACATCGAGAAGAAAGACCAGTTGCCCGACACCACCGCGCCGCAGGAGAGCACGGAAACGACCACGGAAGAAGACTTCATGGCCGACGTAGAAAAAAGTCTCGTGCAGCTTCGCCCCGGTCAGACCGTCACCGGCACCGTACTCTTGGTGACAGACGAAGAAGTCTCTGTCAATGTCGGCTATAAGGCGGACGGGCTGATCAAGATAAGCGATCTCTCTTCGACCGATGTCCGGGTTGGCGACGAGATTGAAGTCGAAGTGGTCAAGGTCAACGACGGAGACGGCAATGTGCTCCTCTCCCAGAAGAACCTTGTCAACCGCAAGAACTGGGAAGAGATCGTCGCCAAATACGAGGCGGGCGAGTTTGTTCAGGGCACGGGCAAAGAGGCCGTGAAAGGTGGTCTCATCGCGACCGTGAACGATATCCGCTGCTTCATCCCCGCGTCTCACCTGGCGCTGCATTATGTCGAGAAGATTCAAAACTTCGTGGGCCAGGAACTGACGCTCAAGATCATCGAATTGGACAGGGCTAAAAAGCGCCTCGTCGCCTCCCGCAAGGAAGTCCTCAAAGCGGAAGAGGCCGAGCGCAAGAAGGCGATCTGGGAAACGCTCTCCGTCGGCGCGATCGTGAGCGGCACGGTTCGCCGGTTGACCGATTTCGGCGCGTTCGTCGACATCGGCGGCGTGGACGGCCTCGTGCATGTGACGGATCTTGCGTGGTATCGCGTCAAACATCCGTCCGACGTCGTGTCCGTTAAGCAGCAGATCGACGTGGAAATCCTGAAACTCGACCCCGAAAGGGATCGCATCTCCCTCTCCTATAAGGCGACGCAGCCCAAGCCGTGGGACACCGCGGCGGAAAAGTATCGCGAAGGCATGGTCGTCGAGGGCAAGGTCGTGCGCATTACCACGTTCGGCGCGTTTGTCGAACTGGAGCCGGGCCTGGACGGACTGGTGCACATCTCGCAGTGCGCGCTCACCCGCATCGCCAAGGTCGAAGACGCGGTCAAGGTCGGCGAAATCGTGCGCGTGAAGGTGCTCGGCGTCAATCCAGAGGCCAAGCGCATCAGCCTTTCCATCCGCGCCGTCAAGGAAGACGAGGCGTTCGAAGGCGTCGACGACGTGGCGAATTTCTCGATCAAGCCCCTGCCCGTAGATGAAATCGAAATGCCCGAAATCGAAGAGCTGCCCGAGGACGAAGCCGAGGCGCCCGAGATCGAGGAGCTGCCTGCGGACGAACCCGAAGCACCCGAGATCGAAGAGCTGCCCGAAGACGAAGCCGAGGCGCCCGAGATCGAAGAGCTGCCCGAGGACGAAGTCGAAGCACCCGAGATTGAAGAGCTGCCCGCGGACGAACCCGAAGCGCCTGAGATTGAAGAGCTGCCTGCGGACGAAGCCGAAGCGCCTGCGGTCGAGGAGCCTGCTGCGGAAGAACCCGAAGCACAGGAATAAACTTCATATGCCTCCGCGAAGAAGGGGAATATTCATCCCAAGCGTGTGCAAAGAGAGCCGCCGGTTGCTGTGAGGCGGCGTCACGCCGGATCAAGCTCGCCCCCGAGCGGTTCCCGAAAGGGCGTTCCCCCGCGTTACAGGGGCATGAGCGGCCGAACAATCGGCAAGTAGAGTGGTACCGCGAAAGGTCAGCGCCTTCCGCCTCTTCGGAGCGGAAGGCGTTTTTCTGCGAAAAATGGATAAATGTGATAAAGAAGAGGTGTCATCGCGATGAACGGCTATCCCGCCTATACTCCCCAAAAAGTCGAGAAGAAATGGCAAAAACACTGGGACGATAACGATACGTTTTGCGCGGAAAAGAGCCACGCAAAGCCCAAGTATTATCCCCTGATCGAGTTTCCCTACCCCTCGGGGTCGGGGCTGCACGTCGGGCATCCGCGCAGCAACACCGCGATGGACATCATCGCGCGCAAGCGGCGCATGGAGGGCTACAACGTGCTCTTTCCCATCGGCTACGACGCGTTCGGCCTGCCCGCCGAGCGCTATGCCATCATGAACCGCGTGCACCCCGCGGCCGTGACGGAGGAGAACATTCGCCATTTCCACAACCAGCTCAAAATGCTCGGCTTTTCGTTTGACTACAAGCGAGAAATCGCTACCACCGATCCCAAGTATTACAAGTGGACGCAGTGGATCTTTTTGAAGCTGTTTGAACACGGGCTCGCCTACAAGGCGGAAATGCCCATCAACTGGTGTCCGTCGTGCAAGATCGGCCTCGCGAACGAGGAGGTCGTAAACGGCGCATGCGAGCGCTGCGGCGGCGAGGTGACGCGCAGGGTCAAGAGCCAGTGGATGCTGCGGATCACGGAATACGCGCAAAAGCTGATCGACGGGCTGGATGAAGTGGATTACATCGAGCGCGTCAAGGTGCAGCAGCGCAACTGGATCGGCAGGAGCGAGGGCGCAGAGGTCGATTTCGCGCTGTCTGCGGGCGATACGCTGCGCGTGTACACCACGCGCCCGGATACCCTGTTCGGCGCGACCTACATGGTTATCTCGGCGGAGCATCCCCTGATCGAAAAATACAAAGATACCATCGAAAACTACGAGGAAATCGCGTCGTACCGCGCGGAGGCGGCGAGAAAGTCCGACTTCGAGCGCACGGAGATGAATAAGGACAAGACCGGCGTCGCGATTCGCGGCATCACGGCTACGAACCCCGTCACGGGCGCGCAGATCCCCGTGTGGGTTTCCGACTACGTGCTGATGGGCTACGGCACGGGCGCGATCATGGCGGTCCCCGCGCACGACGAGAGGGACTGGGAGTTCGCGAAGAAGTTCGATCTGCCCATCGTCGAGGTCGTCGCCGGCGGAAACGTCGAGGAAGCGGCGTATACCGATATCGAGCAGGGCATCATGGTAAATTCCGGCTTCCTGAACGGTATGTCCGTCGCGGACGCGAAGAAGGCGATCACCGAGCACCTCATAGAAAAGGGGCTGGGCGAGCGCAAGATTAACTACAAGCTGCGCGACTGGGTCTTTTCCAGGCAGCGCTACTGGGGCGAGCCGATTCCGCTGGTATACTGCGAGCACTGCGGCGGCTGGGTTGCACTGCCCGAGGAGCAGCTTCCGCTGGAGCTGCCGGAGGTCGAAAGCTACGAGCCGACGGACACCGGCGAATCCCCCCTGGCGGCGATGACCGACTGGGTACATACGACCTGCCCCGTCTGCGGCGGCCCGGCAAAGCGCGAGACCGACACCATGCCGCAGTGGGCGGGCTCGAGCTGGTATTACCTGCGCTATATCGACCCGTGGAACGACGAGTGCCTCGCCGACCCCGAGGAGATGAAGTACTGGCTGCCCGTGGACTGGTATAACGGGGGCATGGAGCACACGACGCTGCACCTTCTGTACAGCCGCTTCTGGCACCGATTCCTGTACGACATCGGTGTCGTCCCCACGAAGGAGCCCTATCAGAAGCGCACGTGCGTCGGCATCATTCTGGGCGCGGACGGCGAGAAGATGTCCAAATCGCGCGGAAACACCGTCAATCCCGACGACGTCGTCGCCGATTTGGGTGCGGATGCATTCCGCATGTACGAGATGTTCATCGGCGCCTTCGATCAGGCGATCCCGTGGTCGACGGACGGCGCGCGCGGCTGCAAAAGGTTTTTGGATCGCGTCTGGCGGCTGACGGATATCCTCGTGGATTCGGAGAACATTTCCAAGGACATGGCGTACGACGTGCATTCGTGCATCAAAAAGGTGTCCGAGGACTTCGAGCAGATGAAGTTCAACACCGCGATCGCTGCGATGATGTCGCTCGTCAACCTGTTTTACGAGAAAAAGCAGGTAACGCGCGGGGAAATGCGCATACTGCTCACGCTGCTCAACCCCGTCGCGCCGCACATCACGGAGGAGCTCAACGAAATGCTGGACTTGGGTACAGAGCTCGCCTATACAAAATGGCCGAAATACGACGAGAAGGCGCTCGTGAAAGAGGAAGTCGAGATTGCCGTGCAAACGAACGGCAAGGTGCGCGGAAAGCTGCTCGTGCCGGCAGACCTCGTGCGCGAGGATGCGCAGGCGTATTTCATGGATAACGCCGAATTCATGCAGATTATAGGCGACAAGGAGATTGTGAAGCTTGTATACGTCCCGTCGCGTCTCGTGAACGCGGTCGTGAAATAGCATGGCGCGCCCGAGGAGGATCGATCTGGAAAAGACCGCCGTCTTCGCCGCGGTCGCGAACGCGCTGCAAATCGTGTTCGCGGCCGCGGTGGCGGCGCTGTCGCTTTCGGGCAGATCGCTTACGGATAATGCGGAGCGGGCGCTTCTCATCGTGATGGCGCTGGTCGTCATCTGGGGCGCCGTGCTCGACATCCGCGAGGCGTTCTCCGCGCGGCACGTGGGCGCGGAGAGCGAGATGTTGGAGGATGCCTACGACCGCATGACGGGCCTGAACGCGACGCTGCGCAAACAGCGGCACGATTTTATGAACCACCTGCAGGTGGTGTACAGCCTCTTGGAGTTGGATTCGCAGAAAGAGGCGTTGGAATACATCGAGCAGGTCTACGGCGACATCCAAAAGGTCGGCAGGACGCTCAAAACGGCGATCCCCGCCGTCAACGCGCTGCTCGCGGCGAAGCTCGCGGTGTGCGAGGAAAAGGGCATTGTATTGCGGCTCGACATCCGCTCCGCGTGGGACGGTCTCCCCATGACCGATTGGGAAATGTGCCGCGTGCTCGGCAACCTCATCGACAACGCGATAGAGGCGCTGGAGGGTGCGAAAAACCCGTCGATCACCATCCTGACCTTTGAGACCATGCATGAATACGGCTTCCGCGTATGCAACAACGGCCCCGCGATCGACGAGGCGCAGCAAAAAGCCATATTCCGCGAGGGGTTTACCACCAAACTCCGGGGAAGCGGCATGGGGCTTGCGATCGTCAGGGAGATTCTCTCTTCGCACGGGGGCGGCATATATGTGATATCCGGCGAGGAGGAGACCTGCTTTATCGGAAGCGTGCGCAAGAAAATGCGATGAAAAACGCCGAACGCCGCGTTCGGCGTTTTTTAGGTGCGCCACGGGTCGCCCGGCGGCGGGAAAATGTGAAATTTTGCCTGTTTTTATACGGGGAATGTAAGACAAAACGGGGTCTATGTGGTATACTATAGGTGAACGAGCGAAAAGGAGATGGTGGCAATGTCGGAGATCGGCTCTTATATCATGCGACCCGTAGGACCCTTGGGCGTCATCGCGATGGCGGGCTGCGAGGCGCTCGGGGAAATGATCGACAACTACCTGAAGAAATGGAGCAGGCGCACCAAGCGCAACGAAAAGGGCGTGTCCAATGAAGACCTAGTGACCTATCCCGGGTACAACAGGAAGACCTACCTGATCAATGTGGAATGCCCGCGCTTCGGAACGGGCGAGGGCAAGGGGCTTTTGCACCAGAGCGTGCGCGGCTATGATATCTATATCATTTCCGACGTGACGGCCTATCAGATTCAATACGAGATGTACGGGCGCAAGGTTCCCATGTCGCCCGACGACCATTATGCCGATCTCAAGCGCATCATCGCGGCGATCGGCGGCAAGGCGCGGCGCATCACGGTCATCATGCCGTTTCTGTACGAATCCCGCCAGCACAAGCGCACGAACCGCGAATCCATGGACTGCGCGCTCATGCTGCAGGAGCTGCAGAACATGGGCGTAGAGGATATCATCACCTTTGACGCACACGATCCGCGCGTGCAAAACGCGATCCCGCTCATGGGATTTGAGTCCTTCCAGCCGACGTACCAGATGCTCAAGGCGCTGTTCAACAGGGTGAAGGACCTCACCATCGACAAGGAACACATGATGGTCGTCTCCCCCGACGAGGGCGCGATCTCTCGAAATATCTACTATTCGACGATGCTCAAGCTCGATCTGGGGCTTTTCATCAAGCGGCGCGACTACTCGCAGGTCGTCAACGGGCGCAACCTCATCATCTCGCACGACTATATCGGAGACGACGTGACGGGGAAGGACCTCATCGTCGCGGACGACATCATCTCCACCGGCGAGAGCATGATCGATCTCATCAACGACCTTCATAAGCGGCGCGCGAACCGCATATTCATCGCGGCGACGTTCTGCTTCTTCACCAACGGCGCGGACAAGTTCGACGAGGCGTATGAGAAGGGGCAGCTCGGGGGCGTCATGTGCACGAATCTCAACTACCTGCCCGCGGAAATTCGCCAAAGGCCGTGGTTTATGGAGGCGGATATGTCAAAGTACCTGGCGCTCATCATCGCCACGCTGAACCACGACCACTCGCTCGATTCGCTGTTCAATCCGTTCGACCGCATCATAAGGCTGGTCGATAACTACCGCGCGAAGACGGAAAACTGATAAGTTCCCGTAAACCCGTTTTGCGCGGCACCTGAGCGGGTATAAAATGGTTGTATGCGCGATGTCGCGTGCAAAATAGAACAAATACGGAGGTTTACCACTATGAAATGGGTCTGCAAAGTATGCGGCTATGTTCACGAAGGACCTGAGGCGCCCGAAGTGTGCCCGATCTGCAAAGCGAGCAAGGATAAGTTTGAGAAGAAGAGCGAAGATATGTCGTGGGCGGCGGAGCACGTCGTCGGCGTCGCAAAGGGTTTGGACGAGCGCGTGATCGAAGGTCTGCGCGCGAACTTCAACGGCGAGTGCGCGGAGGTCGGCATGTACCTGGCGATGTCCCGCGTGGCGCACCGCGAGGGCTATCCCGAAATCGGCCTGTACTGGGAAAAGGCCGCCTTTGAAGAGGCGGAGCACGCCGCGAAGTTTGCGGAGCTGCTCGGCGAGGTGTTGACCGACAGCACCGAGAAGAACCTTTCCATGCGCGTGGACGCCGAGCACGGCGCGACGCAGGGCAAGGTCGATCTGGCGAAGCTCGCGAAGGAGCTCGGCTACGACGCGATCCACGACACCGTGCACGAGATGGCGCGCGACGAAGCCCGCCACGGCAAGGCGTTCAAGGGCCTGCTCGACAGGTACTTCGGAAAGTAATTACAGGGCATTTGTGGGGATGATTCCAATTGGGGTCATCCCTTTCTTTCTTTTTTCGTGAATCAAATAAAACAGCCACGACTCTTTGGAGTAGAGCCAAGGAATATGAACAGGATGCTTTCCAAGCCCCACAACGGGCAGGTGTTTTTCTGCCCATGGGACAGGTTCGGCGGTGCCGGCAAGAGGAGGAAGAACTATGACCGATGACGAAATCCGCAACGTACTGAAAGGATTCGAGGAGGAAATATTCTTTCATTGCGGAACCATCGAAAAAGCGAGAGAAATTAGGCGTCGTCTCGATGCGTTCATAAAAGAAAATAACATAACGCTGGAACAGCTTGCAGAATTCACGGATTCAGGGGCTGGCGAAACGCTGTACATGATGGCATCCGCTCCGACTAAGGAAGAGCGGCTTGCGATGCGAGAGCAGTAACGCGACTGCGATGGATGGCGCGAAAAAGAGAGGGGCGTTTTACCCCTCTCTCCGCATTTTGGGTTTACAGGAACAGGTTGACGTTTGCCTCTTCGGCGCTGCCGAGATAGGTTCCGACGCCCACGACCTGCACGCCGTCGATCAGTTCCTCTTTGTGAATCCCCATCACGTCCATGCTCATGGAACAGGCGAGCAGGCGCACACCGTTTTGCTTTGCCTTCTGCATGAGCCCCTCGAGCGTCTCCACGTTCTTGTCCTTCATGATCTTTTTCATCATGATGCTGCCCATGCCCAGCATGTTCATGCGCGACAGGCCGAGCTTATTCGTGCCCCTCGGCAGCATGAAAGCGAACATCTTCTCCATAAAGTTCTTCTTCACGGCTACCTTTTCGGGGCGCCTGAGCGCGGTCAGACCCCAGAAGGTGAAAAACATCGTGACCTTGCGCCCCATCGCGGCAGCGCCGTTTGCGATGATGAAGCTCGCCATCACCTTGTCGAAATCGCCGGAAAAGACGATGATCGTCTTGCCGTTTGCGTCCTCCGCTTCGACGATATCCGGCGCGGAAGCGCTCTTGCCCTTCTGAACCAGCACGGAGTATTCGCTGCCCTCGGCGACGGAGCCGAGGAAGGTGTTGCCCGTCCTCCTGCACCACGCCTCCGCATCCACCGGGAAGCCCGGGTCGGTCGCGCGGATGCGCAGCATTTCCCCGTCGCGCATTCCGTTCATGGTTTCGTACAGCTTCATCAGGGGGCCGGGGCACTGCAGTCCGCTGCAGTTCAGTTCGATCGCCTTGGCAGGTTCCGCATTCGACTTTTTCGGAGCGGGCGGGGCTTTCTCCGCGCGGGGCGGCTCGGGCTCTTCGTGCGTCGCGCGGTATACCTTGAGCCCGCCGGGATAGACGTATACGTCCTTAAAGCCGTTTTGCGAGAGGATGCGCGCCGCCGTGTACGCCCTCGCGCCGATCGCGCAGAAGATGACGATGGGCGCGTCTTTTTTCAGTTTATCGAGGTTCTGCCGCACGGTGCCCAGAGGCATGGGGATCGCGGTCGGGAGCGAATACGCCATGCGCTCCACGTCCTCGCGCACGTCCAGAATCTGCGCGTTCGGCACGTCGAACCTCCAGTCGCAGAAGCGCACCATTCCGTCCAGCACGTTCGACGCGACGAAGCCTGCCATGTTCACGGGGTCCTTCGGCGAGGAATACACGGGGCTGTAGGCGAGTTCCAGTTCGCACAGGTCGCGCACGGTCGCCCCGAGGCGCATCGAAGCTGCGATCACGTCCAGCCGCTTGTCCGCGCCCTCTCCGCCGACGATCTGCGCGCCGTAAACCTTCTCGCCGTCCTTGGAGAAGATGAGCTTGATGATCATCTGCGCGACGCCGGGATAGTAGCCGGGGTGGTTGTTCTGCGTGAGGATCACGCTCTCGTAGTCCACGCCCTTTTTGAGGCCCTTGCGCACGAGCATCTTTTCGTTCGCGCCGGTGGACGCCGCGGTGAGACCGAAGATCAGCGCGACAGACGTTCCCTGTGTGCCGCGGAATACCGAGGGGATGCCCGCGATGTTGTCCGCGACGATGCGCGCCTGACGGTTCGCGGGGCCCGCGAGCTGCACGGTCGTCCTGTCGCCCAGGACGATGTCATCATATCGCGCGATGTCGCCGCACGCATAGATCGCGGGGTCGTTCGTGCGCATATGCCCGTCCACTTCCACGAAGCCGCGGTCGGACAGGGTGAGCCCCGCCTCCTTCGCGATCGCGGTATTGGGGCGGATGCCGATGCTGAGCACCGCCATGTCGGCAGAAAGCTCCTTGCCGCTGGACAAGGTGACGCGGATGCCTCCGTCCGTCTCCGCAAAGCCCTGAATCCCGTCGGAGAGGATCAGCTGCGCGCCCTTGCGCCGCACCTGTTGCTCCAAAACCTTCGCCATCTCGAAATCCATGGGTGCGAGAATCTGATCCGCTGCGTCGACGATGGTCACGTCCAAGCCCTTTTCGAGCAGGTTTTCCGCGACCTCCATGCCGATAAAGCCGCCGCCGACCACGACCGCGCTCTTGCTTTCATCCGCCATTTCCTTGACCGCCGCGGCATCCGGAACCGTCCAGAGGGTGTGAATCCTCTTGGAGTCGATCCCGGGGATTTTCGGGCGCAGCGGCGTGGAGCCGGTCGCGAGAACCAGTGTATCGTATTTTTCGGTATATTCCGCGCTGCCGCTTCTTACGGTGACGCGCTTATTCTCCCTGTCGATGTGCACGACTTCGCTCTCCGTGCGGATATCGAGGAGATACTTGTTTCTCAGGGCGTCGGGCGTCTGTACGAGCAGTGCTCTCTTTTCCTGAATGACGCCGCCCACATAATACGGCAGGCCGCAGTTGGCATAGGATACGTGTTCGCCGCGCTCTATGACGACGATCTCTGCCTTCTCATCCAGTCTCCGAAGCCTTGCGGCGCAGGTCGCGCCGCCCGCCGAGCCGCCGACGATGACAATTTTCATTACATACACTCCCTTTTTATAGTTGATATTATAGTATATCACTTTTGGAGGAAAAAATATGTGACAATATCACATTTTTACGGAAACTTATGGTATAATGGGTTTGAAGCAATTTGGAGAAAGGGGATTGGGATCATGTCGCTGACGATCAATCTGTACTACACGGGGGAGGGGGACAGCGCGAGGCGCTTTGCACAGGAGATGGTTTCCTCGGGCGTCGTCCAACGCGTCCGCGCGCAGGAGGGGTGCGAACGGTACGAATACTTCTTTCCCATGGACGACCCGCACACCGTGCTTCTGATCGACCGATGGCGCGACCAGGCGGCGCTCGATGCGCACCACAAATCGCCGATGATGCAGGACATCGCGCGCCTTCGGGACAAATACAAATTGCGCCTTCGCGTCGAGCGGTATGCGGATGCGTAGACCTATATCGCCGTATTTACGGGCATAGGGTTGCAAATCGTGCCGATATATGCTATATTTCTTTTCAAAGCGTTATTTCTGGATACAGGAGGATTCCATGCATATTCGAAAGCTGCCTCCCGTCGCGCTCTGCATGCTGCTCTTGCTCTTGGCAATCTCAGCACAGGCAGGTGGAACCGGCGCAAGTGTATGCATATGCAATACGGAAAATGCCATCCATGCGGAGGCGGAGTGGGGTGAAGGAAATGCCCTTCCCGCGCCGCTTTCGACGCAGCCGCACATTGCCCTCGATGCGCGGGGCGTTTCGATACATTCCGGCGCGGATTATCTGGGCGTGGATGTCGCCTTCGATGCGGAAAACCTTTCTTCCGCTCGAGACGTAAGGGTCGTTCTCCTCAGCGGAAGGGCGGCGCTTGCGACCGCGACGGCGAAGGACATTTCCCTGTTGGAGGACGGAAGCCATGCGGTGTCGTTTGTCGGAAGGGCGGGGCTTTCCGCGCCGGAAGCGGAAAACTGGAGCTTTTCCGACTTCGCTTTCCGCGCGCGCAGGCCTTTGACAGGGGTCAGAATCCTCGTTACGGATGCAAGCGGAAAGATCGCGAAGCGCGAAATGCGGCTCACTTCGGCGCAGAAAAAGGAGTACAAAGCGCTTTTTGCTGCGCAGGATTTGGGCATCACGCTTTCGGTTGCCGGAGCGAAAGGGCACAAGGATGCCCGGTACGGCGGCATCGAAGTGACTGGCAAGGTGTCTGCGGCGGAGGGCATCGTAAAGAACGCGAAAGTCGCGCTCTACAGCGGAAATAGGCTCCTCGTCTCCGCGACGAAGGAGATTTCCGGCACGGAGGAATTCTCGCTGCCGTTTGTCGCGGCGGGAGATAATGAAGCGGGGAGCCCGGACTGGACATATACCGCGTTCAAACCCTGTAAGAATCTTCCCCCGAAAAAGGTCATCCTGACGGTTACTGATTTGTACGGGAAAAAGCATACAGCTTCGCGCACGCAAATCGATATGCCCGTCTCGTGGAGGGAGATTCTCTTGCCGACGACGAAGATGCAAATCGAAAGCGCGAGCGCAGCACTTCGCGACGATTCCGCTTATCGCGGGATCGACATTTCCTTTACGCTCTCCCGCGCCGAGGAGTGCAAAAAGATCGAGATCGAGGTGTATACCGCCCAAAAAAGGCGCATCGCGCGGGCGAGCACTGTGGACGAAGCCGTCTGGCGGGATGGGAACATCGCGTATGCGCTCCACACCGCGACGGGGCTGCAGCCGCAGGATGCGCGCTGGACGAGAAGGAGATACGCGCCAAAACCGAATGTAGAGCCGTCCTATATCGTCCTGCGCGCGACGGCGAAAAACGGCGCGATCGCGGAAAAGACCGTTTTCTCCATCCATGCGGACGGGAAGAGCTGGGCGTCCCTGTTTGAAGCGGGAGAATACGGCATTGAGGTGAAAATCACGCGCTTTGCGCTGCATAAGGACGACCGCTATTCGGGCGTCGATCTGGAATGGGAACTGTTCGGCGCGGAATGCATCCGTGCAATCAAGACGAAGCTGTATACGGCAAGGGGGAAGCGGCTCGCGACGAACACTCTGTCACCTGCGCCTCTTTCGGGGGAGGGAACGGTCTCCTTTAGCGTCCCGTTCGTCTGCAAATACGGCTCGTATGCGGGCGAGAGCGGCTGGAAGCAGAGGCTTTTCGCCCGAAAAGCGAATGCTGCGCCGTACAGGGCGGTCGTCATGGTGACGGATGTATACGGCTATGCGCGCGAGTGGGAAATCGTTTCCCCCGAAACGACCGCGGATTTGACATGGGCATCGATATGCGGCGTCAACTCTTCGGGTTTCGGTGCGCCACGCATCCGGACGCATAAGGGGCGTGACTATTATGGGCTGGAATTCTCCTGTAGGTTTGAGGAGCCGCGCAATGTCAGGCGGATGACCGTTACCCTATATGCGGGAAGCGATAAGGTTGCAAAGAACTTTACGATAGATAATCCGTATCGCGGCTGCGAGGCGGGCACGTTTTCCTGCCCCTTTTATGTGCGGCGCGGCACGTTCTATTTCGGCTCGAATCCCATTTGGCATTTCCGCATCGAGAAGTATTCGGTCGATGCGCCGATCACGCGCGCGGAGATCACCGTCGTGGAGCGAAGTGGTAGATCCTTCACCGTGCCGTATGCAGGATACGAGGAGGACACGGACAAAAACGGCGACAGGATTTCGTGGGAGAGCCTGTTTGAAAAGTACGAGATGACCAGCGACGTCGAATGCAGCGCGTTTGAGACGATGCATGGCGAAACCTGTTCGGGTATCCGCGTCGGCATGCGCGTAACCGATGCGGAGATGATCGACAAAATGGCGGTCAGGCTCTATGGCGACGGCGCGGTGCTTTCGGAGGTCGAGCTGAATACGTCCCACATCCGCAACAGAGGGGACGGGGAATACGGCATGGCGTTCGTCAAGGACGGAGAGTACCCCGAAAACGCGAATCTGATCGGAAGGGTCGTCAAGGCATTCGCGCCGGAAATCGACGTTGTGCCGGATCGGGTCGAAATCGAGCTGAAGGACTATTTCGGAAACGTCAAGACGGTCTCCGGCGATGTGCTCGATACGACAAACGGCGCGTGGGAGGCGCTCTTCGACGACGATACGGAGGGGGAGCCGAACCCCGAGGAACCGGATCCCGAGGAGCCGAACCCCGAGGAACCGGATCCCGAGGAGCCGAGTCCTGAGGAGCCGAATCCTGAAGAATCGAATCCCGAGGAACCGAATCCCGAAGAGCCGAACTCCGAGGAGCCGAGTCCTGAGGAGCCGAATCCTGAAGAACCAAACCCCGAGGAACCGAACTCCGAAGAGCCGAACCCCGAGGAGTCCGAAGGGGAGACCGGTGCCGAAAAGGCATCGGAGCAAGAAGCCGCGGCATAATGCGTTATCCCGTATCGCCGCTGCACCGCCCGTCGGTTGCTTCCCAATGGTGCCGTGCGGCGACAGAGGACATAGCAGCGACCGCTGCCCCCGTTTACAACGCAATTTTTTACAAAAAGATGCTTGCCGAAGGCGGGGAAGATGTGATATTATAATTAGGTGACTTCGGACGGTCCGCTGTCCGTATAAAGCCGGATAAGAACGTCCTTGAGGAGAGGAGGATACTTCCCATGAATGAGATCATCCGTTCCATCGAGAGCGCGCAGATGCGCCCCGATGTTCCAGTGTTTTCGATCGGCGACACCGTGCGCGTGCAGGTAAAGGTCGTCGAGGGAACGCGCGAGCGCCTTCAGGCGTTTGAGGGCGTCGTGATTGCCCGCCGCAACGGCAGCTCGAGGGAGACGTTCACCGTGCGCCGCACTTCCTACGGCGTCGGCGTCGAGCGTACGTTCCCGCTGCATTCCCCGCGCGTCGATTCCATTACGGTCATACGCAGGGGGCGCGTGCGTCGCGCTAAGCTGTACTACCTGCGCGAGCGCAGCGGCAAGGCAGCCAAGGTCAGAGAGAGGTAATTTACAAACAACAAAGAGCCGCATATGCGGCTTTTGTTTTCTATAGGGGAGGGAACTATGGCTGATATCAACTGGTACCCGGGTCACATGGCGAGGGCGCGGCGGCTGTTGGAGCCGCAGATTCGCGCGGTGGACGCGGTCATCGAATTGTGCGATGCGCGCGCACCCTCGGCGACGCGCAATCCCGATCTAAATATGCTCACGCGCGGCAAGGCGCGCGTTTTGGTGCTCAATAAGGCTGACCTTGCCAATGACGGCGTCACGCAGCAGTGGCTCGCGCACTTCAGGGCGCAGGGCTTGCGCGCGCTCAAATGCAACGCGACCGGCGGCAAAACCAGGGACATCCTCGCCATGATCGAGGAGCTTTCTGCGCCGTCGGTCGAGAGGATGCGCGCGCGCGGCGCAAACAAGACCGTGCGCATGATGATCATCGGCATTCCCAACGTCGGCAAATCGACCTTCATCAACCGCATCCGCGGCAGGTCGATCGCGAAGACCTCCGACAGGCCCGGGGTCACGCGGGCGAACCAATGGGTCAAGATCGGGCAATATCTCGAGCTTCTGGATACGCCGGGGATGCTCTGGCCAAAACTCGACGTGCAGTCGGACGCGAAGCTGCTCGCGTACCTCGGCTCGATCAGAGACCAGATCATGGATTCCGAATCGCTCGCGGAGGAGCTTTTGCGGCTGCTTTCGTCCATCGATTGGAAAGCGACCTCCGCGCGGTTTCAGCTGACGGAGGAATCTCTGAACGCGCCGTCGCTGCTCGAAGAAGCCTGCCGGGGGAGGGGCTGGCTGCTCTCCGGCGGCAGGCTGGATACCGATCGCGGTGCGGCGCTGGTGCTCGACGAATTCCGCGCGGGAAGGGTCGGGCGAATCAGCCTGCAGCGCCCCGTCAAATCCTGATGTCTTTGTCTATAAAGATGGGGTTTGTCCACGCGCGGCGGCCCGCATCGTCCATGATTTCGATGCGCAGATAGCGGTACTGGCTGAGGCGATTGCCGATTTCGATTTTCGCCTCCGTGATGTTCTCGCCCTCCTGCATATAGGTGGGGTGGCACATGCTGACGAGCTTGAGCCGCTTCACGGGCGAGCATTTGACGAAGACGAAGCCGTCCTCCACGGAAAAATCGAAGAATTTCGGCCCGCAGGAGGAATAGAACGCGCCCGCGCGGAGTGCGGATAAGATCGCGGTGACGTTGTTTTCCGCGTTGACCGTGACCCAGCCCTTGGCATGGTGCGCCATGCTGTGCCCGTCGTCCGTCGCGACGCCGAAGATTTTCTGCCCCGAAAAGAGCAGTTCATCCCAGCAGGCGGCGTTTGTGTCCATGTCGTTTACCATCGCGCAGCCGCTGTTCCAAATCTCCATCGCGAAATTGCCGCGCATTTGGTCGAAATACCTCGCAGGCGTGCCGCTCCACTCGGGGTGGCAGTAAATGGTCATGTTGTTGTTCGCATGGATGTAGTCCAGATAGGGCTGCGCCGCAAACTGGTCGGCGACGGCGGCGCTTTCAAACCGCTGATCCTGCGTAAAGCCGTTGCCTTCCGCATCGCCTATGCAGACGACGTGAAAGCAGCGAAAGCCGTCCCTCTCGGACAGGTTCATGTCGTATTCCATGCCGGGAATGATGGTGAGGTTCGTATCTGGCGCGAAATTCTTGAAGTTGTAGATGCGGTGGTCGGTGAGCGACACGAAATCGAAGCCGTTTTCCCTGTACTTGCGGAGCACTTCCTCCGGCGTGTCCCTGCCGTCGGAGCGGGTGGAGTGGGAGTGCAGCGCGCCCTTGAGCGACGCGCCGTTGCCGAGAAAAGCGGGTTGCGTGATGCGCATGAAAAAACCTCCTGTCGCGTTGTTGTTCGGTGCGTCCCGTCGGGCATACTGCGGTGAAGTGCGCGGAACCAACCGAAAGCATGATACCACACAAACATGAAAATGAGAACAGCCGAGCAAGAAGAACGGGTAAAATCGAAAGGCTCCCAAGGAGGGAGACCGAGCGAATGAAAGGCAGAAAGCTTTTGGCGAAGATTTCCCGCGGGGGCGCCGCGTATCTTCCTAATCGCATGAAGAAGGTCTCCGAAATGGCCGATGACGAAGCGATTTCGTGTTGCCTTGGTACTGCGAATATTTTGAGGGTGGCGCGCGTATAGACGTGCAAATGGTCGCAAGACCGCGATTGCGTGTTGCGCCGATTCCCGGTATCGAAACGACAATATTTGGCGTTTTTACGATGGAGAGCTTGCGCGGATGCCCCCGCTGTGGTATAATCCCCTTCGATGCTGGAGTGGCGGAATGGCAGACGCAGGGGACTTAAAATCCTTTGCCCTTTTCGGCGTGCGGGTTCGAGTCCCGCCTTCAGCACTGTATCCTGTCTAAAAAATGTATTTAGACAGGATTTTCTGTGTCCATGCAAAAAAGCCGCGCAGCGAAGAAGCCGCGCGGCGAAGGGGAGCGTTACTGCCCGAAGTTGTAGCGAAGCACCGGGTTGCGCGCAGCCGCGACCTCGTCCGGCCGCCCGACGGGGCAATCGTGCGGTGCGCCGTGCAGCAGCTCGGGATCAGCGTGGGCTTCTTCCAAAATGCGCAGGAAGATGTCCGCCGCCTCGTCCAACGTCTCGCGGCTCTCGGTCTCGGTGGGCTCTGCCATCAGCGCCTCGTGCACGATCAGCGGGAAGTACATCGTCGGCGGATGGATGCCGAAATCGAGCATGCGCTTGGCGACGTCCATGGCGGAAACGCCGGTTTCGCGCTTCAGGCGCTCCAGCGTCATGACGAATTCGTGCATACAGATGGCGTCGTGGGACATATCATATGCGCCCTTCAGCCTGTGCATCAGGTAGTTGGCGTTCAACACCGCGCCCGCGGCGGCTTCGGGGATGCCCTGCTTGCCCAGCATGAGGATGTAGGTCAGCGCGCGCACGTTCACGAGGAAGTTGCCGTAGAAGGAGCGCACCTGCCCCATCGAGCACTCGGGGTCGTAAAAGCGGTACGCGCCGTTTTCCTCGCGGATGCGCGGCTTCGGCAAGAACGGCTCCAAAAACGCCTTGCAGCCCACGGGGCCGCTGCCGGGGCCGCCGCCGCCGTGCGGGGTGGAGAAGGTTTTGTGCAGGTTCAGGTGCACGCAGTCAAAGCCCATATCGCCCGGGCGCACGCGCCCCATGATGGCGTTCAGGTTTGCGCCGTCGTAGTAGCACAGGCCGCCCGCATGGTGGACGATCTCGGTGATCTCCAAGATATTGGGGTCGAACAGCCCAAGCGTGTTGGGGTTGGTGAGCATAAGCCCCGCGGTATCGGGCCCGACCGCCGCCCGCAAGGCGTCCAGATCCACGCAGCCCCTGTCATCGGAAGGCACGGAGACGACGGAGAAGCCCGCCATCACCGCCGATGCGGGGTTGGTGCCGTGCGCGGAGTCCGGCACGATGATCTTCGTGCGCGCCGCGTCGTTTCGGGACTGGTGGTAGCGGCGGATGAGCAAAAGCCCCGTGTATTCGCCGTGCGCGCCCGCCGCGGGCTGAAAGGTCATGCCGTCCATGCCCGTGATCTCGCACAGGAGCTTTTCGAGCGTATAGAGCAGCTCCATGCAGCCCTGCGCCGTCTCTTCGCTTTGCAGCGGGTGGATGCCGGTGAAGCCGGGGTGCGATGCCATCTCCTCGTTGATTTGGGGGTTGTACTTCATCGTGCAGGAACCGAGCGGATAAAACCCGTCGTTCACGCCGTGCGTCTGCTTGGCGAGCTGCGTATAATGGCGGCTTAGGTCGACCTCGGAAATCTCCGGAAGCTTCGGCGCTTCGGCGCGCAGCAGCGCGGGGTCGAACGAGAAGGCGGGCGTATCGCACGCCGGAATCAGGCACTGTCCGCGCCCCTTTCGGCTCCGTTCAAACAAAAGCTTCATTTCCCGCTCACCTCCCTGCAGATTTCCGCCAGGCGATCGATCTGGCTCTTCGTGTTCTTTTCGGTGCAGCACCAGAGGATGCCGCCCTCGACGGGCAGCCCTCCCAAAATCCCTTCGCGATCCAGCCGCTCTTGCAGCGCATTAGGCGATACGGGGCAGGAGGAGACGAATTCGTGGAAGAAGGGCTTATTCGTCTTCGGCGCAAAGCCGGGGATGTCGCTTAAGAGAGATGCGAGATAGTGCGCGTGCGATGCGGAATTTTCCGCCGCGCGCTTCAGCCCGTTAGGCCCCATGGCGGCGAGGTATACGGACGCCGTCATGGCGCAGAGCGCCTGGTTGGAACAGATGCTCGAGGATGCCTTTTCGCGGCGGATGTGCTGTTCCCGCGCCTGCAGCGTGAGCACGAAGCAGCGCCTGCCGTCCTTATCCGCCGTCTCGCCGACGATGCGCCCGGGCAGCTTTCGCATGAGGGGCGCTTTGCACGCAATGAACCCCAGATAGGGCCCGCCATAGCCCAGCGGCATGCCCAAAGGCTGTCCATCGCCCACGGCGATATCGGCGCCGCATTCGCCCGGAGTTTTCAAAAGCCCCAAGGAAATGGGGTTTGCACCCATGATGACCTTCGCGCCGGCGGCGTGTGCGGCGGAGGCGATCGCTTGTACATCCTCTATCACCCCGTAGAAATTCGGACTCTGGATGTATACGCAGGCGGGCTTTCCCTTGAGTGCGTCCTCAAGGGCACCGATATTTAGTGCATAGTCTGCGGAGGGGAGCACCGTCACGGGGACGCTGCGGCTTTCGCAATAGGTCTTGATGACCTCGATTGCCTGCGGGTCCGCCGTATCGGGGAGCAGCACGCCGGTCTTTCTGTTCTCCTGGCACATCATGACCGCCTCGGCTGCGGCGGTCGCGCCGTCGTATACGGAGGCGTTGGAAACGTCCATGCCGGTCAGTTCGCAAATCTGCGTCTGGTACTCGAAGATGGACTGCAATATCCCCTGGCTGATCTCCGCCTGATACGGGGTGTACGCCGTTCGAAATTCCTCCTTGGAGGTCACGGCCTTCACGACAGAGGGGATGTAGTGGTCGTACGCGCCCGCGCCGCGAAAGATGTGCCGATAGCGCACGTTCTTTTCCGCCATGGCGGAGACGGCGGAGGCGACTTCCATCTCGCTTAAGCCCTCGGGGATGTGCAGCTCTTTCAGCTTTGCGGAATCGGGCACGTCGCGATACAGCTCTTCCACAGAGGAATAGCCGATATCTTCCAGCATCCGCTGCCGCTCCTCCTTCGTGGAGGGGATATAACCTGCCATTATGCTTCCTCCTCGGCGGCGCATACGGCCTCGTAGGCGACGGAATCCATCAGTTCATCCTCTGCGACGGTGCCCTCGACCTTGATGAACCACGCGCCGTAGGGATCCTCATTCACCTGTTCGGGCGCGTCGAGCAGCGCCTCGTTCACTTCGACCACCTTGCCGGAGACGGGGCTGTACACGTCGGAAACGGCCTTGACGGACTCCACGTCCGCGAAGGATTCGCCCGCGGTGACCTCGTCATCCGCCTGCGGAAGCTGGATAAACACGATGTCGCCCAGGGCGTTCGCGGCGAATTCCGTGAGGCCGACTACGAGAAGGCCGTCCTCCTCTTTCACCCATTCGTGCGATTTGGAGTACTTCAGGTTCTCGGGATAGTTTGCCATGATGATATCCTCCTTACTGTTTTCAAGCCTTTTCGTCGATGAACGGCAGGGGTACGATTTCGGCGGCGACGCGGCGCCCGCGCACATCTACCTCGATGGCGGTTCCAAGCGCGGTGTGCTTTTTATCCACTAAGGCCATGGCGACGGCCTTACCGACATACGGGCAGAAGGTGCCGGAAGTGGTGGCGCCGATGCGTTCTTCTCCGATAAACGCGTCCTGATGCTCGCGCAAGATGCCCCTTCCCGTGACCGAAAGCCCCACGCGGATTCGCGCAGGTTCTTTTGCGGAAATGAGGGCGTATCTGCCGATGAATTCCGCCTTGTCCAACTTCACACTGAAGCCCAGCCCAGCCTCGAACGGGGTGATGTCCTCATCCATCTCGTGGCCGTACAGCGGCATCCCCGCCTCCAGCCGCAGCGTGTCGCGCGCGCCAAGCCCGCAGGGGATGAGCCCGTATTGCTCGCCCGCCGCCCGCAGGGTCTTCCACAGGGGTTCGGCGTTTTCGTTTGCGGTGTAAATCTCAAAGCCGTCCTCTCCCGTGTAGCCCGTGCGGGAGATCATGCAGCGCATGTTTTTGATTTCCACATCGCGCAGCGCCGTATAGTATTTTTGCGGGATGCTCTCCTTGGGGAGAAGCTCTTCCATAATCGCATTCGCAGCCGGCCCCTGAATCGCCACCTGCGCCACGGAATCGGAAATATCCCGAATCTCGGTGCCCTCGAGCACGTTCGCCGCCATGTGCGCAAAATCTTTTTCGCGGTTGGAGGCGTTGACGACGACGAGATAGTCCTCCTCGCTGAATTTATACACCAACACGTCGTCTATGCAGCCGCCGCGCTCGTTGCACATCACGCTGTAGCGCACGCGGCCCGCCTTCATGCCGGTAAAATCGTTGGTAAAGATGTGGTTTAGCGTCTTCAGCGCGGTTTTTCCCGTAAACGCGATCTCGCCCATGTGGGACACGTCGAAAAGCCCCGCTTTTTCGCGAACCGCCATGTGTTCCGTCACGACGCCGGTCGCGTACTGCACCGGCAGGAGATAGCCCGCGAAGGGCACGATTTTGCCGCCCTCGGCGACGTGGATGTCGTATAGAGGCGTTTTGCGCTCCACGAAATACTCACCTTCTTTTGTCATTATATGCCCATTTCCATTTTGACTTCCGCGAAGCAGCGGATGGCGAAATCCAGGTCCTCCTTCGTGTGCGCTGCGGAGACCTGCGTGCGCACGCGCGCCTTGTTCATGGGCACCACCGGATAGGAGAAGCCGACCACGTACACGCCCTTTTCGAGCATGCGCGCGGCGAATTCCTGCGCGATGCGCGCATCGTAGAGCATGACGGGCACGATGGGGTGCGTCCCCTCGGGCACGTCAAAGCCCAGCTTTCCCAGTTCCTTTCGGAAATAGGCGGTGTTTTCGTGCACGCGGTCGCGAAGCGCGGTGGATTCCGTGAGCATGTCGAACGTCTCGCACGCCGCCGCTGCGATTGCGGGCGCGAGCGTGTTGGAGAAGAGATAGGGCCTGCTGCGCTGGCGAAGGAGATCCACGATGCTCTGCCGCGCCGCGGTATACCCGCCGCTCGCGCCGCCGAGCGCCTTGCCGAGCGTCCCCGTGATGATATCCACGCGCTCCGTTACGCCGCAGTATTCCGGCGTCCCCCTGCCGTGCTCGCCCATGAAGCCCACGGCGTGGCTGTCGTCCACCATGACCAGCGCGTCGTACTGCTCCGCGAGGTCGCAGATGCCGCGCAGGTTTGCGATGAAGCCGTCCATGGAGAACACGCCGTCGGTCGCGATAATGATCGTGCGCGCGCCGGCTTCCTTCGCCTCGGCGAGCTTTTCCGCAAGGTCGTCCATGTCGTTGTTCTTATAGCGGTAGCGCATCGCCTTGCAAAGGCGCACGCCGTCGATGATGCTCGCGTGGTTGAGTTCGTCGGAGATGATGGCGTCCTCCTTGCCGAGCAGCACCTCGAACAGGCCGCCATTGGCATCGAAGCAGGAGGAATAGAGAATCGTATCGTCCATGCCCAAGAAGTCCGCGATCTTTTTCTCCAGCGACTTGTGCAGCGCCTGCGTGCCGCAAATGAAGCGCACGCTGGAAAGGCCGTAGCCCCAGCGGTCGTAGCTCTTCTTTGCGGCCTCGATGATGCGCGGGTTGTCGGAGAGCCCCAGGTAGTTGTTTGCGCACATGTTCACCACGTTTTTGGCGGCGGTGGTGTCTATGCGGCTGCGCTGCGGGGTCGTGATAATGCGCTCGTCCTTAAAGGTGCCCGCCGCGCGGATGGCTTCGAGCTCCGCCTCGTAGCGCTTAAACGCTTCCTTCATGAAAATCAATCCTCCTCGTCGATATGCGTCCAGTCTAAGATGACCTTGCCCGCCATGCCGCTGTTCATGGCCTCAAAGCCCTTTTCAAAGTCCTTATAGCTGAAGCGGTGCGTGATGAGCGGGGTGAGGTCCAGCCCGCCCTCCACCATGGTGATCATCTTATACCACGTTTCAAACATCTTGCGCCCATACACGCCCTGCAGCGTGAGCCCCTTCATGATGACGTGGTTCCAGTTGATTTCGACGCCCGGCTGCTGAATGCCCAATAGCGCGATCTTGCCGCCGTTTCGCATATGCCCGATCATGGTGTTGAGTGCCGCGGCGCTGCCGCTCATCTCGAGCCCCACGTCGAAGCCCTCCACCATTCTGAGATCGCCGTAGAGGTCCGTGAGCTTTTCGCGGGTGACGTTCACGGTGCGCGTCGCGCCCATTTTCCTGGCGATTTCGAGCCTGTAATCGTTCAAATCGGTCACCACCACGCTGCGCGCACCGTTTTTTCGGCATATGGCGGCCGCCATGATGCCGATGGGGCCAGCGCCCGCGACGAGCACGTCCTCGCCGATCACGTCGAACATCAGCGCCGTGTGCGTGGCGTTGCCGAAGGCGTCGAAGAATGCGACGACCTCTTCATCGATGCCGTCCGGGATCGGGATGACGTTGTATGCGGGGAGCGTCAGATATTCCGCAAAGGCGCCATCGCGGTTCACGCCCACGCCCTTGGTCTTTTCGCACCACTGGCCGTTGCCGGCGCGGCAGTTGCGGCAGTGTCCGCACACGATGTGTCCTTCGCCGGACACGATCTGGCCGATGCGATACTGCGTGACGCCCTCCCCGAGGGCGGCGATTTCGCCCACGTATTCGTGCCCCGTGATCACCGGCGGCCGGATGTTTTCCTGACTCCACGGGTCCCAGTTATAGATATGCACATCCGTGCCGCATATGGCGGTTTTGTGCACCTTGATGAGCACTTCGCCCAGCCCCGGCACGGGCACGGGCATTTTTTTGAGAAGCAATCCCTTGCCGCGCTCGGTCTTGACAAGGGCGTTCATCATGGTCTTCATGTGAAATGCCTCCTCTGCGTGTTTCGGCGAGACAATCCCGAGGGGTTCGCCGCGTCACATCTATTATAACAATTCTCCGGCGAGAATACAATCACCCGCGCGAAAATTGCTTGAAAAACGCGCAGTGTGTCCGCGTCGAACGGCTCTATATCCACAATCTGAATTTTGCGGTTGACAAATGCGATGCGATAGACTAAAATCTATTGTAACGGCATAACCGCATGAAACGAAAAGGTTTTGTCCTATTTTTCTCCGTACGGTCCGAAGTCTGTACAGCGTCGATACCCGGGACAGGGATGAATCTGAGGCTGCTCTGACAGCGGGCTGTCTTAGGAACCCTCCCTGTGCGCGAACCACATCGAATCAAGCGTTTCATTGTTCGGGAAAATACTTCATTTCGCACGGCGGTCGACCGTGCGATGTATGAAAAGGAGTGATCTTATGTACCTTGCGCAAAACGGCAAGACGAGGTATTCTGTTTGGTACGGCAATGACTGCATCGAATCGGAAATCTTTGCGGCGGAGGAGCTCTCCAGAACGCTCATGCAGGTTACCGGCGCGAACTTCGCGTGGATCCCGGGCGAAACGGTTCCGGAACCTGCAATCATCGTTGGCAGCCCCGCATATCTGAAGCGCATCGGCATCGACCTGGAGAAGGAAGCGCTGAAAAGCGACGGCTTCATCATTCGCACGGTGGGCGAGAACATCGTGATCGCGGGCGACAGGCCGCGCGGCACGCTCTACGGCGTATACGAGTTTTTGGAGAGGTTCTGCGGCTGCCGCTGGTACGCGCCGGCGGTGTCGAAAATCCCCCAAAAGCCCACGATCGAATTGGACGCGATAGACATCAGGGAAGTGCCGATTCTGGAGTACCGCGAGACGTACTTCTGCGGCAACGCGATGGACGGCCCGTGGGCGGCGCGCAACCGCAGCAACGGAAATGCGCACAAGCTCTACAAACATTTGGGCGGGCAAATCAAGTACTACCCCTTCGTGCATACGTTTGCCCTGCTGATGGACCCGAAGGACTACTTCGACGAGCACCCCGAGTACTTCTCCGAGGTGGACGGGCAGCGCATTCGCGAAAGGACGCAGCTGTGCCTCACGAACGAGGACGTGATTTCCATATGCACCGAAAAGGTGAAGGGATGGATTCGCGAGCATCCCGAAGCCTCCATCTTTTCCGTGTCGCAGAACGACTGGTATAACCCCTGCACCTGCGAAAAGTGCCGCGCGCTCGACGAGAGGGAAGGCTCGCATGCGGGCAGCCTGATCCACTTTGTGAACCGCATCGCGGAGAGTGTCGAAAAGGACTATCCGAACGCGGTCATCGATACCCTCGCATACCAGTACACCCGCACCCCGCCCAAGGCGATCCGCCCGCGGCACAATGTGTGCGTCAGGCTGTGCTCCATCGAGTGCTGCTTCGCGCATCCGCTTGAGGAATGCGACGACATCATGAGCTTTGCCGACCGCATCCACGGCGATTCGTTCCAGCGCGACCTGGAGGGCTGGGCAAAGGTCTGCGAGCGGCTGTACGTGTGGGATTACGTGGTCAATTTCCGTCACCACGTGATGCCCTTCCCGAATTTCCATGTGCTGGCGCCGAACATCCGCTATTTTATCAAAAACAACGTCAAGGGCATCTTCGAGGAGGGTTCCACGTCCCCGTGGGGGCGGACGGAGTTCATAGAGCTCAAGAGCTGGGTGCTCGCAAAATTGCTCTGGAACCCCTATCAGGATCACAGGCCGCTGGTCGCGGATTTTATCGAAGGGTATTACGGAAACGCTGCGCCCAAGGTGCAGGCGTACTTCGACCTTCTGGAGGCGCGCATGGAGGCCTCGCCCGAAACGCATTTCGGCATTTACGACCCGCCGAGGAACGAATACCTCCGCAAAGAGGACATTGAAAGGGCACTCTCACTCTTTGAAGAGGCGCTCTCCCTCGCCGAGGACGACATCGTCTACGAGCGCGTGTTCTCCGCGGCGCTCCCGATTCGCTACTGGGCACTGCTGAAAGAGGAAAAGAGCGAAGCGCGCGAGAAGGAGATCGACAAATTCCACGCGGACCTCATCGAGCGCAACATCATGCAGATCACGGAGGGGGTACAATTGGACGAATCCATCCGTCGGCTGCGCGAGGGCATTCGATACGCGTTTTAAGGTTTCCGAAACGTGATGAATGGGTCGATCCGGATGACACGGGGCGGATGAAATTTACCCGGACATTTGCGTAACCACCGTGTTACGTCTGCTGTAAGGGCATTTATCTCCCCGATGTCCAATGTCTTCTCGCCGGCCATTGAATGCGTTGAAGATGGTGAGGAGAAAATGCATCGCCCGAACGGTCGACTGTCTGTCAAATACCATCCCGGAAATCACCGCGTAGGTCCTTCTTCTGCACCAAGGATGCGCACCGCGATCTGCATCCTAAAAGCACCGATCAGCCGGGCGAAACGCACCTCCATGACCGGCTCGGATGCCGCCGAAGCGCCGCCAAGGAGCTACACGGCGGCGACACTGCGCATGACGACGACGGTGACTTTTCCTGCGGAAGCATATCGTAAAGGGCGTCATGATCGGCTCGATCAAGGGCTGAGCGCGAAACCGTTTACACAAGAAAACCCCTCCCGAAGGCAAGCCTTCAGGAGGGGTTTTTGATATGCAGGGGGGTTATTCGAGCGCGAAGCAGAGCTTCGCCGAAAGGCCCGAGCGCGTCCACACGTGCAGCGCGGCGCGCCCCGCCATTGTGCCCGCACGGACGTAGCACACCGCCCGCCCGTCGAGCGTACTGCGGTATGCGGCGCTGTAGGGAGTAAGGTCGTCGGGGCGACCGTTTTCGATGCCCAGAAGCGCGAGGTCGCCCACGATCTGGCAGAAGAGCACCTCGTCGAGCGCCGGGTACCCGTTTTCGTCCAAAAGGCGCATTTCGATTTGCTCCGCGTCCATGCCGTCCGCCCGCAGCGCCGTGCGGGGAGACAGCAGTTCGATCTTGACCGCCGCGCCGGGCGTCGACAGTCGATCTTCGGCGTGTGGCGTCTTCACGCGCAGTTCGCCGTCGACATAGGGTGTTGTCCAGCATACGCGACAGTCCTCAGGGACGCACTTTTTACCCAGCGATATGCCGTTCAGGAACAATTCGGCCTCCTTCTCGTTGGTGTAGCAGGATATGCGCATTTCCTCGCCGCTTTCTCCCGTCCAGCGAAAGCGTTCGTCCCATGCGCCCCGGTCTTCGCCCGCGCGGCTCGCGGCGATGCGCGCGAAAGGCGCATCCGTCCAAAGCGCCCGTCGCTGGAAGTACAGGGGCTTTTCAAAGCCACACAGGTCCAGCGCGCCCGCCCTGCTGATGCGCACCGGCCAGCCCGGGCACTCGCCCAAGAAGTCGATGCCCGTCCACAGAAACTGCCCGGAAATGAAGTCGCGATCCCGCACGGCGAACCACTCTTTCGCATCATGGCTGTTTTCGCTGCCCAAAATGACGCGGTCGGGATAGGCCGCGTGATCCGCGTCGTAAAAATGCTCCCTGTAGTTGTAGGCGGATAAATCCAGCACGTCCGCAAATCCCGTGCGGTTGGACAGCTCCGGGAAGGACAGCGCGCTCGTGACGGGGCGCGTGTCGTCCAGCCGATGCACAATATCGACCAGCTTCTTCGCCACCGTGGCAAGGCGCGCGGCATCCGGCTTGCGCACGTCGTATATGCGCTCCGCGAGCGGCTTGTTCGCGTCGTTATTGCCCAACACCTCGCAAAACAGCGGCGTGACGTAGGGGTCGTTGGGGTAGTCGATCTCGTTGCCGATGCTCCATAAAATGATACAGGGATGGTTGCGATCCCGCTTGACCATGGCGGTCAAGTCCGCCTCGTGCCACTGCGGGAAATCCTCCGCATAGCCGAAACGCTTGGGCGGGTACACGTTGTGCCCCTGCCACCACTTGTTTTTCGTGCCCTCCCATTCGTCGAAGGCCTCGTCCATCACAAGGAAGCCGAGCTCGTCGCACAGATCCAGGAGATCGGGGTTCGGCGGGTTGTGGGCGGTGCGCAGGGCGTTGCAGCCCATGGCCTTTAGCTTTTTCAGGCGGCTTTCCCATACCACCCTCGGCACGGCCGCGCCCAGACAGCCTGCATCGTGGTGCACGCAGACGCCCTTCAGCTTCATGTTCTCGCCGTTTAAGAAAAAGCCCCTGTCCGCGTCGAAGCGGAAGGTGCGGATGCCGAAGGGGATCTCCTCGCGATCCGTCACGCGCCCGCCCGCAATCGTCTCGCCGATGAGCGTATACAGATACGAGGAATCTGGGCTCCACAAATGCGGCGCGGAAACCGCCATCTCCGCAGTGCCTTGCGCGCCATCCGAGTACACCTCGGAAACGCAATTTCCGCCCTTGTCTATCAATCGAAAGCGCACGGTTTCCGCGCCCAGCGTTTCGTATTGAATGCCGAGGTGCGCCGTATCGCCGTGTACGGCGCGGGTATACGCAAAAATCCCGTCTTCGGCAAAGCATATAGGCTCCGTAATCTCCAAGAGCACGTCGCGCGTGATGCCGCTTCCGGTATACCAGCGCGAATCCGCGACCTCTTCGTGCTCGACGCGCACGGCGATCGTATTGTGCCCCGGCCGCACGAATTCGCTCACGTCGAAGGAGAATCCCGTATATCCGTAGGCGTGAAAGCCGAGATAATTGCTGTTGATCCAAACCTTGGCGTGCCTGTACACGCCCTGAAACGAGAGGCGCACGCGCTTTCCCGAAACGGATTCGTCCAATTCGAAATGCCTGCGATACCATGCCGTGCCGCCCGGAAGATACCCCGTGCCGCTTGCGTGGCTCCTGTCGAAGGGGTGCTCCACTGCCCAGTCGTGCGGCAGCGCGACCACGCGCCATGCGCCGTCGTCGTAGCCCATAAAACCCGCGTCCGCCGCATCCCCCAGGTGAAAGCGCCAATCCGTATTGATCTTCTGCCTTTTCATATCTTCCTCCGCAAAGCCGTGTGCATAAAGAAAGGGGGATATTCCGGCAAAAGCTTTGCCGGCTATCCCCTGCGATCGTAAAGAGGGTATTACTTATAGAGTGCGTCGATCTGCACCTGGAGCTCCGCCGTCACCTCGTCCGCCCCGGCTGCCCGCAGTGCACTCTGGAACTCGGCGACAATGTCCTCCGGCGTTCCGTCGTATTGGCCGAAGCAGATGTACTTCATGTAGGTGTTGTACGTCTCGTTGCACTGGTTGATGTACGACTGCACCATGGAGTTGTCAAACACGAACGCCTCGTAGGGGTACATGACGGCGATCTTGTCGTATTCCTCGTACAGTGCGTTGATGGCGTCCCAGTTCAGCTGTGCGCTGGGAATCTCCAGAGCGTCGTTTCTGCCCCACCACCAGTTGGTGGAGATGCCGTCGACCTCCGCCACGTAGGAATCGGGCGTGTAGCGATAGCCGTTCTCGTCGAGGGCGTAGGTGCGATCCTTCAGCCCGTAGTTGAACAGGTCGTAGCAGTCCCTGTCGTTGCGCAGCATGTCGTAGACCATCAGCGTGCGCTCAACATTCGGGGAGGCGTTGGAAATGGCGGCGACGCCGTGGGTCACGAGGTCTCGCGTCACGTACCCGGCTTCCTTGCCCCAGTAGTAGAAGCCGACGTCTGCATCTTCGTCGTCGATGTACATGGTGTTGTCCTTGTTCGCCTTGGGCGAAACCAGGCCCGTCCAGGTCTGCGTGTGGTGCTGCTCGAGCGCGGTCTTTCCCTGACGGAACTCGAGGCGGTTGTCTACGCCGGTGTTGGAGAGCACGTCCGTCGGCCATACGCCGAGCTCGTCCCACTCCTTCATGAGGCGCGCGTATTCGACGAGCCTGTCGGTCTCCTCCAGATAGAGGCAGTTGATGGTATACGGATCGTCCAGATAGCCGCCCCAGATGGCGCCGCTGGCGAGGCCGTCGATGGAGCGCCACTTGACGAACGAGGTAATGTAGCCGCCCGCCGGATATGCGGTGCCGTCGGTATCCCACAGCGCGATCAGCGTGTCGCCATAGGCTTCCTTGACGTACTTCACGTAGGCGGTCAGATCTTCCCACGTCTGGCAGCCGTTTTCCAATCCGGCTTCATGCGCCCAGTCGAGGCGATACGCGAAGCCGTGGTTCGTCCACTGGGAGTAGTTGTTCTCGGGGATGAAGTAGATGTTGCCCTCGTAGGTGCAGACATCCCAATGCTCCTGCGGAATGGTCGCCCAGGTCACGGGCGCGTACTTGGCGAGCAGCTCGGGGCTCAGCTCGCAGAACCCGCCGCGCTTTGCGTTCGGCCACGCGTCCAGCCAGTCGGTGGAAGAGCCGATCAGGTCGATGGAGCCGTCCATCGCCGCGATGCGCAGGTTGTAGTTCGCGAGGTAGTCCGTCCAGGAAATCCAGACGATGTTGATCTCGGCGTTGATCTTCTCCGTCAGGATCTTGTTGAGCTCGGCGAGCATCTCGGCGTTGGCGCCTGTCGTGGGCGCGTCGCCCGTGGTCATGTAGTTGACGACCACGTGGTTGGAGGTATCGACGTCCGCCCAGGTCTCTGCCCAGACATCCGGCGCATTCTCGACGGAGATCTCGCCGGCGAACGCGGAAACGCCCAACGCCAGGACGGCGACGATAAGGAGTGCAAGGAACCTTTTCATAGGGTATATCCTCCTTTGTTTTTTTGTGAAAGAACCCCTTTCACATATTCCGAAGCCGCAAAGCGGCGCAGAATCGACGGTACACGGGAATGGGTATGCCGAGAAACGCCCCTACCCCTTGACGGCGCCGACGGTGATTCCGCCGATGAAGTAGCGCTGGATGAAGGGGTACAGGAAGATGATGGGGCCGGTGGTCATCATGGCGGTCGCCATCTTCAGCGATTCGGACGGCAGGTTGTTGATATCCACATACTGGCTCGCCACCGAGTTCTTCAGGCTCTGCGCCTCGTTTACGATCTTGTACAGGCGGTACTGCAGCGGCAAGACGGGCTTGTTCTGCAGGAACAGCGAGGACTGATACCACTCGTTCCAATAGCCCAGCGCCAGAAACAGCCCGACGGTTGCGAGCGCGGGCTTGAGCATGGGCAGGACGATGGCGAGGAAGATCGTAAAGTCGCCCGCGCCATCGATCTTGCCGGATTCGGTTAGCTCGTGGGGTACGGATTTGGCGAAGTTCTTCATCAGGATGATCAGCCACGAGGAGACCATCAGCGGCAAGAGCACCGCGAGATAGGAGTTGTTCAGGCGGTAGGTCTGCGTCATCAACAGATAGTAAGGCGCGAGGCCCGCCTGAAACAGGCTCGTGAAGTAGATGAAGAAGGAGATACTGTTGCGCAGCGGAAAGTCGCGCCGCTGCAGAGCGTAGCCTGTCATCGCGCAGATGAACAGCCCGCATAGCGTCCCCACCAAGGTAAGACCGGTCGTCAGCCCATAGGACGCCCAGATGGTGCCGCCTTTTATCACCAGCTCGTATGCCGAGGTCGTAAAGCTCCGCGGAAACAGCGTCACGCCGTATTCGATGATGTTGTCCTCCGTCTCAAAGGAGGTGCCGAGGATGACCAGAAAGGGCAGGACGCTTGCAATCGCGAAGATGCTGATTAAGACGTATCCGATGCCGCGGATGACGTAGTCGGACTTCGTCAGTTTAACCTTGGAGATGCTGTCCATCATGTCGTACTTCTCTTTTTTTCTCGCCATGGTTCACACCTCCGTCAAAACAGCGAGTAGTCCGGCTCGAGCTTCTTCACGACGGCGTTGACGCTCACCACCAGCACGAAGCCGATCAGCGACTGATATAGCCCGACGGCGGACGCTGTGGAGAAGTTGAAATCGGACACCGTGGCGCGGTACACGAACATTTCGATGATGTCCACCGGCTGATACAGGATGGGGTTGCGCCCCACCAGGTTCCAGAACAGGCCGAAATCGCCCTTCACGATGCCGCCTAGCGCGAACAGCAGCAAAATGACGATCGTCGGGCGCAGCGAGGGTAGGATGATGTGGCGAATCTTCTGCCAGCCGTTTGCACCGTCGATCATCGATGCCTCGATGATGGCGGCATCGATCCCCATGATCGCGGCGAAATACACCACGGAGTTGTAGCCCGTCTTCTGCCACAAATGCACCAATATGATGATAAACGGCCATGGATCGCCCGTCTTGTACAGGCGCAGCGGCTCCATGCCGAATTTTGCGCGCACCACGTTCAAAAAGCCCGTGTCCGAGTTCAGCAGGCTGAACACCAAAAGCCCCACCAGCACCTGCGAGATGAAGTAGGGCAAAAACATCATCGTCTGGGTGACCTTGCGGAACGCTTTGGACTGGATCTCCTTCAGCAGGATGGCCACCGTCACCGCGAGCAGGTTGTCCAGCACGATGAATGCTACGTTAAACAGGATGGTGTTTCTGGTCAACATCCACAGCTTTCCCGATTTTGCCACGAAGTCGAAATTCTTCAACCCCACGAACTGGCTGCCGAAAATGCCGCTGCGGTAGTTGTAGTTGACAAACGCCACGTAGATGCCCGGCAGGGGTGCGTAACTGAACGCGAGGAAATATGCGATGGCGGGGACGCACATCAGAATCAGCACCCTGGAATTCCAGAGCGCGCTTCGCAGCGTTCCCTTTCGACCGTTCGGCGTCACGGCTTTGTGATTGGAAACCATGGCTAAAACCCCTTTTTCTTTTTTGCATTTGCGCGGTATTGATTGGAACGCCGCCGCGCGGGAATGGATTTTATAATGATTTGTACAAATTAATGTAACCAGTATAGCCCAAATATGGCCGTTTGTCAACAATTTTGGATTTGTTTAACGTAAAGCCTGCGCGCATCCGAAACCTCATCGGAAGTTCCGCTGCTGCGCGACCTCGTACATCGCGATCGAGGCGGCGCATGCGGCGTTTAGGGAGGAGGCGCTCCCGCATATCGGGATGCGGCACAATGCGTCTGCGCGATCCTTCCACGTGCGGGAAAGCCCCGTCGCCTCGTTGCCGATCAGGAGCATGAGGGGCATCGTAAGGTCGGTTTCCGAGAGGAGCTCTTCGCCGCGCGCGCTCGTGCCGACGAGTTTCGGCATGGCGGGCAGCGTTTGCAGATGCGAAACGGTTTCCTCCGCCGATTGGAAGGCGTGAAACGGCAGGCGAAACATCGTTCCGACGGACGCGCGAATGCACTGCGGGTCGTAAAAATCCGCGCCGTGCCCCGTCGTAAAGACGGCGCTTGCGCCGAAGGAATCCGCGGTGCGGATAACAGTTCCGAGGTTTCCGGGACTTTGCGGGCGGTCGAACAGCACGAAGAACGGGTTCTCCGCGCGCGCGATGCGGGCAAGGCCGTCGCTTCGCTCTTCGACCAGCGAGAGGATTTCGCACGGCTCTTCGCGGTCGGAAAGCTCCGCATGCAGGGCGGGCTCGATCTCGTACAGCGTATCGGGCGCGGCGCGGCGCACCATGTCCTCCGCCCAGCCGGAGAGGCGTTTGCCCATGGGGACGCCCATCGCGCGAAAATGCCAGCCGCCGTCTATTGCGTGTTCCGTGGGATGTACGCCCTCCAAAAAGAAAAGGCGCTGCTTTGTGCGCTTTTCGCGGTTGCGGCGCAGCGTCTCAAATTGCTGAAACGCGGCATCCCGCGCGGTCATTTTCTGCGTTTTCATAGGCTTCCTCCCAAATACTTGCTGAATATATTCATTCATTATTATAAGGCAATTCCGCACGCGGCGCAAGCCCGACTACGCGCCAAAATGCGATGAGGCGCGCTTGACGCGGGCGGGGCATCGAGCGTATAATGAAATACCCGCGCATACGATTTTTACCGAGGAGGCGAGTGAGATGCTGCCAAACCACCCCGACGCACAAATCGAGATCGACCGCCTTTCATATACCCTATCGGAAATTGAGAAGGAGCGGCTTTTTGCGGCGGCGCGCCTCGAAGACGCGGCGCAAAAGCTCTCCGAGGCGCGCAGGTACGATCCCGATGCGCTCGAGCTGCGCGAAATGCTCCATGAGAGCGCGAAGACCTCGGTGCACAGTCTTTCGCTCGCCGCGCGCAAGCCGTATTTTACGCGCGTGGATTTCATCGAGACCGGGAGCGAGAAGAAAACCTACTACATCGGCAAATACGGCGTGACGCCGCACGGGAGCGCGGAACCCGTAGTAATCGACTGGCGCGCGCCCGTCGCGAATCTGTACTATTCCGGGCAGATCGGCCCCATGCACTACACCGCGCCGGACGGGAACGTCGATGGCGAACTGACGCTCAAGCGGCAGCTCGGCATCGAAAACGGGGTGCTGGAGACGATTTTCGATACGGATGTCGTTTCGCGGGACGCCTATCTGCAGAGCGTCCTCGGCGCGATGACGGGTGACCGCCTGCGCGAGATCGTGACGACGATCCAGGCGGAGCAGAACTTCGTAATCCGCTATCCATTGCGCGAGAACCTTGCCGTGCAGGGCGTCGCGGGGTCGGGCAAGACGACGATCGCGCTGCACAGAATCGCGTACCTGCTATATGCCTTTTCCGATACGCTTCGGCCGGAGCAGATGGCGATTCTCGCGCCGAACCCTCTGTTTTTGAACTTCATCGCCGGCGTATTGCCCGATCTGGGCGTGGAGCGCGTGCGGCAGACGACCTTTGCGCGGTTTCTGCGCGAGTATATGGGCAGCTTACTGCCGAAAATCGAAGAGGGAAAGGGCGCCGAACACCTGCGAGAAATGGACGATGCCGCCCGCGCGGAGTACGTGGCGGCGTGCCGCTATAAAGGTTCCATGCGGATGGCGGAGGCGCTTGAAAACTGGCTTACCGCATACGAAGCGCGCTTTGCCGAGGGGGAGACCGTTTCCTACGGCCCGTGCATCCTGATGGAGCGGGAGGCACTGCGCAAGTTTCTTTTGGAAGACGAAAAGCCGTTCCCGCTCAAGCGGCGCGTCAGGGAATTGCAAAAGCTTCTGACCGCGCGGGCAAAGAGCGCAGTAAAGCAGCTCGAGCAGTATTATCTGGCGGCGTTTGATCAAAAATCGGCTTCGCTGCGCGCGGCAAACCTTCCAAAGGACGAACTGACGAGAAAGCTTATAAACCTGCAAACGAGCAGAGACCAGCGCATAAAGCAGGCGAAGGAGGGTGCGATCCCCTTCGTCAAACAGGCGCTTTCGGCGCTGCCCGATTTGGAGCCGATGGCGCTATACCGCGAGTTTTTGCGCGACCTTACGGAAACAGGGGAGGAGGACGCAAAGCGCGCGGCGAAATACACGCTGAACCACCTGACGGAAAAGAAGCGGATCGAGCCGGAGGACGTCGCGCCGATCGCGATGATCGCCATGCGCACGGACGAACTGAAAAAGCCCGACGTCCGCCATGTCGTCATCGACGAGGCGCAGGATTTTTCGCCGATCGAATTTGCGCTTTTGAAGCGCATCGCGCCGATCGCGACGTTTACCGTGGTGGGCGACCTCATGCAGGGCGTGAAGGGATACAGGGGACTTTCGAGCTTTGAGGAGGTCTCAGAAGACGTGTTTTTCGGGGAGATGCGCACGCACTACCTCGTGACCAGCTATCGAAACACGATCGAGATCATGAACGAGGCGATCCGCGTGGCGGAAAAATGCCCCGTAGAAAACCAGCGAACCACAAAGCCGGTTTTGCGGCACGGCGATCCCGTGGAATACATCGCCTTCCATACGGAGGACGAGCAGATTTTGCGGATCGAAGCGCTGCTCGCGCGCTGGAGGGAGAAGGGGCTGGCATCGATCGCCGTCATCGCCGCTACGACCGAGGAGGCGAAACGGATCGCGAAAAAGCTTTCGCCGCATTTCGGGGCGAAGGTTTTGGACGTGAATCAGGAGGAGTACGATGCGGGCGTTCTGATCGCGCCTGCGGGCGCGGTCAAGGGGCTGGAATTCGACGGCGTAATCCTCGCAAACGGCGACGGAAAAAGCTACCCCGAGGATACCTTGCACGCGCGGCTCTTATACGTGTGCCTTACGCGCGCGCTGCACAACCTTGCGGTATTGTACAGGGACGAAAAGAGCACATGGCTACGATGAGCGGTTTTTGTACCGATAGACGATAACATCGGCATTTTGGAAGGCGACATCGCAGTTTTCCGCGAACCAATCCGCATCCGCCGAAAATGCGCTGCGCTCGTTGTGCGAAAGGTAAATATAGGTCACGCCGTATTCCGCAAAGAGCGCTTCACTTGCGGCGGGCTCTTCGAACATCCGCCGCGCGGCATCCGCCTGCGCGGCGTAATCGACCCCGTGAAAATACAGGTAGCTGCCCGTGCCGCAGACGATCTTCCGCCCCGAAAGCGTTGAAACGGCGTTGTTGTGCTGCTGCGCAGTCAGAAACACGTCGGTTTCGCGGTCGGTTTCGCCCGCGATCCACTGTGCGGCTTCCGCTTCGCCTGCGGAAAACAGCTCGTAGTCCGAAATGCACTCCCGCGCGACGGAGATTGTACCCGATGCGAGGCACACGAACAGGAATACGCCCGCGAGGAAGCGCCTGCCGGAAAGCGGCTTCATGCCGTCGTACACGCGCAGCGCGTATTGTGCGACGGGCGGCAGCACGGCCATGTACGCCACATAGAACAGCTTGTTGTTGTCGTACACATTCATCTGAAAGACGACACATTCCGCGAGGATGTACAGGAGCAGCGCGCCCAAGGCCAAAGATTTCCCCCGCGCATCCGAAGACAGCGCCGCCGGAACGATGAGCAGATACGCGATGCCGACGTTTTTGATCCAGAACCAAAAATACGAATCGATAAAGCTGCCGTTTTCGTTGTTGACCCAGTTGAAGAGAATCCGCAGCGAACCGCCCGAGAGCGTCTGCGGGAACGTCCACAAAAGGAGCTGCGGGAGCGCGACGACAACCGCCGCGATGCCGTAGCGGAGGAATTGCCCGAGGACTTCCGTTCGCCGCTGCGCCTTCCAAAGGCTGTGCGCCATAATGCCCGCCGAAATGACGCCGAGCGCGAGAAACGAGTGCGTGTGTACCATGGGCATCGCGCCGGCCCATATGCCGAGCGCGAAGGGAAGCCGCCGATCTTCGCTTTCGGGGAGCAGAACCAGCAGATACAGCGCGGGGATGAGCATGGTCCAGCCCGCGAGAAACGTCCGCTGCGGGATGAAGAGGTCGCACAACAGGTTTGACCAGCGCAGATTGAGCGCGGGCATGTTGCACGGCGCCTGATAAAACCCGAACAGCGCGCTGTGCAGCATTTCCGAATCGTCCAACAGATAGAAGAAGCCCAGCCCGCCGTTCAGAAACAGCAGGAGAAATGCCACCGCCGCCGCGGAGAACCTGCCCGTAAGCTTTTCCGCAAAAATCGCAAAGCCCGTATAGACCAGAAGCATCTGCACGAACTGCGGGAGGATGAACGCCTGCCGAAGCGTGCTGCCGAACAGCAGCATCGACGCGGAGAGCGCGTCCGTGAGGAAGGGATAGCCGAGGCGCGTCCCCGGAAGGATCGTGTATTCGGGCGGATACGGCGCGTTCAAAAGCCCCGTCGCGATGCCGACGTGCAGGCACAGATCGCCGTAGGTGCTCTGCCCGACGTGCAGCGCGCCGCCCACGTCCCGCAAGGTGTGCGTATGCAGCAGATACAGCGAGACGATTGCGAGCGGCAACACGAGGAACAAAATCTTCGGCGAAGGGTTTTGTGCGCAAAAAAGCGGCTTCGCGCGCCGCCCGAAGGCGATAGCTGCAAGAGACAGCAGCGCGGAAAGCGCAATCGCCCACCACTGCGCGGAAACGGTGAATCCCATGAAAAACGCGAACAGCGACGGAAACCACAGCATCTCCGCCATGCCGAGGCCCAGCCCGAGCCAGAGCGAAAAGAGCGGGTTGCAGTTTTTCAAAAACGGCTTCAACTGCAAAACGCCGAGCAGCAAAAACAGCAGAAACACCAAAATCCCCGGCAACGCGTTCACCCCACAGGTTTTTTACTCTTGGCGCACCCTGAAGCCGCGCTGCAGCGCGTATTGGGCGACATTCCCGGTTGCGTCGTCGCATACGAACGTCAGATCGGTCGTGCCGGAAAAGGCATCGTCCGCGATACTGACATCGTCGTTTTGGAAGACGACCTCCCGAAGCGCGGCGCAGTTCGCAAACGCGCGGGAGCCGACGGACAACAGGCTTTCGGGGAGCACCACGCGCGTAAAGCTGTCGCAGCCCATAAAGGCTTCATCCTCTATGCGCCGTATGCCCTCGCGGATTTCCGTGACGGGCCCCATCACCATGGCATCGAATGCGCACAGGAGCGCGCCACAGCGCGCCTGGATGCGCGCAGTGCCGGGGCGTATCCCCGTAACGGTGCCGGTTTGATCGACGGTCGCGATGCGTTCGCTCTCCGAACTCCATTCTACGCCGAGCGTGTGCGCGGGCTTCCAGCGGCGGCCGCCCGACTCCATGCCCTCCGATACGAAGTCGAACACCATCGCGGGATAAAATGCCACGCCCGTTTGCGCGCTTTCCCCGACCGAGAGGGAAATATCATTTCGCGTGAGGTACATCTCGAGCGGCGCGGGGGATGCAGCCTCGTACCCGTAGTTGAAATACAGGTAGATGCCTGCCCCATTTTGGCGCACGTCGCTGAAGTTCGTGATGCTTCCGTTTGCGATCAATTGACCGAGGTATGCCGCCGCCGCATTATACAAATCTGTTCCGTTTGTGACATCGACCAGCCCGAGATAGTGCGCCCGATCGCGGATCGCGCCGTCGATCGCCGAAGTGAGTTCCTCTTCGGTGTATACCACCGTCGCGCCGTAGCGCGATTCTTCGATGCCGAAGGAATCCGTGCACTTCGGAACGTATTGCCAATGCGTGAGCCATTCGTGGTCGAGCGCCATCACGGAATCGGGCATCAGGAAATAGGCGTGGTTTTCGCTGCCGCCGATGGGGTCGTCCCACGTGCAATCTATATGATACCACTTGCCGGAAAGTTGCACCATGTTCCACGCATGGTTTTCGCCCCCGATGAAGCGCGAAGCGATGCCGAGCTCCTTCATCAGAAGGTCAAACGCTGTCGCGTAGCTCTGGCACACGCCCGTTCCGTGCAGCAGCACGCCGTCCGCCATATAGTAGGTTTTCGTCAAGTCGTATTGTGCGTTGTGCGTCAGATAATCGTGTACCCAAAGCACCTTTTGGTAGTCCGTTTCGCATTCGGCTTCGCATTGCGCCGCGAGCGATTTCACCTTTCCGGCGAGCGTATTCTCATTTTCGTAGTCGGATGCCGATGCGGTCTCGACGGGCGGGGACAGATAGCTAATAAGCGCGCCTGTTTCGTCGTATAAGTTGATCTTGATGAGATAGCGCCCCGGCGTTTCTATGTAAAAAGCGCATCTTTTCTCATAAGTATCGTAAATGGAGGAAACGGAACTATAGTAGGTCGGGGTCTCCGTCTCCCGCATGAGGGTGTACGTGAAGGAGTATACGCCGTCTCCGCCGACGGCCTCGACCGTCCACCTTGCGAGCTGCCCCACGGTCAAAAAGGGCGTGTCCGATTCGCATGAGGCGATGTTCAACTCGTCCAAAAGCGCCTTCGGTGTGATTTTTGGCGCGACGCGCACATATACGCCGTCCCCCGTATAATATACGACCGCCCCCTCGGCGCGCGCGGGCATACACAGAACAATCAGGCAGAGACAGACGAAAAACAGAACTTTTTTCATCGGGGCTCCCTCCGGCATTTGTGGTAGCACTTTCCGCATGGATTATACCACAGCGCGGCGCATTTTGGCAACTTTTCTTCGCGATCCTTCGTCTATATTTGCAGAGAAAGAATTGTATCCCTCATGGAGGTGCTTCGGTATGAAAAGTATGAAAAAATGGCTCTTGCTGTGCCTCGCGGCCTTAATGCTCTTTATCGTCTCCGGCTGCTCCGCGCCGCAGGAGGACAGCGTGGAGGATCCGCTCGGCGCATTCAATATCGATGCGGTGGTGCCGTATGAGACGGCGAACCCCGCGACGCTTACGACGCCCGCACCGCAGCTTACGGCGGATCCGAATATGGACCCGACGCAGGTCGATCAGCCCTGGAAGGAAGAGACGCTCGATCCCACGCCGCGCCCGTCCGTTTCCGAGCCGACCTATTCGATCCTGATGCGCGGCGATTCCGGATCGGCGGTCGAAAAACTCCAAAAGCGGCTGAAGGAGCTCGGCTATTACACGGGCGACGTGGACGGCAGCTACGGCAGCTCGACCGTCACGGCGGTCAAGCGGTTTGAAGCCGCCATGGGCGGGACGCAGACCGGCGTCGCCTCGTCGTCGCTGCAAAAACAGCTCTTCTCTGACAGCGCGCCCTATGGGAGCGCATCCACGGACCCGCAGGAACCCCCGAAGCCGCAGGAGACGAAAAAACCCGCTCCCCAGGCGACCCAAAAGCCCTCGGGCTATACGATGCTCTCCAAGGGCAGCTCCGGATCGATGGTCAGCAAGCTGCAGAGCAGGCTGAAAGAACTCGGGTACTATTCGGGCGGCATCGACGGCAGCTACGGCAACGCGACGGTCGCGGCGGTCAAGAAGTTCCAAAGGGCACTCGGGCTCGAACAGACTGGCGCGGCGACGGCAGCGCTGCAAAAAAAGCTCTACGCGAAGAGCGCGCCCGCCTATGAGGGCGACGAGGAGCCCGCGCCCACGAAATCGCCCGCCTATACGGAGCTTTCGCGCGGCGATACCGGCGCGCGCGTCAGTAAGCTCCAGAGACGGCTGAAGGAACTGGGCTACTATACGGGCAATGTGGACGGGGACTACGGCAGCGCAACCATCGCGGCGGTCAAGCGGTTCGAGGCCGCATACGGCAAGGTGCCCACGGGCATCGCGACCGTCCCGCTTCAGAAGAAACTGTTCTCGGGCGATGCGCTGTTCTACGGCGATGCCGACGAAGAGGACGACGGCTATACGACGCTCTCCCCGGGCGATACGGGCGAAGCGGTCAAGCGGCTGCAAAAACGGCTCAAGGCGCTGGGGTATTTCTCGGGCAGTATCGGCGGGAACTATCTCACCCTCACGACCGATGCGGTGAAGCTCTTCCAGAAGACGCTGGGGCTGAAGCAGACGGGCATCGCGACCGTCGCGCTGCAAAAGAAACTGTTCTCGGCAGACGCGCCCAAATATGACGCAACGCCGACCGATCCGCCCTCCGGCGGCTATACGACGCTCTCGCGCGGCGACGTCAACGACGCCGTCAAGCGGATGCAGGCGCGGCTCAAGGAGCTCGGCTACTACTCGGGCTCGGTAAACGGCAATTTCGGCGCGAAGACGGAAAAGGCTGTCATGAAATTCGAGGCGGCATACGGCAGGGCGGAAACGGGCGTTGCGACCCCCGAGCTGCAAAAGAAGCTGTTCTCCCCGTCGGCGCGCGTCTATACGGGAGACCCCGAGCCGGAGCCGACCCAGGCGGCATATAAGACGCTCAAAAAAGGCAGCAGCGGCACAGCGGTCAGGAAACTGCAAAAGCGGCTGGCACAGCTGGGATATTATTCGGGCAGCGTCAACGGCAACTTCGGCGTCCAGACCGAAAACGCGGTAAAGAGCTTCCAACAGGCGATCGGCATGGAAATTACGGGCGTCGCGACGCCCGAGACGCAGGAAATGCTCTTCGACGATCAGGCTCCGAGCCAAGGCGACCGCTACGACACGGAGGACGGCGCAAACGCCCTGCGCCGGGGCGACAAGGGCGAAGAGGTGACGAGGCTGCAAATGCGGCTGGTGGAACTGGGCTATCTTACGAGCATGGCCGCGGTAAAAAAGGGAACCTATGACGCGAAGACCATGCAGGCGGTCATCGATGCGCAGCTGGATCGGGACGTGGAGACCGACGGCGTGGCGACGGAGGACTTCCTCGAGTACATCTATTCGGAAGCGGCGGAAGAATTGGTCGCGCTCCTGTACGGAAGGTATTGACGGGATGGATAATCGCGAAATCGGCGTGTTCGATTCCGGCGTGGGCGGCGTGAGCGTTCTGCGCGACCTCGCCCGCGCGCTTCCGGCGGAGAATTTCGCCTATCTCGGCGACACGAAATACGCGCCCTACGGCGTAAAGTGCGAGGAGGAGATTCTCTTTCTCACCGAAAACGCCGTGGACTCTCTCTTGCGGCGCGACATCAAGGCGCTCGTCATCGCGTGCAACACGGCGACGAGCGCTGCGGCTGCGCATCTCAGGCAAAAGCTCTCCATCCCCGTGATCGGCATGGAGCCGGCGCTCAAGCCCGCATCCCTCGCGACGAAAAGCGGCAAGATCGCGGTGCTCGCGACGCCCGCGACCCTCAGGCAGGAGAAATTTCAACGGCTGTTCGCGCAATACGGGCAAAATGCGGTGCTTTTGCCCTGCCCGGGGCTGATGGAATTTGCCGAACGGTGCGAACTGGAAGGGGAAAGGCTCGACGAATACCTCAAGGGCGCTTTTTCCCGCGCGCCGGGCGACATCGCAGCCGTGGTTCTGGGCTGTACGCACTATGTCTTCCTCAAAAAGGCGATACAAAAAGCGCTGCCAAACGCGACGCTGTTTGACGGCAACGAGGGCACGGCGCGGCATCTGAAATCGGTCCTCGCGGAAAAGCGCATGGGCGCCGCGCGCGACAAGGGGAGCGTTTCGTTCTTCACCACGGGCGACGAAAAAACCGCGCTCCCGCTCATGGAAACGCTGTTTCGTCTGCCGCTGTAGGGAAAAAATGCGCGCGCGGGATCAATCCGCATCCCGCGCGCTTTCCTCGTCGATATGGAAGCGATCCTCAAAGGAGTACGTATGGATTTGTCGCTTCAGCCGTTCCCTGTCTATGACCGTGTCCGTTCCGAGGCACGCGTCGCACCGCGCGCCGCATTCCGGGCAGACGCAGCCGAGGCGCATGCTCTCCGCATGGACCATATACGCGCCGCAGGCGGCGCAGCTGCACCGCATCGCGCGTCAGTCCTCCTTGGGATAGAGGCGATTTTTGATTTCGAGCACCGTGATCTTGTCGAGCGCCTTCTCGCAGGAGGCGTTGAGCTTGCCGTACACGGCTTCCATGATGCGCGACATCTCCAGACAGCAATCGCTCTCCGCCTGCATCGAGTTGAGGCGGCAGGAGGGGGGAACGGCCTTGGTGCCGACGGCGCATAAAACGTCCTTCAATGTGACGGATGCGGCGTCCTTCGCGAAGGAGTAGCCGCCGTCCATGCCCTCCTTCGTCACCACGAGCCCGCTCCGCTTCAAATTGCCCATGACCTTTCGGATGCGCGCGGGATTTGTGCAGATCTTTTGCGCGAGCACCTCGCTGGAGCAGATTCCCTTTACATGATCCATATACACGATTGCGGATAGCGCAAGCGCGAATTCGCTCGTCATGATGACCACCTCAGTTTTTTTAAGGATATAGTATCACGATTATGTAAAATTTGCAAGCAAAAATTCGTACAAAACGCAAAATTGTAAACTTTCGCCTGAGATATTGACACGGGAGGGACGATTTATGGATATTTTGACCGCGCATAGGGCGCGCTATCCCCTGATGGAGGTGCGGGACTGTGTGAAGCTCCTCTATCAGGCGGAGTTCGGCGGCGGGCACTTCGTGCAGGATGCACAAAGGGCGCTCGAACGCCTCAAAGAGGAGATGTCCTCCGCCCCCGCGCCCGATATGCCGCTGTTTGAGGACATCGGGCAGGGCATGCGCCGCATGCGCATCCACGAAAACCCGCTTTCGTCCGAAACCGTGAACGAGCTGTTTGTCCGTTGCGCGGCAGAAATCCGCGGAAATACGGAGCGCTTTTTGGAGAAATTAAAGGCGCTTCCCGAAAGCGCGTATATAGAACAATATATCGCCTCCGGCTGCCCCGCCGTGTCCCACAGCGATGGGTATCGCGCGGCGTATCACCCCGCGTACCGCGTCGTCGCGGGGATTTGCGAGGCGTTTTTCCCGCTCATTCTCGCGATCGATAAAGCGCTTTCCGAACGGGACTTCGTGCTCGTGGGGATAGACGGCATGGCGGCGAGCGGAAAGAGCACCGTCGCGCAATTTTTGGCGGATGTGTTCGGCGCCAGCCTCTTCCACATGGACGATTTCTTTTTGCCGTTTGATATGCGGAGCGATGCGCGGCTCGCCGAGGCGGGCGGCAACGTACACTACGAAAGATTTAAGGAAGAGATACTGGAGCCGCTCAAAAGGCGCGTTCCGTTTTCCTATCGCCCGTTTGACTGCGGGACGGGCGAATTTGCGGGAGAAATCGCCGTCGCGCCGTCGCGCCTCGCGATCGTCGAGGGGGCATATGCCTTCCATCCGCATTTCGCATCGCCCTACGACCTGACCGCGTTTTTCGCGATCGACCCCGCCCTTCAGCGCGCGCGGATCGAAAAGCGCAACGGCAGGGAAATGCTCAAACGGTTTGTCGACGAATGGATTCCCATGGAAAATACATATTGCGAGGCGTATTCCGTAAAAGAGCGCAGTGACTTCGTATTTGCTGCCGAGGACGGCTTTTCGGGGGACGCGCTGCGCTGCGAAAAGCGCACCGTTTGCGGAGGGTAAGCATGAAAAACAGCAAAACCGAAAGCAGAACGTTCCTCGTGGGCGCCCTTTGCGCCATAGGCTGCGAGATTTTGTACGGACTGAGCTTTCTCTTCACCAAGCGGGTGACGGAGAGCGTGCGCGTCTTTCCCCTTCTGGGCTGGCGCTTCTTCATCGCGTTTTTCGCCCTGCACCTGTGCGTGGCACTTCGGATCGTGCGCATCGACCTGAAGGGCAAATCCCTGAAACCGCTGTTTCTCGTCGCGCTGTTTTGCCCATGCCTGTACTTCATCGGGGAGACGATGGGCATCTCGCTGACGACGGCATCGGAGAGCGGGGTGTTCCTCGCGTCCATCCCGATCGCATCGCTCACCGCGTCCGCGTGGTTCCTCGGGAAAAAGCCGACGATTCGGCAGGTCGTCGGCATCTGCGTGACGCTCGCGGGCGTTCTGGCGACGGTGTTTGCGACATCGGCATCCGCGAGCCTTTCGGGCGCGGGATATGCGTTTTTGACTGCGGCCGTCATTACATATGCGCTATACAGCGTGTTCGTCGAAAAGGCTGCGGGGTTTTCCAGCGCGGAGATCACCTATATCATGCTCCTTGCGGGCGCGGTCTTCTTCGGCGCGGCGGCGGTCCTCGAAGGACTCGCGCGCGGGGATTTGGCGGATACGGCGCTTTTGCCGTTTCGGGACGGCGGCTTTCTGGCGGCTGTCCTCTATCATGGCATCGGCTGTTCCGTGCTGGCGTTCTTCCTGTCGAACGAGTCGATCTCCAGGATCGGCGTGAACGGAACCGCCGCATTCATCGGCGTTTCGACGGTCGTCTCCATCCTTTCGGGCGTGGTGTTCCTGCGCGAATCGTTCACCGCTAAGCAGTGGGCGGCGACCGCGGTGATCCTCGCGGGCGTGTACATCGCAAGCTCCAAACAGGCATAAACAAAGCGCCGTATCCGCAACAGTGTCGGATACGGCGCTGTAACTTTTTTTATTTGGACTGTTCGGATTTGATGAGTTTCAGCCGCTTCATCACGTCGTTTTCTCCGCGCCCGAAATAGTCGTGCAGCAGTTTGTATTCGGCGTAGAGCTTGTCGTACACCGCGCGGTTTTCGGCGATGGGCGAATAGACGATGTCCAAAATGCCGCCCATTTCCGCCGCCGCCTCGGTGATCGTATCGTAGCCGCCCTTTTCCTTGCCCGCTGCGACCGCGCCGAACATCGCGCTGCCGAGCGCGGGCGCCTGCGTAGAGCGGGCGATGCGGATTTCCCTGCCCAATACATCCGCATAGACCTGCATGAGGAACGGGTTTTTCTGCGCGATGCCGCCGCAGGCGTACAGGTCGTCGATCTTCACGCCGCTGTTTTCAAACGTCTCGATGATGATGCGCGTTCCGTAGGCGGTCGCCTCGATGAGGGCGCGGTAGATCTCCTCGGGCTTTGTCAGGAGCGTCATGCCCAGGATCATGCCCGTCAAGTCCACGTCGACCAGCACGCTGCGGTTGCCGTTCCACCAGTCCAAGGCGAGAAGGCCGCTTTCGCCGACCTTGAGCGCTTTCACCTTTTCGGTGAGATATTGGTGCTTGTCCATGCCGAGGGATTCCGCCTCGCGCGCATACTCCTCGGGCACGCAGGTATCCACGAACCAGTTGAAATGATCCCCCACGCACGACTGGCCCGCCTCGTAGCCCATGAGCGAGGGGATCACGCCGTCCTCGACCACGCCGCACATGCCCGGCACGATGTGCTCCTCGTCAGAGAGCATGATGTGGCAGGTGGAGGTGCCCATGATCATGAGCATCTTGCCCGCCTCGGTGATGCCCGTCGGCGGGAGAGAGACGTGCGCGTCCACGTTCGCGACCGCGACGGCGCAGCCCACGGGCAGCCCCGTAAGCTTTGATGCTTCGGGCGTGATCTCGCCCGCTTTGCTGCCGATGGGGAAGATGTCCTTAGAGAGCTTGTCGGTGACGACATGGCGCAGCCTTTCGTCCAGTGCGGCGAAGAACTCCTCGGACGGATAGCCCTCGCGCTTGCTCCAGAGCGCCTTGTAGCCCGCCATGCAGCTGTTGCGCGCCTCCTTGCCGCACAGCTGCATGATGACCCAGTCGCCGGCTTCCATGAAGCGGTCGGCGGCGTCGAAAATCTCGGGCGCTTCGTCGAGCGTCTGCCAGATTTTGGGGATCATCCATTCGGAGGAGATTTTGCCACCGTAGCGCTGCAAAAAGGATTCGCCGCGCGCGGACGCGATCTCGTTCAGGCGGTTCGCCTCATCCTGCGCGGCGTGGTGCTTCCACAGCTTGATCCACGCATGGGGGTTGTGCTCGTATTCCGGGAGGAAGCACAGGGGCGTACCGCTTTTGTCCACGGCGATTACGGTGCAGGCGGTGAAGTCGATGCCGATGCCGATCACGTCCTCGGGCTGTACGTTCGCCTGCTTGAGCGCCTCGGGAATGGTCGCGGCGAGGCAGTCCAGATAATCCTGCGGGTGCTGAAGCGCCCAGTCCGGTGGCAGCTTTGTGCCGTCGGGAAGGTATTCGTCGAGCACCGCGTGCGAGTAGGACATGGTCGCGGAGGCGAGCTCCCTGCCCGTTCCGATCTCCGCGACGAGCGCGCGCGCGGACAGCGTGCCGAAATCGACGCCGATTGCGTATTTTGCCATGGTTTCGACCTCCCTATATGATATTGCTTTTGAAGAAAACGCTTGCGGTGATCAGGATGTGGCAGGCGTAATAGGTCGGCATGATGAGTTTTGCGATGCCCTGCGTGCCGACAAAGTCCGTTTCGCCTATGACCGTGTCCGAAAACACGATGCAGGCGATGCCCAGGATATAGAGGATGCGCTCGAACACGGTGCCCTGCATGGAGAGCGCGAAAAACAGCGCGAGGACGGAAACGAGCATATAGCAGGTGATCGCGATGCGAAGCGGCATCTCCCGCACGTGCGGCAGGATGCGCGCCTTTAGGTACACCGAATACCCCGCGAGAAGGACGATGCCTAAAACAATCGCCCACGGACGCAGGGCAAAGCCCTTCGCGCCGTAGAGCACAAAGAAAATGTGCGCGACGAAAAAGCCCGAAATGCCGTATACGTAGCGAATCATCTTCCCGTAGCGGTGCCCCATGAAATAGTCGCCTGCGAGCGATGCGAGAAGCCCCGCGATCATACAATACGACGCGGCGCGAAATTCGGACAGCAAAAGCAGTATCGCGCAGCCGAGCGTCACGCCCACGTTCCACGCGTACTTGCCCTGCGCGTTCCCCATATAGGCGCAGAAGGCGGGAACAATCAGGCACACGAGCGAAAGATTGCGGTGCACGGCGACCCCTCCCAACTATAGTATATCTTTGTTTACCGACAGTATAGCATATATTTCAGCCGTTGTCCACGGGGAGTTTATGGAATCACGATCATAAACCAATCTTCTTACGCTGTGTGCCTTGACAAGAAAATATGCGCATCTTATAATAAAGAAATATAGCGTACAAATTAGATTCCAATGATATAGGAGGAGCGTATGCATTCGCCATCCGGAAAATACAAACCCTATCCGCAGGTCGAATACAGGGAGCGGACGTGGCCCGACAGGCGCATTACGCAGGCGCCGCGCTGGTGCAGCGTGGATCTCCGCGACGGGAACCAGGCGCTGATCGAGCCGATGCTGCCGGACGAAAAGCTCAAAATGTTTCACCTGCTCGTGGAGATGGGCTTTAAGGAGATCGAGGTGGGCTTTCCCTCCGCTTCGCAGGCAGAATACGACATGCTGCGCGCGCTGATCGGCGAAGGGCATATTCCCGAGGACGTCTTGATTCAGGTGCTCGTCCCTGCGCGGGAGCAACTGATCGAAAAGACGTTCAAAGCGCTCGAAGGCGTGAAGCAGGCGATCGTGCATCTGTACATCAACACCTCGCCGTTCTTTCGGCAGGTGGTGTTTTCGTCCGATAAAAAGGGCGTTTTGGAAAAGGCGCGGCGCGGCGCGCGGTGCATCCTGGACACCGCGCAGAAATACCAAAGCCGTTTTCTCTACCAATTCTCGCCCGAATCCTTCAACGTGACGGAGACGGACTACGCGCTCGATTTCTGCGCGGCGATGCTCGAGGAATTCGGCGCGACGAAGGAAAACCCGCTGATTCTGAACCTCCCCGCGACGGTGGAACTGTCCACGCCCAATCTCTATGCGGACCAGATCGAGCGCTTTTCGCGAACGCTTCCGGGCAGGGACAGGGCGGTGCTCTCCGTCCATCCGCACAACGACAGGGGCACGGGCGTCGCCAGCGCGGAGCTCGCGATCATGGCGGGCGCGGAGCGCGTGGAGGGGACGCTGTTCGGCAACGGCGAGCGCACGGGGAACGTGGACTTGGTGACCGTGGCGCTCAACATGTATACGCAGGGCGTGGACCCGAAGCTCGATTTTTCCCGCATCAACGAGACGAAGCGCAGATTTGAAATGCTCACGAAGATGCGCGTATACGAGCGGCAGCCCTATTCGGGCGAAATGGTGTTTACCGCGTTTTCGGGCACGCATCAGGACGCGATCAAAAAGGGATTCGACTACCTGCGCGAAAACAAACTGACCATCTGGGGGGTCCCGTATATCACGATGGACCCCAAGGACCTCGGGCGCGAATACGAGCCGATCATCCGCATCAACAGCCAGAGCGGCAAGGGCGGCGCCGCATACATCCTGCAGACCGGGTTCGGCTACAATCTGCCGCGCGGCATGCACGCGGAGTTCGGCATGTGCGTACAGCACGCCGCCGAAACGGCGGCGGGCGAACTTTCGGCGGAGCACATCCTGCGCATCTTCCTCGCGGAATACTGCGACGTGGACAGCCCTTATAGCCTGATCTCCCACGAGATTTCGGAGACCGGCGCGGGCGGGCATTCTATCGTGCGCTTTTCGGGGCTCATCCGCTACCGCGCGCGCGAATACACGCTCAAGGGCGAGGGCAACGGCCCCATCGACGCCTTCTTCAGCGCGTTGCAGGAGGCGCATATCGACGGGTTCACGTTCGCGAGCTATCACGAACACGCGATTTCCTCCGGCTCGGACGCGAAGGCGGTCGCGTATATCGAACTGAAGTACCACGGCAGGAGCGTGTACGGCGTGGGCATCGAATCGAACGTCTCCATCGCGTCCATCAAGGGCGTGATTTCCGCGATCAACCGCGCGCTCAGGCGGGAAGAGGAGTAAGAAAATGGTCTTGGATGCCGTATATGTCGTGCTTTCCATCTTTATGCTGATCGGCGTCGGCATGCTGATCACAAAACTCGGCTGGGTCGATGACAAAGGCGCGAAGCTCCTGAGTGGGCTGGTCGTGAAGGTCGGGCTGAGCGGGCTCATCGTCCACAAGCTGTTCACGTCCTATACGCGCGAAAGCCTGATCGCCAACGCCAACGGGATGATCGCGCCGTATGTCTCCATGCTGCTCGGCCTCGCGCTGGGCTACGCAATAGCGCATTTGCTGAAGATTCCGAAGGCGCGGCGCGGTGTGTTTACGTGTATGTTCGCGTTTTCCAATTCGGTGTTCATCGGCGTTCCCGTCGCGCTCGCGCTGTTCGGGGACGAGGTGATGCCGTATTCGCTGCTTTATTATATCGCAAACACCACGCTGTTTTGGTCGATTGGCTATCTGCTCATGAGCCGCGACGGCGGCGCGGGCGGGAAGATCGACCTGCGCAATCTCGTGCCCGTACCGCTGATCGCGTTTGCCATCTCCGTATGCGGGGTGCTCTTGGGCGTAAAGGTTCCGCAGTTTCTCCTTTCGACGGCGAATTACCTCGGCGGGCTCGTGACGCCCCTGTCCTTGATCTATACGGGCTGGGTCATCATGTCGATGCTTCAAAAGGGCAATGTGCGCTGGGGAAAGGGCTACGGCTTCATCCTGATCGGGCGCTTCATTGCTGCCCCCCTCCTGCTCCTTCTGACGAGCAGCTTTGTGCCGATGCCCCCGCTGATGCGAAATGCGCTGTTGGTGCAGGCGTCCATGCCTGTCATGGCGCAGACGCCGATCGTCGCCGCCGCGTGCGGTGCGGATGCCGAATATGCAGCCGGCGGCATCGCGATTTCTACGGCTTGCTCGTTGGCTGCGATTCCCGCCTATATGGCACTGATAAGGAGTTTTCTATGACGGCGCGGATTTTGCTCATGGACTGTACAGACCCACACGTCAACCTCGCTGCGGAGGAAGCGCTGCTTCTGGGCGCGCCCAAGGACTGCGCGACGCTCTTTCTCTGGCAGAACGCCCACACGGTGGTCATCGGCGCGGGGCAGAACGCCTTCGCGGAGTGCCGCGTGGGGCTTTTGCGGGAGGAGGGCGGTACGCTCGCGCGCCGTTCTACCGGCGGCGGCGCGGTGTATCACGATATGGGGAACCTCAATTTCTCCTTCATCGTGCCGAGTGCGCTGTACGACGTCGCGCGGCAGCTTTCGGTCGTGACGCGGGCGGTGGCGGCGTTCGGGATTCCCGCAGAGCCTTCGGGACGAAACGACGTGACGGCTAACGGTTGCAAATTCTCCGGCAACGCGTTTCGGCTACTGAGGGAGAGCTGCCTGCACCATGGGACGCTGCTTGTCGATGCGGATTTTTCCAAAATGGCGAGGTATCTTTCCGTATCGCAGGACAAGCTCCGCGCAAAGGGCGTAAAGAGCGTCCGCTCGCGCGTGGTGAACCTTTCGGAATTGGGCAATGTCACCGTCGAATCCCTGCGGGAGGAGATGATGCGCGCGTTTGCCGCCGAATATGGGCAGGCGGAGGTTTCGGACGTGCTGTCGTTGGGGCTTCCCGGGCTGGACGAAGCGATTTCGCGCTACCGGAGCGATGCGTGGAACCTCGGCAGGTCGCCGATGGGCTCGGTACACGTTTCGGGAAGGGCAAAGGAATGCGGCATAGCGCTGTATGCGGATACGGAAGGCGGAAAGCTCACAAACTGTAAAATATTTACCGATTCGATGGACGAGACGCTCGCTGGGCGGCTCGAGGAGGCGCTTTGCGGCTGCATGTTCCTGCAGAGCGCGATGTATGAGAGAACCAAGGGCTTCGGGGAGGACATCGCGCGCTGCGTCGCGTCCTTTGCGGACCTTGGGGAGGGGGAAGCGTGAGAAACAAACTGCTGGCGGCTGCCTTTGCGCTTGTATTGCTGCTGTGCCCGCTCGCGGGGCGGGCGATGTTTGCGTCTGCCGATGTGACGGGCGCGGCGGCGGTTTCCGTGTGCGACATCGATTTTGACGGCACGGCGGAGCTTTTGTATCTGAAAGACGGTGCGCTTCGTTGCTATGCCGAGAGCGGCGGGGAGGTTCGGCAAATATCCGCGCCCAAAACCACGTTTGCAGTGGAACGCATGGCGCTGACCTTGGTGAGGAAAGTCGGCGCGGGGTATTCATGGCGCATCACCCTTACGGGGGAGGGTGCAAAGATCGACGCGCTGCTGTCCCTTTCGGGCGGGAAGCTTTCGCTGAAATCGGCGTTTCGCGCGCAGGGCGGGCAATACTTTGTCTCCGGAAAGCGCGTATCCAAATCGGTATACGAAAAGAAATGGAAGGCGCATACCAAGGCATATCCTTTGCAGGGTATCGCCGCACCGACGGCAGCGCAAAACAGCGGAGAGCTGCTTTCGGCATATGCATCGCTCCCGATCAAGCCCATATACCCCAAGAAATTCGCGCTGAAAAAGAACAGCCTTTCGCTGGAGCGCGGAAAGAGCGTGACCTTCTCATATACGATTTCGCCCGCATACGCCACGGACCGAAGGATAGCCTTTTCCACTTCGAATGAAGAAGTTGCGCGCGTGGAGAAGGACACGGGGCGGCTCGAGGCGGTGGGCTACGGAGATGCGGTCATCACGGCGGAAACGGCAAACGGGCTCATCTCGCAATGCGCCGTGAAGGTGGTGCGCCCGTCCGCAAAGAGCGTTTTCATCGCGTCGGATTCAGGCGCCGCTTCCGTCGTTGGCAGGAGCACGTTGCAGCTTTCGGCGCGCGTGCTGCCCGAGGACGCGAGCCAATCCGTCGCGTGGTCTTCCTCCAATCCGTCGGTCGCGCGGGTTTCCAAGGCGGGGCTCGTGACGGGCGCAAAGGCGGGGAAGACGACAATTACCGCGAAGACGAAAAACGGCAGGAAGGCGACATTTACCGTGACCGTCACAAAGCCGGTCTCCGTAAAGAAGGTGGCGTTTGACGCGCGCTATCGGGAAGTAGAGGTCGGCGAGACGGCGCAGATTTCGTATTCGATCCTGCCCGAAAACGCCGCAAACAAAAGCCTTGCGTGGTATTCTTCCGACCCTTCCGTCGCGACGGTCGAAGGCGGCGCGGTGCGGGCAAATAAGACAGGCTATGCGATCGTGACGGCGGTCGCCGCAAGCGGCGCAAAATGCGCCTGCTATATCAATGTTTCGGGCGAGAGCGGCATTGCCCGCCGCGCGCTTCTGATCGGAACGGGCAATAACGACTATGTTTCGCCCTCTACGGGTATCGACGATCAGGCGCAGAAGGCAAACGAAGTCGCGCAGATCGAAAACATGCTGCGCCTGCAGACCTTCGATTTGCCGATCGAGATAACAAAGGCGGTGAACGCCCATCGCTCCTCGGACGCGCTGAACGCCATCGCGAACGCCTTTTCCGCATCGGACGAGGACGACGTGAACTATCTGTATATCGTCTGCCACGGGTCCAATCCCCTGGACGGCGTATACACGCTCATGGTCGGAACCGACGGGCGCGGCATCACCGGGCGGGAGCTGCGGGAAGCCTTGCGCGGCGCGAAGGGCACGTTTTACATCTTTATCGAGTCCTGCTACAGCGGGGACCTCATCGCAAAGGGCGGCGCCGCGTTTGACGGGGAGAAATTCATAGAATCCTTTACCGGCGGCCTTTCCGCAAAGAGCGGCGAGATGGCGGATGCCGCATTCCACATCCTCTGTTCCTCGAGGAAGACGCAGGAATCCTATTTCTTCTGGGAAAACGCCGAGCGCAACATGAGCGCGTTCGGCTACGCAATTTCCACCGCGGGCGGCTGGAAGCCCGCGCTGTATGCCGAATTTTCAGGCGAGTGTTCCCTTGCGGCGGATGCGGACAAAAACACGGTCGTCTCCTTCCGCGAATTGGCACTGTACGCATCCAAAAAGGTGAAGGCGATGGTTCCCGGAGACAGGCAGACCATGACCTATTGGCCGAAAACGCCGGACATCGGCGCGGTGTTCCACAAGGAAAAACCATAAATTGGGAGGCAGAACCTATGCTCAAACTTGGAATGGTCGGAATGGGCGGCATCAGTCGCGCGCACACGAACGCATGAAAGTCCGTGCCAGAGGCGGAGATCGTCTGCGTATGCGACATTCGCCCCGAGATGGCGGAGGAGGCAGCGCAGACGACGGGCGCAAGGATGTACACGGATTTTGACGAGATGCTCCGATCGGAGACGATAGACATGCTGGATATCTGTCTGCCGACCTATCTGCACGCGAATTTTGCCGTGAAGGCGCTCGAAAAGGGCATCCACGTGCTGACGGAAAAGCCGCTCTCCCTAAAGCGCGAGGACGTCCGCCGCGTGTACGATGCCGCGAAGGCGAACGGCTGCCGCGCGATGGTGGCGCAGGTCGTCAGGTTCTGGCGCGAATACGTGTATGTGCGCGAGGCGTTCGAAAGCGGCATATACGGAAAGCTTTTGAGCGGCGCGATGCAGCGGCTGGGGAATACGCCGCGTTGGAGCTGGGACAACTGGATGCGCGACCCCGAGCGCAGCGGCCTGGTGCCGTTCGATCTGCACATCCACGACCTGGACTACATCGTCTCGACGTTCGGAAAGCCCCAACGCGTGGTGTGCGACCGCGCGCGGCGAAAATCAGGACTATATCCACGCGGTGTACCACTTTGACGGCTTTTTCATCGCGACGGAGGCCGCGTGGTACGAGGGGGACTACGTGTTCCAATGCAATTTCCGCTTCCAGTTTGAAAAGGCGCTGCTCGAATACAAGGACGGCAAGCTGACCGTGTTCCACGCCGATTCCGCGCCCGAGGAGATCGCGGGCGAGGAGGGTGCAAAAACGAACGGCATCAACCTGCCCGACAGCAACGCCTATTACAACGAGATTCGCTATTTCACGGACTGCGTGCTGCGCGGCGAGGACTGCGACAAAATCAAGCCCGAGGAATTGGAAACCGTGCTCGACCTCATCGCGCAACTGAACGCGCGGTAAAGCGCCCCGCCATACGGAAAAAATCCGTCCCCGAATTTCCGGGGGCGGATTTTGCCGTTAGTGCCGAGCGTTTTTTTGCGCCGTCAGCCGACCGCATCCGGCATGGGGACGGAGGAATCGTTATCGTCCGTGCCGGTCGAAACTCCGCCGACGTATTCCCATTCGCCCTTGTCGTTCAATACCCAGCCGTCGTCCTCCGTGCCCTGCTCGTCCTCGCCCGTATAGACCCATTCGCCCTTCTCGTTCAGCTCCCAGCCGTCGTTGACCTCGTCCTCGTCCTCGCCGACGTAGTGCCACTCGCCGTTTTCGTCCTGAACCCAGTTTTCGTCGTCCGTGGAGTATTCGTCGTCTTCCTCGAGATACTCTTCTCCCTCTTCGCCGTATTCGCCCCCTTCGGGCGCGCCGGCAAAGAGCAATTTCTGCGCCTCTGTTTTGACCTGTTCCACGATGTCGGGGCGCTTTGCATATACATACAGTTCCGTGCAGAGCGCGCCGATGGACACGACGACGGATAGCACGGCGAAAATCGTTGCGAATGCGAGCCGCACGCGGTGTTTTCGCGTGAGCCGAACTGCCTGACGCAGATACCCGGAGATCGAAAGCATCTGCCCGACCAAGGGGAGCCAACACAATAAAATCCCGAGCAGGGAACGGACGAAGCCCGAGCGCATAAAACGGCGTTCTTCTTTTTCGTGGGCGGCGGAATATGTTTCCATAACAGGCTGTGTTCCTTTCCTGAATTCCCGAATAGTTTATCTTTTTAGACGAATAGACGGTGAAATAGTTCCATCGTCCCTTCGGCGTGAAAAAGCCGGCGTCCGCATGTGACGCCGGCTGTCGCGGCGGGGTCAGCCGACGGAGATGTCCTCACCGTCCGAATCCGGCACGCCGCCTTCGGGCGACGACTGCATGGGTTCGGCGGTGGGCTGCTGCCTGGGAATCTCGATTGGATTTGTCTCCGGTTCCGTCGTGGGGGCCGGCGTCTCGTCCGGCGCTTCGGGCTCGCTTTCGATGCCCAGGAACGACGCGATGTCGATATTGATTTCATCCTTCAGATAGGCGTTCAGCTGCATGAGCTTATCCCGCCCAAAGGCGACGGCATCCGCCGGCGTCTTGCCGGAGATCACGAGGGTCAGCGAGAGGGCGATCATAAGAACGATCGCGATGAGAAACCAGCACCAGTAGGAGCGCGCGTAGTTCCTGCGGTTCTCGTTCCTGCTGAAGGAAAACGCGATCAGGAAGATCAGCCCGACGACGGGGATCGAGAACAGGATGGAGTAGCCGATGTACCCCCAAGAGGATATCAGCCTCGGTTCATAAGAGTTGCCGCGTCCTGTGTGTCTGCCCATAGATAACATTCCTTTCTTCCTTGGTGTTATTCTTCAAACCACGAGACCGCGGTTTTCAGTCGGTTGATGATGTCGATGTGCTGGGGGCATACGCTTTCGCAATGCCCGCACTCGATGCACTTGGATGCCTTGCCGCCCGTGCGCGTCGCCCACATATAGTTGCCCTTGGCGCCCTGCACGTTGCCGTAAACCATGCGCGTATTCATCGCGCTGAAGATGCCGGGGATGGCGATCTCCTGCGGGCAGCCCTTGACGCAATAGTCGCAGCCCGTACAGGGGACGGAGGGGATCGCGCCAAACGCTGTGACCACATCGGAAATGACCTTTCGCTCCGCATCCGTAAGCGGCGAGAAGGGCATCATGGTGGACAGGTTGTCCTCCATCTGCGCGATGTCGGACATGCCGCTCAGAACCGTGATGATGCCTTCGAGCGACGCGGCGAAGCGAATCGCCCATGAGGCGACGGATGCATCGGGATTTGCGGCTTTGAAGATGTCCGCCACGCTCTTGGGGGGATTGGCGAGGTTTCCGCCCTTGACGGGCTCCATGATGATGACGGGTTTTCCGTGCCTGCGCGCGACCTCGTAGCAGGCTTTGGACTGGACGGTGGGGGAGTCCCAGTCCGCATAGTTGATCTGCAGCTGGACGAATTCCGCCTCGGGATGCGCCGTCAGGATTTCGTCGAGCTTTTCGGCGGTGTCGTGGAAGGAAAAGCCTATGTGCTTTACGAGCCCCTTCTCCTTGAGCCCTCTCACATACTCCCAAATGCCGAAATCCTCGAAGGAGCGGATGCGGTCGTCGCCCAGGTTGTGCAGCAGATAATAATCGAAATACCCCGCGCCCGTGCGCTTGAGGGATGTGGTAAACATGGCTTTGGCATCGTCCGCGGTCTTCGCCGCCCATGCGGGCAGCTTGGTCGCGAGCAGGAATTTCTCGCGCGGATAGCGATCTACCAGCGCTTCCTTGATCGCCTCTTCCGACCTGCCGTTGAAATAGCCGTAGGCGGTGTCGAAATAGGTGAAGTCCTTTTCGAGGAACATATCTACCATGACCTTGGTCTGCTCGACGTCGATGGCTCCGCCTTCCAAGAGCGGCAGCCGCATGAGCCCGAACCCGAGCTTGCCGATGTTCTCTCCGAGATAGGACATATTGCTCAACCTCCTTTGTATATTTGAAAAGAAAATGGGGGAAAGGTCTTGCGCTTCGCGCACTTTGGGGCTACAATAGGGGGAGTAGCGTATTTTTTCGGCAAGGAGATGCGATGTCGATGACCGAAACCCGATACCCGTGGCGGTACGCCCTGTTCCTGATGGCGTATTATATCACCAATTCCGTGTACCAAGGCTTTATCACCGTGTACTATAAGGGAGAGGGTCTCTCCACGGCGGAGATCGGCTTTCTGAGCGCGGCGGTTCCGATCGTGTCGGTCTTGACGCAGCCGTTCTGGGGTTCCCTGGGCGACCGCATGAAGAGCCGAAACCGATTGATTCGCTTCCTCGCGCTGGGCGCGTGCTGCATGATTTTGGCGTTTCGCGCGTCGTCGAACCCTTGGGTTCTGCTGCCCGTCGTGTGCGCGTTCGCGGCGTTTTACACCGCGATCCAGCCGATGGGCGATTCCGTGATCTTGGAGGCGCTCACACCCGAGCGCATCCCGTTCGGCCCCATGCGGCTCGCGGGCGGGCTTTCCTTTGCACTCGGCTCCATGGTCATGGGGCGCCTCGTCCAAGGGCAGCTCCACATGGTGATCTACCTTACGGCGGGCTTGCTCCTTTTCGTCTTTGCCTCGACCTACGCGCTGCCCGAGACGAGGGGGCACCAAAAGAAGCACGAAAAGGCATCTATGCGGGAGATTCTGCGGGTGCCGCACATGGCGCCGCTGCTTATCATGGTGACGCTGCTGCAGCTCACGATGGGATACTTCTACACGTTTTTCTCCGTCCATTTCGTGTCGCTCGAGGGCGGAAACGAGGCGCTGCTGGGCTGGTGCTTTCTGATTTCCGCCACTTGCGAAACGCCGTTTCTCCTGATGAGCGACAGATTGTTCGAGAAGATCGGCGTCGGAAAGCTCCTGTGCATCGCGGCGGCGACGATCAGCATCCGCTGGGTGATTTTGGGCACGTGTACCAATGTGCCGATCGTGATGATCAGCCAGGTCTTCCACGGCTGGGGCTTTATCGTGATGACGGTCGCGATGTCCAAATACATCGCCGCGACGGTGCCCGAAAACCTGCGCGCGCGCGGACAGATGCTGCTTTCGATCTGCGGATTCGGCATCGCACGCGTGGTCGGGAACTTCGCGGGCGGCATTCTGGCGAACGCGAAGGGCTATCAGGAAGGCTTTCTGTGGTGCGCCGCGATTTCGATAGCGACACTTTGCATCTTCGCGCCGAAATACCTGCGCATGCAGCCGCTCAACGGAATGGAGGCGCCTTCGGTCAGTCGTCCATAGCGCCCGGCTCATTGAAGGGCTTTGTGAAGTACGTTGCGCCCCTCGTGCCGTACAGCTCCGGGCTCTTTAGGATGCCCATGGGTTTGAAGGTATATTCGTATGTCCACATGTCCCCCGTCGAGCGCCACGAATTCGGGCTCTGGTAGAAGTACACGCCGGGCGTGTGGTGCAGCTGCGCAAAGCCGTTTTGCCGCGTGCCGTACAGGCGCAGCACGATTTCGTGCCTGCCCTTGGGAAGCCCCTTGAGTTCCAATGCGTAGGGCGAAAACGCGATGATGCCCATATCCTGCCCGTCCGCGAAGACGCGGATGAGCCCGCCCCTATAGCGCGGAACGCGCAGCAGGAAATCGCCGTCCGCCTCCACGTCAAACCGATAGTCGATATTTCCCGTATAGAACGGGAGGCGCTGCGCCGTCACATCCCCAAAGCCGAGCTTGCGCACGGGGGCGGTGACGGTTTTTTCTATGCCGCGCACCTCCACGCCGAAATCGCCCAAGAGGTAGAAGCACTCCAAGTTCGTGCGCCGCCCGATGGGGACTTCGATTTCGAGCACGTTTGTGCCCTGTTCGATGCGCGGAAGCGGCATCGTCTCGATGGACTTGTCCACAAACCAGCCGTCGGGGCGCACGGGAACGGGCTTGCCGTTCAGAAATACCGTCGTCGCCTTTGCATCCTCGAGCGCGAGTTTTGCGCCGTCCAACGCGATCTCGCTTGCAAACGAAAAGCGCAGGCGCAGCGTGTGCGATGGTACTTCCTCCTTCAGCATATAGGGCTGCGTGATCTCTTTTCTGCGCAGCGGGATGCCGAGCGAGTGCCTTGCGGCGTTGTCCAAGCGCAGCAATTCCTCGATCGGCTGCCAGTCGCCGCCGTCCACGCAATATTCCGCCATGTCCAGAAGGAGCATGTTCGGCTCGGAGAGCGATATATCCACCGGCTTCATGATGAGGGACATTCCCTGAAGCTGCGCCCTTGTCGAAATCGGAACAGCGGTGCCGCGCCCCTTTTCGAGCCGCAGAAGCAGGCTGTCGTGCATATACCATGTGCGCCCGAACACGGTGTTCCCGTCCTGATATCGGGCGGGGAGCGGTTCGATCGCGCCCGTCAGCGTGTCGTATACGGTGAGGGCGTATTCGCCCTTTAGGATGAAGCGGTATTTCGGCGTGCGCTCGACATCGGGCGATACGGGGTTTTTGCCGTTTGCGATGAAGAGCCATTTGTCCGCGCCGTCGTCGCGCAATTGGTAGAGGAAGCTTTCCGCCCGCGTGCCGGATGCCGTGTAGATATCGAGCGCGCGATAGGGCGCGAGCTTTGCGAGAATCCCCGCGGGGTCGAACGCGCACTTATCGGATGCCTCGTACAGCGGCAAGATGTCCTCGGAATATTCCGCATCCACGCACTCGGGGCAGTCGTCCACAAACAGCACGTGCCCGCCTGCGGCGCGGAAGGCGTAGAGGATATCGAGCGTCGTTCTGCGGAGCGTCTTGGAGCCGCACACGACGACGCAGTCGTATTCCATCTGCCCGACCCTGAGCGGGAAGGAGGCCTTATCACACTGGTTCGGAAGGCACGCCTCGGACAGGAAGTCGAAATCGATCAGCCCGAAGAGAAGAGATTCGGTCAGCCGCGCAAAGCGCTCGTCCATCTGCTGCCGCTGCGCCGCCGTCTGCTGCGAGGGCCCCCACAATAGCCAATAGCTTTCGATGGGATGCACCACCGCGACCTTTACATCGGCTTTGCCGCGCGTGAGCGCCGTGTTGAGTCGCGAAAAATGGTTCTCGATGACGGAATACTCCTGCCACCACGGGGATTGATAGCTTATCGTTGCGGGGTAGTCGCGCTTCGCCTCGCCCTTCATGGTCATCCACGAAAGGTGCGGAACGCGCACGGTGACGCCCAGCGCCGCCTGCCAGTCGCCCTGCAATTTGTAGCCGCGGAAGTCGTAATCCCAGCCGGTCACACCGTACAGTTCGCTCAGCATGCCCTCTTTCCCGTCCTGGCGGACGACGGACTGCGCCTGCTTGGCGGTGTTGTATTCGTGCCAGTCGCAGAGCATGTCGATGCCCGGAATGCCGAAGTGCGGATAGCAGCGCATGGCGTCGCCCACGCACAGCGTCTGGCTGTGAAGCGTCGGCTCCGCGTTGACGTGCCCCGTGAGGGCGATATCGTGCGATTCGCACCATGCGCCGATCTGCTCGCAGAACGTGGATGCAAATCTTTCCGCAATGAGGTTGTGAAAGCGGTAGCGGAAGCGGGAAAGCCTGCCGTCCGCCTGCTCCCAGACGAGGAGGGGGAGCTTGTCCAAAAGCGTCTCCCCGTCGTAGCGCGCTGCATACAGCGCGGGAAGACCTTTCGTCCACGGGAAGAACACGTCCTTCTTCTCCGCCGCGAAGGCGAGCGGCGATTTTGTGGCAAATTGCGGCTCGTCCGTGAAGATGGAGGGCACGGTCTTCCCGAAATCGTCCTTGAAGGATGTATAATACGCCTCGTGCGTGGTATCGATGAATGCGCGGATCGCGTCGGGATTGAGCGTATCGACATAGGGCGCGTCGTTAAACCACGGATCGGGCTCGGCGCTCTCTATGTAGGCGTACCACTTGTCGCCTGCGGCAGCGTCGTCTTCGCCGATCAGACGGGAGGATTTCAGCGTGCCGTCATCGTTCAAAAGAATGTCGTATACGGCGAGAAGCGCGCCGTTGTCCATGCGCATGGTGCGCATCCCGCGCCCGGGCTCGCTCCCCTTGGGGGCATTGGGCTGCGAAGGCTCGTAGGGAAAGGGTGTGAACAAAAGCATCTTTGCGGCAAACTCTCTGTTCGCGCGCGTGACCTTTCCGCCCGCCGTGCCCGAGGGCCAGCGATCCTCGTCGTACAGATATGCGAGCATGCCGTTCTCTTTCGCCTCGCGGATGCAGTGGGCGACGTGGCGCATGAATTCATCATCGAGATAGGGGCTGTCCATGCCCGTGCGCACGTGCATGTGAAAGCCGCCAAAGCCCATCTTGCGGAACATTTCGATCTGCTCCGAAAGCGTATCATCCTCTAATTTTCCGTTCCATGCCCAAAAGGGCGTACCCCTGTATTCCGAAGTAGGGTTGCGAAAGAGCGCGTTCGAAAGGCGCTCCTCCCGATTCTTGGGATACAGCATATGCATGCCTCCGATCATTTTGCGGTCATGAGATAGAGCGTGCGCTTCGTCCCTTGGATGGGTTCGCCTTTGCGGATCGTAAAATATGTACCGAAGGCCTTTTCAAAGCCCTGTTCGTGATAATCGGGGAAGATGTCGTCTCTCGTCGCGAGCAGCGTCTGCACCTGCGAATCCGCCTTGGGGACGAATTCGATGATTACGTGCTTTGCCATGGAGGCGAGCCACTCCGCGATCTTTTCAAACGGCAGGTTGTTCGAGATCGCCATATGGTGGATGACCGCGAGCATCATGATGCAGTCGGGCTTTTGGCGCGATGCGATGTCCCCGCGCTCTCTGTTCGCAAAGCCGATCGCGGGGGTGGGGTTCGTGAGATCGAGCAGCAGCGGCAGCATCTCCTCGCCGGATGCCTTTACGGCGTTGTAGCTGCGCTCGACCGCCACCGGGTCGATGTCGAACGCGACCGCGCTCCCGCCGTATTTCAGCGAAAGGCGCGTGTATCTGCCGTCGTTCGCGCCGAAATCCCACGCGGTTTTCGGCTGTATCTCGTCGAGAAATGCGGACACCAGCCGCTCCTTTTCGGAAGCCGCTTCGTCCGTATAGTTTGTATGCGCGTAGTAGTCGCCCCATTCGGTGACGATGCCCTTTTGGCGAATGCTGGAAACCGCGCGGATGAGCGAATCGATCATCGCGACGTGCTGGAGCTTTCCGAGGCGCAGCTCGCGCGGCGCGGCGGTGCTCTTTCCGTCCTGCCCGTGTTTCGCGATGGCCCTTGCGTGCCAGCGGATGTGCTGCGTCGCCGTAAAGCCGCCCTTGCGCCCCAGGAGCGTAGATGCGAGGTCCAGCGGAATGCCGTCGATATAGTTGCGAAGCAGCTGCGAAAGGCGTACGTCGACATGCGCCATCAGAAGCAGCGGCGCGAGGAAGTGCCTGCAAAACTGCCCGTAGGCGATCCACGGCTTGCCCTCCTCGTACAGTTCAAACGAGAGCGTGTCGATGAGTACCGCTTTTCCGCGCACGAACTGGATGTTGTACGCGCTCGCGTCCTTGAGGATCATGTTTTGATCGAGCGCCATTCTGTGGCATTTGAGCGTCACAAGCGCGGCGTCGCGAAGCTGCCCGAACGACCATTCATACGGATAGGAAATAAACGGCACCTTTTCGGGCGCAAGGATTTTGTACGCGCCCTCGGGGAGCGGCATATCCTCTTCCGCGTGGGGGATGAGGAGGCCCTCTTTTACGAGCGCCGGGTACAGGCGATCCATGAGCGCGTCGTACTGTGCCCGATATGCGTTATTGACCTGCCGCAGCACGCGCCCGTTCTCGAAAAAGACCTGCCCGGACGGGTCGCGAAAGGAACTGAATTCGCGCATGGCGTTACTCCTTGCCCTCGGGCTTGGATTCGGATGCAGACGCATCTTTCTTGTTTTTGCGGAAGAAAGCTGCGACCTTCTTGCGGAAAATCACGAGATAGCCGCCGCATACGGCGATTGCAGCGATGACAAACTGCACGATCATGCTGCCGAAACCGGGATCGAGATACATATTGATTCCTTCTTTCCGTACTATGCAACCTATGCGGGTAGTTCATATGTTATTAAACCATGATACGCCCGAATCGCCCGTCTGTCAAGCAATTTCGGGTTATAATGCACTGTTGATAAAGAGTGGGTTATACTTCGCGGCATATGTATTATTCGATTTGCAGGAGATCGTGCGCCACGGGCTTATAAAACAGGCGCCTAATCTCGGCGGCGTCGCGCGTAATGGCGAGGATCCACATGAGCTTGGTCACCACGGCTTCGAGCGTCATGGTATAGGCTTCGATCACGTCGTATTGCGACTTGACGCGATGCCCCACATGATAGATCGCCATATCGCTGCCCTCGTGCGGCACCTGCGTGGTCATGACGACGGTCTTGCCGTCGTGCATCCAATCGCGGATGGCGTCCATGAATCGGTCGTTTCCGTAGCTCGGGATGCCGCCCACGCCGAAGCTCTCGATCACGAGCGCATCGTAGTTTTGACGGAGGTAGTGTATGATGTCCGAAGAGATGCCCGGAATCAGTTTCAGCACCGCAACGCGCTCGTTTAGCGCGCGGTAGAATGTGGGTTCGCCCAAGGGCGCGGGCTCAGGGATGTAGCGCAGGATGCGCCCGTCCTGAAGGAGGGCGAGCTCGGGGTAATCCACGCTCTGAAACGCGTTGCGGCTCTTGGTGCGCGTCTTTCTGGCGCGCGTGCCCACGATCGCCTTGCCGTCAAACACGATCGAAACGCCGTGCGAGCGCGCATCCAGCGCGTAGAAAAAGGCGTCCCAAAGGTTCAGGCGCGCGTCGGTATCGGTCAGGTAGATGGACTTTTGCGCGCCGGTGAGCACGACGGGCTTTGCGATGTTCTGCAAAAGATAACTGAGCGCGGCAGCGGTATATGCCATGGTATCGGTGCCGTGCGCGATCACAAACCCGTCGAAGCGGCCGTAGTTTTGCTCGACGCACTGCGCCAGCGTGAGCCAGTGGGCGGGGCGCATGTCGGTGGAATCCAGATTCATCGGGCGAACCGTCTCCGTTTCGCACAGCGCAGAAATGCCCGGCACGCTTTGTAGCAGCTCCTCGGGCGCGATCATGGGTACCATCCCATCGTCCGTGGGCTTGGCGGCGATGGTGCCGCCGGTTGCGATCAAGAGAATCTTTTTCACGGCGCATTCTCTCCGATATAGCGGTTATTTTTGTCTCAAGTCCGTTTGGCGGGCGGCGTGTCGGCGGTTGCCGCATCGGTTCTTTTATAAACGGCAGCCGCTTCTTTTTCTACCCATGATACGCCCAAATCGCCCGTCCGTCAAGCAAATTCGGGTTATAACATAGCCCAAACGATACATGTGTATCCTTGATTTTTCCGTAAAAATATAAGCGGCGCAATGCATGTCGCGTATCTCATATTAAAATGAGCCGCCCGGAAAAAATCCGGGACGGCTCGAAGAGAGAGGAGACGCGATTAACCGAGGGAGGACTGATAGGCAGCTGAGTAGATTTCGACGTACCGATCGATGCCGTAGCGGGCGAGGTCGTTCAGGTACGCATCCCAATCGGCGTCGATGTCGCGCTCGCCGATGATGAACTGCACGGTCGCCTTGGTGATGTAGTCGTTCAGGTTCGTGCGGATCTCGGTGAATTCGTCGGCATCCGCTTCCGCGACGAAGAGCGTTGCGGGCAGGCGGTTGGGATCGATAAACGCCTCCAGCGGCACGGTGTCCAGGGAGATGCGCTGCTCGTAGTTCTCGGGCAAGTAGACGTCTTCAACCATCGGCAGCTGGGACAGGCGGCGGGCAGCCAGGTCGGCCTGCGGCCCGATCCAGAACTGATAGGCGACGTTTTCGGCATACGCCTCGGGGTTCTGCTCTTCATCCGTGTTCAGGCGGATGTACTTCGCGGGATTGCCGAACAGGTCGAGCGTGCCCTCGGGGGCGACCTCCCAGCCTATGCCTTCCTTGCCCCAGCCCTTCTTGACCATGGAGTCTTCAGAGAGGTGATAGTCGAGCCAGCGGAACGCCGCCGCAGGGTATTCGCAGACGTCGGTGATGACGGCGTGGAAGCCCTGCACTTCGCCCTCGTTGGCGTTCTGCGGCTGCACGCGCCTGCCGGACGGGCCTTCGACGGGGAGCACGATCTGGTAGTTCTTGTATTCGTCGTAGTCCGCGTTGGAGACGCCCATCGCGCAGTGGTCGCATACGTACGCGCCGCAGATTTTGGGCTCCTGGCGGACGGTCTGCGCCATCTGGTCTTCCTTCTGGGAGAACGCAGCGGGATCGATCAGGCCCTCGTCATAAAGGCTCTTGCAGTAGCGGATGCCTTCGCGATACGCTTCGGTATCGCAGGAGAAATCGACTTCGCCTTCGGGCGTGAGGTAGAGCCAGAAGTTCGGCTTCACTGCCTGGAAGGACCAGCCGATCAGACACCACTGTACGGGCGTATTCCACGTGGTCGCGCCGGTGAGGCCGATCTCGTCCGCCTCGCCGTTGCCGTTCAGGTCGTTCGTGACGAACGCGCGCAGCACTTCGCGGAGTTCCTCGGTGGTAGTAGGCATGGCCATATTGACGGCTTCGAGCCAATCCTGGCGCATGTACATCTTCGGATACGCGGAGCAGTGGTAGCACTCGCTGAAGCGCGCGACGCCGTAAATCTCTCCGTCGGGCGCGGTGGACGTGAGCTTGAAGATCGGGTTGTACTCGAAGATGGAGTTGATTTCATACCCATAGTCCTCGAGGAAGGGACTGATGGAAGTCAGGATGCCTTCCTTGACGCCGAACTGCATGACGTCCGCCTGAGAGAAGATGGCCGTCCAGTCGGTGAGGAACATGTCCGGATAATCGCCCGAGGCAAGCAGCAGGTTGCGCTTGTTCAGGGCGTCCGCCGAAGAGGAGGTGATGATGTCTACGTGCACGTTGGTGATGTCTTCGACTTCCTGCAGCCAGCCGTTGGTCGAATAGTCCGTGCCCGCGCCGCCCTCCATCCATACATCGAAGGAGACGACTTCGCTCGTGATCGGGAACTCGTTCGCCTTGTTCACGGTCACTTCCGCCGTGGCGGACGCGATTGTCAAAAGGAGCGCGAGCGCCAAGGCAATGGACAACAGTTTCTTCATGTGGGATTTCCTCCTTATTGTATTTTATTTTCGCGCTCGGGTGCGCGCAAAAACCGAATGGGGAATCAGCCCTTGATGGCGCCGACCATGATGCCGGATACGAAGTATTTCTGCACGAACGGATACAGCAGCATGACCGGCACCGTGCCGACCACGATGGTGGAGTATTGCAAAAGGTACCTCGTCTGCTGTTTTTCGATCTGCTTGGTGACGTCCATCGACATGCCCGCGGTGTCGTCCTGAATGAGCACGTCGCGCAGCACGATCTGCAGGGGGAATTTCTTGTTATCGTTTAGGTACATCATCGCGTTGAAATAGCTGTTCCAGTGGCCGACCGCGTACAAAAGCACGTTGACGGCGAGGATCGGAACAGACAGCGGGATGACCATCTTCATCAGGAATTTGAAATCGTCGCAGCCGTCGATGTTCGCGCTTTCCAGCATCTCGTCGGGGATGCTCGTCTGGAAGTACGTGCGCGTGATGATCACGTTCCAGATCGACATGGCGTTGGGGATGACCATCGCCCAGATCGTATCGAGCATGCCGAGGTTTTTGATGAGCAGATACGTGGGGATCATACCGCCGCTGAACAGCATCGTGAACGCGAACATCGCCATGACGGGGTTGCGAATCTTGAGATCCTTGCGGCTCAAGGGATATGCCGCAAGAACCGTCATCACCGCGTTGATGGACGTGCCGACGATGGTGTAGATAATCGTGTTGCGGAAACCGATCGGCAGCATTTCGTGCTCGACGACCATTTTATAGCCGCGCAGTGTGAAATCCACCGGCCACAGAAACACCTTTGCGGAGAGCAGCGCTTCGGGCGAGGAAAAGGACGCCGCGACCACAAAGACCAACGGGACGAGGATTGCGACCATCGCAAGCATGGTGAACAGGTATACGAATGCCATGGTGAGGTGGTCGGAGACGGAATCATACTTTTTGATGTGGTTATTGATTGTGCCTGTCATGATGTCTGCCCCCTCTCTTTAGAACAGCGAGGTCGAACCGATCTTGGACGCAAAGGTGTTCGCCAGAACGATCAGGATCAGGTTGACGACGGAGTTGAAAAGGCCGACCGCCGAAGCGTAGGAATACTGGAATTTCGCGAGGCCGCGCTTGTACACGAACGTCGCGATGATCTCCGAAACGTCCAAGTTGACGGGGTTCTGCATCAGATAGACCTTTTCAAAGCCGATGCCCATGATGCCGCCGATCGCCAAAATCAGCTGAATGACGATGGTGGGTAGGATCGTGGGGATGTCGATATGGATCACGCGCTGGATGCGGTTCGCGCCGTCGATCTGCGCCGCCTCCACGAGACTGTAGTCCACGCTGCCGAGCGCGGCGATGTATATGACGGCGCCATATCCTGCCGACTGCCAAACGCCGGACCACACGTACATACTTCGGAACATCGACGATACGCCCATGTAGTTGATTTGCTCCGCGTTAAGCAGCTTTGCGACGCTGTTCACAAAGCCCGTGCGCAGGGAAAAGAAGTTGCTCATCATGCCGACGAGCACGACCGTGGAGATGAAATACGGCGCATAGGTGATCATCTGCACCGTTTTCCGATATGCGCGGCTGGAGCATTCGTTGATCGTCAGCGCGAGCAGGATCGGGAACGGGAAGGATACCACCAGGCTGTAAAGACTCAAAATGATCGTGTTGCTGAGGAGAAGCCCAAAGTCCGGCGTATTGAAAAAATTCCGGAAGTGCTGCAAGCCGACCCACGGACTTTGCAGGATGCCCTTTTTGATGCGGTAATCCTTGAAGGCAACCACCGCGCCGCCCATGGGAACATAGGCGAAGATGATGATGTACAATATCGGCAGCAGCAGCATGAGGTAGAGCTGCCAGTTCACCTTCGCGTCGTAGGCAAGGGAGTTGCGATTGAGGCGCTTCAGTTTATCGTTGCCCCGTGTTTGCACATAAATACCCCCATTCAGAGTAATAAACTCATTATATGCCATGTATATCGAAATGTCAAGGGTGTTTTTATGCAAAACGCAGGGAATATAAACATTCGACCGCCGAGGAAAGGAGCGCTATGCATCCTGAATGCGGGCGCGGCGCGGGGTCTTGGGCTCTTTCATTTGCCTTTGCCCCGCCATAAGGCGGATTGTTGGAAAACTTTTCTTTGCTTGGCACCTTCTAAGCCCGCTCTGTCCCCCGGCGGATTCGGATTATGTGCCCCTGCAAACGAAGGATGCATCCGATTTTGGCGAACATTCAGGCCCATACATGCGGATATATTCCGGCAAAGGGCGGTTAAAAGTCCCGACATATTAATAAAAAGTTCGGAGATGTTTGCGCTTTTTGCCTCATTCCGAATGCGTTTTTTTGTTTGTTTTGTGTACATAACGCTCGAAAGCGATATTGTGCTTTCTGCACAAAGCGATTCTCTCCATTCTCCGAATTGTCCATAGACATAAAGTTTTTTCGCGCACAGAAAATACGTGGACACGGCACCTCGCTTATGATATACTACAATTGGGTAAAAAATTGAAAGGGGTAATGTATCATGAAGAAACTGTTCGTTCTTTTGGTCGCACTGTTGGTACTTACGACATCGTTCGCCTACGCGGAACCCGTATTCACCCTTGCCGATCCCGTGGTCACGGTCAACATCGGCGAGAAGCAGGTCTACGATCTGACCGGTCTTGAGATGTCCGTTGCAGTCGGTATGCTCGGCGACATGCCGGCCATGCGGATCGACATCACGGGCGACGGCGAGAAGCTGATGGGCTTCGATGCGAACGTCTTCCCCGACAAGGTCGTATTCTCCATTGACGGCGTCAGCAAAACATTCTATACGCAGAACTACACCTTCGCCTTGGATACGGAGAGCTTCGAAACCGATTTCGATTTCGATTTTGAAGGCCTGATGAACACGCTGATGGCATCTTCCGAGATGGACGGCGACACCATCAAGATTCCGTACACCGCCCTCAACGAAGCGATCGAAACCCTCCTTCCCGAGATGCTGAAGAACATGGAGATCCCCGGCATGGAGGCCGATGAGATCACCGCTATGGTTTCCCAGCTCAAGGAATCCAATTCCGGCGTGAACATCGAGGCGACCTACAAGGAAACCGAGACGGGCGTCTCCCTGGATGCTTCGCTGATTCTGGTAGAGAACGGCGTTGCCGGCGATGTGATTTTCAACCTGAGCTTTGACGTGGACGGAGATGCGGTAAAGGTTGATGCGGGGATTCCTCAGCTGGGGTCTTTCTATTTCGCCGTGCAGCCCTCCGGCGAGAAGTATAGCGTCTCCATCAGCGGAGAGGCGCAGGGCATGGGCGTTGACCTGACGAGCGTTGCCAGCCTCAGCGATGCGGAAGTTTCTTTCGCCACGCTCGATGCGGAGAACGCCGTGAGCGTCGAGGAGCTTTCCGTCGAAGACGACGAGGCGCTCGAGGGCGAGATGATGGCAGCTGCCGCAAAGCTTATCGCTTTCGTCACCGCCAGGCTCGAGCCTGCGGCGTAAGGAGACTAAACTGCGCAGTCTGCCTGCGTAAGTAAAAAAGCCGTCCCGCAAACGAAACGGCCGGAGATATCCCCTGTGACGTTGCGGAACGGCTTTCAATATACGCCAAAGGGCATCTCTCCCTTGGCGGTAAATAGTGCACAAGGAGGCATAAAATCATGACTTTTTACAAATGTCGAATCTGCGGGAACATCATCGTACACGTCCACGACTCCGGCGTCCGCTGCGTGTGCTGCGGCGAGGAAATGAAACCGCTTGTAGCCAACACCTCGGACGGCGCGGGCGAGAAGCATGTGCCGATCATCCGCACGAACGGGCAGACCGTCACCGTCACCGTCAGCACCGTGGAGCATCCCATGATTGAGGCGCATTACATCACTTGGATCATGTTGGAGACCAAGGAAGGCCGCCAGCGCAAGACGCTCTCGCCCGGCGATAAGCCCGAAGCCACCTTTGCCCTGACGGAGGGCGACTCCGTCGTCGCCGCGTACGAATACTGCAACCTGCACGGGCTTTGGAAGTCCGAATAGTGCGCGGATAGCGGGCACGACCGATATCCTTTGACACGATGCCCGCGCGCCGTTTGCCTATGGACAAACGGCTCGCGGGTTTCCTTTTTTCCCATCCGAGAGATACGGCGGATTTTGTTAAAGGTGAGTTTTCAAAGTAAACGCAACATTTTCAGATTAAACGCGACGGGGTTGCAATTAGTCTGACAAAGACGGAGAGGGGGCTGTAAAAAAGCTCGGATTTACGACAAAAACGCACAACAAGAGTC
>JBMNUF010000005.1:0-151423 GCA_050946115.1 Christensenellales bacterium
TGCCCCTACCCCACCGTCTTGCCCGGTGGCAAGAGGGTGGGGTAGGGGAACCGCAACCCGCCCCCCGCGCGCCTTGCGGCGCGCGGGGGGCGGGTTGAAGGCTCATTTCTTTTCTTCGCGAACGATTGCGATATGCACATCGTCCAGTTGCTTTTTTTCCACCTCGGAGGGTGCGCCCATCATGAGGTCCTGCGCGTTCTTGTTCATCGGGAAGGGGATGATCTCGCGGATGCTCTCCTCGCCGGCGATCAGCATGACCATGCGATCGACCCCCGGCGCAATGCCGGCATGCGGCGGCGCGCCGTAGCAGAAGGCGTTATACATTGCGGGAAACTTCGCCTTCACGTTCTCCTCGCCCAGACCGACCAGCTCGAACGCCTTGATCATGATCTCGGGATCGTGGTTACGCACCGCGCCGGAGGAAAGCTCCACGCCGTTGCACACGAGGTCGTACTGGAACGCCATGATTTCCAAGGGATCCTTCTGTTCGAGCGCTTCCAGCCCGCCCTGCGGCATGGAGAAGGGGTTGTGGCAGAATTCGAGTGCGCCGCTCTCCTCGCCGATCTCGTACATCGGGAAATCGACGATCCAGCAGAACAGGTACTGCTCCCTATCCATATAATTTTCCACGCTGTTGCCCAAAATCTTGCGGATTACGCCCGCGGTCTTCTGCGCGACGGCCTTTTTCCCCGCACAGAGGAATACGCACTCGCCGCCCGAAAGGTTGAGCGCGCGCTTGACCTCTTCCGCCCGCTCAGCGAGGAATTTTGCGATTCCGCCGGCAAGCGTGCTATCGGGATTGACCTTGAACCAATAGCATTTCTGCTCCGTCGCGCTCTCCACGTCGGTCACGATCTTGTCGATGGCTTTGCGCGGCTTGTCGAACGCGGGCGCAACGACCGCTTTCACGACATTGCCCTCGAACGCGGCAAAACCGCAGCCGGAGACCAAATCCGTCACATCGTCCACGACGAGCGAGATGCGGAGGTCGGGCTTGTCCGAACCGTACTTTTCCATCGCGTCGTTATAGGTAATACGCGTAAACGGCGCGCTGGAGGCGCGGGAATACTTGCCGAATTTCGCGAAAATAGGCGGCAGCACGTCCTCCAGGACCGCGAACACGTCCTCCTGCGAGGCAAACGCCATCTCCATGTCCAGCTGGTAGAATTCGCCGGGCGACCTGTCCGCGCGTGCGTCCTCGTCGCGGAAGCACGGCGCAATCTGGAAATAGCGGTCGAATCCGCTCGTCATCAGAAGCTGCTTAAACTGCTGCGGCGCCTGCGGCAGCGCGTAGAACTTGCCGGGGTGTATGCGTGAAGGCACCAGATAGTCCCGCGCGCCTTCGGGCGAGGAGCATGTCAAAATCGGCGTCGTAATCTCTAAGAAGCCGTGCTCCGTCATGCTGCGGCGAAGCTCCGCGACGACCCTGCTGCGCAGGACGATCTTTTCCTTGACGGCGGGATTGCGCAGGTCGAGATAGCGGTACCTGAGCCGCGCCTCCTCGCTCGCCTCGCGCGAACGGTTGATCTCAAACGGCAGCTCGTTGTAAATGCAGCGCCCGAGCACCTCGATTCCCTCGGGCACCAATTCGATCTCGCCCGTCGGGAGTTTTTCGTTTTTGTTGCTGCGCTCGCGCACCATGCCCGTAACGGAAATAGTGGATTCGCAGTTCAGCCCCTTGACAAGCGCCATCAATTCCTCGTTGTTTTCGATCACGACCTGCGTCGTGCCATAAAAATCGCGCACGACCACGAACGCCAGCGTGCTGCCAACCTCCCGCACGTTTTCCATCCAGCCGACGATGGTCGCCCACTCTCCGGCGTTGCCAAGGCGCAATTCTCCACAGGTATGCGTTCTCGATTGGAACATAGACTTTCTCCTCCTCAACCCTTCTTGACGCGGGAAACGATTTTGCCCCTCGGGACGATCTCTTCCTCGCCGGTTTCCATATTGCGCAGCTTGACGACGCCCTGTGCCAATTCATCCCCCGCGACGATGAGCACGGTTTTGACGCCCAACTTGTTGCAGTACTTGAATTGCGCCTTGAGCGACCTCGCCGCGTGGTCCAAATCGCACGATATGCCGCTTTCGCGCAGTTCGCGCACGATTTTCGAGCCCTCGATGCGCGCCTCTTCGCCCAGCGTGCAGACGAACGCCTCGTACAGCGATTTTTCCTCTTCCCGAATCCCGCGCATGTCCTGCGTCATCAGGATTCGCTCCACGCCCATGCCGAAGCCGATGCCGTACGTCGGCGCGCCGCCGAGCTGCTCTACGAGCCCGTCGTACCGCCCGCCGCCGCAAACGGTCAGCTTGCCGCCGGGCGTATCGGCGATGATTTCAAACACGGTTTTCGTGTAATAATCCAGCCCACGCACGATCCGCGGGTCCACCGCGTATTGCAGCCCCAGCGCGTCGAGGTGCGCCTTCAGCGAATCGAAGTGCCTTTGGCAGTCGTCGCACAGGCAGTCGACCGTCTCCGGCGCGCCTTCGAGCTGTGCCTGGCAGGAAGGCTCCTTGCAGTCCAAAATCCGCAGCGGGTTCCTCTCAAACCGCTCGCGGCACGCCCCGCACAGGCTCGGGAGCTTCGGCTCCAGAAATTCCTTCAGTTTTGCGTTATAGGTCTTTCTGCATACGGGGCAGCCGATGGAGTTGATGGAAAGCCGCAATCCGTCGATGCCGTTTTTCAGCAATACGTCCGTCGCGAGGCGGATGACCTCCGCGTCGAGCGAGGCGTCCTTGCCGCCGAACACCTCCACGCCCAACTGATGGTGCTCCCGCAGCCTTCCGGACTGCGGTTTTTCGTATCGGAACACGGGAGTCGAGATATAGTACAGCTTTACCGGCAGCGCCTCCGCGAACAGGTGCGCCTGCAAAGCCGCGCGCACCGCGCCCGCCGTTCCCTCGGGCTTGAGCGTTATGGAGCGCCCGCCCTTGTCGAGAAATGTATACATTTCCTTTTGCACGACGTCGGTCGTGTCGCCCACGCCGCGCTGAAACAGCTCCGTATGCTCGAATACGGGCGTTCGGATCTCGCGATAGCCTGCCAGCGCGCACACGTCGCGCATGTTTTGTTCGATTTTCTGCCACCTGCCGCTGTCCTGCGGGAGCACGTCCTGTGTGCCCTTTGGCGCCTGTATCAGCAAGATAAACCCTCCTCAGTGGATACGCATCCTTCGCAAATTATACTATGCCGCACAAAGTGTTGTCAAGCGCGTTTCCATGAAGCATATAAAGGTACGAAAAAATTCGCTCCTCTTGCCAACGGCGCGGGAACGGTGTACAATGGTGTCAGAACCGTTAGGGAGGGATTGCTATCATGAGCGTATCCGAATACACAGATAGGAAATGGAACCTTATCGTGGTGGGCGGCGGCATGACCGGCGTGGCGGCGGCCGTCGCGGCGCGCAGATTGGGGCTCGACGTATTGATTCTCGAAAAGGCGGGCTTTCTGGGCGGAGCCGCAGCGACGTGCCTGATCAACCCGTTCATGCCCTTCGCCACCGAGGTCGACGGCAAGCGGTTCGACCTGTCGCGCGGCTTTTTCACGGAACTCCGCCGCATCCTGCGCGAAACCGACGGCTTCGTGGGCGGCGACGAATACAACACGACGCTGCACGAGGAGTATATCAAGATCGCGCTGGACCGCCTGGTCGTGAAAGAAGACATCGCCGTATTGTATCACGCCATGCTGAGCGGCGTCGAAAAGGAGGGCGAAACCATTTTGCGCGTCAAAATGGCGACCAAGGCGGGGGAACTGTCGTTTGCCGCCGATATCTTCATCGATTGCACCGGCGATGCCGATCTCGCGATGCTGGCAGGCTGCCCCTTCCGCCTTGGGCGCGAGGACGGCCTCTGCCAGCCCATGACGCTGTGCTTCCGCATCGCCAATGTGGATCTCCCCACGTATCGCAAGAATTACAGGCTCATGCAGGAGCTCTACAAACAGCATCAGGCCGAAGGAAAGATCAAGAACCCGCGCGAGGACGTGCTCGTATTCTATACGCAGGTGGACGGCATGCTGCACTTCAACACCACCCGCGTCGTAAAGCACAACCCGACCGACCCTTTGGACGTGACCCGAGCCGAGATGATCGCCCGCGAACAGATGCTCGAGATGTACACCTTCCTGCGCGACAACATCCCCGGCTTTGAAAAATCGCAGCTCCTGTACTCCGCTTCCGAAATCGGCGTGCGAGAGAGCCGCATGATCGAGGGCGAATACGTGCTCAACGAAGAAGACCTCAAAAACTGCGTAGCCTTTGAAGATGCCATCGCCGCGGGCAATTACGACATAGACATTCACAACCCCGACGGCAGCGGCACCAGCCACTACTTTTTCCCGAAGGGCACATGGTACACGATCCCCTATCGCTCGCTCTTGCCGAAGGACGCGGATAACCTGTTGGTCGCGGGGCGCTGCATATCCGCCACGCATGCGGCGCAGGCGTCCATCCGCATCATGCCCATCGTCACCACCTTGGGCGAGGCGGCGGGCGTCGCGGCAGCGATCGCCAAAAAGAGCGGCGTCAAAGTAAAGCAGGTGGATGTAAAGGCGCTTAGGCAGCAGCTTCTTTCACAAGGCGCCTTTATCGGCTAAATGATTTGAGGTCGATGGCAATATAGACCATGCTGTACTCCTTTCCAAGGCGATATTGCAGCTGGTTTAATCCTTATTCCCGAGCCCGTGCTTGTCATGGCGGTACCAGCACTCCGTTGACGATATCATTTGTTAATAAAATAAAGGAGCCAAGCCTATAATTATAAAATTATCAACAAAAGCTTTGAGCGTCTGCGATTTTATGTTATAATAAAGTGCTTGGTTGGTAAACTGGTGTATTCGGAGATTGTACATCCCTTGAATGGCGGAGAGAGGCAAACCGAAGGAAGCGAGGGCGGTATAATGTAACGAACCTGTTGGACGCGGGAAGTTGGCAGTCATAGCGGTAAGTGGGCAGTTTGACGATAGAACAAGCAAGGCACCTTATTTTGGTCATACCCGAAAACTGCTATTCTCGTACCCGATACTTGAGAATCCATGTCTAATGGCTCTTCTGAAATGAATCATTGAGGACGAAAACCACGTGAATCAGTATATGCGGATTTCAGTCCGACGAACCGGGCATCAAAAAGATCAGCGAAGCCGAATTCCAAGAATTGATTGGCCGACACATGAAATAGAAAGAGGAGGGTTTTCCATGGAAAACGATTGTGTTATCAAAAGGTGCGTTGTCTGCGGAGCATATTCGGAGGACTGTATCTGTCCTTCATGTCTCATAGGGACGGATGTTGAGGCTCTGTGCCATAAAATCCTGGCATTCAAACCCGGTACAGGCGAAAATCCTCTGTGGGAGGAGATGGCTGCATCTCTTGACAATCCCTATGCGCTGCGCGACAGCGTCATAAACCTCAGCCGATTCCTTCCATTCCCCAGAGATGAGTATATCCGTTTTTTGTGCAGCGCGTCTTTCGGCTTAATTCCCGTCAAGGATAAAAGAAGCCTTTTCTATGAGGAGTGCAGGAGGCTGCTCGATCTTGAGGGAATAAGCAATGAAGAGAAGATAATGATGCGCACCAGAATGCTGGGGACTTATCTGGCGGACTATATGTACGATGAAGCTGAAGAGGAGGCGGTCTTGCTGGCAGAAAATGACTCCCTGACAGAATGGGAAATGTGCGTACTGGGCGATTATTATATCAAAACAAGGCGGTATGACAAGGCTGGTGCCGTTCTCGAGGCTGCCCATGAAGCATATCCCCAGTCAATCGAAGTCGTACAACTGCTGGAAGACAGGGACAGGCGTATGGATCCTTCTCCGTCGGGCAAAAAGGAATATATGCCCGCTCCGAAAGAGGGAAAGGAAAAGTATGCTGCGTTTATGAGGCGTTTGGGCATCACTGTGCATGTCGTACATAGGGACGTACCGAAGCCCATTGCCAGGGAGGAGTATCCTCAGCCCAACGTCACATATGAGACGGACTTTGACAGCTTCACAGCGTTCGACCTTGAAACCACAGGATTCAGTTCGACAAAAGACAGCATCATCGAGATTGGTGCCGTAAAAGTGGTCAGGGGAGAAATCGTCGGGACCTTTCAGGAGTTTGTCAAGCCGTACAGGTCGTATGTCGGCGAACAAATTACTCAGAAGACGGGGATATATCCGTCGGATGTGGAAAATGCCCGCGAAATGTGGGAAGTTGTTCCTGATTTCATGAAATTCGCCGGCAGTGATGTACTGCTTGGCTTTAACTGCAACGGCTTCGACAGCCATTTTATGGTTCGTGCAGGGAGGTACAGTCATATCATAATTGATAACAAGTATTTTGATGTTATGTTGTACGCCGACCGATTCAAGCACAAATTTGACTTGACGTGCAGAAAGGTGTCTCTGAAAGATATATCCGAAGCTCTTCAAATCGAAAATCCGCAGGCTCACAGGGCACTGGCCGATGCAATAACAACGGCAAGGGTATATCTGAAACTGAAGGAAATGGAATCCGCGAAATAAATAGGAACGGCAAACCCCGCGTCGAAACCGGCGCGGGGTTTGAAGAGGGAAGTCGTTATTCGCTCATTTCGAGGGTGACGGTGATCGTCAGCGTCTCGTAGGTGGACTTCGGCTGCCTGAACCTGCCGCCGAACGGGTTGTTGTAACCGCCGGACGAATCCGTGCCCATGATGGCATCGAGGTTGCTGTAGCGCACGATGGTGAGGGTGACGGTGTCGCCCGCAGCGTGCTTGTCGAGCTCTGTCATGAGATCGCGCAGCGTCTTCACGCGCAGGCCGTTGATCTCGGTGATGAAGTCGTACTGCTTTACGCCCGCTGCTTCCGCAGGGCTGCCTTCGTTGACGGTGTATATGCAGATGCTGGCGGGGGGATAGTTCGCCATCGGCTCGTCCGGGCCGTCGAATTCCGCGACGATGACGCCCATCTGCGGGCGGCGCACCTTGCCGTACTCGATGATTTCGAGTGCGAGCGGGTACACCGTATCGATCGGGAGCGCGAAGCCCAGCCCCTCAAAGGAGACGGACGAGTACACGCTGCCTGCGTACTTTAGGGTGTTGATGCCGATGAGGTTACCGTTCACGTCGAACAGGCCGCCGCCGCTGTTTCCGCTGTTGATCGGCGCGTCGTGCTGGATGTAGGAGACGCGCGCGGAATCGACTTCGCGCTCCAGCGCGGAAACGATGCCGCTGGTGACGGTGTTGGCGAGCACCTCGCCGCCGGGGTTGCCGATCGCGATGACGGTGGAGCCGACGGGAAGCGCGGACGATCCGATCGTGACGGGCGTAAGGTCGCTGTTTTCGCACTTGAGCACTGCGATGTCGGTGGATTCGTCGCCGCCGATCAGGGTCGCGCTCTCCTTTTCGCCGGAGGGCAGGAGAATCTGGTAGGAGTTTCCGTCTTTAATCACGTGGTAGTTGGTCAGCACGTAGCCGCCCTCGGCGATTGCGACGCCCGAGCCCTGCGACACGGCGGTCTCCGTCGTCGTGCGGCTGGACTGGTTCCACATTTCGGTGTTCGTGATGACGCCGACGACGCTGTTCGCGGTTTTTTGCGCGACGTAGATCGCGGGGTTGGTGTCGACGATCACATTGGTTTCCTCGGCGACAGTCGTACCGTTAAAGAACAGCGCGCCCAGCGCGAGGCAGAGTGCCAGGGATACGATTGCCAAAATTCGGTTCTTGTTGATGCGTTTTTCGTGTTTCCTCATGGGGAACTCACCTCCGTTTTTCTTTCTGTCTATATCATAGCAGAGGATTTCCGCATTTCTGTGAACGAAGTTTGAACAGTGCCCCGGAAATATGTTTATTTTTTGTAAACAACCCGTCTTGCCGCTCCACAAAACTTTGCTTGACGCGCGAAAAGCCCTGCGCGTATAATACAACGTGAGTATTTCCGAAAAAGGAGGAAACTGCGATGCAGGAAAAGGCAGCGCGGGCGTTTTCGGACACGATGCCCGTTTTGGCGGGATATCTCGTGCTGGGGATGGGCTTCGGCATGGTGCTCGCCTCGCACGGCTACGGCGCGGGGTGGGCGTTTTGCATGAGCGCGTTCATCTACGCCGGCTCCATGCAATATGCCGCGATCAACCTCTTGTCGGGCGGCGCATCCCTTTTGACCGCCGCCGTCGCGACGCTTGCAGTCAACGCGCGGCATATCTTCTATGGTATTTCCATGGCGGACAGATACAAAAACGCGCCGAAAAAGGCGTACCTCATCTTCGGACTCACCGACGAAACCTATTCGCTCGTATCGGTCGGCGAAAAGGATTTGGAATACTGCTTTTTCGTGACGCTTTTCAACCATATCTATTGGGTCTCGGGGAGCGTACTCGGTTCATTCCTCAAAAGCGCGCTTCCGTTTGACACGACGGGCATCGATTTCGCGCTGACCGCGCTGTTCGTTGCGATCTTTACGGAACAGTGGCTCTCGGCAAAGGAGCATTTCGCGGCGGCGGTCGGCATCCTTGCGTCCGCCCTATGCCTAATCGCCTTCGGCGCCGCCAAATTCCTCATTCCCGCGATGGTTCTGATCACGGCAGTCCTCGCGCTGTATGGGAGGGGAAAGGCATGACGCACGATGTGCTGCTTATCGTCGTGATTGCGGCGGTAACGATCGCATTGCGCTTCCTGCCGTTTCTGCTGTTCGGAAGCGGGAGGCGCTCGCCGCCCATCGTCGAAAGGCTCGAAAGGGTGCTGCCCTACGCCGCGATGGGGATGCTCGTGGTATATTGCTTAAAGGATGTATCGCTTCCCGCATCGTGGCCCGAAATCCTCTCCTGCGCCATCGTCGTAGGCGTACAGGTTTGGAAGCGGAATACGTCGCTTTCGATCCTCTGCGGCACATTGTGCTGCGTCGTTCTGCATAGAGTTTTCTGAGGAGGGTTTCCGTTGTCCTGGTTTTTCTTCGCGCTGATTTCTGTGTTCGGTTGGGGCTGCGCCGATTTGTTTTACAAATCGGGCACCGACGAGGGCGACCGCTATTCGCACCTGAAAATCGCCGTATGGGTCGGGCTCGTGATGGGCGTCGCCGCGCTCTGTATGCTCCCGTTTTCGGAGACGGGGTTTTCTCCGAAGTCGTTCCTTGTAAACGCGTGGAAGTATGCGCCCGCGTCTATGTGCTACATCGTCTCCATGGTGATCGGCTATGCGGGGCTCAGGTATCTGGAACTTTCGATCATCTCCCCCGTGCAGAACGCATCCGGCGCGCTTTCAAGCGTCGCCATGCTGATTTTCTTCATGGCGACGGGGCGAATCTCCGGCATTATGGACGAATTCGCCCTGATAGACCTCATCGGCACGGGGTTGATCGTACTGGGCGTCCTCGCACTGGCGTTTGTGGAGAAGAAACTTTCCCATGCGCCCGTTGTCGACAGGAAATACCGCCTCGGCGCGCTCGCGCTGTTGTTCCCCCTTTTGTACTGTGTGTTTGACACGATCGGAACCGCCGCGGACGGCATCCTTTTGGACGAGGCGACGGGGCTGGGGCTCGGGGAGATCGACGTGCTGATTCTCTACGGGCTGACGTTCCTCTTGGCGGGCATCGTCGCATACGGAATCCTGCGCGCGAAAGAGGGCAAATGGTACAATCCCTTCGCAAAGACGGAGCGCGCAAAGGGCTTGGCAGCGCTGTGCGAGGAGTTCGGGCAAATCTTCTATGTGTACGCGATGGCGCTTCGACCCGTGGTCGTCGCGCCCATGGTGGCGAGCTACTGCATTGTGTCCGTGCTGCTTTCCCGCATATTCCTGAAGGAGAAGCTGAAAAAAGCGCAGTATGTCTGTATCTTCTTGGTCGTCGCGGGCATCGTGCTGCTCGGCATTTCGGAGGGCTTGAGCGCAACAGACGCTTCGAGCGCCGAAACCGAAGCAGCAAGCATCGCGGAGGCGCCCCGGATGGCGAAACGGCGTTCCCCGATGTGGAAAACTGAAGAACCATGCAATGCACAGAAAAGAGGCGGGAGGCGTTTTATCGCGCCTTCCGCCCCCGATATATCGGATTTATCCGTTCGTCGGCTCGATCAGGCCGTAATTGCCGTCATTGCGCTTGTAGACGACGCTGATGATGTCCGTATCGGCGTTTAGGAACAGGAAGAACGTGTGCCCCAACATCTCCATCTGCCGGATCGCGTCCTCCACGCTCACGGGCTTTAAGGCAAAGCGCTTCGTGCGCACGACCTTCATCGGCTCTTCCGCGACCTCTTCTGCAATCTCCTCGGGGGTGAAGGCATTGTCGCGCAGGCGCTTTTCGAGCCGCGTGCGGTAGCGACGAATCTGGCGGATGATCTTGTCCACGGCGTTGTCGATGGATGCGTACATATTATCGGTCGTCTCCTCGACGCGAAGGATGCTGCCGCCCATCGGGATCGTGATTTCCACGGTGTTGCGCGTGGCCTTCTCCTGCGACAGGCGCACGTGCACTTCCTGCCGATCTCGCAACAGCCTGTCTAACTTGGCGATTTTTTTCTCGATCCGGTTGCGCAGCGAATCGGTGATTTCCATATTTCTTCCGGTGATGTTGTACGTCATGTTCGTGTCCTCCTTGCGATGATGTGCGCGGGGAATCTGCCCCGTATATAGTAATATTCTCCATGCGTGTTAATTTTCCTGCATATTCGACGGCAAAAACTTAGATTTTTTTCGGCAGCGCGCGGGCGATCTCCGTCGCGGCGAGCAATGATCCCGCCTCGGACGGGTGATACGCGTCGTCCTCGTACAGTTCCAAGAGCGCGCGCAGTTGCGTGAAGCGCCTGCCGACGTCGGCGACGAGGCAACCGTATTTCTCCGCCGCCATATGGCAACTCTCCCAAAGCGCGCGATCCATCTCCTCATAGGAGAGTCCCGTGGCGCGAAGCTTTTCGGAGCCCTCCCTGTACGCCCATGTGGCGTAGAGGATCGGCACGGCGCCGTTTCGGTGGATTTTCTCGGCGAGCAGGCGCACGCTCTTAAAATACGCATCCTTCTTCGCGACGGGCGCTATCGACTGCTCCTGAAGAATCACGTAATCGAAGCGCTCCTGTTCGAGCGCCCTCTCCGTCTTTGCGCCCATTTCGGTTTCGGGATTGAGCTGCTCCGAAAGGTACGCGCCGCCGCGCGTGTGCGAAATGACCTCCGATTCCGTAAGCCGCGCGAGGATCTGCGGCATATCGTGACAATAGGTGAAACTGTTGCCGAGCATTAAAATGCGCATAAAAAGCGCCCCTCCTCTCCGTTTGCATCCCATTATACCCGCGTCGAGGGGGTGCCGTCAATGCCGATTTTGTGCAGCAAGACCAAACAGGAATGTCCCATGTTTCTTCTACCTACGAGTAATGCATCATGAGAGCCTTAGCCAAACAGTGCTCCCACGGTGAATCATTATCGGATGGTGGCAATGCCATTTGGGAACAGCGGGAAATTTCCTCACCTTTACAAAGGAGCATCATGCGCATTGCACGACAAACGCCGCCGCGATTTCTCGCGGCGGCGCTGAAAGCGATGTTTGTCTTATTCGATGACCTTGGTGACGACGCCCGAGCCTACCGTGCGGCCGCCCTCGCGAATGGCGAAGCGCAGGCCTTCCTCACAGGCGATGGGGGTGATCAAGGTGATCTCCATGTCGATGTTGTCGCCCGGCATGACCATCTCCACGTCCTTCGGAAGCTGGATGTTGCCGGTCACGTCCGTCGTGCGGAAGTAGAACTGCGGGCGGTACCCGTTGAAGAACGGCGTGTGGCGGCCGCCTTCTTCCTTCGTCAGCACGTATACCTGGCCGATGAAGTGCGTGCGAGGCTTGATGGAGCCCGGCTTCGCAAGAACCTGGCCGCGCTCGATGTCCGTCCTCTGAATGCCGCGCAGCAGCGCGCCGATGTTGTCGCCCGCCTCCGCAAAGTCAAGCAGCTTCCTGAACATCTCCACGCCCGTTACGACCGTCGTGCGGCTCTTCTCAGCCAAGCCTACGATTTCTACCGTGTCAGATACCTTCACCATGCCGCGCTCGACGCGACCGGTGGCCACCGTGCCGCGGCCCGTGATCGAGAACACGTCCTCGACAGGCATCAGGAACGGCAGCTCGTTCGAACGCACCGGGTCCGGAATGTAGTTGTCTACCGCTTCCATCAGCTCGAAAATCGGCTTGCAGCTCGGCGCGTTCGCGACGTCCGAGCCGTCGGTCGTCACGTACTCCAGCGCCTTCAGCGCAGAACCCTTGATGATCGGAATGTCGTCGCCCGGGAAGCCGTACTCGCTCAACAGGTCGCGTACTTCCATCTCGACCAGCTCGAGCAGCTCCTCGTCGTCGACCATGTCCGTCTTGTTCAGGAACACGATAATGTAGCCGACGCCTACCTGATGCGCAAGCAGGATGTGCTCGCGCGTCTGCGGCATAGGGCCGTCTGCCGCCGATACCACCAGGATCGCGCCGTCCATCTGCGCCGCGCCCGTGATCATGTTCTTTACATAGTCCGCGTGCCCGGGGCAGTCCACGTGCGCATAGTGGCGCTTGTCGGTCTGATACTCCACGTGCGAGGTGTTGATCGTGATTCCGCGCGCCTTCTCTTCGGGGGCTTTGTCGATCTGGTCATAGCGCATCGCCTGCGCGTTGCCGTACTTCGCCAAAACCATCGTGATCGCCGCCGTCAGCGTCGTCTTGCCGTGGTCTACATGCCCGATCGTGCCGATATTCACGTGCGGCTTGTTACGCTCGAATTTTGCCTTAGCCATTGAAATATTCCTCCTGCTTATGTTCCGTTGTAAGTAATTAGTAGATATGTCCAAGAATCTTTGATGCGATGTTTTTCGGCACCTCTTCAAAATGCTCAAACTGCATCGTGTAGTTGCCGCGCCCCTGCGTTCTGCTGCGAAGGTCGGTCGCATAGCCGAACATTTCGGAAAGCGGCACGACCGCGGTGATCGATTGCAGCCCCACATGCGCTTCGGTGCCGATGACGCGGCCCCTGCGGGCGTTCAGATCCCCGATGACGTCGCCCATATACTCTTCGGGCACGACGACCTCGGCGCGCATCACGGGCTCGAGCAGCGCGCAGTCCGCTTTCACGAGCGCTTCCTTGAAGGCGAGCGAGCCTGCGATCTTGAAGGCGATTTCGGAGGAGTCCACCTCGTGATAGCTCCCGTCGTACACGGTCGCGGAGAAGTCCACCACCTCGTATCCGCCCAAGATGCCGCTCTGCGCCGCTTCGCGGACGCCCTGATCGATCGCGGGGACGAATTCCTTGGGAATCACGCCGCCGACGATCTTGTTGATGAATTCATAGCCCTGGCCGGGTTCGCGGGGTGCGAGCTCGATCCAGCAGTGGCCGAACTGGCCGTGTCCGCCGGTCTGCCGAACGTAGCGCCCCTCCGCCTTTGCGACCTTGCGGATGCACTCCTTGTAGGCAACCTGCGGCTTGCCGACGGTGGCCTCCACCTTGAACTCGCGCAGCAGCCTGTCTACGATGATCTCCAGATGCAGTTCGCCCATGCCTGCGATGATGGTCTGCCCCGTCGTCTCGTCCGTATAGGATCTGAACGTCGGGTCTTCCTCCGCCAGGCGCGCCAGCGACGTCGCCATCTTGTCCTGACCGGCCTTGGTCTTCGGCTCGATCGCGATGCGGATGACGGGATCGGGGAACTCCATGGATTCCAAGATCACGGGGTGTTTTTCGTTGCAAATGGTGTCGCCGGTGGTCGTGTCCTTAAACCCGACGATGCCTACGATATCGCCCGTGGATACCTGCTCCACTTCTTCGCGGTGGTTCGCATGCATGCGGAGTATGCGTCCGATGCGCTCGCGCTTTTTCTTTACGGGATTATAGACGTAGCTGCCGCTGTCGAGCGTACCCGAATACACGCGCATGAACGCGAGCTTTCCGACGAACGGGTCCACCATGATCTTAAAGACCAGCGCGGAAAACGGCTCGTCGTCGTCCGCCTTGCGAACGACCTCCGTCCCCCTGTCCGGATGGGTACCGGTGACGGGCGGGATGTCCAAGGGCGACGGCAGAAAATCTACGATCGCGTCCAAGAGGGGCTGTACGCCCTTGTTGCGGTACGATGTGCCGCACAAAACCGGCGTAATCTTCCCGTCGATGGTCGCCTTTCGGATGGCGGAAAGGATTTCTTCCAGGGAAGGCTCGACGCCTTCGAGGTATTTTCCCAAAAGCGCGTCGTCCGTCTCGCTGACCGCTTCCAGGAGCTTTGCGCGATACTCGTTCGCCTGCTCCAGAAGCTCCTCGGGAACGTCCGTCTCGTCGTGCGTCGTTCCAAGTTCGTCCGTATAGATCTCCGCCTTCATGTGGATGAGATCGACCAACCCCTTGTACTCCGCCTCCGCACCGATGGGGATTTGGATCGCCACGGGGTTCGCATGCAGACGGTCGCGCATCATGTCGATCACGTGGAAAAAATCCGCGCCGACGATGTCCATCTTGTTTACGTATGCAAGCCGCGGCACATGGTACTTGGTCGCCTGCCTCCATACGGTTTCGGACTGAGGCTCCACGCCTCCTTTTGCGCAAAATACAGCCACGGCGCCGTCCAACACACGAAGGGAACGCTCGACCTCGACGGTAAAATCCACGTGACCGGGCGTGTCTATGATGTTGATCTGATGACCGCGCCATTCGCAGGTCGTGGCAGCCGAGGTGATCGTGATGCCGCGTTCCTGTTCCTGCGCCATCCAGTCCATTGTAGCCATGCCCTCATGGGTTTCGCCCATGCGGTGTACGCGACCCGTGTAAAAAAGGATGCGCTCCGTTGTCGTTGTCTTGCCGGCATCGATGTGCGCCATGATGCCGATATTGCGAACATGATCAAGTGAATGGGATCTCGCCACTGTCGATTCCTCCTTTCATGGTGCTGATGACGCTGTGTCTTACCAGCGGTAGTGCGCGAAGGCCTTGTTGGCTTCCGCCATCTTGTGCATATCTTCGCGGCGCTTGACGGCGTTGCCGGCGTTGTTGGCGGCGTCCATGATCTCGCCCGCCAGTTTGTCGGACATTGCGCGCTCGCCCCTTCTGCGGGAGAAGTCCACGAGCCAGCGCAGCGCGAGCGTCTGACGGCGCTCGGGGCGAATCTCGATGGGCACCTGGTACGTGGCGCCGCCGACGCGGCGCGCCTTGACTTCCAGGGACGGCATGATGTTCTGCAGCGCCTGCTGGAACACCTCGAGCGCGTCCTTGCCCGTCTTGTCGGCGACTTTCGCGAACGCGGTATAGCACACGTTCTGCGAGATGCCGCGCTTGCCGTCGTACATGAGTTGGTTGATGAGTTTGGTCACAACGACCGAATTATATTCCGGATCCGGAAGCACTTCGCGCTTCGGGATAAATCCACGCCTCGGCATGACAGTATTTCCTCCTCTATTTTGTGTCGGCTCTTGAAAAAGGATCCTTTGGCTGCCTCGACAGTTGGCGCTGCCGAAGCCCTCCCGCCCCGCCCCGCAGGAACGTAAATCCGGCGTTCCTCAGATTCCGTCCGATTGGGCATACGAACCGGGAAGTGCTTGGGGATTGTTACTTCTTGGGCCTCTTCGCGCCATAGAGGGAGCGGCCCTGCATGCGCTTTGCAACGCCTGCAGCGTCCAGCGTGCCGCGAACGATGTGATAGCGGACGCCGGGCAGGTCGCGCACCTTTCCGCCGCGAATCAACACGACGGAGTGCTCCTGCAGGTTGTGGCCGATACCCGGAATGTAGCAAGTACCTTCGATCTGGTTGGTAAGACGTACACGCGCGATCTTGCGAAGCGCGGAATTCGGCTTCTTGGGCGTCTGCGTCTTGACGGACAGGCACACGCCGCGCTTCTGCGGGCAATTCTGCAGAATAGGCGCGGTGGACTTGCTTGTGATTTTTTTCCTACCCTTGCGGATCAACTGGTTGATCGTGGGCATGGAAGCACCTCCTTAGCAAATAGGTTTTTTTATTCCTATAACCGCTTCCGCAACCCATGGAAGAGATATAGTATAAGGAAATCAGCGCTTGATGCCGCAGGACGCGCAGGGCACCTCGATGGAACACGCCTCGCCCAATTCCTGCATGCTGCGCACCTCGACCAGCGGAATGTTGTTTTTCTCGCATAGGCCGCGCACCTGTCGGGCGATAAACAAATCCGCGTCCATCGCGAGATACGCGATGTGAATCTGCCCCGCCTCGAGCGCCTTGACGAGCCTGCGCGTGCCGACGATCTTGTCGGCATTTTTAAGCCTCGAAGGCATCAAAAAACAACTCCTTTCCAAGCCAAGCGCATCTATCTTACCATTTACAGGGGCATTTGTCAAATTAAATCTTGCGCATGGAGCGAATCTCCGCTTTACACTGACATATGCCGAACAAAAGCTCAACGCTCCGCTGATTGATTCCTTATTGGGAATATGGTACACTGGTTTTGGAAAATGGCAGTATATCAGTAAATCGGAGGAAAGAAATGCCGCTGCCTGAGAAGCGCGTCGGACGGAAAGGGCGCCTGTCACCCGCAGGCTTGGGTTTGGGCTTGGGTTTGTAGGAATGCCGATTGCCGTAACCGTCGCAAGGAAGGGGCTCCTACAAGGCGGAACCCGATGCGAAAAAGGTTCACATAGACATCAAGGGAATCTTCAGTATCGACAATTTGAATGCTTCCGGAATGCGGTGGTGGCGGTTATAGCAATCACAGCCCCGATGCCGCGCGGCAAAGGGGCTTTGATATACGATGCTCTGAACGAATCACAACGACAAGGAGGTTGATTTTCCAATGAAGAAGCTACTCGGTATCCTGCTCGCGATGGCACTTTTCTGCTCCTGCTTCGGCGCGTTCGCGGAAGAGGCGACGCCCAGCGGCTTAAAGAGCGATCTCGTCGTGCTGTTCACCAGCGACGTGCACTGCGCCATCGACTCGAACTTCGGCTACGCAGGGCTCGCCCTCGTGCGCGACGCATACGCGGCGCGCGGCAACCACGTCCTGCTCGTGGACAACGGCGACTCCATTCAGGGGGAACCCGTCGGCACCGTGACGCGCGGCGAGGCGAACATTCTGCTGATGAACGCCGTGGGCTACGACATCGCAACCATCGGGAACCACGAATTCGACTACACCATGGATCGCTTCTTCGAGCTCGTCGAAATGGCGGACTTCCCCTACATCAGCGCCAACTTCAACAAGGACGGGGAGCTCGTCTTCGCTCCCTATGTCATCAAAGAGTTTGACGGCGTGAAGTTCGCGTTTGTGGGCGTAACCACCCCCAAGACGCTCACCTCCTCCACGCCCAAGTATTTCCAGGATGAAAACGGCAACTTCGTCTACGGCTTCTTCCAGGGCGAAACCGGCGACGCGTTTTTCGCCGCTGTGCAGACTGCCGTGGACAACGCCCGCGCGGAGGGCGCGAACTACGTCGTCGCGCTGGCGCATCTGGGCAATCAGGCGGAAGCCGCGCCCTACACCTATGCGGATCTGCTCTCGAACACCGCAGGCATCGATGTGCTGCTCGACGGGCACAGCCACGATACCTATTACGTCGAGATGCTCAATAAAAACGGCGAACCCGTACAGCGCATCGCCTGCGGCACGAAGCTCGAGGGAATCGGCTACGCGAAATTCGCGGTCGACGGCACGATTTCTACGGGGCTGCACACGTGGAGCGATTCCATGTCCGCGGCGGCGCTCTTCGGGCTCGATACCGAAATCACCAAGGCCGTTGCGGATGCGACGGAAACGCTCAACGCCGCGCTCGCCGAGGTCGTCGCGCACACGGGCTATGATCTCGTGATCCGCGACCCCGCAACCGACGAGCGCATCGTCCGCAACAACGAGACCAACCTCGGCGACCTGTGCGCGGACGCGTATCGCATCGTCTCCGGCGCGGACATCGCCTTCGTCAACGGCGGCGGCGTCCGCACGAACATCGCCGCCGGCGACATCACCCGAAACGCCATCTTAAAGGTGCACCCGTTCGGCAACAGCATGTGCGTCGTCGAGGCGACGGGGCAGGAGATCCTGGACGCGCTCGAATACGGCGTATACGTCTTCCCCGGCGAGTTCGGCGGCTTCCTGCAGGTCTCCGGCATCACATTCGAGGTGCATACCGACGTGCCCTCCCCCGTCGTCCGCGACGAGAACGGCATGTTTACGGGCGTCGAGGGCGAGTGCAGGGTGCAAAACGTCGCGGTCGGGGGCGAGGCGCTCGATCCCGAAAAGACCTACACCCTCGCCTGCCACGATTACCTGCTCAAGAGCATGGGCGACGGCTACACCATGTTCGCGGACAACGTGCTCCTGCAGGACTGTGTGATGCTCGACAATCAGGTGCTCGCCACCTATATCACGGAATATCTCGGCGGCGATATTCCCACGGAATACGCCGATCCTTACGGGCAGGGCAGAATCACCTTCGTAACCGCGGAATAACCACATGCATTCGGGAGCCAGGGGGCGCGCCTCCGGCTCCTTTTGCGTGGCACACGGCATATCGCGCAATGCGCTTTGGCGCGACAATCATACATGGTTTGCCCTCTATATTGAAAATATAACTTTTTCTTGACATTCGATTCGGATTGTACTATCATTATAGCAGCAGGATGTGCAGCGGTGCACATACATCAATATGAGGAGGTTCTGTATATGAAGAAGGTATTTTGTCTCGTCTTATGCCTGACGCTCGCGCTCTCGCTCACCGCCGCTCCCGGCATGGCGGAAGGGCAGATCACCCTGTACATGGTAGAATCCCTGACCAGTCCGGCGCGTTCCGCGGTGCTGCAGGAGATCATCGCCTCTTTCGAGGCGGAGCATCCCGAGATTCACATCGAACTCGTCTCCCCGCCGCTGGAGACCGCCGACGAGAAGATTCTGCAAATGCTCGCCAACGGCACGGACATCGACATCTTTGAAGTCCGCGACCTCAACGTCGGCATGCTGACCGCCAACGAATACGTGATTCCGCTGGACGACTACGTTGCGAATTGGGCGGATGCGGCTACGCTTTCCGAAACCTGCACGACCGCCGCGACCATCGTCGGCGATCATTACTACCTGATCCCCTACGGTTTCTACCGCAAGATGGTATACTATCGCAGCGACTGGTTTGAGGATGCGGGCATCGCCGCGCCGACGACCTGGCGCGAATTGATCGATGCCTCCATCAAGTTGACTGACCCTGCCAACGGCCATTATGGCTTCACGTTCCGCGGCGGCTCCGGCGGCAGCGGCTATTACAACATGCTGCTCATGGATAACCTGGGCGAGGACATGCTCGATAACAGTCGAAACATCATGCTCGCGGATGGCTCCGCCACCATCTACTCCACCGATATAGCCGTCGAGACCCTGAAGCAGTATAAGGAATTGTATGAGAAGGGCTCCCCGAAGGATTCCATCACTTGGGGCTATCCGGATCAGGTTCAGGCGTTCACCTCAGGCGTCACCGCGATCCTGATTCAGGATCCCGAGGTGGTCGCCTCCTGCACTGCGAGCATGGAAGAGGGCACGTGGTCTACCTGCGCGATGATCGTCGGCGATTCCGGCAAGAACGCATTCTTCCCGGGCTATGCAGGCTGGGGCATCACGGCAAACTGCCAGTATCCCGATGAGGCGTGGGAGTTCATCGCCTACCTGAGCAATCCCGCCAACAATGCGAAGTTCGCGGAGACGTATTCCACCATCCCGATCCACGTCAATTCCGGCGACTATTCCGACTTCTTCTCCAAGGGCGCGTTCGCCGCATATGCATATGCGGACAACCATCCCGAGCTGTACTTCTTCTCCCAAGGCATGATCAACTACCCCGAAAACACCCAATTCAACACCATGGCCGACCAGACCATTCAGGCGTATCTGCTGGGCGACTACACCGAAGAGGAATGCCTCGGCATTTTGAACGACTTCTGGAAGGGCATCGCCTACTAATCCACATCGCAGAAAATGACGGAGCCGCTACGCGGCGGCTCCGTCATCGGTTTATTCGGAATATCCGAAAGGTGGAATCAGGTCATGCAGAGTTCACTGAAAAAAAACCGAAAGCGGAAAGGCCTTAACGAAGGCCGTTTCCTCCTGTTCATGCTGCTGCCCGGGCTGCTCCTCGTGGCTTTGTTTACATATTATCCCGCCATGCGCGGCGTTACGATGGCGTTTCAGAAACACACCATCTACAACCTCAAAAACATTACCTGGAACGGGCTCGACAACTTTCGCGCCATTTTCAGGGACAGGGAATTTCTCCTGGCGATTCCGAACACCCTGAAATGGGTATTCATATCGCTTTTCTCACAGTTCGTTATCGGCTTCGCGCTCGCGCTCTTTCTGAAAAGGAGCTTCCGCGGCCGCGGCATCTATCAGGGCGCCATCTGTTTCCCGTGGGCCATTTCGGGCTTCCTGATCGGCATCACCTTCAAATGGATATACAACGGATCCTACGGTCCGATTAACGACATATTGATTAAACTCGGCTTCGTGGAGCGCGCAAATCCGATCGGCTTTCTGTCCGACCCCAAGATCGCGCTGTATTCCGTCATCGTTGCAAACATATGGTATGGCATACCGTTTTTCGTCATCATGATCCAGGCCGCGCTGCAGGGCGTTCCGGACGACCTGTACGAGGCGGCGGATATCGACGGCGCGAGCATCGTGCAGAAATTCTTCCACATCACGATCCCATGCATCAAATCCGTGCTCATATTGACGACGCTGCTTCGCGTGATATGGATATTCAATTCGGCGGAACTGATATACGCGCTCACGGACGGCAACCCCGCAGGGCGTACGCACACGATTACCAGCAAGATGCTGAACCTGATCATGTCCAAGGGCAATTACGGCGAGGCGGGCGCGGTCGGCATCATCATTATCGGCGTTTTGACCATGTTCGCCACCTTCTACATCGCCGCGACCAAGTTTGAACAGGAGGACGGTGAATAGGATGCATACCCGCAGGACAAGGCATTTCTTCTACCTTCTGATCAAGGTGTTGGTTCTCACAACCTTTCTCCTGATCGTGATTTTCCCGTTCTACTGGCTGTTCCAAACGTCGTTCAAGTCCGCAAGGGACATTGCGCAGTTTCCGCCGACATACTGGCCGAACCCCTTCACCTTCGAGAATTACGCGACGATATTTCAGATGCAGAATTTCGGCCGGTATATGCTCAATTCGACGGCGGTATCGCTCGTCGGCTCCTTCAGCAGCGTACTGATTGGCCTCTTGGGCGCGTACGCGTTGGCGAGGTTCACCTTCCGCCTGAAGTCGAAGATTCTGCTGTTTTATCTGATCACGCAGATGATTCCGGGCTTTTTGGGACTCGCGGCGATGTATACCATGCTCACGAAATTCAACATGCAGGACAAGCTGACCACGCTGATGATATTGTATACCGTCATGCTGATCCCTTACTGCACCATCACGCTGCGCGGATTCTTCGCGCAGGTTCCGCGGGCGCTGGAAGAGGCCGCGCAGATCGACGGATGCAGCCGCATCAGCGCGCTGTTCAAGGTCATCTTCCCGATCATCATGCCCGGCATTTCCGCGACATTCATGTTTTCGTTCGTGCAGTGCTGGAACGAGGTCTTTAGTGCGGTCATGTACATCAACAAATCTTCAAACTACACCATCCCCGTTGCGCTGAACTCGCTCGTCTTAAAATACGATGTGAAATGGGGCGAATTGTCCGCCGGGGCGGTATTATCCATCATTCCATCCATAGCGATGTTCGCTTTCGCGCAAAAATACATCGCATCCGGCCTCGTAAGCGGCGCGGTAAAGGGATGACCGCCTAAGTCGCGCAAAAATGTGTACAAACAAAAAAGCGCGCCCTCCCGATGCGGGAGAGCGCGGTTTTGTTTTAGCGGATATTACTTGTGATCCACGGAGTACATATACTCGATGAGATCGATCACCTTGTTGGAATAGCCCCACTCGTTGTCGTACCACGCGACGACCTTCACGAACGTGTCGGTCAGCGCGATGCCGGCCTTCGCGTCGAAGATGGAGGTGTGCGCATCGCCGATGAAGTCGGAGGAGACGACGGCGTCCTCGGTGTAATCGAGAATGCCCTTCAGCTCGCCTTCGGAGGCCTTCTTCATCGCGGCGCAGATTTCGTCGTACTTCGCGGGCTTCGCGAGGTTGACGGTCAGGTCGACGACGGAGACGTTCAGGGTCGGAACGCGCATGGACATGCCGGTCAGCTTGCCGTTCAGCGACGGGATGACCTTGCCCACTGCCTTCGCGGCGCCAGTGGAAGAGGGGATGATGTTGCCGGAGGCCGCGCGGCCGCCGCGCCAGTCCTTCATGGACGGGCCATCGACGGTCTTCTGCGTCGCGGTGGTGGCGTGTACGGTGGTCATGAGGCCGTCGGTGATGCCGAAATTGTCGTGCAGAACCTTCGCGATGGGCGCGAGGCAGTTCGTGGTGCAGGACGCATTGGACACGAAGGTCATGTCGGAGGTGTACTTGGCGTTGTTCACCCCCATGACGAACATGGGGGTGTCGTCCTTGGAGGGGGCGGACATGATGACGTGCTTCGCGCCGGCATCGATGTGGCCTTGCGCCTTTTCCTTCGTCAGGAAGAGGCCGGTGGCCTCGACGACGTATTCCGCACCGACCTTGCCCCAGGGCAGATCCGCGGGATTCTTTTCGCAGAACACGGGGATTTCGTGGCCGTTGACGATGATGGAGTTGTCGGTGTAGTCGACGGTGCCATCGAAGCGGCCGTGTACGGTATCGTACTTGAGCATATACGCGATGTAATCCGGCGTAATCAGGTCGTTGATGCCGACGATTTCTACGTTCTTGTAGTTGAGGCTGGCGCGGAAGACGAGCCTGCCGATGCGACCGAAACCATTGATGCCAATCTTGATCATGTAAAGCAACCTCCTGTATTTTGAGTCTATTATATTCTACCGCACGGCGCGGATTTTCGCAAGCACTCTTCGTTTTCGGACTGTCAATTTCTGCATCCGAATGTGTTAAACCTTCACGCGTTACAGTTTTGTCGCCGCAAGGCCGATTCTTCTGCGCACCTTGCTCATGGTCTTCGAGGCGAGATAGCCCGCCTTTTCGGCGCTTTCCGTCATGACCCTCTCGAGATACGCCTTGTCGGCGATGATTTCGCTATACCGCGCCTGGATCGGGGAGAGCGTTTCGATGACGCAGTCCGCGACGGCGTCCTTGAACGCGCCGTAGCCCTTTCCCTCGAATTCCCGTTCGATGCTCTCCATGGTCTTTCCGGAGAGCGTCGCCATGATGGACATGAGGTTGGAGACGCCGGGCTTTTCCTCGGGGTCGAAGCGCACGGCGGTATCGCTGTCCGTCACGGCGCGGCGCAGCTTCTTGCGGATGGTGCCGGGCGCATCGAGCATCGCGATGTAGGTGTCCTCGGGGTCGGATTTGCTCATCTTGCGGGTCGGCTCCTGAAGGCTCATCACGCGGCCGCCGACCTTGGGGATGTACGGCTCCGGCACGACGAAGGTATCGCCGTACAACGCATTAAACCGCTGCGCGATGTCGCGAGAAAGCTCCAAATGCTGCTTCTGATCCGCGCCGATCGGCACCAGATCGCTCTGATACAAGAGGATATCCGCCGCCATCAGCGTGGGATAGGTGAAAAGCCCCGCGTTGATGTTGTCCGCATGCCTTGCCGCCTTGTCCTTGAACTGCGTCATGCGCTGCAATTCTCCCATGTATGTGAAGCAGTTCAAAATCCAGCTCAGTTCTGCGTGCTGGTGCACGTGCGACTGGAAGTAGAGGAGGCTCTTTTCGGGATTCAGCCCCGTCGCCAAAAACAGCCCCATGACCTTGAGGCACGCCTTGCGCAGCTCCGCGGGATTCTGCCGCACCGTGATCGCGTGCAAGTCCACGATGGAGTACAGGCAGTCGTACTCCGCCTCGAGCAGCTTGAAGTTGCGCAGCGCGCCGATGTAATTGCCCAGCGTGAGGGTTCCCGTCGGCTGGATGCCGGAGAAGATCACGGGGCGCTTCGCCTTCTGTTCCATTGTGCATTCCCTCTTTCTCCAAAAGAATACTCCCCGTCCGTTCAAGGGCAGGGAGAAAAGCCACCTTCAATATCGTTTTCGGAAAGCCATCACTTTCCCGTCCCCTAACGCGGGACGCGCGTCGCAGCCTACTGAATCGTTCGGTGCGCCCTCAAAAGTCCATTCGCCGCGCGGCATGCGTTTCCGGCCTTCCACCCTCGCCGGATCGCTAGTTCGCCGCCCTTCGCGGGTACTTCTCTTTCTCATCGGTGTAGGAAAAGTATACCACGTTTCGGCGGTTCCGTCAACCCCATATGGCACTTTTTTCGCAGCCAGTCGCATCCATACCGTTTTACCCCCGATCGCACAAAGGCGATACCTGTACGTCAAAGGGAAGCCGTTCAAGGATATCGCGCTGTACATCGATGCCCGGGTTGACTTCGACCAGTTCGAGCCCGTTTTCGGTCAGGCGAAACACGCAGCGCTCGGTCACATACAGCACCCTATGCCCGCTTTTGATCGCCTGCCGCGCGGAAAAGCTTATGCTGGCGATCTCCTTCTTAAACTTCGGAATGCTTCCTTCGCTTTGAATGTATACAGTTCCGTCTTTCTCTATGGTTTCCAGCCCCTTGGCGTTAAAGGTCAAACAGAACACCACGGTCTTTGCGGCGGACGCTATGTTGGCAAACCCGCCGATCCCTGCAAATGTATTGGGCCCTCGATGGGAGTTGACATTGCCGAATCTGTCGACCTCCAACGCGCCCAGAAAGCAGATATCCAGCCCGCCGCCGTCATAAAAGTCGAACTGCATGGACATATGGTAGATCGCGTCGGCGCCGATCGTTGCGCCGAACGCATGGCCCGAGGCCGGCAATCCCCCGATTCCGCCCGATTCCACCGTCAGATTGATGTCCTTGATGATTCCTGATTTCGATGCGTACATCGCCACCCGCTCGGGAATGCCTATGCCGATATTGACCACGTCGCCGCACTTGAGCTCCCGAAGCGCGCGTTTCGCGATGATGTCAGCGGTGCTGTCGCTGCGGCTCATCAGTTTCGCATCATTCGCATGGATTCTTTCGAACCAATATTGCATGTGCGTGACCGGCACATGGATATCGCCGGACAATGTATGCATGGTCTTGCTTTTCGTCGTCGGCTCGCACACCACCACCGCATCCACCAATATGCCGGGGACAATCACGTTCCACGGACGGCCGAATGCATGGCTGACGCGATCCACTTGGACGATCACCTTCCCGTTGTTCGCCTTGGTCGCCTGGGCTACCGAAAGCGCATCCACCGTTACCCATTCGTTTTCAAACGAGATGTTCCCGTTCGGGTCTACCGAAGTGCCTTTGATAATCGCAATGTCAAATTTCGGCAGTTTATAGAAGAGATATTCGTCGTCTTCAACGGTCACCACGCGTACCAGGCTGTCATCTTTCGAGATATCGTTTATCCCGGGGCCTTCGACACGCGGGTCGGCGAATATCCCCAACCCCACCTTGGAAAGACAACCCGCTTGTCCCGCAGCCTGCGCTCTGATGGCGTGTGAAATCGCGCCCATCGGGAGATTATAGGCTTCGAGTGCATTCTGCATCACCAGTCGGCCGGTGCTGACCATGCTGCCATAGTGGCCGGATATGATTTTGCGCACCGCGCCCGCAGCGATATACGGTTCGCCCAGCCGATTCTCGTCCCACATGCCGAATCCGGACTGGGTGACCAAGGTGAGATTGTTGGGAGAACCCGTCTCCCGAAACCGATCGTATATCGCCTTATGTATCTCCTCGGCGTTGGAAAGGGCGAGAAACGCATTGACGCACACGCAGTCGCCATCCCGAATCATCCCCGCCGCCTGTTTGGCATCCATGATCTGAAACATATGTACGCACCTCCCGATCGTTTTTTCCGCAACAGCGCTTCCAATGATATAGCCGACGGCTTTCCGAGGGATTCGCCCGGCAGCGGCCTTGCCTGCCTTTCAAAAGGAATACTCCCCGTCCGTTCAGGGGCGGGGAGAAAAGCCACCATCAATGTCGTTTTCGGAAAGATACCACTTTCCCGAACGTTACCTGTATTCGGGAATCCAGCCCTTGTGCGCCTCGATGAGTTCGTCGCACATGGCGACGATGTCGTCGATGGACAATTCGCTCGCCGTATGCGGGTCGAGCAGCGCGGCCTGATAGATATACTCCTTCTTCAGCGTGCGCGCGGCCTCGATGGTCAGAAGATGCACGTTGATGTTCGTGCGGTTGAGCGCGGCGCACTGCTCGGGCAGATCCCCTACGTAGCAGGGATTGACGCCCGACATATCCACCATGCACGGCACCTCGACGCAGGCGTTGCGCGGCAGGTTCGTGATGAGCCCGGTATTCATGACGTTTCCGCCGATCTTGGTGGGAATGCCGGTCTCCATCGCCTCCATGATGTAGCTCGCGTATTCGCCGGAGCGCTTGTGCGTGAGCAGCGGGTTCTCCGTCAGGCTCTTGCGCTGCTTCTCCCACTGCTCGATCTGAAGGACGCAGCGGCGCGGATATTCGTCCAGCGGTATGTTCCAGCGGTCGATGAGCTCGGGGTATTTGCTCTTGATGAAATACGGCGTGTACTCCGCGTTGTGCTCGGAGGACTCGGTGATGTAGTAGCCAAAGCGGTTCATCAGCTCCAGCCGCACCATGTCGCCGTGCTTGCCCTCCTTCTCGTAGAGGTCGTAGCCCGCGCGAATATACTGTATGTATTCCTCGGGCAGGTCCGGATGCGCCTTCATAATGCCCGCGATGAACTCCTCAAACGGAGGCTGCGGGAGCTTGCCCTGATTCTTGAGCAACGCGCGCCGCTTGATCTCGGGATAGAGGTCTACCCCGTTCTTTTTGCATTCCAACAGCCACGCCTGGTGGTTGATGCCGGCGATCTTCCACTCGACGGAACCGTCGTATTCCATGCCCAGCTCGTGCAGGAGCGTGGAGCAGCAGACCTGTACGCTGTGGCACAGGCCGACCGTCTTGACGTTCGTCATGGTGAGCATCGCGCCCGTCAGCATCGCCATCGGGTTGGTGTAGTTCAAAAGCCATGCATTGGGGCATACTTCTTCCATGTCGCGCGCGAAATCGAGCATGACGGGGATGGTGCGCAGGGCGCGGAAGATGCCGCCGATGCCCAGGGTGTCGGCGATGGTCTGCCTGAGGCCGTATTTCTTCGGAATCTCAAAGTCGATGATGGTGCAGGGATCGTACCCGCCGACCTGGATCGCGTTGACCACGTACTTCGCGCCGCGAAGCGCTGCCTTGCGGTTTTCCACGCCCAAATAGGATTCGATCTTCGCCTTGTTTCCGTTGTTGCGGTTGATCGCGTTCAGCATCATTTCCGATTCGGAAAGCCGCGTCGCGTCGATGTCGTACAGCGCGATGGTGCTCTCCTCGAGCGCGGGCGTCATCATGCTGTCGCCGAGCACGTTCTTGGCAAAAACCGTGGAGCCTGCGCCCATAAAAGTAATCTTTGGCATAAAAATCCTTCCTTTCCGTATCAACCCTTGATCGCGCCGATCATGACGCCCTTGACGAAGTATTTCTGCAGGAACGGGTAGATGACCAGGATCGGAACCGTAGAGATCATGACCATGCAGTACTTGACCAATTCCCTGTCAAACGCCTCGGAGGACTGGCTCGTGACGTCCTGCGCCACGGATGCGTCCGTCTCCTCGATGAGCACCTCGCGCAGGAACATCTGAAGCGGCCAGAAGACCTTGTTGCGGATGAACATCATCGCGGGATACCAGCTGTTCCAGTAGCCCACGCCGTAGTACATCGCGATGACGGCGATGACGGCGGTGGAAAGCGGGATGATGACATGGAAGAAGATCTGTACCTCGTTCGCACCGTCCAGCAGCGCCGCCTCCTCCAGCGAATCGGGAATTCCCAAGAAGAAGGTGCGCATGATGATGAGGTTATAGCTCGAGACCAGATACGGCAGCACGAACGAGAAGGGCGTATTGTAAATGCCGATCCATCGCACGACGAAGAACATCGGGATGATGCCGCCGGAGAAGAACATCGTCACCAAAATCATCTTCATCGCGAAGCCGCGCAGGAAGAAGTATTTCCGCGACACGCAGAACGCGCCCAGCATGGTGACGAAGAGGGAGCCGAGCGTGCCCAAGATGACGTACAGCACCGTATTCCTGAAGCCGATCGGGATGCCGACGTTCTTAAACGCCATCTGATAGCCGTGGATCGTATAGGGCTTGATCGGCAGCAGCAGCGGCTCGGTATTTGCCAAGATCGATTTCGCATCCGAAAAGGACGCCATGGCGCAGTAGTACAGGGGATACAGCGCGATGAACATAAACACGGTCATGAGAAAATAGATGAGAATGTCCACGAGCTTATCGCCGACCGTCGTTCTGATCTTGTTTTCCCTGCGGATTTTGGATGTGATATTTTGTGCCATTTGCCGCATCCTCCCTTACCACAGACTGTTCTCCGTCACCCTCGCGGAGATAATGTTCGCCGAAACGAGCAGGACGATGTTTACGGCGGAGTTCATAAGCCCTACAGCCGTAGAGTACGAATACTGCATGCGCGTCATACCCATGCGGTAGACGTAGGTGGAGATGACGTCCGCGGTCTCATAAATCATTTCGTTGTACAGCAGGTAGATCTTGTCCCAGCCCAGGGACATCAGGCTTCCGATGCGCATGATGAGAAGGATTACGACCGTCGGCAAGATGCCGGGCAGCGTCACGTTCCACATCTGCTGCCATCTGCCTGCGCCGTCCACGGTCGCGGCCTCGTACAACGACGCATCGATCGCCGTCAGCGCGGCGAAATAGATGATCGATTCCCAGCCGAGCTCCTGCCAAATGTTCATACCGATATATAGCGGCTTGAAATACCGCGCAACGGAGAACAGGTTTTTCTGCGGCACTCCGAAAACGCCCAACATCCTCGTGATGAGACCGTTGCCCCGGCAGAACGTGATCATCAGGTAGCACACGATGACGGTGGATACGAAGTGGGGCATGTATGTGACGGTCTGGACGACCTTTCGGAACGCGACAGACTTGCATTCGTTCAAAAGGAGCGCGAAGATGATGGGCAGCGGCGACGCGAATACCAACATGCCGAGGTTGATGCCCAGCGTATTTCGGAGGACGCGCCACAGGTAGGGGCTTTCGATAAATTCCCGAAACTGCGCAAGCCCCACCCATTTGCTGCCGAATATGCCCAGCATGGGCTTGAAGTCCTTAAAGGCGATGATTACGCCGTACATCGGCCAGTAATGGAAAATGACATAATAGGCCAAAACCGGCAGAAACATGATATAGAGCCACGGATGCCCCTTCATGTTGTCCCAGAGACGGGAGAACCAGTTCCGCTCCTTGTAACCGACGCGGATCGGAAGGTTTTGGGTGTTTGTCCGGTTCATGCTGCTCCCCCTTTGTACGAGGTAGTTTGATGCGTCAACGAGAAATTCTCCCTCAGGCCCCCTCCGCGCCGGGGAGGGAATTTGGAAAGCCGCAGGGATCCGGCAAAGCGAACCCCTGCGGCGGAAATCAGCCTACGCGGCGTTTAACGGGCCCAGTAGCGGTCCGTGGCAGCCTGCTGGATGTCGATCCAATCCTGCAGACCCATGCCGTACAGCTCCTGTACGTAGCCGTCCCAGTTGTCGATGGAATCTTCGCCGAAGATGATGTTGTAGATCTTCTCCCAAATGAAGCTCTCGATGTTGGTCCTGATCGGGGCCTGCTTCTGGGATTCCTCAGCGGTCAGAGAGATGCAGGAGGGAACGGTGCGGACGTTGGTCGCGTTCTTCGTCCAGGCTTCCCAGCACTGCTCGTTGCTCTCGTCGCCGTACTGCATGTACTCCATCTCGGAGGCGTACTCGGAGGAGAGGTTCTGAATGGTGTAGATGTAGCGGATGGAGTTGTACTCAAGTTCCGGGTTGTGCAGCATGTAGTCGGAGAACTGGCGGGTGCCGTCCTCGTTCGTCCAGTGGATGGTCACGACCTCGCCCTTTTCGGGGTGGAGCATGTCGATGGACTCGGTGGGCCCGAAGACCATCAGCTCGGTGCCTTCATAGCTGTACAGCCAGTCGAGCGCCTTAAAGGATTCGACGGGGTTGGGGTTGGTCGTGGAGATGCCCCAATACATGCCGTTGGTGCCGTTTTCGATGGGCTTGCAGAAGGGGTTCTCCGCGCCGATGGAGTCCTCGTCCTTTGCGAGTTCGGTCATGCCCAGGAGGTTGAAGTCCTCGCCGCAGGCGGCCTTGCCGACAGCGATGTCTTCCTGCGTCTCCCAGTTGCCGATGGCGACGACCGCGGAGCGGCCGCTCGTCACCATGGCCTCCGCGTCGGAGTGCGTACGGGAGATGCAGTCCTCATCGAACAGGCCCTCGTTATACCAGGCGTTCATCATGAGCATCCAGTCCTTGTACGCGGGCTCGAGCATGGCGTAGGTGACCTTGCCGTCTTCGCCGATCATCATGCCGTTGGTGGTGATGCCCAGGTGGTTGGAGAAGAACGCGCTGGAATAGTACCAGGAGTTGAGCTGCTCAAGGGCGATCGGGATCTCGACGAGCCCCGCTTCCTTCATGGCGACCATCGCATCGTGGAACTGATCGACGGTTTCGGGCATATCCAGCCCGAGCTTGTCCAGAAGGTCCTCGCGGATGACCATGCCGGCGTGCTGCATGCCGAGCACCGGCACGCGCTGAGACGCCGCGCCGAAGCGATACATGCCGCTGTCGGTCATGAAGTTCTTTTCCGCCTGCGCGTCCCAGTTCTTGTGCGCCTCGACCAGGTAGTGGTAGCCGTACTTTTCGATGTACTCGTTCAGGTTCAGCAGGATGCCGTCATTGATCGCGCCTTCGATGCCGCCGGCATAGTAGGAATTCCAGTTGCCGGTGATCCAGATATCGGGCAGGTCGCCGGAGGCGATGGTGCTGTTGAAGAACGATCCGTCATCGTTCGTCGGCGGATGGATAAACGTGAAATCCATGCCGGTGGCCTCTTCCCAACCCAGGATGGCGACGTGCTCATCGTAGCTCAGGTAGGCCTTTTCGTAGCCGGTCTCGGTCGACATGTAGACGACGAGCTGCGGAACGGATCCGTCGGAAATGGGCATGTCGTAGGGTTCCGGAATGTCATAAATGGCAAGTCCGGAGAGGCTCGTCATGGCGAGCATGACGACCAGCAGAAGAGAAACCAGGGTCTTCTTCATAACGGGGGTACCTCCTTACGTTTTATCCTAAAGCCCGCAGGCGATAGGCACTCTTTCGCGGCGCGGATGCACATCGCACGCCCCTTTTCTTAATTCTATACGTTTTTCACTGTTTTGTAAAGCACTATTTTGTACGAAAAAACTAATTCACAATTATTTTACACTCTATTTCACCATTTGTGCGCCCGATATGTTATAATGGCGGTAACCTGAGGCAGATTACTCAAAGGGGGTTTTCTTCATCATGAAATACGATTTCCGTATCCTGCTCGCGCTGCTTCTCGCGCTCGCGCTCGTCGCCCTTTCCGGCTGTGGCGGCGGTCCTTCCGAACCTGTCGCGACCGAGGCGCCCGCAGTTACCGAAGAGGCAACCGCAACCGAAGAGCCCGCAACAACCGAAGAGGCAACCGCCGCCGAGACGGAAGGCAGCGAATCTTCGGACGGTGCCGCAACCGAAGGCGGCGAGGAAGAAGCTGCGGCCGAACCCGCCGCGACGAAAAAACCGCTCAACGAGGACAGCTCCGTCTCCACGACGACGGTGGACGACTACGGCTGGACGAGCCTCGCCTGCGGCTACGACTACGTGATGGCGCTGCAGTCCGACGGCAGGCTCTGCGGCTGGGGCAGAAACAACTACGGGCAGGTCGGCAGCGGCACATACAAGGAGCCCGAGGTCAGGGCGGTGCAGCCCGTGCTCGAAAACATCACGGACATTTCCACGGGCGAATACCATTCCTGCGCCATCTGCACGGACGGCCAGATGTATATTTGGGGCAACAACCACTCCGGGCGCCTCGGCGACGGCACGACCGGCGGGAGAACCACACCCACGCTCAACACCACGCTCGTGGCGACCGGCGAAAAGATCGTGCAGATCGCCCCCGGCACTTCCTCCACCTTCGCCATCGCCGCCGACGGCACGCTGTACGCCTTCGGCAGCAACAACAAGGGGCAGTTGGGCTCCGCGAACAAGGAAGAACTCACCCCCGTCGCCGTCTTGGAAGACGTCGCAAACGTTTGGTCCGAGGGCGAATTCTCCGTGGCGATCAAGACGGACGGCACCATCTGGGCGACAGGCAACAACAAGAGGGGCCAGCTCGGAACGGGAGACACCGAAGCGCGCAAGGAATGGACGCAGATCACTTCGATTTCGGACGTCGCCTCCTTCGCACTCGGCGAGGAATTCTCCCTCGCGCTGAAAAACGACGGGACGCTTTGGGCGGTCGGCAACAACAAAAACGGCCAGCTCGGCATCGGCAGCGACGAAAAGAGCATCACCGAATGGACGCAGGTCGCGCAGGACGTCGCGTTTGCCTTCGCCGGCACCGAAACGGGCGGCATGGTCAAAACCGACGGCACGCTCTGGATGTGGGGCTGCAACAAGTTCGGGCAGGTCGGCGACGGCACCACGGAAAACCGTTTCTCCCCCGTCCAAATCATGGAAGGCGCGAAAATGGCGGATGGCGGCGTGAGCCACACCGCCGCGCTGAAGGCCGACGGCAGCATCTGGGTATGGGGTTCCAACCAGTACTATCAGCTCTGCGACGGCACGCGCGTCAACAGCACCACGCCCAAAATGGTCGTGACAAACGACTAAGCGGTTACGGGCACAAGAAACACACGCCGAATAAAGCGATGCATAAAACAGGTCTTCGGGCGCGAAACCCGAAGACCTGCTTTTTTGTCATTTTGTGAGAAGCGTTATCAGAAATTGCGCACCTTGACGACCTTGCCCTTCGCCATGGATTGGTTGCACGCGATCGTGAACGCGAGGGACTTGATGCCGTCGGAATACGGGGAGCGGATGCGGGAATCGTCGCCGGTCAGGACCGCCTTGAAGAAGGTCTGCTCGGCGATGGGGCCCGTGTCGCCCTCGCAGTCGATGGTCACGCCGTCGCCGGTGCCGCGCATGAAGCCGTCGCCCTTGACGACGGACGCGTTCTCCTCCTGCTTGGCGGAGTCGAAGATGACGATCTTGTTGAGCAGGTGGTGGTCCAGGCGCGCGTCCTTCGCGCTGAAGGTGGTCTTGCTCTCGTAGCAGCCGGGGCCTTCCGCGTAGTCGCCGGTGGAGAAGGTGCCGAGCGTGCCGTTCGCGAAGCGGACGATGGTGGTGGACAAATCTTCCGTGTCGTAATCCGGAATGCCCTTCACGAAGCCGCGCGCGCCGAACGTGCACACTTCCACGGGGTCCGCACCCAGCGCATAGCGCACGAGGTCGAAATTGTGGATGGTCTGCTCGACGATCTGGCCGCCGGACAGCTCCTTTTTCCTCCACCAGAACACCTCGGGGATGCCGCCCATGCGCACCATGTCGCAGAACACGATCTGATGCTCATCGCAGAATTTTTTGGTCAGGTCGGTGATGTTGCCGTAGCGGCACTGGAAGCCGATGGCAGTGATGACGCGATTCTTGCGGATGATGCCCAGCACTTCCTCCGCAAAGTCCAGATCCAGCGACAGCGGCTTCTCCACATATGCGGGGATGCCGCGGCTGAAGGTTTCAAGGTCGATCTCGCCATGGCAATACGGCGGGACGCAGATGAACGCCATGTCGGGCTGCACCTCGTCGTACATCTTGCGGAAATCGGTATACGCCTTGCCGCTGCCCGTCCACTCGACCATCTTCTGCGCGCGCTCGGGGATCAGATCGCAAAAGCCCGCAAAGCGGATGTCGTTCTCTTCGAGGAAATTCTTGTAGCCCAGCATATTGCCGACGTGATAATCCGCAATGCCGCCGCAACCGACGAAAACCAGTTTCTTCATAGTGAAAAACCCCTCCTTCAAATCATTACAGGCTGATAATATGCTCAAGCGCCCTTGCCGTAATGTCCATCATATAGTCGTTTGCCTTGGGCATGGCGTTGAGTTCCGCGGTCAGATAGCCGTCGTAGCCGATCCAGCGCAGCGCGGCGACGACCTTTTCCCAGTTGGCGGAGCCCTCCATCAGGTTCACGAAGGTGCCCGCGTTCATGCCGCTCTTCAGGAAATCCTTCACGTGGATCTTCTGAATGCGCTTCCCCAATATCTCGATCCAGTGCTCCGGGCGGGAGAAGATCATCACGTTGCCGACATCGAAATACGCGCCGAGGTTTCGGATGGAAAGTTCGTCCAGAAAGCGCGCCATGTCCATGGGGCTGATGAAGAAGTTGTTCCACACGTTCTCCACGCCGATCATGACCTTCTGGTCCTCGATAAAGCCCTTCCACTCCCGGAACGTCTCCAGCGCGCTTTCATACGCCGCCTTGATGGACAGATCCTCGCCGATGCCGCCGGGGACGATCAGAACGCCGTCCGCACCGAGCGCTTCGCAGTACTCGACCTGCTTTTGGAGCAGAAAGAAGCCCTGCTTGCGCACTTCCTTATCCACCGCGCCGATGGGATTGCGCCCCCAAAGGGAGGTGGAAATGCCGGACACCGCGACGCCGTATTGCTCGCTGAGCGCCCTGATGCGGGAAAGCTCGTCCTTCGTGGTTTCCAGCGTCAGGCTGTGCGCCTGGTGCCCCGGGGCGTCCACATTCAGCTCGATGCCCTCAAAGCCCGCCTTTTTCGCGCAGGCAAAGCACTCTTCAAACGAGAAGGAATCCGGGATCGTCCACGCGTTCACCGACTTTTTCATCATGCCATTCGCCTCATTTCTGTTTTGTTTCTCGCCGATTCCGATTATACCCGATTCAAAGCCGTTTGTCAACGAAAACAGCGCAAAAGTGATGACCCTACTATGCCCGCAGCTTGCACACAAAGCGAATTCTCGCGCCGCCCTCCCTCTGTTCCGCCCAAACAGTGCCACCGTGCTTTTCGGCGACGGCGCGGGCGATGGAGAGCCCTATGCCGTATCCCCCGCTCTGCCTGCTGCGGGAGGCGTCCGTTCTGTAAAAGCGGTCGAACAGATGCCCGAGAACCTCCTCATCCATGGGACGGGCAAGACCATTCTCTACGGACAATTCGACGCCCTTCCTCTCCCGCTTCAGGCGCAGTACGATCTCGTCCCCGTCAGGCGCATACTTTACGGCGTTGTCGCAGAGGATGGAGACAAGCCGCGCGAGCGATGCGCCGTCGCCGAGTACGCGGATGTCGTCCTCAACCTCCGTCGCCATCTCCTTGCCGGAAAATTCCGCCATGGCGACAAAGGGCTCCGCCGCCTCCGCGACGAGCTTTGACAAATCGAGTTCCTCGCGGGTAAGCCTTGCGTCCTCCTCGTCCAGCCGCGACAGGTAGATCAATTCGTCCACCAGCGCGCGCATATTGGCGATCTGCCCCTTTGTGCTGCGAATCCACTCGTTATCGCCGCCTTCCAGCGTCAATACGTCCATGTTTGCGGAGATGACCGTAAGCGGCGTCTTGAGTTCGTGCCCCGCGTCGGTGATGAACTGCTTTTGCCGCACCATGTTCTCCACCAGCGGCTTGATCGCGCGCCTGCTGAACAGCGCCACCGACAGCCACGCGAGCAATATGCAGGCGCCGCACGCCAGCGCGGAGATCGCGGCCAACTGCTTTACGCGGGTCAATTTGGTCTCGCAGTTCAAAAACACCGTGACCGCATTGCCGCGCTGTCTGCGCACGGAATACAGGTACTCCCCGCTAAAGCCCGTCTCGCGCCCGCTCGCAAGCGCGTTCGATACGACGCGCGTCAGCTCCTCCTCGTCCATATCCGCCACGCGGGAGGCGCCTTGCAGCGCCCATTCGCCGCTCGCCTCCTGCCCGACCACAAAAAAGCGCGATTCCTCCAGCATATTGCGCATATGTCTGGAGCGACCGCCGCCCTTCATGCCGTATTTCCCGCCGCCTTCGATTAAGACGTGCATCGTCTCAAACAGCTCCGCGCGGACGTTGATCCAGTTGGCGGTGTTGATGACTCCCACCACCAGCACCATCGCCAGCGCGAGCACCGAAAGTGCGATGCGGATGAACCGCCTGCGAATGTTCCGTATCATTTGTTCCACTCCAGCGTATAGCCTACCCCGCGTAGGGCCTTGATTTCCACGCCCGAACCGATTTCCTTCAATTTTTTGCGCAGGAACGAGATGTTGACCCACACGACGTTGATCTCCGCCTCCGAATCCCAGCCCCAGACCTTTTCCATGATCTGATCGACGCCGTGTACGGCGCTCGGACGCTCCGCGAGCATCTCCATCAGCTGAAACGCCTTGTTGTTCAGCTTCACGCTCGCATCGTCGCATTGCAGCGTCATCTGCGCGCGATCCAGCTCGATGTCCTGAAAGCGCAATACGTCCGGCGCGTAGTTCGCCTTTCGGCGCAGCATCGCGCGAACTCGAGCGAGCAGTTCGTCCATGGCAAAGGGCTTGGAGAGATAGTCGTCCGCCCCGGCATCCAGCCCCGCCACGCGGTCTTCCACCGCATCCCGCGCCGTCAGCATCAGGCACGGCACGGCGTTTTTTTGGCTCCGCAGCCGTTCCAGCACCTGCACTCCGCTCAGTTCCGGCATCATCCAGTCCAAAATCACGCCGTCGTATCCGCCGCTTAGCGCGTATTCCAGCGCGTCCCTCCCGTCGTGGACGACATCGACAGAATATCCGGAATGCTCCAAGAGCGCCTTGACCGCGCGGGCGAGGTCGCGATCGTCTTCGGCAAACAATATACGCATTTTGCACCACCCAAATATATTATATCAAATAGGATTGACTTTTTCCAGTGCAAAAAGCGCCACATGTGTGACGCCTTTCGCTTCCCTGTCAGATTCCTTCAAAGACATCGTCCTGCATGTCGAAGGTGAATGTGTTTCCGTCCGTCTGTCCGTCGGATTGCCTGTTGAACATGCCATATCCGCCGTTCGAGCGCCCGCCCTTGCCGCCGTTTGTGCGCCCGCCTCTTCCGCCGTTCGAGCGCCCGCCTTTGCCGCCGTTCGAGCGTCCACCCCTGCCCATGCCGTAGCCGCCTCGGAACTGCGCGCCGCAGTTCGGACAGTTTCCGTCGCACAGAGCCTGCCGCTCCTCAAAGTTTTTCAGGATCAGATCCGCCTGCTCCTGCGTGAGTTTTCCCGCTTCGACGTACTCTTTGAGTTCTTCCTCGAGCGTACCGTAGCGATCGCCTCGGCGCGCCGCCCTGTACGCATTCAGTGCATCCAGAAGAGCGGTGTCATCCGCCGCCGCGGGCACTTCGGGCGCGGCGCTTTCCGCCGTCGCGAAGGCGCCTACATTCAGCACCATGACCAGCATGAGGGCAACCAGTGTTCCGATAAAAAAGTGTTTCATTCCGTTCAGCTCCTCGCTTTCATTTGTTTGTCCTCTCCTTGGGACTCTTATAGTATCGCATAAGAACCTAAAACGAAGCTAAAACACATTTGAACAATTTGTAACCGTTTTCAGACACATCATCGGGCGCGTTCGTATGAACGCGCGGGTCACCCCTTGACGGCACCAGTAGGTGTACCAGATACTAACGCCTTCTGCGTGACGATGAACAGCAGGATCGAGGGAATCATCGCAAGAAAAGTGCCAGCCATCAGCTGTCCCCATTCGATCGATACCTTTCCGATCAGCGATTTCAATCCAACGTTTAGCGTCCACAAATCGCGCGAGCGCGCATACAGAGACGAGAGTACGATATCGTTCCACGCGACGGTAAAACCGTTTATAAAAACGGTAACGATCCCAGGCAACATGTTCGGCAGAATGATAAGAAACAGTGTTTCGACCTTGTTGCAGCCGTCGACGAAGGCGGCCTCCTCCAACGCAACGGGGATACGCTCAAAGAAACTGCGCATCGTAATGGTATTGAACGGCACCGAACCGCTGATGAACAGCAGGCACAGCCCCAAATGTGTGCCTATCAAACCAAGTTTTGAAAAAATCGCATAGATCGAAATCTGCGCCAGCATAATAGGCGCGATTTGCACCAGAAGAAACAGACCCGTCACCGCGCGCTTACCCTTAAATCTGTATCTCGCCAAACCATATCCGCCAAGTGCCGTGAATAGGCACACGATCGCACCGGTTATCACGCCGACCTTAACGGTGTTTTTCACCAAAGTCCAGTATTTGAATTCTGTAAATAGCGTTGTAAAGTTTTCCAGCGTGAAGGTGCGTGGCCAGTATGTGACACCGTTCATACTGATAATCTCGGAATACGGCTTCAGCCCCGTCACCATGATCCAATACAGCGGAAACAGTGCAAATATGGAAAACAGAATGAGCGCCGCATAACGAAAAACAAGCCATCTCTTTTTTGTTCGTAGTCCGGAAGTTTTCACTGCGATTCACTCTCCTTTTCATACCCCGTCACCCGCATATACATGCTGACAAATGCTGCCAAACCGGCGAGCACCAGTAGACCCAACGCTGCGGAGCGACCAAAATCCCATGTCGTAAAGCCGAGACTGTACATATACATCGGCAGTGTCATAGTGCTCATTGCAGGCCCGCCGCTCGTAGCCGTAGAGACAATATCCAAATAGTTAAACGACCAGATGAACTTCAGTAAAAACAGCATGATGAACGTTGGCTTTATGAATGGCAGCGTAATGTGCACCGCACGCCTCAACGCATTGCAGCCGTCGATCTCTGCCGCCTCTTCCAGTTCGCGCGGGACACTCTGCATTGCAGCTAAAAGCGTCATCGCGTAGGAAGGTGTTCCGAGCCATACCGTCGCAAGAACTACAAGGAACATTGCAAGGGAAGGAGAACTTAAAAAGGGCAGTTTTTCGTCTGTTAAATGGAATACATTCATGAGCAGATCGTTGAATACACCGTATTCTCCATTTGCCATCCAGCGAAAAGCAATCGCACTGATAAAGCCTGAAATCGCGCTCGGCAGAAAGATTACCGTTTGAAACAGACCGCGTAGCGGGATGTCTTTGTTGAGCGCAAACGCGATCGCAAGCCCCAGCGCTGTAGAAACAAGCACAAGAATGGGTGTCATCAGCAGAGAGTTCCCTAAAACGCGCATGATATATTTGTCTTTGAACAAGGTGCTGAAGTTTTCCAGTCCGTTGAAACGGACATTGTTCATTGCAGTCAGCTTAAAGTCCTGAAATGCCATCAGGACACTCTTGCATATGGGATACAAAAACAGAACACCCATCATGATGAGCATCGGCGTCACCAGAATATACGGCTCCCACCAACGGTTTGTCTTCTTTGCAGCGATGGCTGTTTTCTTGCGCATACTTTCGTCTCCTTACATGAACCGCCGGTGAAGTTCGCTTCACCGGCGGCGAAATCACTTTCGGTTACGTGGGAAACGGATTATTTAGCAAAGTCAGATAGCTTGAAAATATCGGTCTGCATGTCCGGATTCTCCGCGTACGCCTTGTCAAGCGCGTCCTGATACCATGCGGCGTATTCATCCATCCATGCATCGAATTCCTTGTTACCCATCAGGTAGTCCTGCATTTCAGCAGCCATATCGTAATTGCTCTCGGCATATGCAGAAAGGTTTATACCCGTCGCCTGTCCGCCCAGCACCATATCGATATTGTTGACTTCCTTGATGAATTCGCCCAATGGTCCCTCTTCGGAGAAATATTCGTTCTCGGCGGCACTCTTGACTGAGGGGACTTCTCCCATCATGATGCAGTACTCCGCGTTGCGCGTACCATCCATCATAAACGCGAGCAGTTGCACGGCCTCTTCGGTGTGTGGCGACGCAGCGTTAACAGCGTAGCAATACGTGCTGTTAGAGGAAGAGGCAAAGGTGCCGTACTTCGCCGAATACGGAACGGGGAGAACACCCCAAGTACCGTCTTCCATACGCTCGAAGCAATAGGGCGCGACATCGGTATCGTTGAAGAACAAGCCAACCAAGCCACCCGTGAAGGCATCGATCTGCTCACTCCAACCCCAGTTCAAAGAATCCCTCGGTGACAAACCGTTCAACCATGAATCGGTGTATGCCTTCATTCCGGCAGAGAAGTCTTCCTTAAGAAACTGCATTGTCTCCGGATCGAATCTGTAGGACCCCGTGTATCCGTTCACGAAGTTATGCGCCCAGTCTGACGCGCCCGCACCTCCACGGAAGCTGAAGCCGTATCGATTTTTCTCGGGATCGGTAAGAGCCTCCGCCAGCTTCCAGAACTCTTCCCAAGTCCAATCCTTGCCAGTAGGAATCTGATAGCCAATTTCCTCTACCCAGTCCTTACGATAGTACACTCCCTTAACGAGAAAGCCGTCCGGAATCACGTAGTTGTGACCGTAGGTTTTCTTTTCGAGTTCCCAGAAATAGTGAACCGCTAACGCGGTGTACTCATCCTTATGCGCTTCGATGTACTCATCCAGCGGAAGCTGCCAGCCGTTTTCAACGAAAATCGTCTGGTACTGCATACTGACATACACATCCGGTGCGTTGCCTGCAGCGCACATGGTGGTCAGGTTCCCCATTGAGTTGGACCATGCTTCTCCCTCATAGATGACCTTGATGCCGGTCTCCGCATAGAAATCCGCAAATACGGACTCGAAGTAGTTCATGCGGCTGGTAGAGGAGGCGATGTCGTAAAACGTGATAGTGGTTTCCGCACTTGCGGACACAGCAAAGGTGCTGGGTATAAGTACCAGCATCAGGATCGCCGCGATCAGTTTTTTCATAATTGTCCGCTCCTTGTAAATATTTGAAGATCATCCGATCCTCTTATGTAAATATTATCACAGAGATATCGATATGTCAATAAAAAACTTGTTTGTAGCATTTTTGTTTTCTCATTCAATGAGTGTGCTCACTGTAAATATCGCGCTAAAAACGCTTACCTTCGTTTTCACGGGTCCCCAAAAAGCAAAGGAACCGCCGAAAAGCGGTTCCGATATTGCTCACTTGGCAGCCTTTGCGTCTTCCTGTTTGATGATCTCCTGTCCGTCGTAATAACCGCAGCTTTTGCAGACGCGGTGGGCGAGCTTCATCTTTTTGCAGCGCGGGCAGGCTACGATGCCCGGCATAGACAGCTTCCATGTGGCGGAGCGGCGGGAATTCCTGCGCGCCTTGGATACTTTACCTTTCGGTACGGCCATTTCTTACACCTCCTCGTTCTGAATCCGTAGGTCCCGTAAAGCTGCGAGAGGCCCCTGCGCCACTTGGGTTTTGGCGCATTCGCAGCCGGTCAGGTTTAGGTTGGTTCCGCATACGGGACACAGCCCCTTGCAGTCGGTCTTGCAGAGGAAGCGGATTGGCAGTTCGAGCAGAAGCGCCTCCCGCACGGCCTCGTCAAGCTCTATCGAGTGACCGTCGAGCGGATACAGGTCGGGATCGGTCGGATCGGGGTTCCGCATGTATGCCGCATTCACTTCGCACGAAAGCGGCACCGTGACGGGGGCAAGGCACAGCGCGCAGCGCGATGTCGCATTCGCCCTTACCTCGCACCGTACGCCCACGCCGTTGCCCGCGCCCGTGAACGTACCCGATACGGCGATGTCCGCGAAGGATACGGGATCTCCCAGCACTTCCAGTTCTTCGGCGATGGTCAATTCGCCCTGAAACGGATAGCTTTGACCCGGATTCTTCAGCGATTCTCCGACTTCCAAACGCAAATCAGTCACCTCTTTGTGATAACCTATGGCATTATACACGTTCCCGCGCCGTTTGTCAAATTATATTTGCGTTGCGCGGGAAAAGATGCCTTATTGCACCAGCTCTACCGTGTCTCGGGCGATGGCGAGCTCCTCGTTCGTGGGGATGAGGAATACCTTGACCTTGGAATCGGCGGCGGAGATATCCGTTTCGCCGCGGGCTGTATTGTTCTTCTCCGCATCGAGCTTCACGCCCATGAACTCCAGCCCCTCCAGGATGCTCGCGCGGGAGGCGGGATTGTTTTCGCCGATGCCCGCCGTAAACGCGATCGCGTCCAGCCCGCCCATCGCCGCCGCATACGCGCCGATGTACTTGCGGATGCCGTATGCCCACACGTCGAGCGTGATCTTGCAGTTCTCGTCGCCCTCCGCGGCGAGGCGCATGACGTCGCGCATGTCGGCATTGCCGGCAAGCCCCAGCAGACCGCTCTTTTTGTTGAGCATGGTGAGCGTCTCGGTGACCGTCCAGCCTTCCTTGTTGGCGATGAATTCGACGACGGCGGGGTCGACATTGCCCGAGCGCGTGCCCATCAATACGCCCTCAAGAGGCGTGAGACCCATGGACGTGTCCACGCACTTGCCGTCCACGACCGCGGACAGCGAGGAGCCGTTGCCCAAATGGCACACGACGATTTTGGAATGCTCCGCGCCCAGCATTTCGACCGCGCGGGCGGAGACGAAGCGGTGGGAGGTGCCGTGGAAGCCGTAGCGGCGCACGTGGTGTTCCGTATAGTACTTCATCGGCACGCCGTAGAGGAACGCCTTGGGCGGCATGGTCTGGTGGAACGCGGTATCGAACACCGCGACCTGCTTTACGCCGGGCAGCGCCTTTTCGCAGGCTTCGATGCCCATGAGGTTTGCGGAGTTGTGGAGCGGCCCCAGCGGGAAGCACTCGCGGATCGCGTCCTTGCACGCCTCATCGATCACGCAGGACGCCGTGAATTTGCTGCCGCCGTGGAGGACGCGGTGGCCGACCGCAGTGATCTCGTCCAGTGTCTCGATCGCGCCGTGTTCCTTATCCAGAAGCGCCGCGAGCACGAGCTCCATCGCCACGGAATGGTTGGGAACCTTCGCAGGCTGCGTAAAGGAGAGAGCACAGCCCTCCCCGTATTTGTGGGCGAGGTTCGAGCCTTCGATGCCGATGCGCTCGACGATTCCCTTCGCGATCAGGGATTTATCCGCCATGTCGAACAATTGGTATTTCAGCGAGGAAGAACCTGCGTTGATGACGAGAATTTTCATAGGTACACTCTCCTGTTCGTTACTGTATTCGCGTTATCCTTGCGCCTGCACGGCGGTGATTGCGACCATCGCGACGATGTCTTCCACGGAGCAGCCGCGCGACAGGTCGTTGCACGGCTTTGCGATGCCCTGCAGCACGGGGCCGTATGCCTCCGCACCGCCCAGGCGCTGCACGAGCTTGTAGCCGATGTTGCCGGACTGCAGGTCCGGGAACACGATCACGTTCGCCTTACCGGCGACGGGGCTGTCCTTCGACTTGAGTTTGCCTACGGATTCCACGATCGCAGCGTCCAACTGCAGTTCGCCGTCCAGCAGCAGGTCGGGCGCAAGCTTTTTGGCAAGCTCAGCCGCTTCCTGCACCTTGGTCACGAAATCGTGCTTCGCACTGCCCTTCGTGGAGAAGGAAACCAAGGCCACGCGCGGTTCCATGCCCGCAAGGCTCCTTGCGGAGTCCGCCGCGGCGACGGCGATGTTCGCAAGTTCCTCGGCGGTCGGGTTCGGGATGACGGCGCAGTCCGCAAAGATCATGACGCCGTTGTCGCCGTATTCCACCCTGGGACTCTCCATCAAAAAGCAGGAGGAGACCGTCTTTATTCCGGGCTTCGGCCTGATGATCTGCAGCGCGGGGCGCAGCATGTCGCCCGTGGAGTGGATCGCGCCGGAGACGAGCCCGTCCGCGTCTCCCGCCTTGACCATGACCACGCCGTAATACATGGGATCCTTCACGAGCTCCGTCGCCTGCTCGATCGTCATTCCCTTCGCCTTGCGCAGTTCAAACAGGAGCTGCGCGTACTCTTCGCCCTTTTCGCTCGTCTTCGGGTCGATGATCTCGATGCCGGAGATGTCCGCGCCGTGTTCCTTCGCGACCGCGTGCACCGTTTCGGGATCGCCCAGGAGCGTCAGAGATGCGATGCCCTTTTCCTTGATCTTCGCGGCTGCCTGTACGTTGCGCGCCTCTTCGCCCTCAGGAAGCACGATGTGCTTCACGTTCGCGCAGGCCTTTTGCATGATGGTGTCGATAAGTGCCATGTTGTACGCCTCCATTATTATTTTTTTCCATTATACGACAATTTTGCGGCGGAGTATAAGGCGCCTTTTGTTAATTTCGCGGCACAGGCTTAAGAAAGTCCCTCAAACAGCGATACCTGGCTCGTCTCCGGCATTCCCTCGAGCGCGCCGACGCTCTCCAGCATGTCGATCACGCTGCGCGTGACCTTGCGGGTGAGCATATCGCCCTTGGACAGGAACCTGCCGCCGTCGCGTATCGCGACCAGGTTCTGCGCGGCGGAAAGCCCCAATCCGGGCAGCGCGGAGAACGGCGGGAGGATGCGCCCGTCCTTGATGAGAAACGCCTCCGCGTCCGATTCGTACAGCGATATGGGCAAAAGCTCGATGCCGCGCGCGAGCATCTCGCGGATGACGTCCAAAAGGCCCGCCTCGTCCGCCTTCTTATCCTGCTCGTCCTTTTCCATCTCGCGGATCTCCTCGATCCGCGCCCTGATCGTTTCTATTGGAGCGACCATTCTCGATGCGTCGAATGCGTCGATGTTGCGCCTGAAATAGCAGGCGTAGTACTCCTTTGGATAGTACACCTTGAAATACGCGATGCGAAGCGCCATCATGACATACGCCACCGCGTGCGATTTCGGGAACATGTAGCCGATCTTCTTGCAGCAGTCGATGACATATTCGGGCGTGTCGCAGCCGAGCATCGCCGCTTCCATCTTGAGCGTCAGCCCCTTCCCCTTTCGGACGGATTCCATGATGGAAAACGCCATTTTGCTCTCGCAGCCCATGTCGATCAACTGGTTCATGATGTCGTCGCGCGTACAGATGCACTGCCTGAGGGGCGCAAGACCCGCCTTGACGATGTCCTGAACGTTCCCCGCCCACACGTTCGTGCCGTGCGAAAGCCCCGATATGCGGATCAGTTCCTCCATGGACGCGGGCTTCGTCTCCACAAGCATCTGGATGACGAACGGCGTTCCGAATTCGGGGATGCCGAGCGTCCCCGTCGGGCAGGCGATGTCCTCCGCCGTCACGCCCAGCACCTTGGGGCTTCGGAAGAGTGAGAGGATGTTCCGGAACACCTCCGGGTCGTCCAGCGGCACCTCCTGCGGCGCGATGCCCGTCAGATCCTGCAGCCTGCGCAGCATGGTCGGGTCGTCGTGGCCTAAGATGTCGAGCTTTACAAGCACGTCGTGCATGGATTTGAACGCGAAATGCGTCGTGATAATGTCGCTGTTCGTGTCGTTCGCGGGGCGCTGGACGGGCGTAAACTGGTAGATTTCGTAGTTCTTCGGCAGAACGACCATGCCCGCCGGGTGCTGCCCCGTGGTGGTCTTTACGCCCGTGATGCCGCGCGCGAGGCGCTCCTTTTCGGCGGCGGGCACGCTTTTCCCGGTCTCCTCCAGATATTTTTTCACGTAGCCGTAGGCGATCTTGTCCTGCACGGAGCCGACCGTGCCCGCGCGGAACACGTTTTCCGCGCCGAAGAGCTCCTTGACGTAGTTCTGCGCGCGCGCCTGGTATTCGCCGGAGAAGTTGAGGTCGATATCGGGCACCTTGTCGCCCTTAAAGCCCAAAAACACCTCGAACGGGATGTTGAAGCCGTCGCGGTTCATGGCGGCACCGCACTGCGGGCAGTTTTTGTGCGGCAGGTCGATGCCGCAGGCGTATTCCTTGGGCACATCGAACTCCGAATGTTTGCAGTTCGGGCACACGTAGTGCGGCGGCAGCGCGTTGACCTCCGTGATGCCCGTCATATACGCCACCAGGGACGAGCCGACCGAACCGCGCGAGCCGACGATATAGCCGTCCGAAACAGACTTTTGTACGAGTTTTACCGCGATGTCGTACAGCGTGGAAAAGCCGTAGCCGATGATCGCGCTTAACTCCTTGTCGAGCCGCGCGCGCACGATGTCCGGCAGGGGATCGCCGTAGATGCGGCGCGCCGTCTCCTCGGTGAGCGTGCGGACGTCGTCGTCCGCCTCCTCCCAATAGGGCTGGAACGTCTCCTTTCCCTCGGGATGGCGGATGAATACGGAGAGCCCTTCCTCGATTTCGTCCGCGATCGCGTTGGGCGCGGTGATGACGACTTCCCTGCACTTTTCTGCGCCGAGATAGATAAACTCCTCTAACATTTCGTCCGTCGTTTTGAAATAGAGCGGCGCCTGCTCCTGCGCATCCTCGTAGCCCTTTACCGTCAAAAGGATCGCGCGGAATATGTCGTCGTGCGGATCTAAGAAGTGCACGTCGCCCGTCGCGACGACGGGTTTCCCGAGCGAAGAGCCCACCTCCACGATGCACCTGTTGTAGTCGCGAAGCGCTTCGTCGTCCGCCGCCGTGCCGTTTCTGACCATGAAGCGGTTGTTCCCGATCGGCTGGATCTCGAGATAGTCGTAAAACGACGCGATCTCCTGCAGTTTTTCAAGCGGCTCGCCCTCCACGACCGCGCGGAACAACTCGCCCGATTCGCACGCGCTGCCGACGATCAGCCCCTCGCGGTGCGCCTCAAGCAGCGACCGCGGGATGCGCGGCGTCCTGTAAAAGTGGTTCAGGTGCGCCTCGCTCACGAGGCGATAGAGGTTTTCGATGCCCTTTTGCGTCTTCGCGAGGAGGATCACGTGGGTGCTCGACCCGCCGTCGTCCGTAAGGGCGGTATTGAGCTGGTCGAGGCAGGCGATCCCGTCCTGCATCTTGAGCATTTCCATGAGGCACTGCGCCGTGGCGCGCGCATCGTGCACCGCCCTGTGCGCGTCCTTGAGCGAAACCCCCAACGCCTTACACACCGCGCCGAGCTTGTGGCTCTTCTGCCCGGGCAAAACGCACCGCGAGAGCGCGAGCGTATCCAAGATGGGGAATGCGACTTCCAGCCCCGCGTCCCGAAACGCGCGCCGCAAAAACCGCATGTCGAAATCCGCGTTGTGCGCGCAGACCACTGCGCCCTTGCAGAAATCGTACAGCTTTTGCACCATGTCGCGCATTCGGGGCATATCGCGCACCATTGCGTCCGTGATCCCCGTGATCTCCGTCACCTTTTCGGGGATGGGGCGCATGGGGTCGATGAGCTGCGACATCTGCGCGACCTCCTCGCCGCGCTCGAAGCGCACCGCGCCGATCTCGATAATCTCGTCGCGCTCGGTGTTCAGCCCCGTCGTCTCAAAATCCACAACGACAAACGCCGTTTCGCAAAGCAACCGTTCGTCCGCACCCTTTACGATGCTGCACCTGTCGTCTATGAGATACCCTTCGCAGCCCGGGATCAGCTTGATGCCTTTTTTCTTCGCGGCGGCAAACGCCTCGGGAAACGCCTGCACCACGCCGTGATCGGTGACGGCGATCGCCCGATGCCCCCACTTTGCCGCCTGCGCGATCAAATCCTCGACGGGCGCCACCGCATCCATCGCGGACATGTTCGTGTGCAGGTGCAGCTCCACGCGCTTTTCCTCAGCCGTGTCCTCGCGCTCGGGTTTTTTCGCCCTTTCGATGCTCTGCGCCAAGAGGATCATCTCTTTTTTGTAATCGTCAAACTGATAAATCCCCTGTACGCAAACCCACTTGCCCACGGCGATTCCATCCATTGCGGCGGCGATCGCCGCTTCGAGCGCGCTTCGGCTGTTACCCGTCTTTTTGGAGGTGAGAAACGCCTTGCACGGGACGGAGCCCGTCGCATCGGACAGGCAGAACTCCGCGATCTTTCCGTCGCCGTTTTTCATATCCACGAAATTGACCTTGGTAACCTCGCCCTTTACAACGACGCGCCCCACTTCCTCCGTGAGATCGGACAGGGGGATGCTCTCGCCTGTGATGGGTTTTCCCCAAATCCTGCCGCTCTGGGCGAACGTTTTTGCCGCCTTTCTGCTCACTTCCGCTTTTTCCTGCGCCAGGCGCGCCAGGCGCTCCTCCTCTTCGATGCGCCCTTTCTCGATCCGCGCGATGCACTTTTCGGTATCGCCCTTGATCTCCAGAACAACCCTGCACGAAATGTGGAACAGCTCCTGCATGAGGCGCTCGATCCGCGCATCCACTTCGTTTCTTTGCATGTATTTAAGCCCTATTTCGTCGGAGACGCCGACGGTCAGCTTTTCCCCGTCGAGTTTCCACGAGGCGTCCTCCCACAGAAGGTACGGCATGACGCCGGGCTTTTCCCGCATGAGCACGAGGGATATGTGGCGCATGGTCTTATCCATGTCCGAAAGCACCTCCTCGCGCAGCGCGGGATAGCTCACGTTCAACTCGAGTTCCGCCTTGGGGAAGCCCTTTTGCAGCGCGTTTTGTATGCGCACGAACTCAAATTCGCTCAGAAGGCGCGTGCTTAAGAGCTTTACGGTCAGTTTATTCGCCGCGCGGTTTGTCACCACGCGGTCGAGCGTCAACGCCTCATGTACGGCGGGATCCATGTCCCGCAAAAGTTCTTTCCAAAGCATGCTCATTTCGGCACCATCCTTTCGATCTCCCGAAGCAGCGCCGCGGCGAGGTCGCCCTTTACGGCGACGGGTGCCTGCCCCTTCCGGAACAGCGCACCGCCCTCCTTTCCGCCGGCGATTCCGATATCCGCCTCCCGCGCCTCCCCGGGGCCGTTCACGACGCAGCCCATCACGGCGACTTTGAGCGGGAAAGTAATGTCCTTTGTCTTTTCGCGCACCGCTTTCGCGATGCCCTCCACGTCTATCTCCGTCCGCGCGCAGGTCGGGCAGGAAATGATTTCCACATAGTCCCTCCGAAGCCCCGCCGCGCGCAAAATTTCAAGCCCCGCGTATACTTCTTCCACGGGATCCCCCGTCAGGGAGACGCGCAGCGTGTCTCCGATGCCGTCGATTAGCAGTGCGCCGATGCCCATCGCGCTCTTCACCAGCCCGCTCGCGCCGAACCCCGTCTCCGTAATGCCGACGTGCAGCGGGTACCGTGTCCTTTGCGACGCGAGGCGGTATGCCGTAACCGTCGTCTTGACATCCGAGGCCTTCATCGAAAGCGCGATGTCGGAAAAACCGTGGTTTTCAAGGAGAGACGCGTGTTCCAGCGCGCTCTCGACCAGTGCCTTCGCGCACGGCGAACCGTATTTTTGCAGGAGCCTTTTCTCCAGCGAGCCGCCGTTCACGCCGACGCGCACGGGGACGCGGTGCGCCTTGAGACACGCGCAGAGCTTTCGCACGTTTTCCTCGCCGCCCATGTTTCCCGGATTCACGCGCACGGCGTGGATGCCGTTTTCGATGGCGCGGATCGCGTACTCCACGTTGAAATGGATGTCCGCGACCAGGGGCACGGGCGATTTGTCGACCAGAAATTTGATCGCCTCCGCGCTTTCCAAATCCGGCACGGATACGCGCACGATTTCGCAGCCCGCGCGAAAGAGCCTTTCGATCTGCGCGAGCGTCTCCCGTGCATTTTTCGTCTTCGTGTTCGTCATGGACTGGACGGAGACCCGCGCGCCGCCGCCGACGGCGACGCTTCCGACCATGATCTGCCGCGTCATCGTGTGATCCCTCCGCGCAATTTCATTACAGTTTTCCGAACAGCCGCAATATGTCCCGCCCGCTGACGAACAGGATCAGCGCGAACAGGAGCACCAGCCCCACCGCGTGGATCACACCCTCAACTTCGCGCTTTACGGGCTTTCGGAAGATCATTTCGATCAGAAGAAACACCAGCCGTCCCCCGTCGAGCGCGGGCAGCGGCAGAAGGTTCATGATGCCGAGGTTCATCGAGATGATGACGATCAGATACAGCACCTGATCGAAGCCCGAGCGGATGCCCTGTGCCACGGTGTCCACGATATACACGGGGCCCGCGGTGTCCCCGATGCCCTCGCCCGTCGTAAACAGCTTCATCAGCATCTGAACCATCGCGCCCATGGTCTGGCGGATATAGAAGACCGCCGTTTTCGCGCTCTGCCACAGGGAGAGGCGCACCGTCTCTTCGGTATAGCCCATCGTAATGCCCATGAGATAGCGGTCGCCTGACAGCGCGAGCTTGCAGGAGAGGGAGAGTTCTTCCTCGCCGCGCCGCACCAAAAGCTCCACGGGCGATGCAGGGTCGGCTTCTCCCGCTTCCGCGACCGTCTTTTGCAACAGCTTTACGCCCTCAGGGTCGTAGGAAATCTCCGTGCCGTTCACGGACAGGATCACGTCGCCCACCATGAGCCCCGCCTCCCGCGCAGGCATGCCCTCTTCCGCGCTGTAGACGGACGGCACGGGCGTGATCTGCGTCATGCCGAAGATCGCATAGAACAGAAACGCGCACACCAGCGCGAGCGCGAAATTGCTTATGGGGCCCGCCAACACCGTCAGAAACCGCTTCCACGCCTTTTGGTTGTTAAACGCGCCGGGGTCGCTGTTCGTCTCGTCTTCGCCCACGAACGCGCAGTAGCCGCCCAGCGGGATGAGGCGCACGGAATACTGCGTCCGCTTGCCCTGTCGGGTGAACAGCTTGGGACCGAAGCCCACGGAAAACTCCTTTACGCTGATGCCGGAGAGCCTGCCGACCGCAAAATGGCCTAACTCGTGCATCATGACGATGAAACCCAGCACGACGATCGCCAATAAGATATATAAGATACTCATCGATGTCCTTTCCCTTTCTGCAGAATCCTGTCTGCCGCCTCCCGCGCGGCGCGGTCACATTCCCACACGTCGGAAACGGATGCGATCTTTCCCTGCGGAACGCGCTGTAAAACCTCCGAAATGATCTCGGAAATCGCGCCGAAGGGAATCCTCCCCTCTAAAAACGCCGCGACCGCGCTCTCGTTCGCGCCGTTCATCGCGACGGGGCGGTTTCCGCCCTCTTTGAGCGCCTGCCGCGCGATTTCGTAGCACGGGAATTTGTCCGTGTCGATCTTCTCAAACGTCAGGCTGCCGATGTCTTCCAGCGAGAGGCGCTTTCCGCCGTAGGGAATTCGCTTCGGATAGCCCATCGCGTAGCCGATCGCGCCGCGCATGTCGGGAACGCCCAGCTGCGCGAGCACCGCGCCGTCCTCGTATTCGACCATGGAGTGGACGATGCTCTGCGGGTGCACGACGGCGGAGATTTTATCCTCCGCCATGTCGAAGAGGTATTTCGCCTCGATGACCTCCAGCCCCTTGTTCATGAGCGATGCGCTGTCTACGGTTATTTTCGCGCCCATTTTCCACGTCGGATGCCCGAGCGCGTCCCGCGCGGTCGCGCCATGGATGCGCCCCTTCCCCCATGTGCGGAACGGCCCTCCCGAGGCGGTCAAAATCAGCCGCCCGGGCTCGTTCCCGTTTCGCCCCTCAAGGCACTGGAAGATCGCGCTGTGCTCGCTGTCCACCGGGAGGAGCGCCACGCCCCGCCGCGCCGCCTTTTCCTTGACCAATTCTCCGCCCGTCACGAGCGCCTCCTTGTTCGCGAGCAGCACGCGCTCGCACACGCCGCAGGCGGTCATCACCGCGTTCAGCCCCGCGATGCCCACGATCGCCGCGAGCGCATCGTCGGGCTTCACGGCTTCGAGCGCCCGTTCGGAGGCGCCGCGCCCGAAAAAGCAGGTGCAGCGCTTTCGGATGTCGTGCGGAATCTCCTTCGGCTCCTCCTCCAACGCGATAGCATCCGCGCCAAATTCCCTCGCGTAGCGAAACAGCGCATCCGAACTCGAACGCGCCGTCAAAAGCACCGGATGAAATTGTTCCCGGTTTTGTCGGACGATGTCGAGCGCCTGCGTACCGACGGAACCGGTCGCACCCAAAATGGCGATTCTGCGCATGAAAGCCTCCTTACAGGATGATGCGATAAAACGTATAGACCACCGTCGCCGTAAACAGGATCGAATCCATGCGATCCATTACGCCGCCGTGCCCGGGGATGATCGAGGAAAAATCCTTTACGCCGCAGTATCTTTTGACGACGGACGCCGCGAGGTCGCCCATCTGCGCCACGACGCCCGCGAAGACGCCCATCACGGCGAACTGCCACAGCGGCGGAAGCGCCGCGGCATAGCCCGAAAGCGATACGATGTTATACACGGCATATTCCGCAACATACGGCACCAGCACCGCGAAGAGTACCGCGCCGACCAGCCCAGCCAATACGCCCTCGACCGTCTTGTGCGGCGAAATCTTCGGCGCAAACCTGCGCCTTCCGAACCTCGTGCCCACGAACCACGCGAAGGTGTCGCTCATCGAGGCGATGAGCAGCGTCTGCAAAAACGCGATGATTGCATACAGCGGCACCGGCAGATCCTGCATTTGGAGCATCACGGCGACCAGGCTCCCCGGATAGAGGATCGGAAACAGCGTATACGCCACGCGCTCCAAATCCGGCTCCGAGCGAAAAATCGCGTCCGCAAAGCCCAAAAAGCAGCACGAAACCATCAGCGGCAGGATCGCCCAATCCCCGACCCACAGGTAGACGGGCACGAGCGCCACCGCGTAGACCATGCCCACCCAGCGCGCGGGCTTTAGCCCCTTCGCGCGCAGGGCGCCGTACACTTCCCATATGCCGGCGCACGCCGCGATGAAATAAAATATGCGAAGCGCAATGCCCTGCACGATACCGACGGCACAGCACGCGAGCACCAACCCCACCGCAATAAGCACGCGCACGACGCTTCTTTCGTTACTTTCCCTTGCCATAAAGGTACTATTTCACCTTTCCGAATCTGCGGCTGCGCTCGGCGTAGCGGAACAGATCGCGCCTATATTCTTCCGCCGTGTAATCCGGCCACAGCGTATCGTTGAAGAGCATTTCGGCATACGCGCTCTGCCACGGCAGAAAGTTCGACAGGCGCATTTCCCCGCTCGTGCGGATCACGAGATCGACGTCGCTTTGTCCCGCGGTATACAGCCTTTCGGAAAACGCCTCTTCGTCGATATCCTCCGGCGCGATGCGACCCTCCGATACGTCCTTCGCGAGCAGCTTCGCGCAGCGCACGAGCTCCTGCCTGCCGCCGTAATTGAGCGCGATGTTGAGCTTTAGCCCGCGGTTGTCCTTCGTGCGCTGCATCGCCTTGACGACCGCGTCCCTCTGCGGCGCGGGGAGTCCGTCCACATCGCCCAGGATTTGAATCTTCACGCCTTTTTCGTACAGTTCATCGATCTCGGACTTGAAATACCGCAGGATGAGCTGCATCAGCGCGGAGACCTCGCCCTCAGGGCGCGCCCAGTTTTCCGTGGAAAAGGCGTAGATCGTGAGCGATTCGATCCCCCAGTCGGACGACGAGCGGATAATCCCGCGCAGCGCCTCCACGCCCGTTGCATGCCCGACGGAGCGCGGGAGCCCCTTTTTTTGCGCCCAGCGCCCGTTGCCGTCCATGATGACGGCGACGTGGCGCGGCATGTTTTCCGGAAGCGCGGGCAGCGGCTTGTCCGCGTCAAACCGATCTCTCAGCCGCATCCGCACCCTCCTCTACCGCGTCCCGAAAGCGCGCAACGGTGATGACGCCGTCCTTTACGCGCACCACGCGCAGCGTACCCCGTGCGTCGCTCCTGCGCGGCGAAGCCGTCTCGACGATTTCGGGCGCTCCTTCAAATGTCGCCTGCTCGAGCGGAAGCCCCAAAGCCTCCGTCATACGGACATGATCTCCTTTTCCTTGTCCGCGCAGATCTGGTCCATTTCCTTGATGTGCGCGTCCGTGACCTTTTGCAGCTCGGTCTCGCCGTTTTTCTGGTCGTCCTCGGTGATCTCGGAATTCTTCTTCATCTTTTTGAATTCCTCCATGGCATCGCGGCGAATCGCGCGCAGGGCGATCTTGCCGTCCTCGCACTCCTTGCGCACCCTCTTGCACAGCTCCTTGCGGCGCTCCTCGTTGAGTTCGGGCACGAGCAGGCGTATGACCTTGCCGTCGTTTGAGGGGTTGATGCCGATATCGGATTTCTGAATCTCCTTTTCGATGGCGGAGATCATCTTGGTCTCCCACGGCGCGATGACGAGCAGGCGCGGCTCGGGCGAGGAGATGTTGCCCAACTGGTTGATGGGCGTGGGCGTGCCGTAATAGTCCACGCGAATCTTGTCCAAAATCTGCGGATTCGCGCGACCCGCCCGAAGTGTCGCAAGCTCCTTCTTGGTGTACGCGATCGTCTTATCCATTTTTTCGGACGCAGCCGTAATCGTGTCCTGTACCATGAGTAAAACCTCCCATTTCAAAAATCATGCCTCTATTATATCTGCTTTTCCAGAAATTATCAAGCCCCGTATGAGAAAATTTCCGCATTCCGGGAAAAAAGCTTGCGTTTCTCCCGTTTCTGCTGTACAATGTATTTGGTAAAATAGTAGAAATTGGAGAGAAGCCCCCGTGAAGAAAAATATACTCGGCAAGACCCATCTGTCCGTAAGCCCCGTGGTCTTCGGCGGCATCATCAACATGGACGAAACGCAGCAGGATGCCGACCGCTACACCGCCTTCGCGGTCGAGCGCGGCATCAACTATTTCGACGTGGCGCCCTCCTATGGCAACGCGGAGGAACGGCTGGGGCGCGCGCTCTTGCCCTATCGAAAGGACGTGTACCTTGCCTGCAAGACGACGGAGCGCCTGAAGGAAGGCGCGGAAAGGGAACTTCACGAATCTCTGAAGGCGCTAAACACGGACCATTTTGACATATACCAGCTGCACTCGATGACAAATTGGGACGATGTCGAAAAGGCGTTCTCCAAGGACGGCGCGATGGAAGTCCTCCTCAGGGCGAAGCGCGACGGCATCATCCGCAACATCGGCTTTTCCGCGCACAGCGAGGACGTCGCGCTGAAATGCCTGGATCTGTACCCGTTCGACACCGTGCTGTTCCCGATGAACTGGTCCATGGGCATCAACGCCGGCTGGGGCGACCGCATCGCCGAGCGCGCGAAAACGGACGGCTTTGGGCTTTTGGCGATGAAGACGCTGATTCTGCGCCTGTGGGACGAGGGCGAGGAGCGCATCTTCCCCAAGAGCTGGTGCAAGCCCGTGGACGACGAGGCGCTGGGCATCGCTGCGATGAAATACGGCCTGCATAAGGGCGCGCACACCTTGGTTCCGCCCGGAAACTTCCATCACTTTAGCTTCATGCTCGACCACATCGACACCTGCCAGAACGCCCCGCTCACGGACGCGGAGTGGAAACTGCTTCGCGACACCGCAAAGACCGTCGACGACCGCATGATCTTCCCGCTCAAGGTGTCCTGATTGATTTGACGAACCGCGCACGAAAACGAAGGAGGGATTGCGAAATGCTCTTATTGCTCGCCATCATTCTTCTTCCGTTTATGATCCTGGCGGAGCTGCTCAAGATATCGAAGTGAGGAATTGGGCACAGCCATCACAAAGCGGCGCATGGTCATCGCGGTCACGCGCCGCCTTGTGTTAAGTTTACAATTCAGCTTGACACATATCCGCTTCTCTTGATATACTATTTCTGTTCGCGAGACGGACATAGGGGCATGGTGTAATGGTAACACGTGGGTCTCCAAAACCTTTGTTGAGGGTTCGAGTCCTTCTGCCCCTGCCACAATAGGACGCCGATATCGTTATGATGTCGACGTTCTTTTTTTACTCGGAAATCATTGCTTTCAGATTGACTACTTTGCCTTCCATATCGGTGGCAAATTCCGCTTACACCTGCTATAATGAAGTTGCCAAGAAAGAAACTTCAAAATTAAGGAGATGACGTCGTGAAAAAGCTGCTTTCCATCCTTATCGCCTTTTTTCTGCCTTTCGCCCTGCCTGCCTTTGCCGAACACGGCGCGGCGGACGTCGTCATGGAGGGCGAAACCTATCACTTGGTCTTGGATAGCGTGGAGGTCGTCGACGGTAAACTGACCGTTATAATCCGCGGTTTCGGCAGCACCCTGCGCATGGGCGCAACGGGCATGATGCTCGCCGGGCTTCCCGAAGCGCACTACGGCGATGAGGTCGTCCCGTTTTCGAGCGTAAATGCCACCGTGGGCGGTCCGTTTGCGTTCGTTTTCGAGCGGGACAGCCTGCCGGATTCGATTTGGGTCAATTCTTACGACGAGGGCATCGTGCCTGTGCCGATCTGGCGGGCAAACGGCGCCGTTTCGGATTCGGCGGAAGCATATGTCCGCGCCGATGCGGAGGGAGTCGCTCCTTCATCCGCAGAAATAGGCAGAGCCGAATACAAATATGCCCGCGCCTGTGCATATGCCGAACAGGGGCTGTACTATCAGGCAAAGCTCGCCTTTATGGACAGCGGGTGGGACGATTGGGAGGAGCGCGCCGCAGCCTGCGTTCAGCCATGGCCGGAGATCGGCGCTCTGTACGAGAATCCCGACGTAACGGGCAGCGACACCGAACTAACCCTGGTATTCAAGGGCGATTCGAACAATACTGCCATGCTCGCGAAGGTGTACACGGCAGAGGGCGCACTCGCCCGAACGGTATTCCTCCTCGATGCCGAGGAGGTTGCCATTCCCCTGCCCGCAGGCGCGTATGTCATCAGGTACGGCATCGGCTCTGACTGGTACGGCGAGGCGGACACCTTCGGCGGCGAGGGTGTCTATCGGACACTGACCTTTGCGGACGACGCGCAGGAGGTACGGTTTGAAAGCGGCTATCAATACAAGATTACCGTGGATATGAACGCGCAGAATGCGGAGGCCCCGCGCGGAAACTGGCGGGATTTTTAGAAAAACGGACATGCAAAATTCCGCATTAACAGCTGCCTGACGGAAAACGCACACAAAACCCCTATGATTATACGAGGAGGGATATTCTATGAAAAAGAAGAAACGCCACACGGTGGCGCTTGTGGCTCTGGGACTCGTCGCGCTGGTCGCCATCTGGTCTTTGATACAGAGGATCACCCTGCAGGGTGCGCTGAAGGAGGCCGAAGCGAGGCTGGCTTCCTATGGCGCGCAGGTTCTGGATTTGCCGCAGGGGCAGATGAGCTATGTGGATCGGGGCGAAGGGCCGGCCATTTTGGTCTCTCACGGCATCAGTGGCGGGTTTGATCAGGCATATGATGCGGTGGCGGGGAAGGAAAGCAAATACAGGCTGTTGGCTCCATCCCGCTTCGGCTATCCGGGCAGCTCCCTGCCTGCGGATGCGAGCGTCAAGGCACAGGCAACCGCCTTCGCCCAACTGTTGGATGCGCTGGACATAGACGCAGCCTACGTGCTTGGCACTTCCGCAGGCGGAACGCCCGCCATTCGCTTTGCGCTGGATTACCCGAAGCGCTGCAAGGGGCTCATCCTGTATTCATCCGCCATGCCGGAAACGAGTCCGCCGCAGACGTACAGCGCGTATCAGGGGCCTCCGGCATTTACCCTGAACGATTTCGTGATGTGGGCGTTTCGCGGGTTGTTTTCGCCTCTGATGGGCATGGAGCCGGATACGGTGCGCGACATGCTGCCCATGCGCCTGCGCAGGGACGGCATGCTGCTGGATGCGCAGGTGACCAATCCGGACATGGCGAGAAATTACCCGGACTACCCCATCGAAGAGATCGCCTGCCCGGTGCTGATCGTCGGCGCGAAGGACGACAAGCTGGTGGATGTAGCCGCCATGGAACGCGCGGCGCCCCGGTTTCAAACCCATCAATTGCTGCTGTTTGAAAGCGGTGGGCATATGATGCAGGGGCACGGGCAAGAGGTGGAGGCGGCTTTGGATCGGTTTATCTCGGACATCGAGCAGGCAAAGCGCTGAACTTCCCATACACCGATAGACAAAGAGTGGAGACAGCATATGATTCTGTACTTTAGCGGAACCGGAAACAGCAAGCTGGTCGCGGAGAAGCTCTCCGCGCTGATGAAAGAAACAATCCACAACATGGAGGACGGAACGCCGCCCATCCCTCAAGAGGGGGACACGTTGATTTTGGTAGCACCCCTGTACTTTTGGATGCTGCCGCATCTGGTCCTGTCGTATTTGGCGCAACACGGAACGTTCGACCAAAAAGAACTACACGTGGTGATGACCTATGGCGGAGCGTTGGGCCCCGGAGCCTCACTCATCACGGAGCAACTGCGCCGCTTGGGTTTTGAGAAGGTCTACGTGCATGCCCTTATCATGACCACCAACTACATCCCCCTGCATAAAGTACAGAGCCCGGATGCTGCCGCAAGGGCCATCCGCGCCGCATTGGACGGGCTTCCCGAGGTTGTGTCTGCTATCCGGCAAAGGCGCGGCGCCCGTGCATCCGCGTTTTTGGCGCGGGGTCTGCCGATTGCGCAGGGTATGTACGACAGGGCGCGCCGCACGCAGGCTTTTTCCGTCACCTCTCGGTGCACAGGGTGCGGTCTGTGTGAAAGGGATTGCCCAAGCCGCGCCATTCGCCTGTCAAACGGCGCACCCCAGTGGATCGAGCCCCAATGTACCCTTTGCCTGCGCTGCATACACCGTTGCCCCGCGACCGCCATCGAATACGGCACGTCCACTGTCGGAAAAGAGAGGTACCATCCGGAAAAGTTTTTCCCGAACAATCCGCGCGGCAACGCGAACCGGTGAGGGGAGCGGGCGTCGCGTATCGAAAGCCGTTTTGGGACAAAGCGATCCTGAAGGCAAATGCTTGCAGGCATCGCCCGTCAAAGGCGGAAAACAGAGAAAATCGGCTCTCCTTCACAACGGCAAAAGGGTGTAGGATAGATTGTTTCATATCCCACACCCTTACTTTGAGACGATATATTCAATTGCGTCAAGCCCAAAACGGGAGGAAATCCGCCCGCGTTTGCATCCCTCACTTCTTTTTATTCAACAACGACAAGAGGTATTCGGCTGCGGTTTGGCTGCTGCTCTGGCCCAACTGTTGCAGTTGGCTCAGCATTTCCTGCCGCGTCTCCTTGGACATCTCGCGGATCGCGGTAAAGATCGCCTCGGTGCTCTTCCACTTTTGCTGGGCGATTTCGATGAAGTTCTCCGCACCTGTCGATTCAAACAGGGAGAAAATCGTCTCGGTAAAGAACTTCCTCGCCTCGCCGTCCATCTGCTTCAGCCAGTCGCTGAGCGATTTGTCTATCAGTTTGCTGACGACCTTCAGCGGTGCCTCCACAAAGCGGTTTCGATGCACGGACCAGGTGAGGGCGTCGTGTTGCAGGATGCCGAAGGCCGAGCTTTTTATCACGCGGTGTTCCGACTTTGTGGAGAGGAGCAGGCCGATGACGGACATTTCGGGGATGATGCTCACGACCTTGGGCAAAATATACAGATAGCCCGGTCTTTCGAGGATTTCCTCCCGAAAACCGGGGCCGTCGTTTGAATACACGGTAACGATGCGATTCTGCACCTCGCGTTCGCAAAAGGATGCGGCGTATACGGCGAGGTTTCCTCCCTTGGAGTGCCCGCCCACATACAAAGGCCCCCGAACGCCCTTCGCCGCATCTTCAAGATACGATACCGCCCGCCCCTGCCCTTCCGTTTCGGATAAAAAGGCGAAGTGAAAGTCCTCCTTCCAGCCCACGAGCGTCGCATCCGTTCCGCGAAACGCGATATAGGCGCTGCCGTCTGGAAAGGTAAAGGTGACAGCGGACAGCTGTATGCCCTGCTCGGGATCCGTTTCGTTCACATATCGGCTAAGCATAGTGTCGCGAAAGCGCGCCCCTTCGACCATCTTTTCCATGAGCAAGGGTGCTTTGGCGGTCAACCACGTATCCGCGAGGATTTCCTCGCGGCTGTGCTCTTCGAAAAACGCTTTCGACGCATCCCGCAAGGGGATTCCCGCGCCGTCCTCCGAAACGATCCCGCCGAAATCGGTATACGCCAATTGCGCCAGAACCAGATTGTCCACCTCGTTAAACGGATCTGCGGAAAAGGGCACGTCCGCCCGCCAATCGAGATAGTCAAAGATGTTCGCCATCTGTTTTTCCCGTCCTTATGCAATACGTCCCGTTTTGTATGGAGCCTAAGCGTACTGTTCCCAAGCCGCACGCACCTCATCTCTCGTGGCAGTGCCCGTCGTTCCGATCTTTCGGATGGTGACCGCCGAACACAGGTTCGCGCCCTGCGCCGCCTGAACGGGCGGCACGCCGCCCGCCAGGAAGCAGGAAAGACCCGCAAGAAAGGTATCGCCCGCGCCGCAAAAATCGATCGGCGGCTCAACCCTGCACGCCGGGCAACGCACGACATCCTCCCCATCCGCGACGAAGCAGCCGTCCTCCCCAAGCGTCACGATCGCAAGACGCCCGTTTTGACGGGAAATGCGCGCGGCGAGGCGTGAAAGCTCCTCCAGATTCATGGCAGAGCCGTCGCCGAACGCGCGCGAAGCCTCCACCTCGTTCGGCTTGACGATTGCATTTCGATACTGCCCGATGCGGCTTCGGCTGTCTGCGATGACGGTCTTGCCCTGCGCGCCGTATTCACAAAGCCGCTGCCGGATTTGGGGCGTGATGCAGCCGAATTGCATCTGGTCGCTCACGCAGAGTACGTCCGCCTCGCGCGCGGCATCTTCCAATGCCGCCAGCAGCGCCTCTTCGCAGGCGAGCGGCGCGGGCGCGCGGTTTTCAAAGTCCAGCCTCGGGTCCTCATACGAAACGTCCGAAATGCCGCGGCGAATGGGCTTGATGTAGGTATTCGTCACGACCGCGCCGCTGCGGACGATGCGGCGCGTATCGATCCCCTGCTCCGACAGCGCCTTCAGCAGCAGGTCGCCCCGCCAGTCGTTTCCGATCAGCCCGATTACGGAAAACTCTTTCGGGCGCAGTGCGGCGATGTTGCAGGCGACATTGCCCGCGCCGCCCGCGGAAAACCGCTCCTCCACGACGGGCAACGGAAAGTGCGGCGTTTCGCGGGAGAGCTCGGACAGGCGCATATCCGCGTGCCAATACATATCGAGGCACAAGTCCCCGATCAGGCAGATTTTCGCGCGATTGATCGAATCGAGCATTGTTTCAAGCGTTTCTTTGGTCAGCGGTTGTGCAATCATTGTTATTTCTCCGTCAGTCTGTCGTAGAGGCTCGGGATCGTCTCCTGATGGTCGCCGCAAAAGTGCCAGCCCTTCCCCCCTCGGCTCACGGGGCGGTTCACGATGTTCTTGCGCGGGCGGTAGTAGTACTGCGGGTTGTCGTAGCCGATCTTCGTGCGATAATCGCCCAAATCGATCAGGTCGAAATTGGCGGTCGTGATATCAAAGGTCGGATAGCCCAGGTTTCTCGAAATGGACAGCGCCTTCAGGAAGACCTCGGGGCCGATGACGCCCGAGCCGAAGTTCATGTACACGCCCTTGTCCATGTGCGCCACGGAATAGCAGATTTTGTGAAAGTCGATCCCGCTCGTTTTGCCGATCGCGGAAAAATCCACGCTCGGATGCTGGTGGATGATATCGGTTCCCAGCGCGACGTGATAGGTGGCGGGGATATCCATCTTATACGCCTGATAGAAAACGCAGTCGTCCCGATACGGGAACCTTTCGAGGTGCGCGTCCACATACCGCGCAAGCGCCTCGCCGTAGCCGATGCCCTCTGTCGCGCCGATTTGCAGCGCCTCGTTCATCCACGCGCCGGTCTGCTCCCACATGCCGAAGGAACCGTCCTCGATCGCGGCAGGCACATCTTCGGACGTTCCGCCCAGATACGCAAGCTCGAAATCGTGGATGCTGCACGCGCCGTTTCCGGCGATATGGGTGATATAGCCCTCGCGCATGAGTGCGATGAGATAGGGCGAAAGCCCGCATTTGATGACGTGCGCGCCCATCGAGAAGACAATTTCGCGCCCGCCCTCCCTTGCGAGACGGATGCGCCGCACCAGTTCGTCAAAGTCGGCACTGCCCCAGTCGGGCGAAATATACTGCCCCGGGCGCTTGAGGTTGTCGATGCGCACGAGATTGACGCGGTCCTCCGCGGAATACGTCCGAATGCCCGAAAAGTCGAGCGCTTTGCTCTTTCTGTCTGCCATGTGATTCCCTCACAATCCCAAAAAGTCGAGGATCGACGCGAGATCGGTAAAATCCCCGCAGATCGCGTCCGCGCCCGCCTTGACGAGCCGCTCGCGCTTTACGGGGTTCACGCCGCGCAACGCTTCTTCGTCGCTCGCAAGCCCTATCGTGCGCGCCCCCGCCTCGCGCCCGAGGCGTATCTCCACCTTGCCGTCGCCGACGACGGCGAGGGCGTCGCCGCCGAGCGCTTCCTTTTCTATGAGCTGCGCGAGCACCTTTTCCTTGGAGCAGCTTTCGCTCGCGACGGGCGCGCCTGCGATCTCCGTGAAATACCTGTCGACGCCCAGCGCGGCGGCCTCGCGCACCACATCGGGGTGATCCGTGCCGCTCGCGACGTACAGCCGAACGCCGCGCGCGACGAGTGCCTTCAGGCACCGTTCGCTTCCGGCGATCAGAAACTGTTCCTTCGGAACGCGCCCGCTTTGCAGCGCGTCGAGGCGCGTCTCGACGGTCTCCATCAGGCGGCGGTTGTATTCCGCCTTGTACGCCCACGGGTCCTTCGGCGCGGAGGGGTTTCGCCCGTACCGCGCGGCTGTCTCCGAGAGCCAGCGCATCTGCAAAATGGTCTGAATGCCCGTGGATTCGTGGATGTATTCGTCCACCATCCGCTCCAATTCGGCATCCGGGCGCGTCCCGCCGGAGATGCTCTCTACCATCAGCGGCTTCATCACCTTTTCCCAGCCGCAGCGTAGGGTGGATATCGTTCCGTCGAAGTCAAACAGCACCGCCTGTACGGGGCCGCGCGGCGCGGCATGCAGCATTTCCACGGGCATTCATCTCCTTTCGTCTCATCGGCGAATGCGGAACGTCTTGATTTCGTAGGGCTTAAAGGCAAAGGCGAAGCCGCCTTTGTCCGTCGCGACATCCCTTTCGTCCTCCTCCATGAGGTTGCACTCCGCAACGGACGCGATCGGGATGCAGAGGGAAACTTTCGCGGTTCCGCGCGCGCCCTCCGATTCGTATGCGCGCAGGATGATTCCGTCGCCGTCCTCCGCGCCCTTGATCGTATCGATGATCACATTTTTGCAGTCGATTTCCGCAAAGGAGAACGGAGCAACGGAGCGTTTTGCGCTGGCATCTCCCGCAAACGCCCTGAGCGGCTCGTTCAGGCTGTACGCCTCGCGCACGGTGCCGCCCGTGCGCCAATCGCCCGCATGCGGATAGATTGAATACACAAAAGAGTGCTCGCCTTTGTCGCCTACGGGGTCGGGATAGTTCGGAGCGCGCAACAAGGTCAGCCGCATGCGGTTGTCCTTGATGTCGCAGCCGTACTTGCAGTCGTTGAGCAGGCTCACGCCGTAATGCCCTTCGGAAAGGTCCGCCCACTTGTGGCAGCACACCTCAAAGCGCGCCCTGTCGTAGCTCGTGTTCCAATGCGTCGGCCGCTCGATCGCGCCGAACTGAATCTCATAGGTCGCCTTTTGCGAGAGCACGTCGGGGCGGAACGAAGCCTTCAGCATGCGCTGCGTCTCCTGCCAGGAGACGTGCGTCACGAAATCCACGCGCCGCGCGTCGCGCGCAAGCACGATGTCCTGCGTGATGGTGGAAAGATTGAATTTGCGTACCGTCCGCACAACGGCGCGAACGGGGCTGTTTTCTGCGAGCGTCACGCTTTCCGCCTTTTGCAGCGTCCAGAAGCGGCTTTGATACTCTATGTCGATGTTCCACGCGGATTCGCGGTGCGGAATATCCTCAAAAATCGTCAGCAGGTTGGAGGGGTCGTCGCCCGCGAAGACTTCCCTGCCCGCGCACTTGTCGAAGAGGGATTCGATGTTGCCGTCTTCGTCCAGCATGAGACGCAAATGCGCATTTTCTAAGCAGCGCACCGTGGCGCAAAGCCCCGCCTTCGGCGCTTCCTCGTCCGACGCGGTATAGATCGAAACGCCCAGCGCGGGTACGCGCGCCTCGAAGCGGAATTCCGTCTCGTCGCCGTCGGGCGTCGCGGTGCAGGGTACGATGTTCCCTTCCGCGTCCCGCAGCGAGGAGAACGCCCCGGGAAGGCGCGCCGCCGCTTCGCCTGCATGTTCCCAGCCCAGGAAGTTCCATACGGCGATTTGCCTGTCCGTCACGCCCAGTTCGGCGTTCAGGCGGCGGACGGCCTTGGAAAAGAGCGCTTCCGCACCCTCGAAGACCTTTTTATAGCTCGCGTCGCAGTCCTCGTAGACCTGCCCGATGGAAGAGCCGGGCAATATGTCGTGAAACTGGTTGGTGAGGAGGATTTTCCAGAGGTTGCCGATCTCCTCCGCCGGGTAGTGCGTGCCGAAATGCGCGCTTTCCATCGCGCACGCCATTTCCGTGCGGCGCAGCAGAAATTCGCCCTTGCGGTTGTTCTTCTTGGTGTTCGCCTGCGACGTATAGGTGCCCCGGTGGAACTCGTAGTACATTTCGTCATTCCAAACAGGGAGCTCGCACTCCGCCTTTTCGGCATCCATAAAGAAGGATTCGCTCGTCGCAAATTCGGACTTGGGAAGCCCCGGGAAATTCCGCAGCCGCCTGCCGTTTTCGAGCATCTGGTACGTCGTTCCGCCGCCGCCGTCGCCGTAGCCGACGGTCATCAGCGCGGTGTCGCATACGTCCTTCTGGTCAAAGAGCGCATGGATCTGCGAGAGCGTCGCGGCGTTCAGCAGCCCGTTGTAGTTGAGCCGCTGCAGATACGAGAGGATGCGCGTGCCATCCGTGCCCTGCCACAAAAACAGGGAGTGGGGGAAGCGATTAGTGTCGTTGTTGTTGAGCTTGGACGTGAAAAAGTAGTCCACGCCGCTTCTTTTCATGATCTGCGGCAGCGCCCATGTGTAGCCGAACACGTCCGGCATCCAGAACACGCGCGAGCACTTCCCGAAGCGGCTCAGATAGTACTGCCTGCCGTACAGCAGCTGGCGGACGAGCGATTCGCCGGAGGGGACGTTGGTATCCATCTCCACCCACGCATTGCCGACAAGTTCGATGCGCCCGTCCAGAACGCGCTGCCTCACCCTTTCAAACACTTCGGGGTAGAACTCCTCCAGATAGGCAAAGAGCTGCGGCTGGCTGAACGCGAAGATGAATTCGGGATATCGATCCATGAGGTCGAGTGCGTTGGAAAAGGTGTTCGCCGTCTTCCGAACGGATTCCTTGATCGGCCAGAGCCACGCGGTGTCGATGTGCGCCTGCCCGACGAATTTTACGAGCGCATCGGTCCTTTCGGGGAGCGCTTCGATGCCCTCGCGCAGCGCTTCTCTTGCGGCGGGGACGGACGCCTTGAGCCGCCCGATGTCAAATTCCAAATCCAACTTGCCCACGGAATCCGTGATCGCGCGGAAGAGCTTCTTGTGCATGCCGCTGTCGCCGTTCAAAACTTCCATGATGCGCTGCACGGTGCGGTCGTGCACGCGCGCATTGGAATCCGCAAACACGTCCAACGGGTTTTGGAATACGTCCATCGCCTCTACGGCGCACAGAAGGTCAAAATAGTACGCCTCGATCTCCTCGTCCACTGCGGCGAGAAACGCCGTCTTCAGCGTGTATTCCTCCACCTGCTCCTGCTCTTTCAGCGTGATCGCGTAGGAAAACTCGAGGAAGTTCAGGCACGCTTCCACCTCGATCTCGAGCACATCGCCCGGGCGGTATCTTTCGGGGATGTATACGCGGCTGCGGGAGCGAAACGCGAGATAATCGGCGTTTTTGTACGACGTAACGGACGAGACGATTTCGCCGTTGATGCGCACCTGCCCCTCGCCGCCCATGTTCAAAACGAGTACGCGCCGTCCGTCCGCAAGATCTTCGGGGAGCGCGACGCGGGCGCGGAAGATGCGCGTGCGGTCGAACCCCGTTTTCCAGTGGTCGCCCAAATGCATCTCCGTCCACCCCTCGCCCGTCGGTTCAAAGCGAAGCGGCTCGACATAGCGCAATTCCCGCGTTTCCCATGTTTCGATGTCGCGCCTGTTTCGGTATACAAGCGGCGCAAGCATGTTCAGCTTGTTGTCGAGGATAATCCTACTCGTGTACTGCATCGATACATCCTCCTTTTCGCACTATTTCTCCCACTCGGTAAACAGCACTTGCCGCACGGACAGCGCCGAATCGTCCGGGATGAATACGGACTGAATGTCCATGGGCGTGAAGTGCAATTTCCATTCGCGCCCGAACATCGGCGCGCGAACGGTTACGCCGGTCTCCTCGCCGATCGTTTCATGCAGGCGCAGGATCCAGCCGTTTCCGTCCTCCGCGCGCTTGAGCGCGCCGACGGAGATGTTTTCGCGGTCGAGCGAAATCCCTTCGTATGCGGCGGGCAGTTCGCCCTCGTGATAAGTTTCCACGATGTTCGTGAGCGGGCGGTTGAACACCTCGCCCCTGCGGGAGAGGGACGCTTTCTTCCAGCTTCCGTCGTGGGGAACCAGCGCGTAGCGGAAGCATTGCATTCCCATATCCGCGTGTACACAGAGATCGTCGCGATGCTCCTGCCCGTAATGGTCGGCGTAAACGGAGGTGTTTGCTACGGTGATGCGCAGGTCGTTTCCCGCGGCGGAGAAGCTGTACTTGCCGTCGTTCAGCACGGCGAGTCCGCCATTATCGTCTCCGAGTTCCATCCAGCGGTGGCCCGTTTCCTCGCAGCCGTCCGGCTCGCGCTCGATAAAGCCGTAGGCGATCTCCGCGCGCGCGACGGGTGCTTCGCAGGCGACGGGGTAGCACATCTTCAGCATGCGGAACTTCTCCTGCATATCCAGGTGCGCCTCCACCTCGATTTGGTCGGCATCCGCGTACAGGATGTAATCCTGCACGAGCGTGGAAGACAAAACGGATGTCGTCACGCGCAGCTTCGCGCGGACGGGTCCGCGTTCCAACACCTCCGTGCGGGCATTTCCGAAGCTCTCGCAAAGGCGGTCGAAGGTGAATACGTTGTGCGCCCATGTGTCCACATGCTCGATGTCCACGAGGCGGGCTGCGGAAGGAGCGGCGAGCACCTCTCTGCCGCTGTCCTTGCGCTTCAGGCTGGTGACGGCGCCGCTCTTTGCGTCGAAGCGGATCGCGATGTGCCTGTTTTCGATGCCCGTTTCGGAAATGACGAGGCCCGATGCGGCGATTGCACCCGCGTCGTTGTCCTCGGGCGTGCGCAGGGGGCGATTCTCCCTGTTGGTAGGCTTGCCCTTTTCGTCCTGATAGATCCAGTACAGGCGATAGCCCAGCCCCGGAACCTTCGCGGTAAACAGGCTGTCCCACTTGTCCGCGCCGTTTGTGCGGCTCGCGCGGACGACCTGCAGGGGGATGTTTGTGTCGTTTTCGTCCGTGGCGTATTTCACCGCGCCGAAAACCTGAACCTGCGCCTGTGCCTCGAACGGATGCGGGTTGAACACGACGACGGGCGTGCCGAGGCCGTCCAGCTCCCAAAGGCGGAAGTGGCTCTCCTTGCTGCGGAGGCGGCTCGGAACGCCGCGCACGGTATCGACCGCCCAGGAAATCTTTTGCAGCGCCTTGTTTTCCTCGCGCGCGGCAAGGGACATGGCTTCGTTATACTGAATCCGCGCGTCTTCATACGCCTCTTTGATCGAGCAGCCGCACAGGATGTCGTGGAACTGGTTGAACATCACGTTGTACCAGCCCTGCGCGAGCGATGCCCCCTCGTGCCCCGTAAGGCGCGAGGACAGGGCGGAGAAAATCTCGCTGCGGATCAGCGCATTTTCCGCCCGACGGTTCAGCTTTTTTACGAGCGACGTCGCGGAATAGCAGCCGCTTGCGTGGTGCTGCAACTCGCCGTGCCACTCTGGAAGCGCGATGTTTTGCTTTTTCACGTACTCAAAATACGCATCGGGGTCGGAGAAGATGACCTTGTCGCCACCTTCGCCGCTCTTCTGGTATTCGTGGATCGAGGCGATGTTCTTGATCGTCGGGCCGCCGCCGTGGTTGCCGACGCCGTAAAAGCACATGACGGGAAGCCCCGTTTCCTTCGCCACCGCCATGGCCTCCACGATGTCCTTATATACGGAGCCGAACCGCGAGCCGTAGCCACCGATGATGCGGAATGTCGCAACCGAGGAGCCGTCCGGCGCGAACCAGCGGAAGAGCGGCGCGGGAACGCGCGCATTCTCATGCTCGCCCGGCCGCATAAAGACGTAATTGTCGATGCCGCCGCGCTTCAATAGTGCAGGGAGCATTCCGCTGTGGCCGAAGGTGTCCACATTGTAGCCCGTGCGGGCGGTAATGCCGAATTTCTCCTTAAAATAGCGCTGACTGTACAGAAAATGCCGCGCGAAGGATTCGCCCGATGGCATGTTGCAGTCCGGCTGGACCCACATGCCGCCGACGATACTCCAGCGCCCCTCGGCGATTCGCTGTTTGATTTTCTCAAACATGGCGGGGCAGCTTTCCTCGACCCAGCGGTAGTACGCGGCGCATGCGGAGGTGAACACGAAGTCCTCCGATTCGTCCAGCCGATCCAGCGCAGACTGAAAAGACGCCTTGACCTCCTGATACCCCTCCTGCCATTGCCAGAGCCATACAGGGTCGATGTGGGCGTTGCCGATCATGGAAATCATACGAAAACCTCCTTTGTTTGTTGTTTCAGGCTTGTATGTTGCTTCTTGCGCCGTTGGGCGCGGGGTCGACAACCTGTTCAAAGGGGAAGAACATCCCCTCAAAAACCTGTTCCATCACCGCCGCGATCGTGCCGTAGAGCGCCGCCTCCACGCCGAGGGCGGAGGGGAACACCTGCGCCTGCGTCTCGGCAAGCGGGCCGATCCGCTCATTGAGCCGCTCCGAAAGGAGGCTTTCAAAGACATGGTTCGCCGCCTCCACGGGCGTTCCCACGTAGATCGTGCGGATGTTCAAAAGCGTGATGACGTTGCACAGCGCGTGCGCGAGGTACGCGCAGTATTCGCCGAGCAGTTCCTGGCAGAGCGCATCCCCCGCATCCGCCGACAAAATGACCTGATGGATGTCCATCGGTTCGCGAAAAATGGGATGCTCCGGGAGAAATCGGCGGTACGCCTCCGCAGATCGCAGCATGGCGTTCATGCCCGCATACAATTCGAGGCAGCCGCGATTGCCGCACTTGCATACCTCGCCGTCGTAGCGGATGGAGGTATGCCCGATCTCGCCGCTGCGCCCGAACATGCCGTTGTAGATGCGCCCGTCCAGGCACAGTCCGCCGCTGATTCCCGCCTCCAGCGAGAGGAACAGGAAGGTGTCCTGACCGGCTGCATTGTCGTAAAGATGTTCGGCATACGCCGCCGCGGAGGAATCGTGCGTGAAGAAAATGGGCAAATCCGTCAGCGATTCCAAAAATTCGCGCAGGGGAAAGTCCGCCGTCTCCCGATAGAAATCCGTCGGGCGCAGGATGATGCCCGCATCGCAGTCGATCGGGCCTATGGCTGCGACGCTCACCGCAAAGACGGGCTGCGATGCGCGCTCCATGATCCTGAGGAAGATCTCCCCGAGTTTGTTTCGGAACGTCTCCATCGTCAGATCCGAATCGAGCGCATAGGTGATGCGTTCGAGAATGCGCCCGTCCATCGCGCCTATGATCGCGCAGATGCGCCTCCTCTTGACGAGAAGACCGCAGATCGCGGGCGCGCGCGGGGACAGTTCCAGCGAAACGGATTTTCGTCCCAGTCGGTTTGCCTGCCTTCCGCCGGATGTCTCCATGAGGATGCCGCCTTCGATCATGTCGGCGACGATGTTCGTAAGCGTCGTCTTGGTCAGGCACAGCGCCTCCGCGATCCCCACGCGCGTATTCTCTTCGCGCGTCAGAATGCATTTCAACACGCCGCCTCGGTTGACGCGGCGCATGAGATTGGGCGTAGCCCGGCTGCCTGTATGCAAACAATCACCCGCTATGTTTCATATTTTTATTCGTTCACTTTATTAACTAAATCGATCATATAAAAGAGCCTCGATGGCTTCCGTCAGCATCGCCAGCAATTCGGCGTACCGGGCGTCGGTCAGCGGCGCATAACCGTCGGCCTGATCCGCGACGGTCACGAGGTACACATCCGAAACCTCTCCGTCTTTGAGGAATACGGTCGTCGGAAAGAGGATTCGTTTTACGTCGGGGACGTTCAGCCCTGGGTATGGGTTGAGCCAGGCGTCAAACTTGTCCGGCATCGCGCGATACGGTTCCGTGCCCTCTTTTTCCGTGACGATGGCGCCGTCGTCGTCCAGATAGCGCCTGTCGCGATCCTGCTGGGCATTATTATATATAGTAAAAATTCCCGTCAAAACGCGCCTCGCGCATCGCATCGAACAATACGGGGAGCGGCGTTCTGCACCACGGGCATTCGGGGAAGCCGAGACAGAGTATGCCCGTTCCGCCCTCCAGAACGGAAGGTACTTCTTCGGATTTGAGCCAAATCACGGAAATCCTCTCGGGAACCTCGATCGCCTGATAGGTGTGGATTCCGTCCGGCGCACTCTGCCCGTTCAGCAGTTCATGTTCGTGCCGAAAGCGTTCGGTTCCGATATTTCTTCGCCGCATGCGCTGAAACTCAGCAGCAAAACAAGCGCCAAAGGGTGCATGGCAATTTCTTTTGCACCCCGAATCGCCTTCCTCACCATTATTGTAAACACAGTATACCTTCTTCCCCCGAAAATGTCAACCTCGCACTTGCGGTATGGCAAAATATTTGTCCGAGAGCCGCATAAACTTCCGCCCTATATCGGCACTTTGAATAGAATTTTTGAAAAAACATTTATTCAAAAGCTTGACTAAAATGCGCGCCCTATTGTATAATAAGGTATCACAAAACGTCGCGCCGGGTTACGAACGGCGGGTCGCAGCGCCTTCAAAATCCGGCGCCTCGTGAAAACCCCGCAACGGCGGAACAAAAAAAGGAGGAGATCACCCAATGAGGAAACTGTCTCTGGTCGTCGTTCTCGCAATGCTCCTGTCGCTTCTGATGCCTGTGGCGTCCTTCGCGGAAGAGATGACGGAAGTCGGCACGCCCCGCTCCCAGACGCTGATCGCCGAGCCCGATGACGACGTCTGCTCGACGCCCGGCCAGTTCAACCCGTACATGACCGGCACCCGCGCTTCCTGGGGCGCACACCAGATCATGTGGGACGACGGCCTTTGGGATGTCAACACCATGTCCGGCGAAGCCATCCCGACCATCGCAGCATCTGCCGCCACGCCGAACGAGGATTTCACCGAGTGGACGATCCCGATCCGCCAGGGCCTCAAGTGGTCTGACGGCGAGACGCTCGATGCCAACGACGTCTTCTTCACCTTCAACATGATCATGACCAATACCGCCCTCTCCGACAATGCCTATTACAACAGCATTTTCACGGGCGCGGAGCTGATCGACGACTACACGCTGAAGATCACCTGCAAAGAACCCTACCCGCGCCTGATGACCCGCTTGGGCGTTAGCAGCTGGGGCTGCGGCTTCCGCGTAGTGCCCGAGCACGTCTACAGCCAGGTCGATGTCACGACCTTCACCGATTCCGCGCCCGTCGTTTCCGGCGCGTACACCGTGAAGGAGTACGACCCCCTGGGCACCTGGATTCTCTATGAGAAGCGCGCGGACTGGCAGAACACCGTGGTCGGCCAGCTCTACGGCGAGCCGGTTCCCCAGTACGTCCTGTATCGCGTCTTCGGCAACACCGAGGCCCGCGTCATGGCGATGATCAACAACCAGGTGGACATCATGAACGAGATTTCCTACGAGGACCTGCAGCTCATGATGGAATCCAACGAAAACGTCCGCGCCTGGTACGAGGACTTCCCCTTCGCGACCACCGACGATGCCTGCTCCAAGGGCGTATACTTCAACTGCGGCGTTGAGCCGTTCAACGATGTGAACGTCCGCTGGGCGCTGACCCTCTGCTGCGACTGGATCGAGGTCAGCGAGAACATCTTCGACGGCATCGGCCGCATGTCCGCTCTGACCGTTCCCGCCATCACCATTCAGGTGGAGAACTACTATAAGCCCATGCAGGACTGGCTCACCAACGAGTTCACGATCCTGGACGGCACCTACAACCCCTGGAACCCCAATTTCGCCCTCGAACTGCGCGATGCCCTCGTCGCGGACTACGGCTATGACCTTGCCGACAAGACCGACGAAGAGGTTATCACCATGTTCGGCACCGGCTATTGGAAGACCGACAAGGAAAAGGCGACGGGGATCCTCTCCGCCCTGCCCGATTTCGAGCTCAAGGACGGCACCTGGTATTACAAGGGACAGCCTTGGACCATCAAGCTGATCTGCCACACCGAGGAAGGCTCCACGCAGGCTTCCCGCAGCGGCAAGGCGATCGCCGACCAGTGGTCGAAGTTCGGCATCAATGTGGAAGTCTCCACGCTTACTGCCGGCGATATGAGCAGCCGCCTCAACCTGGGCGACTATGAAGTTGCCACCGCCTGGTACAGCTGCTGCTCCTACTTCGCAGACCTGTACAACAACATCAGCGGCTGGGACGACACCGTGTACAAGTATCCCCTCGGCGAGGTCGCCTCGGGCATCAGCGCGTTGCGCTTCTCTTTTGCCGATCCCGAGCTGAGCGCCAAGATCACCGAAGTCGTGAAGAAGGCCTCCCTGACCGACCCGAACGGCGAGGAAATCAAGGCCCTCATGATCGAGTACCTGAAGCTGACCACGGAGGCGCACATTTCCGTCGACGTGCACTCCGGCACCAAGATCGTGCCCATCAACACGACCTATTGGACCGGTCTGCAAACCGCGGAGAACCCCTACGAAGGCCCGTGGTGGTGGTGGAGCTGCTTTAAGTTCTCCCTGCCGAAGCTTGTAAGCACCGTCGGATAATTCGGCGCGCCGAATCCGGATATAACCGCCCGCCTTAATGGCGGGCGGTTGCCAACAAGGAGGAGCTTCCATGAAATTCATGAAATATCTGGCGGGTAGGCTGCTGGCTTGGTTCATGGTGATTTTTATCGGCATTACCTTCATGTTCTTCATCCCGCGGTTCTTCCCCTCCGACCCGGTCGAGACCATGATCGCGAACATGCTCTCCAAGACGAGCCTCGAAGCCGGCGAAATCGAAAAGCTGCGCATACACCTGCGCACGCTGTACGGTCTCGACGGAACCCTGTGGGAGCAGTATGTCAGCTTCCTGAAAAATGCGGTGCAGTTCGATTTCGGGCCGTCGCTCATGAACTTCCCGACTTCCGCCACGGAAATCGTAGCGCGCTATCTTCCCTACACCGTCGGCCTCTCCCTCTTTACGACGACCGTCTCCTGGCTGATAGGCAATTTCATCGGCCTCATGGCGGGCTTCCGCAGGGACAAGAAATCGTCCGTCGTGATGGAATATATCGCGATCTTCCTGTACCCTATTCCGTATTTCATCATAGCGCTGGTCGTACAGATCCTGTTCTGTTTCGTTTGGAAGATCTTCCCCGTCACGGCGACGATCATGACGGGACAGGGCCCCGCCGTGTTCTTCCGAACGCTGATAAAGAGTTCAATCCTGCCGGCGTTTACCATGCTGCTGGTGGGTTTCGGCTGGTGGGTTATCAGCATGAAGGCCGTCACTGCGGACGTTGCAGAGGAGGAATATGTGCAGTTTGCGCGGCTGCGCGGATTGTCCGAGGGCAAGATCATGCGCGGGTATGTGCTGCGCAACTGCATCATTCCGCAGATTTCCGGCTTTGCCATCAGCCTTGGAGGCGTCTTCGGCGGCGCCCTGATGACGGAGATCATCTTTCAGTATCCCGGCGTCGGAAAGCTGCTGCAGAGCGCCATTATGGCATCGGACTATAATATGATCATGGCGACGGTTTCCATATCCATCATCTCCATTTCAACCGCAACGCTGGTGGCGGATCTGATCTATCCCCTGATCGACCCCAGAATACGGTTTTCGTAAGGAGGCGCTGCAGACATGAAACAAGTATGGAAGAGTTCTCCGGCGCGCTTCAAGGTCGGCTTCGTGTTTCTTTCCTTTTTGCTGATCATGGCCTTTGTCGTGACGCTGTTCTATCGCGGTCCGGACATCATACAGTACAACAGCTATAAGAAAAACCTGCCCGTCAGCGCCGATCACCTGCTCGGCACCACGAAAATGGGGCAGGACACCTTCTGGATGCTCTTGTTCTCCCTGAGAAACTCCATCGTGATCGGGCTGATCGTCGCGACGCTGGGCACCATCATCGGCGTCTTCTACGGCCTGATTTCCGGCTTCTTGGGGGGCGGCGTCGACCGCGTGATGATGATGGTCGCGGATACGTTCATCGTCATCCCGACGCTGCCGATCCTGATCCTGATGACCGCCCTCATGAGCGGATCGCTTTCGATCGTGCCGATCGCGCTGATCCTTTCGGTGTTCGCGTGGGCGCACCCTTCCAGGCACGTGCGCTCCATGTGCCTGAGCATGAAGGAGCGCGACTTTATCGCGACCGCGCGCTTTTCCGGCGAGAGTATGTTGCAGATTGTCGCAACGGAAATTTTGCCGTATATGCTCACGTGGTCGCTTTCCAACTTCATGAACGCCGTTCTGGTCGCGATCGGACAGGAGTCCAGCCTCGCGCTCTTGGGCCTCTCCTCGTCGAACCTGCCCACGCTCGGCAACATGATCCAGTGGGCGCGCGACAGAAACGCCATCTTGGGCGGCTATTGGCTGTGGATCGGCTCGCCGATCGTCACCACCGTCATCCTGTTCGTGTCGCTGTTCATGGTGATTTCCGGGTACAACGATTACATCGTAAAGAAGAGAGGCAGATAACATGATCAAAATCAATCATCTTTCCGCTTCTTACAAGACACTGACCGGCGATGTGCCCGCCGTATCCGATGCGCACTTCGAGATCTACGAAAACGAGATCTTCGGCATCGCGGGGGAATCCGGCTGCGGCAAATCCACCCTGCTCAAGACGCTGTACGACATCATAAAATATCCCCTGCAGGTGGACAGCGGCTCCGTAATCATCTCCGGTACGAAGGACGGCAAGGCATTTTCCTATAAGACGGGGGAGATCAACAAGAGCTGGTGGGACAACATCTCCTATATCCCGCAGGCGGCGATGTCCGTCCTGAATCCGACGACGAAGCTGAAAAAGCAGTTCCTCGACTCCATTCCCATGCAGGATCGAAGCAGGGAGAGCAAGGAGCAGACGCTCGATCGCGTCAAAGCGTATCTGAATCGGCTGAACCTTTCGGAGGACGTTTTGGACTCATACCCCTTCCAGCTCTCCGGCGGGATGCGCCAGCGCGCGATCATCGCGCTCGCGACGTTCATGAGCCCCGACATCGTGCTCGCGGACGAACCGACCACGGCGCTGGATGTGGTCGTGCAAAAGGGCATTTTGATGATGCTCATGAATCTGCAAAAGCGCCTGAAGAACACCATGGTGATCGTCAGCCACGACCTGGGCGTGCACTACCAGATCACGGATCGGATCGGCATCATGTATTCCGGGCGGATGATGGAGATCGGCAAAACCGAGGACGTTTTCGAAAATCCACTCCATCCGTATACCTCGATGCTCATCGACGCGCTCCCCCGCGTGGGCGATCAGAGCGACCGCGAGGGCATCCCCGGCGCGCCGCCGAGCATGCGCGTGGCGATGCCCGGATGCCGGTTCGCGCCGCGCTGTCCCAAGGCGACGGATGCGTGTTCGCAGTCCGTTCCCGAATTCCGAGAGGTGGCTCCGGGGCATTTCGCGGCGTGTCACCTGCTGAACCCACAGAAGGAGAGTGGCGGCAATGAATGAATATTTGCTTGAGGTAAACCGCGTAAGCAAGGTCTTCAGGATCGGCAGCATGCTCTCGAGAAAGAAGATGCTGGCGGTCGACGAGGTTTCCTTCGCAATCGAAAAGGGAAAGCCCGTCATATTGTCCATCGTGGGCGAATCCGGGTGCGGCAAATCCACATTGTGCAAGATGATCCTCCGCCTGCACCACCTGGACGGCGGCGACATCGTGCTGGACGGACATTCCTACAAAAACCACCGCGACTATTCGATGCAGCAGCTCTTTCACGACGTGCAGCCGATCTTTCAGAACCCGTTTGAAGCCTTTTCCATGCGGAAAACGGTGGACAACTATCTGTTCAGCACGGCGCTGCGCCTGGGCATGGCCAAGGACAACGCACAGGCGCAGCAGGTCGTGGACGAAGCCCTAAAATCGGTCGGCCTTTCGCTGGAGGTCGTCAAAGGGAAGTACGCCTCGCAGTTCTCCGGCGGCGAATTGCAGCGCGTCTCCATCGCGCGGGCGCTCATCACGAAGCCGAAGATCATCGTCGCGGACGAACCCGTCGCGATGATCGACGCCTCGATGAAGATGAACATCGTCAACCTCTTCAAGCGCCTGAAGGAAACCTATGGCATCAGCTTTATCTACATCACGCACGACCTGTCCACCGCCTACTACGTCAGCGATTACATCGCCACGCTGTATCGCGGCACGCTCATCGAATACGGCACTTCGCGGCAGATCATGGATCGCCCCGCGCATCCCTATACGCGCCTTTTGATGGATTCCATCCCCCGCATCGGCGACAAGTGGACGGATGAGGTGGCAATGCCCGATATCGAATCCCGAGAATACCTGCTCGGCGGGTGCAAGTTCGCCCCGAGGTGCGACTATGCGACGGAGGAATGCCACAAATCGCGCCCGGAGATGCGCAATTTGGGCGATCACCGCCGGGTGCTCTGCTTCCATCCGCTCGTTCGGGAATGAGATTTTCGCGATGAAACGGATATTGATTGCGTTGCTTGTGTGTGCCGTGTGCTTTGCATGCGGCGCATTCGCCGAAGAACAGGGCTCGCCTTTGAAGCTTCGGGTCTTTGTCTACGACCGCTGCGGCGGATGCGGCGCCGACGGGCCCGGCTGTGGAGACTGCGACGAGGTCTGGCGGCTGCACGCCATCGTAAAGGGCGCGTTGGGAGACCGGCTCTACGACGGTTCCCTGGAGTACACGATGCCGAACTGCCGCATGCTCTTGCTTTTGGACGAATACGAGCAGTATTGCGATACCTACGGCGTGTACGACGACCTGTACGGCCTCTTCCCGGCGGCGTTCGTTTTGAGGGAAGACGGAAGCGGCGTGTTCGCCGTGGGGGAGGGGCTTTTGGCCTCCATCGATGTCGTCATCGACGCGTTCGAGCGCGGCGACAGCGCAGAAGACATTCAGGCGCAGATCGACGCGCTGTACGCCGAACTGAAGGATGAAAATGTGAGCACCTCGCCGTAAATGCCAAGCGCCGGAGCAGATTCTTCCGCTCCGACGCGTTTTTTATTATTCCATATCGTCTTCGGCATCCCTCATCCCTTTTTCAGGGAGAGCGCTTTTTTCTCTTCGGGTGTGACGTAGAGCGTCTTTTGATGCGTATAGATCACAAAGCCGGGCTTCGCGCCGGACGGCTTTTTGACGTAGCGCTTCCGCGTGTAATCGACCGGCACCGTGGAGGATGCGCGCGCCTTGCTGAAGAACGCGGCGATCCGCGCCGCCTCGAAGATCGTCTCTTGGGACGGCTCTTCCGAAACCACGATCACGTGCGAGCCGGGAATGTCCTTTGCGTGCATCCACACTTCCGTCGGCCGCGCCGACTGCGTGAGCCTGTCATTTTGCACATTGTTCTTGCCCACGAGGATGATCGTTCCGTCCGCCGACACAAAGCGCAGCGGTTCCGACGGCGGCAGCTTTTTGATCTGCCTGCGGTTGTGGTTCGCCTTCACGTAGCCGAATTTCTCCAGCTCCTCGCGGATCTCGTTCAGCTCCGCTTCCGTCGTGCAGAAGCGCAGGTTTTCCGTTTGCCCCTCTAAATAGGAAAGCTCCTCCAGGGTCTTTTCCTTCTGCTCCTGCGCCTGTTTGCGCGCGCCGTGCGCCTTTTTATAGAGCTTGAAATAGCGGTCGGCGTTCTGTTGCGGGGAGAGGCGTTCGTCGAGCGCGATCTCGATCTCCCGCATCTCTTCATCGTAATAGTTCGGTATCAGCGCCCTTTTCATGCCCGTTTTGAGGAGATACGCGTTCGACTTGAGCAATTCGCCCTTGATGCGGTATTCCTCCATGCGCTGGGAGGCGTCGATCGCCTCCTGCTGCAGCGCGAGCTTTTTTTCGCAGCGTTCGATGTTGTTTTTCAGCGCACGGTGCAGCGATGCGCTCTTTTGCTTGATGCGCTCTGCAATATCGCGCTCCGCGTAGTATTCGTCCATCGCCTCGGAGAGCGTCTCGAACTTCTTTGCGCGAAGACCCGCTCTGGAAAGATACGGAAACGCCGTAACGTCCGCAGGCGTTCCGTCTTCTGCGTAGAGCACCTTCGGGGAAAACAGCGACGGAAGCGTTTGGAAAAACGCGCATACCTTTTCAGCAATCTCGCGCACGGGCAGGTTTTCCGCCCGCACGTCCTCATCGCCCGCCGCGCGGAAGGCGACCTCGCGCGCCGTCTGTATGGAAAGCCCGCAGATGTGTTCGGTGAGCGCCTTGTCGAGCCTTCCGACACAGGCGAAGAGCCTTTGCGTGAGCGCGTCTACATCGAGATCGTCGTAGGGGAGCTTGTCCTGCGCGGGCGGCCTTTCGTAGGGAAGCCCCGGCAGCACCTCGCGTACGCGGGAGATGTCCGCCGTGACGCGCCGCACGCTGTCGATGATGCGCCCCTTGGCGGACAGCAGCATGATGTTGGAATGCTTCCCCATGAATTCGCATTCGATGGTGTACAGCGCCCGGTCGCCCATCTCGTCCACGTGCTCGATGTCGATCTCCAAAATGCGGTCGCCGCCGATCTGCCGAAGGCACGCGATGCGCCCCCCGATCAGGTGCTTTCGCATGAGCATGCACAGCGCAGGCGGCTCCAGCGGGTTCCCCTTTTTGATGTTCGTGATGTGTGTGCGCGCGTTTCCCGCGCTCGCGGAGAGGAGAAGCTGCCTCGTCTCGCCCGTGCATCGGACGGTGATTATGATTTCGTCCTTCTCCGGCTGCGAGATGCGGTCGATCCGCCCGCCCGGCAGCACCCCGTTCAGTTCCCTTACGATAAACCCAAGCGTTACGCCATCCATCGGCATGCATTCTGTCACCCTTTGCAAGATAAAAATCGCACCAGTTCCCTGATAAACGGAAATTCGCCGCCCGCATCCGCCTCGGTCGAGCCCGCGCAGTGCCCGCCCGAAAGCTCCGTGCCTTGAATCTCCGCGTTCGGGTGAAAGCGTCTAAGGCTCGCAAGCATGAGGCGGCTCTGCTCGGGGCGGCAGGGGATATCGTCCTGATACCATAATAAGAAAAGCGGCTTTTCGCACGACGCGCGATCCGCATAGAACAGGGGCGCCGCCTCGTCGATCCGCTCCGCGCGCATATCGATGCCCCTTTCGCCCAGCACGCGGAAATGCGCAGTCTGCTGGGCGCTTTCGGATATGAACGCAACGATCCGATTCATATCTACCCCCGCGTTTGCGAGGTATGCGGGGTTGCAGTACAGCATCATCGTCAGGTACGCGCCCGCGGACTGCCCCATAATCGCGACCTTTCCGTTCCCGCCGTATCGCGCAATGTGTTCGGATACGAATTTCACTGCAGATGCCGCATCTGTGATGTATTCGGGAAAGCGCGCATCGGGATACATGCGGTATTCCGCGCTCGCGAAGCCGTACCCCTGTTGTACGGCATGTTCCGCGAGCGCCGCGCCGTCCCTGCGCGATCCCGTTTCCAGCCCGCCGCCGTGAAACCAGAGGAGCGTTGTAAACCCCGCATTGTCGGGAAGACAGAGGTCTACCAGCGCGCCCTCCGTTGTCCCGTAGGGGATATCCAAATAGGTTTTCATCGCTGTGCGAACAGCGCGCTCGCCTTTTCCATGCGCTCCGCGATCTTCACGCCGAACGGGCAGCGCGCCTCGCAAGCCTTGCAGCCGATGCACTCGTCCGCATGGTGCGAAAGGCTCCGATAATGCTCCCGAATCGTCTCGGGCACCTCGTCGTGCAGGACGGCGAGATCGTAAAACTTGTTGACCATGGCGATGTCGATGTCCACGGGGCAGGGTTTGCAGTGCCCGCAATAGGTGCACTGCCCCATATAGGCGTGCATGGGCGCGGAGGCGAGCACCGTCGCGTAGTCCTTTTCCGCGTCCGTCGCGTGTTCGTAGGCGACGGCGGCATCCACATGCTCTGTCGTGTCGTAGCCGCACAATATGCTCGCAACGGCGGGGCGCGTCAGGCAGTAGTGGATGCACTGCACGGGCGTCAGCGCGACGCCGAAGGGCGACCTCGCCGCGTCAAAAAGCCGCCCGCCCGCAAATCCCTTCATGACCGTGATGCCGACATCGTGCGTCTCCGCGAGCGAATACACCTGCGCGCGCTCGGGGTTGATGCCCCGCATATCGTCCGTATAGTAGCCGACCTCGAACAATCCGGACATGTCCTCCGCCGCGGGTGCCATGTCGAACGCGGGGTTGACCGAGAACAGGATCATCTCCACATAGCCCGAGAGGATCGCTCTTTTCGCGATCTCGGGGTTGTGCGTGCTCAGCCCGATGTGGCGGATTATGCCGCGCTCCTTCATCGAGAACACGTATTTGAGGTAGTCGCTGTCCTGAAGGCTTTCCCACTCTTTTTCCCCGTCGACGAAATGGATCATGCCGATGTCGATATAGTCCGTCTGCAGGCGCGTCAAAAGGTCTTCAAACGCCGCCTTGACGGGTTCGAGCTTGCGCGTTCGCGCATACTGCCCATTCTTCCAAGTCGAGCCGAAATGCCCCTGCACGATCCACTTGTCGCGATTCTCGCGGATCGCGATGCCCAAATTCGTGCGCACGTTCGGTTCGCTCATCCAGCAGTCCAAAATGTTGATGCCCGCCTCCTCGCAACGCTTCACGACGGCGACGCATTCCTCCAAGGTATGCCGCTCGAGCCATTCGGCGCCCAAGCCGACCTCGCTCACCATGAGATTGGTCTTTCCGAGCCTTCTGTATTTCATCGTATTTCCTCCTGATTATGTAAAAAATGCTCTCAACAAGGTTGCTCCGCGCCTTTAACGCACGTCCTCAAACGAGGCGAACGGCGTTCCGTCTTCATCTATTTCAACGATGGCAAACCTTCCGCCGCAAAGCGCGCCCGGGTTGATAAGGAATACCCCGTTTTGGTACCTTTCGAGAGACGTATGCGTATGCCCGAACAGCGCAAGATGCGCGCCCATCTCCGCCGCGGCCTCCGCAAGCTCCCTCGTGCCGCTCTTGACGGAATAGGCGTGCCCATGGCACAAAAGCACGCTGCACGCGCCGAAATGTTCGACGCGCTCCTTCGGCGCGGCGCCCTGCGAATCGCAGTTCCCGCGCACGGAGTATAGCGGGATTCCGCCCAGCATCTCGCGCAGCATTTCCGCGTCGGAGGCGAAATCGCCCAAATGGCACACGGCATGCGCCTTTTCGCGCTTCGCGATCCGCGCGAACGCCTGCAGCGCGGAGTATTCGCCGTGGCTGTCGGACGCGACGAAGAGCCTAATCATCTTCCCTTTCAAGCGCCTCTATCAGCGCGGAGATCGCCCTCGCCCTGTGGGATACCGTATTTTTTTCCGCAGCGTCCGCCTCGGCGAAGGTCACACCCAAATCGTCCGACAAAAAGAGCGGGTCGTATCCGAAGCCGTCCTCCCCGCGCGGCTTATACAGGATCGTGCCGTAGGATTCGCCCTCGCAGACGATTGGCTTTTTCCCCGGCCGCACCAGCGCCATCGCGCATACGAAGCGCGCGCGCCTGTCGTCCGCGTTTTTCAGCCGTTCGAGGAGCAATCTGTTATTCGCCCCGTCGTCCCCGTGTACGCCCGCAAAGCGCGCGCTGTGTACGCCGGGCGCGCCGCACAGCGCGTCCACGCACAGCCCCGAATCGTCCGCAAGCGCCGCCATGCCGCACACCGCGGACACCGCCTGCGCCTTGATGAGCGCGTTTTCCGCAAAGGTCTCTCCGTCTTCCTCCACATCGATGTCGCAGAGCGCCTCGCACATCGAGATCACGTCGAACCTGTCCCCGAGCAGCGCGCGCATTTCGCGCAGCTTTCCGAAATTGCCGCTTGCGAGCACCAAGATCGGCTTTTGCCCGATGACATGCACCGTATCGCCGAGCGCGTCGTCCTGCCTTTGCATGAGATGTCTTATGCCCTTTTCGCCCAGCGCCAAAAGCGCATTCAATTCGTCCTTCCTGAAGGGCCGCCCCTCGCCCGTGCCCTGTATCTCGACGAATTCGGCCTCGCCTTGTGCGTCCAGCGTCATCACGAGGTTCATATCGACCTGCGCGCGGGAGTCCTCTATATAATCGAGGTCCAATATCGCATTGTCGCCCGAAATGCCGCAGGAGATCGCCGCGAGCCGCTTTACGATGGGCGACTGTCTGAGAAGCCCCTGCTTCATGAGCTTTTCAACCGCCAGGCACAGCGCCACAAACGCGCCCGTTATGGAGCAGGTGCGCGTGCCGCCGTCCGCCTGAATGACGTCGCAATCCAAGGTGATCGTGCGCTCGCCAAGGCGCGTAAGGTCTATGCACGCGCGAAGCGACCTTCCGATTAAGCGGGAGATTTCCACGCTCCGCCCGTCGCGCTTATAGTATTCGCGCTGCTTGCGCGTGGGCGTCGAGCCCGGAAGCATCGCGTATTCCGCCGTGATCCAGCCCTTCCCCTGCCCTTTCAGAAACGGCGGCACCGCTTCCTCGACGGACGCCGTGCAGATCACGCGCGTGCGCCCCGTCGACATCAACACGGAGCCCGCCGCCATCTCCGTATAGCCCGTTTCGATATACACCGGGCGTAGCATATCGTTTTCTCTTCCGTCGTGCCGCATTTCGGTACGCCCCCTTTTCGCCCTATTCTAACACATATGCACCCTTCCCGCAAGCGAAGTTTCTTTCGATTTTTTCCCGCTTTCGGGAACCGAAGGACATGCCGTCCCGTCAAAATGATAGCAAGATTTTTTGGGAGGGATTTTATCATGAAAAAATTCATATCCGTATGCCTTGTGCTCGCGCTGCTGTTTTCCTTCGCGCCGTTCGCTTTCGCGGAGGAATCCGCCGCGGAAGAGACGGCGACGCTCTCCGACACCGCCGAAGCGGAGGTTGCTTTGGACGAGGTCGCCGAAGACGAGGTCGAGGTTGCAGCGGATGAGGTTGTCGAAGAGGAAGAACCCGTCGTCTATGAGCTTCCGGAGACCGCGATCGACCTTCTCACCATCGTCGCGGCGGGCGACACGTCTTTCTCCGGTGCGCCGGACGTGCAGTGCGCGTGGCTGATGCTTTCGCTCTACGCCCACACGGCGAAGGCAAAGGAAGAGTATTCCTACGCCGAGGTCGAGGCGATGTACAATTCCGTCTTCGCGGAGGGCGATTTTGCCGACGTCGCGGACGAGCCGTCGGACCTGTTTTCCAAGAGCGGCGAGGGCTACTCCTTCCTGAGAGCGGAGGGAGAACCTGCGACGGTGATCGCGGTCAACGCCATAACTTCTCTGGGAGACGGCGATTTTGAGGTGGACTTTTCCGCGTGGTTCGACGTGCATTACGCCTTTGACTGGTTCCGCTACACCGGCACCGCCGTCCTCACGGTGAACGAAGACGCGCCCTACGGCGCGACCGTTCGGAGCATCGACCTTGTGCGCGGCGATATCACCGCATTTGCGGACGCCTCCGCCGATGAGGTACTTGACGACCAGTACGGCTTCAACTACGCGCCCGAAAACGCCATCGACGGCCAGCTCGATACCTGCTGGGCGTATACCGGCAGCGACAAACAGCCCGCGCTCACGCTGCGCGCGGATGCCCCGCAAGAGGTGCGCGGCATCGTGATCACGGGCGGATACGCCAAGAGCGAGAGCATCTTCGAGAAGAACTGCCGCATCAAGCAGCTTCGCGTGACGCTTTCCGACGGCACCGTCATGGAATTTGTTCTGGACGAAGTCGAGGGGTACGAAGGCATGCGCGTGGTTCCGTTTGAAGCAATATGCCTGACCGATTCCATCGAGATCGTCGTGACGGACGTATACCCCGGCTCGAAGTACGACGATGTGTGCGTCAGCGAGATCCTCGTGTTCTGATTATAGAGAGGTTCGCCTCCCGGCGGCGCGTCGGGAGGCAATGTTTTTTCGGAGGAAGCCATGGATTGGATGCTGTTTATCACAAGCATAATCGGGACGATCGCCTTTGCCGTATCGGGCTCTCTCACCGCGATCGAGCGGGGGCTGGATCTGTTCGGCGTGCTGTTTATCGGCTGCGTCGCCGCGACGGGCGGCGGGCTCATGCGGGACATCGTGATCGCGACGATCCCGCCGAGCGTGTTCATGTCTCCGGAGCCGCTTCTGGTCTCCACGGTTTCGTCGTTTTTGACGTTTTGCGCCGTCGCACTCTTCCGCAAGAGCTATTATACCTACCGCGACAAAGCCGCGGCGATCAACAATGTGTTTGACGCGATCGGGCTCGCCGCCTTCTGCGTCACGGGCACGACCGTCGTCATCAAGGCGGGCCACGGCGGCAATCCCGTCATGTCGATCGTGCTGGGGATGTTTACGGGGGTCGGCGGCGGCATGCTGCGCGACATCCTGACGAACGTCACCCCGGCGATCTTCCGCAAGCACGTGTACGCCGTCGCCGCGCTCGCGGGGAGCGGCACGTATTACCTTTTGCTGAAGCTCGGCGTATCGAGCGCCGTTGCAACCGTGCTCGCGATGGCTACGGTCTGCATCATCCGATACCTCGCCACCACGCGCCGCTGGGAACTTCCGAAGATACGAATCGACCCCTAAACGCGGCGTTTTGCGCGACCTCGCGTGTATAATCCGAACACCCGCCGCGCGGGAGCTTCCGAAGAACCGAATCGATCCACAGAAAATGAAAAAGACCGGAATGGCGCCCTGCCGCTCCGGTCTTTTTGTATGTCATTTACAGTTTTCGGTTGTCCTGTACGCGCCGCGCCTTGCCCTCGAAGCGGGGCAGTGTCTTGGGCGCGACGAGGCGGATGCGCGCGGAGATTCCGAGCACGGATTTCAGCTGTTCCTGGATTCCGCGCTGCATCTTCTCCATCGCACCCACGGTATCTCCGAACAGTTCGTCCGTGACCTCCACCTGCACCTCGAGCGTGTCGGTGGAGCCCGCCCTTTCCACCACCATCATAAAGTGCGGCGAGACGCCGCCGCCCATCTCGGCGAGCACGGTTTCCACCTGGCTGGGGAACACGTTCACGCCGCGAATGATGAGCATGTCGTCCGTGCGGCCCATGATGCGCTCCATGCGCACGGTCGTCCTGCCGCATTCGCACGGCTCCGCGTGCAGGCGGCACAGGTCGTGCGTCCTGTAGCGCAGCATCGGCATGCCTTCCTTGGAAATCGTCGTGAGCACGAGTTCGCCCTTGAAGCCGTAGGGCAAAGGCTCGCCCGTGTCGGGGCGCACGATCTCGGGGATCACGTGGTCCTCGTTGACGTGCATGCCTTTTTTGCACAGGCACTCGAACGCCACGCCCGGCCCCGCGATCTCCGTGAGCCCGTAGATGTCCAGCGCGTCGATGTCCAAAAGTTCCTCGATGCGGCTGCGGATGCCCTCGCTCCACGGTTCCGCGCCGAAGATGCCCGATTTGAGCTTCAAATCTCTGATGTCCAGCCCCATCTCATGGATCGTCTCCGCCAGATGCAGCGCGTAGGATGGCGTGCATGCGAGCATGGTCGTGCCGAGCGCCTTCATGATGGCGATCTGCCGCTGTGTGTTGCCGCTCGACATGGGGATGACCGTCGCGCCGATTTTCGATGCGCCCTGGTGCGCGCCCAAGCCGCCCGTGAACAGCCCGTAGCCGTAGCAAATCTGGAATATGTCCTCCTCGCCGCCACCCGCAGCCGCGATGGCGCGCGCCATCATCTCCGTCCACATTTCGATGTCGCGCTCGGTATACCCCGCGACGATGGGCATGCCCGTCGTCCCGGAGGAGCCCTGTATGCGCACGATGTCCTTGAGAGGCACCGCAAAGAGCCCGTAGGGAAATTCGTCCCTGAGGTCGGGCTTATCCGTAAACGGCAGGTATTTGAGATCGTCCGGCCCCCCGATGTCCTCGGGCGCAACGCCCGCCTGTCGCATCCTTTCGCGGTACATGGGCACGTGGTCGTACACGCGCCTTACGACGTCGCGCAGACGCTCCCCCTGCAAAAGGCGGAGCGCATCCCTGTCCATACATTCCGCCGCGGGGTTCCAGATCTTGTATTCACGCCGCTTCATACATTCGCGCCTCCGTCACGCGCCTCGCCCCGCTTGGAAGGCCTTGAGATTCACCGCGAGGATTTTCGCGGGAACACTCGATTCGAGGGCCTTCAGCCAAGCCTCCTCCGGCGCGTCCATCAGGTTGGAGAGCGCGCCAAGGAGCACGGTGTTGACCGCGCGGGATTCGCCCGATGCCTCCGCGAGCGACAGCGCGTCGAACGCAACGAGGCGGGGGCATTTCGCGCGCAGGGTCTCCAACGCGTCTTTGGGATAGATGGCGTCGCCCGAAATCACGGGCATGGGGTTGATCTCCTGCGTGTTGACGAGCATTGTGCCGTCCTTTTTGAGGTATTTGAGCGCGCGCAGCGCCTCCAATTTCTCGAACGCCAGCACGAAATCCGCCGTGCCCTCGTCCACCATGGGGGAGGCGACTTCCGCGCCCGTGCGCACATAGGTGATGACGCTGCCGCCGCGCTGCGACATGCCGTGCACCTCGGAAACCTTTACGTCCTTGCCCGTACCGATGGCGAGCGAACCGAGCACGCGGCTCGCCAGGAGCGTCCCCTGCCCGCCGACGCCGACGATGACGATGTTTATTTCTTTCATGCTTCTGCACCTGCCCTTTCCACAATCGCGCCGAATTTGCATACCTGTCTGCACAGCCCGCAGCCGACGCACATCTCGGAATCGATGAAAACGCGCTTGCCGTCCCGAACGATTGCGGGGCAGGCGAGCTTCATGCACGCAAAGCAGTGCCTGCATTTTTCGCCGTCGATACGAAGCGGCTCCTTGCGGCTCTTTTTGTCCAGCAGCGCGCACGGACGGCGACAGATGATGACGGAAACCGCATCGCGCGCCGTCTCCTCTTTGAGCACCTTTTCGATGCCCTGAAGGTCGAATGCATCGACCGTCACGACGTGCTCCACGCCGCAGGCGCGGCACAGATCCTCCAGCGAAACGCTGGGCGCGACATTTCCGTAGATGTCCTTACCGGAAGCGGGGTTCGGCTGGTGCCCCGTCATACCGGTAATGGAGTTGTCCAAAATGAGGAGCGTGATGGGCGTCCTGTTGTAGCAGGCGTTGATGAGAGACGTGATGCCCGAATGCAAAAACGTCGAATCCCCGATCACGCCCACGGTATTTTTCGCGTAGTCCGCATTCGCGAGCGCAAAGCCCTGCGCCATGCCGACGGATGCGCCCATGCACAATACGGTGTCCACGGCGGAGAGCGGCTTCAGCGCGCCCAGGGTATAGCAGCCGATATCGCCGTTTACGCGCATTTTCAGCTTGCTCAACACGCTGTACGGCCCCCTGTGCGGGCAGCCCGCGCAGAGTACGGGCGGGCGCGCGGGTACCGCGCCGACGCCGATTTCTTCGGGAACTTCCCTGCCGAAGATCGAAGCGACCTTGCGCGCGGACAGTTCGCCCTGAAGGCCGGTGAGGTTCTTTCCCTCGCAGGCGATGCCCGATGCGCGGAGCCGGTTCTCAAAGAACGGCTCCAATTCCTCGACGACATAGAGCTTTTCCACTTTTTGCGCAAACGCGCGGATTCTTTCTATCGGCAGGGGATAGACCATGCCGAGCTTGAACACGGAAACCTCGGGGAGCGCCTCGCGCACATACTGATACGACGCGCCCGACGTCACGATGCCGATCTTCGTCTCGCGCATCTCCTCGCGGTTGAGATCGGTCTCCTCGGCAAACGCCTTGGCCGCGATCTCCCGCTTTTCGACCGCCACGTGCCTGCCCTTTGCCATGCCCGGCATCATGACGTATTTCATCATGTCCTTTTCATAGGGCAGTGCGCCGACATCCTCGCGTTCCCCCTCGTTCACGAGCGAACGGGCATGGGAAATGCGCGTCGTCGTGCGCACCATGACGGGCGTATCGAACCTTTCGCTCAGGGAAAACGCCATTTTCGTAAAGAGCCTGCACTCCTCGCTGTCCGCAGGCTCCAGCATCGGAACGTGCGCGCTTCTGGCGTAGAACCTGGAATCCTGCTCGTTCTGCGAAGAATGCATCGCGGGATCATCCGCACACACGATCACGACGCCCGCGCGCACGCCCGTATAGGCCAGGGTAAACAGCGGATCGGCACATACGTTTACGCCCACGTGTTTCATGCAGGTCATCGCCCTGACGCCCGCCGTGCCGGCGCCCGCCGCCACCTCGAGCGCGACCTTTTCGTTTACCGCCCACTGCGTCGCAACATCCGTATATTTTGCCATGCTTTCCGTGATTTCGGTGGAAGGCGTGCCCGGATAGGAAGATACGACGCGGACGCCGCCCTCCCACGCACCCCGTGCGATCGCCTCGTTGCCCAGCATAAGCCGTTTTTCCATATTCGCCATAGCGCAGCCCCCTTGACAAAAATACTTTCCCTATAACTATCGTATTATACAGCATCCCGCATTAAGTTTCAAAGCACAGAATGTTAGTTGTTCTATGCGGCTTGCAAACTGCCCCCGTCCTATGCTACAATACATAGCATGGGGAGGGTTGCGTTCCTATGAATCAGAGCGAAATATCGGCGATTTTGGAGGCCATTCTGTTTGTGGCGGGCGATCCCGTGCCGATAGACGAAGTTGCCCACGCGCTGAATCTCACGGAAGGCGAAATGGAGGAATGCGCGGCAAAACTCGCGGATCATCTGGATCTGGAAAACCGCGGCATTCGGCTCAACCGATTCGGAAAGAGTTTGCAGCTTTCGATCCGCCCCGAATACGCCCCCTACGTCGAGCAGCTCCTGCAGCCTATCCGGCAGCAGTCGCTGTCCGCCGCCGTCATGGAGACGCTGTCCATCGTCGCGTACCGCCAGCCGGTCACGAAGACGGACATCGAGCAGATTCGCGGCGTCAAGTGCGACTATTCGATACAGCTCCTCCAAAAGCGCGGGCTCATCCAAGAGGCAGGTCGGCGGGAGACGCTGGGGCGCCCCATCCTCTACGCCACGACCGAGGATTTCCTGCGGTACTTCGGCATAGAAAGCCTTGAAATGCTCCCAAAACGCGACGATTTCCCCTTGCAGGCGTAACATTTGCCTGCTATTATAAGAAACTACGCTTCCCCGGAGGAACCCATGCTGATAGACCTGCACCTGCACTCGACCGCCTCGGACGGCCTGCTCTCCCCAAGTGCGCTCATGGAACAATGCCACGCGAAGGGGCTTTCCTGCGTCGCGCTGACGGATCACGACACGCTCGCGGGCGTAAAAGAAGCCATGGAGGCAGCGTCCCTTTTCGGCATGCACATGATCCCGGGCGTGGAGCTCTCGACCGACGACCCGCAGGAACTGCATATACTGGGTTACGGCATCAAGGACATCGATTCTATGGAGCGCGTGCTCTCGCGCATGCGGGAAGCGCGCCGCAAAAGGCTGTATACCATCTGCGAAAAGCTGCGCGCGGCAGGCATCGGGCTGGACCCCGAGAAGATCGAGGCGGACGCGGGAAGTACCGTGGGCCGCCCGCACGTCGCGCGGGCTCTGCTCGAGGCGGGCTATGTTTCGAGCGTGAAGGAGGCGTTTTCGCGATTTCTCGCGCCCGGAAAATGCGGATACGCGGCGCGCGAAAAGCTGGACAGCGCGGAGGCGATCCGCATCATCCATGCATCCGGCGGCATCGCGGTGCTCGCCCACCCGTCGATCTCCATCCGCAACAGCTTTACCCTGCCCGAGCGCGTGAAGGCACTGCGCCTCGCGCGGCTGGACGGGCTCGAGGCGCACCACCTGCGCCACACCCCCGCGCAGCGGCGGAGTTTGGACAGGCTCGCGCGCTCCATGGGGCTGTATGTGACGGGCGGCAGCGACTACCACGGCGGCGACGAAAGCCTGCTCGCCGCGGGCATGGAAAATTGGACGGAAAAAGAAAAGGACTACCGACGGCTGATCCGCGCGATCGGCGCAAAATTCCCGGAGGAACACACATGAGCTCAATAAGGCAACAGCGAACAAGGCGCAGCAAAAAGGCGCTCGCGCGGCAGAAAATACGGGAAACGCTATCCCTTTTGCTCGCGGCAGGCGCGGTGCTGCTCGTCATATGGATCATCCTGCGCGCGACGACGGGCGTCGGCAGCACGCCCCCGATCGACACCTTCTGCGACGGCGTATATGTAAACGGCATCTCCATGGGGGGATATACGTATGAAGAAGGCTATGCCGCCGTCGAGCAGCATGTAAACGAAAGGCTGCACGCCGAAATCACCCTCTCCTTTGAGGGCAAGACATGGAAGCTCACCCCCGCGATGCTGGGCGCGAGCATGTCCTTTCAGACGCAGGTCTCCTACGCGTGGAACTTCGGCCACGTCGGCACAAACGCCGAGCGCAGGGCGCAGCTCGAGGAACTGAAAGAAGAAAATATCGAGTTTAATAGCACGCTCGTGTACGACGAGGAGCGGCTCGACGAATTCATCGAAAACGTCAAATCGGAAATCGACATCGCGCCCGTGGAGGCGACGGTCGTGGTCGGTGCGGACGAAATACTCTCCGTCACCGAATCGAAAAACGGCAGGCGCATCGACGGCGACGCGCTCAAGGCGCAGATTCAGGAGCTGATCGTCGAGGGCGGCGCGTCCGATATTGCGCTCGCCGCGCAGCTGTGGGAGCCCGAGAGCAGCACCGAAACGGCGGTCGCGGGCACGTCCCTCATCACCTCGGTGAAGACGGTCACCGCAAAATCCTCTTCCAACCGCATCAAGAACATCAAGCGCGCGCTCAAGCCGTTTGACGGATTTGAATTGAAGCCCGGTGCGCAGCTCAATTTCAACGCCATCGTCGGCAAGCGCACGCTGGAAAACGGCTTTTACGAATCGGTCGAATTCGCCGGAACCGATGTCGTCGAAGGCATCGGCGGCGGCACCTGCCAGGCGTCGACGACGCTGTATCAGGCATGCCTCAAGGCGGGGCTCACCGTCATCGACCGTTCGCCCCACACCATGCGCGTGGGCTATACACAGCCCTCTTTGGACGCAGCGGTCTCCGACCGCGGAAAGAACCTGATCGTGCAAAACGATCTGGGGCACTCCGTGTACTTCTATACCTCCGTCGATACCGAGCGCGCCGAGGTCAAGGTCTACGGCATGCCGAGCCAGTATATCATCGAACTGGAATTTGAGATCACGCAGGACAACATCGTCGCCAAAGGCTATAAGACCAAGCCCGATACGGACGGGAAATACGTCTACTACACGACAGATACGCCCGTCCTCTACGAGGAGGGCAAATTCGGCTGCCGCAGCCGCGGCTACCGCGTATACTTCAACGCGCAGACGGGCGAAGAGGTGGACAGGCAGCTTTTGTCCACGGACTACTACTACCCGACGCAGTCCACGTTCTGGGTCGGCGTGCACTCGCCCGATGCATGGTGAATATATCGCCGCTTTTGAAGGCTTCCAGCCGCTGACGGATGCCGAAAGCGGCGACAAGGCGGCGATTTTGCGCCTGCTGCAAGCGTTCGGGGCAAGCGTCCTTTCGCGGGAAAACGGCATCGCGCACGTCACGGCATCCGCGTGGATTACGGACGAGGCGGGCGAACACATCGTCATGGCGTACCACAACATCTACCGCTCGTGGGCGTGGATCGGCGGGCACGCGGACGGCGAGGCGGACCTTGCGCGCGTGGCGCTGCGCGAAGCCGAGGAGGAAACGGGGCTTTCGTGCAGGCTATTTTCGGAGCGCCCCATATCCATAGAGCTCTTGCCCGTCGCCGCGCACGTGCGAAGGGGGCAATATGTCGCGGCGCACCTGCACATCAACGCGACTTATCATCTGATCGCGGATTTGCACGAAATCCCGCGCGCCGCGCCCGCGGAAAACAGCGCGGTAAAGTGGATTCCGGCGGAGGACGCGCTGCGCCTTTCCGGGGAAGAACATATGCTATCCGTTTACGAAAAGCTCTTGTCCCGCACGAAGACACAAAAGGGGGAAGACCCGTGATCATCGAAAAAATCGAATTGTTCAAGGTGCCGCCGAGGTGGCTCTTCCTGAAGATGACGACGAAATCCGGCATCGTCGGCTGGGGCGAGCCCATCGTCGAGGGCAGGACGGACACCGTCGCCGCGTGCGTAAAGGAGATCGGCGCGCCGCTCATCGGAAAGCGCGCGGGCGATATCGAGGACGCATTCCAGATGCTCTACCGCACGGGCTTTTATCGCGGCGGCCCCATCCTGTCAAGCGCCATCTCCGGGCTGGAGCAGGCGATGTGGGACATCAAGGGCAAATTCCACGGCGTTCCCGTGTACGACCTTTTGGGCGGCAAGGTGCGCGACCGCATCCGCGTATACCGCTGGATCGGCGGCGACAGGCCGAGCGATGTTGCAAACGCCGCAGAGGAAGCCGTTTCGCAGGGCTATTCCGCCGTCAAGATGAACGGCACGGACGAAATGCGCTGGATCGATTCCTACGAAAAGTTGGATGAGACGGTCGAGCGCGTCGCGGCGATTCGCGAGCGCGTGGGGCGCAAGCTCGATATCGCCATAGACTTTCACGGGCGCGTCCACAAGACCATGGCGAAGATGCTCATGAAGAAGTTGGAGGCGTACGACCTTCTCTTCGTCGAGGAACCCGTGCTCTGCGAAAACGAGGAGCTCTTTTTGGAGCTCGCGCGCGCATCGAACATCCCGATCGCAACCGGCGAAAGGAATTACACGCGCTGGGGCTTTAAGTCCATGCTGCAAAAAGGCGGCGTGGACATCATCCAGCCGGATGTGAGCCACGCGGGCGGCATTTTGGAAACGCGCAAGATCGCCGCGATGGCGGAGGCGTTCGACGTCGCCGTCGCGTCGCACTGCCCGTTGGGCCCCATCGCGCTGGCATCGTGCCTGTAGGTGGATTTCTGCACGCCCAACGCCTTTTTGCAGGAGCAGAGCGCGGGCATCCACTACAACGAGGGCTATGACCTTTTGAATTACCTGAAAAACCCGGACGTCTTCCTCTATAAGGACGGCTGCGCGGAACTTCCGACAAAGCCCGGCCTCGGTATCGAGATCGACGAGGAATATGTGCGGAAAATGGCAACTCGGGGGCACGACTGGCACAACCCCATCTGGAGAGACGCAGACGGCTGTATCGCGGAATGGTAACGGAAGGGATGATACGTTTTGGAAAGGACCTTTGATTGCGCCGTCATCGGCGCGGGGATCACGGGCTGCGCGATCGCGCGGCGGCTCTGTCTGTCGCATCGTTCGGTCGCGCTTTTGGATGCGTGCGAGGACGTCGCAATGGGCGCATCCCGCGCAAACAGCGCCATCGTACACGCGGGGTACGACTGTGCGCCGGGCTCTCTGCAGGCGCGTCTGAACGTAGAGGGCAATGTGATGTTCCCCGCGTGGTGTGAAGAGCTCGAGGTGCCGCTGCAGCGCATCGGCTCCTTAGTCGCCGCGTTCGGCGAGGCGGACGATGCGACCGTCCGCACACTGTACGAAAGGGGCGTAACAAACGGCGTTCCGGATATGCGGATCGTAAGCGGCGACGAAGCGCGCGAAATCGAGCCGCAGCTGAGCGGAGACGTCACCTCCGCGCTTTGGGCGCCGACGGCCGGCATCACCTGCCCGTATCAGCTCACCATCGCCTGTTTTGAAAACGCCATGGCGAACGGGCTTGCGTGGTTCCCCGATACAGCCGTAACCTCGATCGAAGACGAGGGCGAGTATCTTCTGGTTCGCTCCGGCGAAAGGGCGATCCGCGCAAAATACGTCGTCAACGCGGCGGGCGTGTTCGCGGACGACGTGGCGCGTATGGTGAATGATGCGTCGTTTGCCATCATGCCGCGCAAGGGCGAATACATGCTGCTCGACCGCAGCGCCCCCAAGATAAGCACCGTCATCTTTCAGACGCCATCCAAGCTCGGCAAGGGCATCCTCGTCGCCCCCACCGTCGACGGCAACAGCTTTGCAGGCCCCACCGCCGTCGACATGGAGGACAAATGCGATACCTCCGTCACGCAGGAGGGCATCGACCTTCTGACGCGCATGGCGAAAAAGAGCGTGCCCGGCTTCAACGCGCGCGGGGTCATCACCTCGTTTGCGGGCGTGCGGGCGCAGCCCTCCACGGGCGATTTCATCATCCGATACAGCGAAATACAGCCCAAAATGCTCCACGTGGCGGGCATCTGTTCGCCCGGGCTCACGTGCGCGCCCGCGATCGCGGAGGACATCGCGCTTTTGCTTTCCGAAAATGGCATGGATACCGCCGTCCGCGAAGATGCGGTCAGGGTGCGAAGTGCCATCCCCGAATTCCGCCACATGACGGACGAGCAGCGCGAGCGGGCGATCGCGGAAAACCCGCTCTACGGCCGCGTAATCTGCCGCTGCGAAACGATTACCGAGGCGGAGATCGTCGAGGCGATTCGGCGCGGCGCGAGGAGCATCGACGGCGTAAAGCGGCGCACGCGCGCGGGCATGGGCAGGTGCCAGGGCGGCTTCTGCTCGCCGCGCGTGATGGAGATTTTGGTGCGCGAAACGGGCATCCCGGTAGAGCGCCTCACCAAGTTCGGCGGCGGCTCATGGCTGGTACTGAACCAAGCGGACGAAAAGGAGGCGCAGTAGCATGGCGGCGGAACGCGACATCGTCATCATCGGCGGCGGCCCTGCGGGGCTTGCGGCAGCGCTTGCGGCGCGGGAGAGCGCGCCCGATGCCTCCATACTGATTTTGGAGCGCGATACGGAAACCGGCGGAATCCTGCGCCAGTGCATTCACAACGGCTTCGGGCTGCATTACTTCGGCGAGGAGCTGACGGGGCCGGAATACGCCGCGCGCTTCATCGAAAAGCTGGACGACGCGCGCATCGAGGTGTGGACAGACACCATGGTATTGACGCTCTCGGAAGATCGCGTCGTCTCCTGCGTGAGCGTCGCGCACGGGCTCTCCTCGATCCGCGCCAAGGCCGTCGTCCTCGCGATGGGCTGCAGGGAGCGCACGCGCGGCGCGCTGAACATCCCCGGCACGCGTCCTGCGGGCGTATACACGGCGGGATGCGCGCAGCGGCTCGTGAACATGGAGGGGCTGATGCCTGGAACGCGCGCGGTCATTTTGGGCTCCGGCGACATCGGGCTGATCATGGCGCGCCGCCTCGCTTGGGAAGGCGCGAAGGTCGAACTCGTGGCGGAAATCATGCCCTATTCGAGCGGGCTCAACCGCAACATCGTCCAGTGCCTCGTGGATAACGAAATCCCCTTGAAGTTCAACCACACGGTGACGAAGGTCCACGGACAAGAGCGTGTCGAAGCCGTGACCGTAGCGGAGGTGGACCCCGCGACGCGGCTTCCTGTCGCTGGCACCGAAGAAATCATCCCCTGCGACACGCTGCTTTTGTCCGTGGGCCTCATCCCCGAAAACGAACTCTCGCGCGAGGCGGGTATCGCGATGCACCCCGTGACCGGCGGCGCGGTCGTGGACGAAAACCGCGAGACGAATGTCCCCGGCGTTTTCGCCTGCGGAAACGTCCTGCACGTGCACGACCTCGTGGACAACGTTTCGGAAGAAGCGGCTCTCGCGGGGAAGGCCGCTGCGCGCTTTGCGCAGCGCGGCGAGGGGGAACGCTCGTATCGCGAGGTGAAGACGGGGCGCGGCGTGCGCTACGTCGTGCCGCAGCGCGTATCGCACGCGGCAACGGGCAAAATCGACCTCTATTTCCGCGTGGATGCGGCGTATAAGGGCGCGACGCTTTCCGTACAAAGCGGCGGCGAGGAGATCTTCCGCCGCAGAAAGCAGATCATGACGCCCGGCGAAATGGAAAAAGTGACCGTGGACGCGGATCGGATCGCGGAGGATCTGACCGTCGCGCTCGAAGGGGGAAAATGAGTATGCACGCACAGGAAATGACCTGCATCGTCTGCCCCATGGGCTGCCAAATGACCGTGACGGAAGAAAACGGCGCGATTTCCGTCTCCGGCAACGCCTGCAGGCGCGGCGAAAAGTACGGCATTCAGGAATACACAAAGCCCATGCGCACCGTGACGACGAGCATTCGGCTCAAAGGCGGCAAGCGCCCCGTCGTCTCCTGCAAGACGCGGGACCAAATCGCCAAGGGCGATATCCCCGCCGTCCTTTGCCGCTGCAAAAAAGCCCTCGCAACATCCCCGATTAAAATCGGCGACGTCCTGATCGAAAACGCCGCAGGCACGGGCGTCGACATCGTCGCAACGAGCGACGCATAAGCGTCTTTCGCGAAAAGGGCAATTCGCGGTTGTATTTTCCCCGCAGGTAGGGTATAATAAATATGGGTAACAATCCCCCGGAGGAACACTTCATGCCAATGTACGAATTCAAATGCCGCAACTGCGGCAAAAACTTCGAGGAGCTCGTCTCCGTGAGCGGGCGGGATGCCGTTCGCTGCCCCGACTGCGGCGGCGAAGTCCAACGCGTATACGAGGGCGCCTGCGCCTTCGGCGCGAAAAAGGGCGGAAGCTCCTGCACCGGCAACTGCGAGCACTGCGCCGGTTGCCATCAATCCTGAGAGGAGCCTTGCTATGGGCGATACATTAATCATTCGCGGCGGCAGGCGCCTGCAGGGCGAAGTCGCCGCCAGCGGCGGGAAAAATGCCGCGCTCGCGATCGGCGCGGCGACCGTGCTGTGCGGCGGGGTTTGCTCGATCGAAAACCTGCCCGATATCGAGGATTTGCACGTTTTAATCGAAATGCTCCGCTCCGTAAACGCAAAGGTCGATTTCGAGGGCGGCGTGATGCGCGTGGACGCATCCTGCGTCAACCGAACGGACCCCCCGTATGAACTCGCATGCCGCATGCGCGCGTCGTACTATTTCGCGCCGGTTTTGCTCGGGATGCTCGGCCATGCCGAGGTGCCGCTGCCCGGCGGCTGCGACATCGGCTCCCGCCCCATCGACCAGACGATCAAGGGCATGCGCGCCCTGGGCGCGGACGTGCGCAATGAGCGCGGCATGCTCACCGCGAGGGGTGGCAAACTGCGCGGCGCGGACGTCTATCTCGATATGCCGAGCGTGGGCGCTACGGTCAACACCGTCTTGACCGCCGTATGCGCGGAGGGCACGACGACGATCAACAACTGCGCCAAGGAGCCGCACATCGTCGATCTTGCAAACTTTTTGAACAGCATGGGCGCGCGCGTCAGGGGCGCGGGCACCTCGATCATCCGCGTCACGGGGAAGAGACCGCTGCACGGCTCTTCCTACGCGGTCATTCCCGACCAGATCGAAACCGGAACCCTCATGATCGCGGCGGCCGCGACGAAGGGCGACGTGACCGTCACCGGCACGATCCCCACGCATATGGAGGCGCTCTCGGCGAAGCTTTTGGAAATGGGCGTGTCCGTCGAGGATGACGACGATCGCATCCGCGTCCGCTCCGATGGCGACCTGCGCGGCGTGGACGTGAAGACCATGGTCTATCCCGGCTTCCCGACCGACCTACAGCAGCCGCTCTCGGCGCTTTTGTCTGTGTCCAAGGGCGTTTCCCGCGTCACCGAAACCATCTTCGAGCAGCGGTTCCGCTACGCCGATGAATTGCAGCGCATGGGCGCGGACATCAGCCTGTACGGTCGCACCGCCTACATCCGGGGCGTGGAAACGCTCGTCGGCGCGCCCGTCAACGCGACGGACCTTCGCGCCGGCGCGGCGCTCGTGATCGCAGGGCTGATGGCGGAGGGCACGACGGAGATATCCGGCCTCAGCTACATCCTGCGCGGCTACGAAAATCTCGATCTCAAGCTCCGCTCGCTGGGCGGAGACATAAAACGGGCGTAATTCGGCATTTGCGGCAAAAACCGTCACTACGCAGGCGAAGGGGAGGTTTTCATCATGATCCGCGTAACCGTCTGGAATGAATTCCGTCACGAGAAGACCGACGAGGCCGTCAAAGCCATCTATCCCGAGGGCATTCACGGCGCCATTGCCGATTTCCTGCGCAGGGAAGAGGATATATGTGTGCGCACCGCGACGTTGGACGAGCCGGAACACGGCCTCGCGCAGGAGGTATTGGACGATACCGACGTTTTGATCTGGTGGGGACACATGTTCCACAACCTGGTTTCGGACGAGGTTGTCGAACGCGTGTGCAGGCGCGTGCTGGACGGCATGGGCTTTATCCCAATCCATTCGGGGCACGCCTCCAAGCCCTTTTCCCGCCTCATGGGCACGGACACGGGCAACCTCCGCTGGCACGAGGACGACGACCCCGTGCGCATCTGGGCGATCGATTACGCGCACCCTATTGCGGCAGGGATCGGCGATTATTTCGAGTTGCCCGCCGAGGAGACCTACGGCGAGCACTTCGGCATTCCGCAGCCCGATTCCCTCGTGTTTGTGAGCTGGTATCCCTCGGGCGAGGTGTTCCGCAGCGGCTGTTGCTGGCATCGTGGGCAGGGCAGGATCTTCTATTTCCAGCCCGGTCACGAAACCTATCCCACCTACTACAACGAGAACGTGCAGCGCGTCATCAAAAACGCGGTTCGCTGGGCGCACAATCCCTACGCGCGCAAGATCACGGTCGGCTGGACGCAATCTCTCGAAAAATAAACGGAGGACATTTCGATGGCAGATAAAAAGAGCACAAAGCCCATGCCCAAACAGGTGCAGGGCGAAGAGCGCATTCGCGCGCTGGAAGTCGCCCTGACGAAGATCGAAAAGGATTTCGGCAAGGGTTCCGTGATGAAATTGGGCGACGCCACAAGCAAATTGAACGTGGACGTGATTTCGACGGGCTGTCTCAATATCGATTTCGCGCTGGGCGTGGGCGGTCTGCCGCGCGGCAGGATCGTGGAGATCTACGGCCCCGAATCCTCCGGCAAGACCACGCTCGCGCTGCACGTCGTGGCGCAGGCGCAGCGCGAGGGCGGAACCGCCGCCTTCATCGACGCGGAGCACGCGCTCGACCCCGTGTATGCGCACAGGCTCGGCGTGGATATCGACGAGCTGTACGTCTCCCAGCCCGACAACGGCGAGCAGGCGCTGGACATCTGCGAGGCGCTCGTGCGCTCGGGCGCGATCGACGTCGTGGTCGTGGACTCCGTGGCGGCGCTCGTCCCCAAGCAAGAAATTGAGGGCGACATGGGCGATTCGCACGTCGGTCTTCAGGCGCGGCTGATGTCGCAGGCGCTCAGGAAACTCGCTGGCGTCATCTCCAAGACCAACGCGCTGGTAATCTTCATCAACCAGCTGCGCGAGAAGGTCGGCATTATCTATGGCAATCCCGAGGTGACCACCGGCGGCAAGGCGCTGAAGTTCTACGCCTCCGTGCGCATCGACGTGCGCAAGGGCGAGCCGATCAAAAACGGCAGCGAGACCATCGGCAGCCGCATGAAGGTGAAGGTTTCCAAAAACAAGGTCGCCCCGCCGTTTAAGACCACCGTGGTCGACATGATTTACGGCGAGGGCATCTCCCGCGAGGGTAGCCTGCTCGATATCGCCGTCGAGCGCGGGCTCGTGCAAAAGAGCGGCGCGTGGTTCTCCTACGAGGGCGACCGCATCGGGCAGGGGCGCGACAATACGCGCGTCTTCCTGCGCGACCACCCGGAGATATACAACACATTGGAAGAAAAGCTCCGCGAGGAATTCAGCCGGGGCAATATCGCGATCCTGCAGGACGAGGGCGAGGACGACGAGGACGATTCCGTCGGCGACGACGAATAAGCCCCGCCGCAATGCACACAAAACCCGCGTTCGCCCATGGGGCGGGACGCGGGTTTTTCGATGTGCCCGCCGCACCGGGCGCATCGCGGGGAGGCGCTATGTTAAGTTTCTAAGCATCCCCGAATAAACTTGACAAAGCAGCGCCCATTTGGTATAATAGTTTATGTCGTCGCGGGGTAGAGCAGTCCGGTAGCTCGTCGGGCTCATAACCCGGAGGTCGAAGGTTCAAATCCTTCCCCCGCAACCATTTTTATTGGCGGCGTAGCTCAGTTGGCCAGAGCATTCGGTTCATACCCGGAGTGTCACTGGTTCGAATCCAGTCGCCGCTACCAAAACTGCGCGTGCGTTTTGCTTCAATTCGTGCGTGCGGTTATTTATATGATTCTGTACTCGGACACGGCACCGCGCACAAAAAGCGCGGCGTTTTTGTTTTCAAAAAGCGTTCGCCTTTGCCTCGGCGCGTTTATTTCTTCTCTTCCCTGTGCGGGATCATACGGTTTTTCGCGAGCCAATGCACCATATCGTCGAGCGTCTCAAAGAGGCTGCGCGGCTTATATCCCCATGCGGCAGTGGCCTTTTCGTGCGAAAAGTACGCGTTGCTCCCGAGCGTATAGGCGGAATACGGCGTCAAAAACAGCGGCTTTTTGTGCAGTACGCAGTGCCATTCCAAAAACGGCGCGATGCACTTCACGAGCCACAGCGGCAGGTACATCGGCTCCCTGCCGCAGCCGATGCGGCTCAGGTAGCCCAGGATATCGCTCAGCTTCGCGTATTGCCCCGAGAGGATGTAGCACTCGCCCTTTTCCCCGTTTTCGCTGCACGAGATGATGCCGTCCGCCACGTCGCGCACGTCCACAAAGTCGTACCCGCCCTTGACCGCGATCGGCAGCTTCTTTTTGCAGAAGGAAATGACGGTCGAGGTGACGTTGCCGCTCCCCGTGTCGTAGGGGCCGATGATGCCCGATGGGTGCACGATGCAGGCATTGAGCCCCCGCTCGATCGCGGAAAACACCGCGTTCGTCCCCGCCGCCTTGCTCTTGGCGTAGCTGCCGATCACGGTTTTTTCGGAGAAATTGCGAATCTCCCGCATGATTTGCCCGCGCGGCTTTTCGGGAATCGCGTGCACGGAGCTGATATGGACGACTTTTGCGACCCCGTGCTCCAGACACATCTCCATGATGTTTTTCGTGCCCTCCACATTGACAGCGCGCAGTTTCGGATTTTTGCGCGTAGCGATGGAGATAATGCCCGCGCCGTGGATGAGGCAGGCCTCCTTAAGATCTCCTTTGAAAAACTCCGCGAGGGACGTCCTGTCGTCCACCCTGTCGCAAACAAGTTCCACGCCCTTGGGCAAATCCCCTGTCGCGGGGTCGTTCGGCAAAACGAGCGCGCGCACGCGCTTCCCCTTTTCCAGGAGCCGATTTACGATCACCTTGCCGAGAAAGCCCGTCGCGCCCGTAATCAAATACAGGTCAAATTCTCTTCCCATAGTCTCCCTCCTTTCACATCTATGGCATAGTATACCACGTTTGGGGCCGCGAAACAATCCAAAGCGCCGTTTTTTTCGGATTTCCGGGCGCACGTCGATTGTGATTATTTTGTAAAGCCCTTTTCATCCCCCGGCTTCTCTGCTATAATATAGAGTAGCTATCTGCGTGTCTTTTGGCGCGTGTGTGAATCATTGAATTGGGGGAGTTACCAGATGAAAGACTATCAGACCTCGAATATCCGAAACATCGCCGTAGTCGGACACGGCTCCGAGGGGAAAACCACGCTGGTTGAGGCACTGCTTTTCGCCACGGGCACCATCGACCGCCAGGGTCGCGTCGAAGACGGTTCCACCACGACCGACTTCGATCCCGAGGAGATTCGCCGCCAGATTTCCATCAGCGCGTCCATAGCGCCGCTCGAGTACAAAGGGAAAAAAATCAATTTCATCGACGTGCCCGGCTTCTTCGATTTCGCAGGCGAAATGATGGGGCCGCTCGCGGTGTGCGAGGGCGCGCTCATCACCGTGGGCGCGGTCTCGGGTCTTTCCGTCGGCGCGGAAAAGGCGTGGGCGCAGTGCGATAAGAACGGCAACGCCCGCATGATCGTCATCAACCAGATGGATCGCGAGAACGCCAACTTCGAAAAGGCGCTTTCCTCGATCATCGAAAAATACGGCACGCACATCGCGCCGATCGAGGTTCCGATCATCGAAAAGGGTCAGTTCGTCGGCGTCGCGTGCGTCCTCGAAAACAAGGCATACACCGGCGAGGGCAAGACCTTAAAGGAGATCCCGATCCCCGCGTCCGTGGAGGTCGAGGTCGCCCATGCCCGCGAGCAGATCATGGAAGCCGCAGCGGGCGCGGACGAGGAGCTCATGGAGAGATACTTTGAAAACATGGAGCTCTCTCCCGAGGACACCATGAAGGGCCTGCGCAAGGGCATCGTGGAGGGCACCGTCGTCCCCGTCGTGTGCTGCTCCGCGCTGACGAAGGTCGGCCTTGCAAAGCTGCTCGACAACGTCATCGATCTCATGCCCTCCCCCGAGGGCAAGGTGCTCACCGGCGTCCATCCCAAGACGGAGGAAGCTGTCGAGCGCATTTGCGCAGAGGACCAGCCCTTCTCCGCGCGCGTGTTCAAGACGCTCGCCGACCCGTTCGTCGGAAAGCTGTCCCTGCTCAAGGTCACGAGCGGCGTTTTGACGGGCGATGTTTCCCTCTACAACGCATCCGCGGAAAAGGCGGAAAAATCGGGCACGATCTACATCCAGCGCGGCAAAAAGCAGACCACCACGACGAAGGTCGTCGCAGGCGACATCTGCGCGCTCGCAAAGCTCCAGTCCGTGCAGACGGGCAACACCCTTTGCGATGCGGCGTCCCCCGTCGTATTCCCCGAGATCAAGTTCCCCGCGCCCTGCATCTCCATGGCGGTATACGCCAAGAAGGCGGGCGAGGAAGATAAGGTTTTCACCGGGCTCAACCGCCTGATGGAGGAAGACCCGACCATCCTCGTGGAAAAGGACGCGGAGACCACCGAATCGCTCCTGTACGGCCTGGGCGAACTGCACCTTGAGGTCATCACGCGAAAGCTCGCGTCCAAGTTCGGCGCGGAGTGCGTGCTGCAGGATCCCAAGATCCCCTACCGCGAGAGCATCCGCAAGAAGATCGACGTGCAGGGTCGCCATAAGAAGCAGACCGGCGGCCACGGCCAGTTTGGCGACGTGTGGATCGAGTTCCGCCCCAACGACGATCCCTCCAATACCGAGTTCGTGTTTGAAGACGCGGTCGTCGGCGGCGTCGTTCCGCGCAACTTCATCCCCGCGGTCGAAAAGGGCCTGCGCGAGTGCATCCTCAAGGGCGTGCTTGCGGGCTTCCCCGTCGTAGGGCTCACCGCGAAGCTGCACGACGGCTCGTATCACCCCGTGGACTCCTCCGAAATGGCGTTCAAGACGGCTGCGAGGCTCGCGTTCAGGCAGCTGACCGGCGCGAACCCCTACCTGCTTGAGCCGATCTACCGCGTCGAGGTGACCGTTCCCAACGACTACATGGGCGACATCATCGGCGACATGAACAGGCGGCGCGGCCGCATCATGGGCATGGAGCAGGTGGGCGTGGATCAGCTCGTCATCGCGGAAGTGCCGCAGGCGGAGATGTTCAAGTATGCGACGGATTTGCGCTCCATGACGCAGGCGCGCGGCTCCTTCACGATGAAGTTCGAGCGCTATGAAGAGGTTCCCGCCTCCGACGCGAAGAAGATCATCGACAGTGCCAAGCGCGAGGAAGAAGAGGAAGAATAATTCCCGATATATTCAAAGAGCGGAGCCCGATGTGGGTTCCGCTCTTTTTCATGCCGCCCGGGTTATGCAAGTACTACGCGAATGGCAGCGGCGCTATACGGCTTTATACCAAAAGATAGGCTCTTCCCGCAGCGGGAAATCGCGCCTGCAGCGTCCTCCTTCGTCGTGACGAAGCAGCAGCTTTCGACATCCCGCGCGAATGTAATGGAGACCTCTCCCGCCTGCCCGTCCGTCTCGATCATGCGGACGATGAGACCGTTTTCGTCCTCCGCGCGCTTGATGCCGGAGAGCAGCACGTTCTTGTTCTCGATCCCGAGGAACGCTTTTTCGAGCGGCTCCGTCCCCTCGCGGCTCGTGCCCGAAACGACGGTCGCCGGGTGGTTCCACGCCGCCGCCTCCGAGAGCAATGCACCTGCGTTCTGCGCATGGCTCACGCCGAGTGCGAGCTTAAATGTGTGCTGCCCCAATTCGGGATACGGATCGGGGTCGAACGAGGCGCGAATGAGCGTCACGCCCATTTGCACGCCGTCGCCACGGAAGCCGTATTTGGAGTCCGAAAGCAGTACGAGCCGCGCCCCTTCGCCCACCGTCGCAATCATGCCCTGCGAGCAAAGGTCCATGTCGCGCGCCTCGCGCACGATGCCGCCGCCCGGGATGTCGAAGAAGTATTCCTTTGCATCGTCCGCGTGTTCCGCGTCGAAGCGCAGGTGCGGCATGCCCTTTTCGGGGCTGCCCGTTTCGAGCCAGTCTGCCTTCACGTCGTATTCGAGATACGGCGTTCCCTTCTTGAGGGACACCGTGTAGGTCATTTTCGAGTTTCCAAATTCCCTGTACGCGGTAAAGGATTGGCACAGCTCTCCGTCTACGATGTCCGTCACGCGGCTCGCACCGCCGATGGGGAGCCGCTCCGCGAACCTTCCGACCTGCCACGCCGTCATGCCGCGCGAGGCGTCCTCCCGCACGAGGGAGAAATCCGCTTCGCCCCACACCATTTCCCGCCCCGTCTCTTTATCTACGAGGGAGATCAGCGCGAGCGTTTCGGCGGAGAATTCCGCGCGGATGCGGTCGTTTTCAAGGATCAGTTCGACGGGAGTTTCGATGCGGGGATCGAGCCTCCTCGGAAGCAAGGGCGATATGTCCTCTTTTACGCGCAGGCCGTATGTCGTGTATCCGCACGCAGGGAGCTCCGCCTCGATCAGGATGCGCGCGTATTTGTGCCCCCAGTACTCGTTAAAGCCCGCGTCCAGCACCTGATGCGCCACTGCTTTCCCCGATTTGTCTGCGATCTCGATCAGCGAGAGGTCCTTTTGATAGTCCCACAGCATGAGCATGACGACTTCCTTTTTCGCAAACGGCAGCGCGTTAAACAGGTGCCACACGCGCGTGTCGCCGCCGCCGCGGCTGACCTGCCCCGCGCCGAAGCCGTAGATGCCGAAACCCACGCCCGCGCCCTCGGATGTCGTGCCTTCGGGCGACATATGAAGGAACGACGCCGTATCGATTTTCCTTGCGATCGCCTGACACGCGGCGCGCTTCGCGCTCGTCGCGGCGGCAAACGTCTCTTGATACAGCCCCATCGCGTGCTCGCGCGTATCCACTACGCCCGAGCCGGGGATGATGTCGTGAAACTGGTTGAACAGCACGTTTACCCAGCCGCGCTCGAAATCCGCCGCAGGGTACTCCCGATCCGCGAAGGAGGAAAGCGCCTCCGCCTCGTACAGCATTTTCTCCGCCATGCGGTTGCCCTGCTTGATGCGCGTCTGCGTGGTGTAGCAGCCGGAAAACACAAAGTTGCGCTCGCCGCATACGGCGGGGATGTTCTCCGCCCTTTCCATCGCCTCGAAAAAGCGCCGATAGGTGCCGAATTCCACCTTCGGGAAGATGCGCCACGTCGCCATGTCCTCGATCAGTTCGATGTCGCGCCTCGTGGGCCCGCCGCCGTGGTTGCCCACGCCGTATACGCGCAGCGCGTCCGTCACGCCGTATTTCTCGCAGTATTCCGGCACGAATTCCGCCCAATCCGTCTCCACCGCGCCCAGATACCAGCTCGGTTCGCGGTAGACCAGAATGCTCCGTCCCGAAGGCGAATGCCAGCGGTACAATACTTCCTTCTCCTCGCCGCGGCAGTGGTAGTAATACTTGACGCCCGCCTCCGCGAGCATTTCGGGGACGTTCTGGTGATGGCCGAACGTGTCCGGCTCGTAATCCAAATTGAGGGATGCCGCGTCGATGCCCAAGAGCTTTTCGAGGTATTTTGCGGTGTAGAGCTGGTGCCGCGCGACGGATTCGAAGGAGGGCATGTTGCGATCCGCCTCCACCCACGTGGACGCGGAGACCTCCCATTGCCCCGTCTTGATGCGCGCGCGGATTTCGTCAAGCATCTCCGGCTCATACTGCTCGACGATTCTGTACACGGATGCCTGGCTCTGCGCAAACGTGAACGACGGATGCTCGCGCATGAGGTTCAGCACCGTGCGGAACGTGTCGAGCGTAATGGAAACCGTCTCGTCGTAGCGCCACATCCAGTTCATATCGATGTGCGCGTGCCCCACAAACAGGAGCGTGTACTTCTTGCAGTCCGCCTCCATCGGAAGCAGCATGTCTTCGCAGGCTATCCGCGCGGATTTCGTGAGCGTACCCTCTTCCCGTTCCGCGTTTTGCGCGAATGCGATCGCGCTTTCGAGGAGCGCATCGTACTTCCCCTTGTGCACGAGCGATACCCGCCGCGCGTAGCGCAGTTCGCCCGCGAGGCGCGCCTTTTCCTCTGCGTGGACATTTGCGGTAAACGCCTTCAGCATCGCATCGACCTTTGCCATGGTGTTCCCTCCCCTGTTTCTATTATGTACTTACAGTATACACAGTCCTAACCGGAAACGCAACACAAACTTTTGCACATCGCGAAAACAAAAAGCCGCGCTTATGCGCGACTTTTTGCTTTGCAAAATGAATTTGTCAGCCGATGTCGGGAAGGATGGCGAAAGCCGCCTCAAGCTCCTCGTCCGTCAGGGGATTGTCCTGCATCTTGCCGTCGTTATACGACCCGTATGCCGTCATGTCGAAATAGCCGGTGCCGCTGAGCCCGAACAGGATCGTCTTCTCCTCGCCCGTTTCGCGGCATTTGATGGCCTCGTCGACCGCGACGCGAATGGCGTGGCTGCTCTCCGGCGCGGGGAGGATGCCCTCGGTCCGCGCAAACGCCTGCGCCGCCTCGAACACGCTCGTCTGCTCCACGCTGCACGCCTCCATCAGCCCTTCCGCATACAGCTGCGAGAGGATTGGGTTCATGCCGTGATAGCGCAGGCCGCCCGAATGGCTCGCGGAGGGGATGAAACCGCTTCCCAACGTATACATCTTCGCCATCGGGCAGATGCGGCCGGTGTCGCAATAGTCGTAGGTGTACTTGCCGCGCGTAAAGCTCGGGCAGGACGCTGGTTCCACCGCGATGATGCGGTAATCCGCCTCGCCGCGCAGCTTTTCGCCCATGAACGGGGAGATGAGCCCGCCCAGGTTCGAGCCGCCGCCCGCGCAGCCGATGATGATGTCGGGCTTGATCTCGTACTGATCGCACGCGGCCTTCACTTCCAGCCCGATGATGGACTGGTGCAGCACGACGTGGTTCAGCGCGGAACCGAGCACGTAGCGATAGCCTTCAGACGTTACCGCCCTCTCGACCGCTTCGGAGATCGCGCAGCCCAGAGAACCCGTGGTTCCCGGATGCTCCGCGAGGATCGCCCTGCCGACATTGGTGAGTTCGGACGGACTCGGCGTCACGTTCGCGCCATAGGTGCGCATGACCTCCCTGCGGAACGGCTTCTGCTCGTAGGAGCATTTTACCATAAACACGTCGCACTCGAGCCCGAGGTACGCGCACGCCATGGAAAGTGCGGTGCCCCACTGCCCTGCGCCCGTCTCGGTGACGACGCCCTTGAGCCCCTGTTCCTTCGCGTAATACGCCTGCGCGATCGCGCTGTTGAGCTTGTGCGAGCCGGAGGTGTTGTTGCCCTCGAACTTGTAGTAGATCTTCGCGGGCGTCTGCAATTTCTCCTCCAGACAGTATGCGCGAATGAGCGGCGCAGGGCGGTACATCTTGTAGAAATCGCGGATGGGCTTGGGGATCGGGACCTGTGCCGTGGTATCGTCCAATTCCTGCCTCACCAGCTCTTCGCAGAAGACCGCGTTCAACTCTTCCGCCTTCATGGGCTGCTTCGTCTCGGGGTTCAGGAGGGGCGCGGGCTTATTTTTCATGTCCGCGCGCACGTTGTACCAGAATTTCGGAATCTCCCGCTCTGTCAGATAGATCTTGTACGGAATCCTTGCGTCTCTCGCGTCCTTCATGTGTCTTGCCCCTTTCATAATGGTGTTTTGTGGTATAAAAAAATCTTTGCCCCCAAAGGGAACAAAGACAACCACCCAATGTGTTTCAGCAGCGTACTATCATACGCCCTTCCATGGTAACGCCGGAATCGCGTCGGTCTCTACTCGCAAGGCTTTCGAGCCGCCCTCCACAGTCCATTCTACGCTGCTTGCCCTGCCGCCATTCCACCGCCGGCGACTCTCTTTGAAGGAAGGAAAGCGCATACTCGTCTGCGTCATCGGTTTATGTATTGTCTGTATTATACGCAATCAAAGGCGGTTTGTCAAGCACTGTACCCGTTTATTGTACGTTAAATCAAAGTCCAAAAAACGCTTGCATTTGCCATTTGTTTTGTGTATAATAGAAAAAACAAACGGACGCGGAGGCGCGGCTATGCAACCCATCGGGCACTTGGAACGGCTTTTGCGGGACGATTCCCGCTTCGTCCCCATGCGGGGCGCGATTTTGGGCGCGTATCGGGCACTCCATGCCTCTTTCCAACGCGGCGGAAAACTTCTCTTGTGCGGAAACGGCGGCTCCGCGTGCGACTGTCAGCACATCGCGGGCGAACTCATGAAGGGGTTTCTTCTGAAACGCCCCCTGACGGATGCGGAGGCGTCGCTTTTTGCGCCCTACGGTGCGGAGGGCGGCATTCTTGCGCAAAAATTGCAGCGCGCGCTGCCGTGCATCGTCCTTTCCGATCTTATGGGGCTTTCGACTGCCTTTGCCAACGACGTGGATGCATCTTACGCCTACGCGCAGCAGGCGTTTGCCTTTGCGAAGGAGGGAGACGTGCTGCTGGGCATTTCTACATCGGGAAACGCCAAGAACGTATATAATGCCGCCGTTGCGGCAAAGGTGAAGGGTGCGTATATCCTCGCATTGACGGGAGAAGGCGGGGGAAAGTTAGCCGAAATCGCGGACGGGCTGCTCGCCGTGCCGGAAAGGGAAACCTATCGCGTGCAGGAGATGCACTTGCCGCTGTACCACGCGCTGTGCGCGATGCTCGAAAGCGCGTTCTTTGAGGATGTGTGAGGGGAGGGAACGCCATGGAACGGGTACTCGCGGGCTTTGACGTGGGCGGCACCAAATGCGCCGTCTCCACGGGCATCGAGGAAAACGGAACGATCAAACTCCTGACGAGGGAGGAATTCAAAACGCCCGTCTCGCAGCAGGAGGCTGCAACGCGCATGTGCGACATGGCGCGCATACAGGCGGGAAGCGCGAAAATTTCGGCCATCGGCATTTCCGCAGGCAACCCCATGGACGCCGCGCGCGGCATGCTCATGAACCCGCCGAATCTCCCCGGCTGGACGGACTGGTCCATGACCGATTTTGCAGCGCAGCGCCTTTCTGCCCCCGCCGTCATGGAAAACGACGCGAACGCCTGCGCGCTCGCCGAATGGAGATGGGGAGCGGGCAAAGGTGCGGACAATATGGTGTTCATCACCTTCGGCACGGGCTTCGGCGCGGGGCTGATTTTGGACGGAAAGCTCTACCGCGGCAGGCTCGGAAACGCGGGAGAACTCGGGCACTGGCGCATCGCGGAACACGGCCCCGCAGGCTACGGAAAACTGGGCTCGTATGAGGGCTTTTGCTCGGGCGGCGGCATCGCGCAGCTCGCCGCGACCGTCGGCGAGCGGTATCGCCAGCTCGGGCTTCCGTGCGCGTATCTGGACGGGGAGATCTCCGCGAAGACGGTGGCGGAAGCCGCGCGAAAGGGCGACAAAGCATCCCTTGAGGTATTCGCAATCGTCGCAACGCGCCTCGGGCAGGGACTCGCGCTCGTGATCGATTTCCTGAACCCCGACAGGATCGTCCTCGGCTCCATCTTCGCGCGCAGCGGCGACCTTTTGGAAGCGGGAATGCGCGAGGTGCTGCGGGCGGAATGTTTGAAAGATTCCTATGCGATGTGCGAGATCGTCCCGGCGATGCTGGGCGACCGCATCGGCGATTACGCCGCGCTCGCGCTCGCCGCGGGCATACAGGGAGAGTGAAGATATGGCAAAAGTAAGGCTCGGACGCACAAACCTCACCGTGAACAAAAACGGCTTCGGCGCGCTGCCTGTGCAGCGCAGAACGAAAGATGATGCGGTGGCAATCCTGCGGCACGCCTACGAAAGCGGCATCGATTTCTACGACACCGCGAGGGCGTACAGCGACAGCGAGGAAAAGCTCGGCATCGCACTGTCCCACGTGCGTGACAAGATCGTCATCGCCACCAAGACCGGCAGCCGCAACACAGCGGATTTTTGGAAGCACCTCGAAACGAGCCTGTCCCTGCTCAAAACGACGTATATCGATATCTATCAGTTCCACAACCCCTCCTTCTGCCCCAAGCCGAATGACGGCACGGGGCTGTACGAGGCGATGCTCGAGGCGAAAACGCAGGGGAAGATCCGCTTCATCGGCATCACGAACCACAGCCGCGAAGTCTGCATGGAGGCGATCGAAAGCGGTCTGTACGACACCGTGCAGTTCCCGTTCAGCTACCTGTGCGGGGAGGAGGACATCGCGCTCGTAAACAAATGCCGCGAGCGCGACGTGGGCTTTATCTGCATGAAGGCGCTCTCGGGCGGGCTCATCACGAACGCGAAGGCAGCCTATGCCTTCATGGCGCGGTTTGAAAACGCGCTGCCGATCTGGGGCATTCAGCGCATGGAGGAACTGGAGCAGTTCCTGGAATGCGAAAGCTCTCCGCCCGCCTGGGATCAAGAAATGGAATCCTTCATCGAGCGGGAAAAGAAGCAGCTTGCGGGCGATTTCTGCCGGGGCTGCGGGTATTGCCTGCCGTGCCCCGCAAACATCCCCATCAACAACGCCGCGCGCATGACGCTCCTGCTGCACCGCTCGCCGCCCGCGCAGTGGCTCACGCCCGAGTGGCAGGAGGCGATGCGCCGCATTAACAACTGCATCCATTGCCGCCACTGCGCGAACCACTGCCCGTATCACCTGGATACGCCCGCGCTCCTCAAAAAGAACCTCGCCGAATACGAAGCCTTTTTGAGGGATTGGAAGCCGTAACGCCCTATGGCGCTTATCGGAATACAGATTGGAGGAATGAAGTACCATGACCAACTTCACCGTCGGCGCGCAGATGTTCTCCGTGCGAAACTTCACGCAGGACATCGAAGGTCTCAGGGACACCCTGAAGAAGATCAAGGGGATCGGCTACAACACCTGCCAGATTTCCGGCATCGGCGCGAAAATCCGCCCTGAGGAAGTGCGCGAAGCCTTGGACGAGGCAAGCATTTCCTGCGACGCGACGCACATGGGCTTTGAGCGGTTCGAAAACGAATTGGACGAGATCATCCGCATCCACAAGCTCTGGAAATGTGCCTATCCGGGCGTCGGCGGTCTTCCGCAGGAATACCGGAGCAGCGCGGAGGGCTTTGTCGCGTTCGCGAAAAAGGCGGAGAAGATCGCCGAGAAGCTTGCGGACCACGGCATGCACTTCCTCTACCACAACCACGCCTTCGAATTGCAAAAGTTTGACGGCGTAACCGCGCTCGAAATCCTCATGGACAACGCACCCAAGCATTTGATGTTTGAGATCGACACCTATTGGATTCAGGCCGGCGGCGGCGACCCCGTCGAATGGATCTATAAGGTGAAGGGGCGCATGGACGTGGTGCATTTCAAGGACATGGCGGGCGCGAACGCCAACCCCATGACGGCGATGGTTCCCGTGGGCGAGGGCAACCTCAACTGGCCGAAGATTCTGCGCGCGTCGGACGACATCGGCGTCAAATTCGCCTTCGTCGAGCAGGACAACGCCGTGGAGACGGACTCGATTGCCTGCATGAAGACGAGCCGCGATAACCTGGCGCGATACGGCGCGCGGTTCTAAAACACGGGAAATTTACAGGAAAATGGCTGCACATGCCGCGCGCTGTGTGCTATACTGCATAGGGTGTTTATCGGCTGTTATTAACGTAGTACACTATTTCTACTAAGGGAGGGTTCACCTATGTCCGTGCTGGAGAACAAGGAAAATCTCCAAAAACTCGACGCAATCATCGCAAAATACAAGGGACAGCAGGGCGCTGTCATGCGTTCATTGCAGGATGCGCAGTCGCTGTTCGACCACGTGCCCAAGGACGTGCAGATTCGCATCGCGGAGGGGCTCGGAGTCACGCTGAGCGACGTGTACGGCGTCGCCACCTTCTATGCGCAGTTTGCGCTGGAGCCGCGCGGCAAGTATATCATCGGCTGCTGCATGGGCACCGCCTGCTACGTGAGGGGTTCCAAGCTCGTTTTGGAGCGCCTCATCCAGGAGCTCGGCATCCCTGCCGGCAAAACCACGCCCGACGGCCTGTTTACGCTGAGGGACACCCGCTGCCTCGGCGCGTGCGGTCTTGCGCCCGTCATCATGATCAATGACGACGTATACGGGCGCCTCGTTCCCAACGACATCCCCAGCATCTTAGACAAGTACAGGGCGATGTAGTATGTTTGAGCTTTCGCTGCACATTCTGGACCTCGTGCAGAACTCCGTTTCCGCCGGCGCGGCGCTGGTAACGGTGGTCGTATCCTTTTTGCGGGATGTGCTGACCATCGTCATCGAGGACGACGGCCGCGGCATGGACGAAGCGCTGCTTTCCAGAGTCACAAGTCCCTTTGCCACCACGCGCACGACGCGCAAGGTCGGCTTGGGCATTCCGATGTTCAAGCAACTTGCGGAAATGTGCAACGGCTCGTTTCGGATCGATTCCAAACCGGGCGAGGGAACGCGCCTTGAGGCGACGTTTCAGGCGTCCCACATGGATCTCCCCCCCGTCGGCGACCTTCCGGGCACGTTCGCGTCGCTGATTAACGGCGCGCCGTCCTTCCCCGAATTCGTGCTGCGCTACGAAAGGGACGACAAGTCCTTCCTGTTCGATACGCGCGAGATTCGGCAGGCGCTGGGCGGTCTTCCGCTGGACGGCATGGAGATTTTGGCTTGGATCCACGAATGTATCGCCGAAGGCATATCGGAAGTCGACGGCATGTCCCCCCAATAAGACAAGACAATTCTACTATACGGAGGTGCGATCCCTATGAAATCCTTAGCCGAACTCGAGGCTATCCGTCAGAGAACGTTGGATCAGGTGAACCTGCGCCGCGAGCGCGAAGGCACCCGCATCGTAGTCGGCATGGCAACCTGCGGCATCGCCGCGGGCGCGAGACCCGTCATGCTGGCCTTCCTCGAAGAGGTACGCAAACGCAATCTCCTGGATGTCACCGTAGCGCAGACCGGCTGCATCGGCATGTGCCGCCTGGAGCCCATGGTCGAAATCACGGTGCCTGGCCAGGAGAAAGTCACCTATGTCAAGGTAAAGCCCGAAATGGTTCCCCGCATCGTGCAGGAGCATGTCGTCAACGGGCGTCCTGTGGACGAATATACGATCGGCGCTGCGAATTAAGGAGGGTAACTACTATGGATCTTTTCCGTTCCCACGTACTCATTTGCGGCGGTACCGGCTGTACTTCCTCCGGTTCTGCCGCCCTGTACGAGCGCTTTGAGACGCTGCTCGCCGAACACGGGCTTGAGAGGGAAATCAAGCTGGTACACACCGGCTGCTTCGGCCTTTGCGAAGCGGGTCCCGTCATCATCGTCTACCCCGAAGGCGCGTTCTACAGCCACATAAAGCTCAACGACGTCGACGAAATCGTAAACGAGCACCTCATCAAGGGCCGAATCGTGCAGAGGCTTCTGCACTCGGACTCCATACAGGAGGAGACGGGAACCGTCCGCGCGCTGGACGACATGCAGTTCTACGCCAAGCAGAAGCGCATTGCGCTGCGCAACTGCGGCGTCATCGACCCCGAGAGCATCGACGAATACATCGCCTTTGACGGCTACAGGGCGCTCAACAAGGTTCTGACCGAGATGACGCCCGAACAGGTCATCGATGTAATCTCCAAGTCCGGCCTGCGCGGCCGCGGCGGCGCGGGCTTCCCGACCGGCAGGAAATGGTTCTTCGCCGCGGCGCAGCCCAAGGGGCAGAAGTACGTCTGCTGCAACGCCGACGAGGGCGACCCCGGTGCGTTCATGGACCGCTCCATCCTGGAAGGCGATCCGCACGTAATCCTCGAGGCCATGACCATCGCCGGCTACGCGATCGGTTCCGATCACGGCTACATCTACGTCCGCGCGGAATACCCCATCGCGGTCAAGCGGCTCGAGATCGCCATCAAGCAGGCGAAGGAATATGGCCTGTTGGGCAAGGACATCTTCGGCTCGGGCTTCAATTTCGATATCGAGCTTCGACTCGGTGCGGGCGCATTCGTCTGCGGCGAGGAGACCGCGCTGATGCACTCCGTCGAGGGCGAGCGCGGCGAACCGCGCCCGAGGCCCCCGTTCCCGGCGGTCAAGGGTCTGTTCGGCGTCCCGACAATCCTCAACAACGTCGAAACCTATGCCAACGTCTGCCAGATCATCCTAAACGGCGCGGACTGGTTCAACACCATGGGCACCGAGCTCTCCAAGGGCACGAAGGTGTTCGCGCTGGGCGGCAACATCAACAACACCGGCCTCGTCGAAGTCCCCATGGGCACGAAGCTGCGCGAAATCATCTACGACATCGGCGGCGGCGTTCCGAACGGCAAGGCATTCAAGGCCGTGCAGACCGGCGGTCCCTCCGGCGGCTGCCTGCCCGCGAGTCTGCTCGACACCGATATCGACTACGACAACCTGATCGCGGCGGGCTCCATGATGGGCTCCGGCGGCATGATCGTCATGGACGAGGACAACTGCATGGTCGACATCGCGCGGTTCTTCCTCGATTTCACCGTGGACGAGTCCTGCGGCAAGTGCACCCCCTGCCGCATCGGCACGCGCCGCATGCTGGAGCTGCTCAATAAGATCTGCGACGGCAAGGGCGAAGACGGCGACATCGAAAAGTTAGAGAGCCTCGCAAAGAACATCCAGGCGGCGTCCCTGTGCGCGCTGGGCCAGACCGCGCCCAACCCCGTTCTTTCCACGCTCAGGTTCTTCCGCGACGAGTACGAGGCGCACATCTACGAAAAGCGCTGCCCCGCCGGCGTATGTAAAAACCTGCTTCGCTACGTGATCGATCCCGTGAAGTGCAAGGGCTGTACGCTCTGCGCGCGCGTCTGCCCCGCCAACTGCATTTCCGGCACGGTCAAGCAGCCGCATGTGATCTATCAGGAGAAGTGCCTGAAATGCGGCGCCTGCATGGAGAAGTGCAAGTTCGGCGCGATTTCCAACAAGTAAGGAGGACCTCCATCATGAATATGGTAACCTGTACGATCGACGGCATTTCGGTAACAGTGCCCGCCGGTTCCACCGTGCTTGAGGCCGCCAAGGCCGCGGGGGTTCGCATTCCCACACTGTGCTACCTGAAGGATATCAACGAAATCGCCGCCTGCCGCATATGCGTCGTGGATACCGGCGCGAGAGCGCTCTCCGCCGCATGCGTCATGCCCGTTTCCGAGGGGCTGAATGTCAAAACCAACACGCCCGAGGTTCGCGAGGCGCGCAAGTGCGTATTGGAGCTCATGCTCTCCAACCACGACAAACAGTGCCTCTCCTGCGTCCGCTCCACCAACTGCGAATTGCAGAAGCTGTGCAACGAATACGGCGTGACCGACGAAAACGCCTATGCCGGCTACACCACGCCGCACGACATCGATGAGGTCTCTCCCTCCATCGTCCGCGACAACAAGAAGTGCATCGTGTGCCGCCGCTGCGTCGCGGTTTGCAGCAGCGTGCAGAAGGTGGGCGTCATCGGCCCCGTCATGCGCGGCTTCAACACGTCCATCGAATCCGCGTGGAACCTGCCGCTCGCGGAGACCGCCTGCATCAACTGCGGGCAGTGCATCGCCGTCTGCCCGACCGGCGCGCTCACCGAAAAGGACGACACGCAGAAGGTCTGGGCGGCGCTCGCCGACCCCGACAAGTACGTGGTCGTGCAGCCCGCGCCCTCCGTCCGCGCCGCCCTCGGCGAGGAGTTCGGCATCCCGATGGGCACTTCCGTCACCGGCAAGATGGCGTGCGCGCTGCGTCGCATGGGCTTTGACAAGGTGTTCGACACCGACTACGGTGCGGACCTCACCATCATGGAAGAGGCGCACGAGCTGATTTCCCGCGTGCAGAACGGCGGCGTCCTCCCGATGATCACCTCCTGCTCGCCCGGCTGGGTCAAGTTCTGCGAGCACTACTATCCGGAGTTCCTGCCGAACCTGTCTTCCTGCAAATCCCCGCACCAGATGGAAGGCGCGATCATCAAGAGCTATTTCGCCGAGAAGAACGGCATCGATCCCAAGAAGATCGTGGTCGTGTCCGTCATGCCCTGCACCGCCAAGAAGTTCGAGGCGGCGCGCGAGGAGATGGCTCAGGACGAGCTGAAGGACGTCGACGTCGTCATCACCACCCGCGAACTCGCGAAGATGATCAAGCAGGCGAATATCGACTTTGCGGCGCTGCCCGATGAGGATTTCGATCCCATGCTCGGCGAATCGACCGGCGCGGGCGTCATCTTCGGCGCGACCGGCGGCGTCATGGAAGCCGCGCTGCGCACCGCGTATGAGGCAATCACCGGCGAGAAGTTGGAGAACGTGAATTTCGAGGCGGTCCGCGGCATCAAGGGCATCAAAGAAGCCTCTCTGAACCTCAACGGGCTCGAGGTCAACGTCGCCATCGCAAGCTCCACCGCCGCGGCGGCGGAGGTTCTCGACAGCATCAAGGAAGGCAAGAAGAACTACACCTTTATCGAGGTCATGGCGTGCCCGGGCGGCTGCGTCAACGGCGGCGGTCAGCCGATCGTCAGCCCCGAGCAGCGCGAGAAGGGCGATCCGCGCATTCTCCGCGCCAAGGCGCTGTACAACGAGGACGCCGAAAAGCCGATCCGCAAATCGCACGAAAACCCCTCGATCAAGAAGCTCTACGACGAGTTCCTCGGCAAGCCCAACAGCCACAAGGCGCACGAACTGCTCCACACCCATTACGCAAGGCGCCCGAAATACAATTAGTCCACGTTATCGACCCCTCCGCGGCATCGTGGAGGGGTCGATGTTATTCATGGAGGGGTACCTGCCTGAAATGCGGAAAACGAGGCCCAAATGCAGGCACGACCTGATTAAATAGGAAGGTAAACACCGCTGCCGCATATGCGGCCTCACCGATACGACGACATATCATGACGACGATGCGCAATATGGTGCCGCCCCGTTAAATTTTTACAAACGCAACGTTCTCCCTCGTTTCGCCATCCGCCCATACGTATTCTGTCATCGAGAAGGAGTGAGCCTATGGCCAGTGCGCATCGGATTATAGAGGAAGTCTATGCCGCAAAGGACAATTCCCAAAGAGCGGACGATCTGATCCGTGCCTATGTCCCCTTCATCCGTGCGGAGGCTGCCAGGTTCATGGGCAGGCAGTGTACCGAGCGGGACGATGAGTATTCCATCGCCATGACGGCTTTTTACGAAGCGATCATGGGGTACGAAAAGGGGCGGGGCACGTTCCTTGGGTATGCGGCGCTGTTGATTCGCAGCCGGCTCATCGATTACAGCCGAAGGGAGATTCGCCATCGCGGGCATCTGTCCCTGTATGAAAAGAGCGGCGAAGAGGATGATCGCACCCTGATGGATACCCTCGCCGACGACGAAGATGCGTATGAAGCCTCCGCCACGCGCGAGGCGACCCGGCGCGAAATCGAAGAACTGTCCGCGGTCATGGCACAGTTCAACGTGACTTTTTCCGATGTTGCAGACAACTGCCCCAAGCAGGAGCGAACGCTCGCGGCTTGTGCCGCGGCCGTCCGGTATGCGAAAGAAAATCCCCGGTTGCTGGACGAACTATTGCGAACCAAAAAACTGCCGATGGCACAGCTCGTCCTCGGTTCCGGCGTGGAGCGAAAAACGCTGGAACGGCACCGACAATACATAGTAGCCATGCTGCTGATCCAGACCAACGGGTATGAAATCATCCGGGGACACCTGCGGCATGTCCTCACGAGAAAGGAGGCCGCATCGAAATGAAATATATCGTAATGGAATGTCATCCCGGCTATGCGGTGGTTCTGGATGAAAACGGGCGGTTCCTAAAAGTCGCCAATATGCGATACGAGGTCGGGCAGATTGTCGCGGATGTGATGGAAGTCGACGTCCCGCAGGCCGCGCCGATGAAAAAGAAACCCATCGGGCTGTTCGTCTCACTGGCTGCCGTTGCCGCCGCCGTTCTCCTGATTCTCTTTATTCCGCAGTTCATGCGGCCCGATATGGTCTATGCGTCCGTGCATATGACCATGAACCCGCAGGTGCGGATCGATGTGGACCGAAACGATGCGGTAATCGGCCTTCGGGGCACCAACGAGGACGGAAACGTGCTGATAGACGGTTACGGATATCAAGAAAAAGGCTTGGATCTGGTGGTCGCCGAGCTCATCGATCGGGCAATTCGGATGGACTTCCTCCGCGCGGGAGGCAAGCTCTCCCTTGCGCTGGATGCCAAGGATAGCGGATGGATCATAACACACGGTACTTCTCTCGGAAATCATGTCGACGAGTATCTCCGCGGCCGACTCTCCGTAACCATCGTGATCACCGGCGACGGATACAGCAGGATTATCCTTCCCGCTTCCGCCGACGACGATGCGTACGATGACGACGATGATTACGACGACGATGATGATGACGACGATGATTTCGACGGCGATGACGACGGCGATGACGACAATGATGACGATGACGATGACGATGATGACGATTACGACGTTAAACGCCGCGGCAGAAGAGCCGATAAAGATGACGACGACGACGATGATGACGACGATGATGACTAACCCGCGCGAATACAGATGCATGTTTTTACGCCTGCTTCGGCCTTTCTCCGGGGCGGGCGTATTCTGTCTGTGCGAGGAAAAACGATATAAACCAAAAAAGCTTGCATCTGACCCCGCTTTTCCGGAATCGGCTCCGTAATCCTATATCGTAAGGCAAAACGACCAATTCAAAGGAGGATGATTCTCAATGAAGAAGCTGCTCACTGTTCTTGCCTGTACTCTGGTAATTGCACTGTGCATCGGTATCTATCCCCTGATCGACAAGGGCAATCAAGCCAATGCCCGGGGAGGCGTCCTGTGGCTGTCCGTGAACCCGCAGATCTCCGTGTACTACGATGCCGGTGGAAACGTCACCAACGTGGAAGCCCGCAACGAAGACGGCACCAAGATTCTTGCCGACTTCACCGGCTTCGAAGGCAAAGCGTGCAAGAGCGTGGTTGCCGAGCTGGTTACCGCCATCGGCAAGGCGGGGTACTTCGTGGAGGAAGTCGAAGGCGGACGCCGCCGAATCACCCTCGAAATCGTATGTCCTTTATGTACCCTCCGTGGCCCGGAACCCTTGATTTTACTGGGTTTTCGGAGGGATCGAAAGCCAAAAATCATATATGTTCTCCCCATCAGTTCTCCCCAAAATCCGAGGTGTTTTTCGGGGGGCAGATGTTGAGATAAACACGGAGAGGTATCGAAGTGGTCATAACGGGGCTGACTCGAAATCAGTTTGGGAGCAATCCCACGCGGGTTCGAATCCCGCCCTCTCCGCCAGATTTGAGTGGAAAGTGTCCAGAGACGGGCACTTTCCACTTTTTTCTGCCTTGCGGGATTACCCGCCGTGCTCTTGTTCCCCGACATTCATGAGGCTTTAATCCCAAGCCCGGAAAGCATCGCGTCAGCCGAAGACAGTTTGGAACTGTACTCCAGATGGGCGTAAATGTTGGCCGTCGTCGAGAAGTCGCTGTGACCAAGCCATTCCTGAATCTGCTTCATGGGAACTCCGCTGGAAAGCATCAATGAAGCGCAAGAGTGCCGGAGATCGTGGAACCTGATCCTGCGCATGCCGTTCGCTTCAAGGAATCCGGCGAAAGTTGAAGAAATATATTCAGGTTTGATGAGGTCTCCGATTTCATTGACGCAGATATAATCTTCATATTCCCGGTTGTAGCAGCGTCCGCACAGCCGCCTGTTTTCCTTTTGTTCTTCCCGGAGGTTGAGAAGCCTTTCCTTGACGAAAGGAACCAAAGGAAGGGTTCTTCTGCTGGACTTGGTTTTTGTCGTGTCCTGGGCTACGAGAATATGCTTCCCGTCAAGACCAACGGACGTTACGGTGTGCTTGATCGTGATGGTGTCATGTTCGAAATCTACGGCTTCCCATTTGAGGCCAATTGCCTCGCTGCGGCGCAGGCCATAAAACGCACCGAGAAGAATCGGGATTTCCAGCTTGGTTCCCTTGGAGACTTCAAAGAGCTTGTTGATTTCTTCCGCGTCGTAGAAGCTCGCGGAGAACTTTTCCTTCTTTGGCCGCTCCACCTTATCGGCTGGGTTGCCGGGAATGAGATCGAGCTTCACGGCATATTTCAGAGCCTTATGGATGTTCGCGTGGTAGTGAATCACCGAGGAAGCGCTGACACGCTCCAGTTCCTTCAAGTAAAAGACCTGGATATCCTTTGCGGTCAGTTCCTTCAGAGTGATCCCTTTCTCTCTGAAATAGGGGCTGATGACCTTCTTAACCATATTGGTATAGGAAGCGAAGGTCGCTACGGCGATGGAGGATTTCACGACCCCAAGCCACTGTTCCATGTAGTCCGCGAATAGCATATCGTTTTCGGGCGGCGCGTCCTGAACGAATTGACGCCGCTGCTCCTGCAAAAATGCCTCCGCTCGTTTTTTGTTGCCTTTGACCGGTAGACCGGTCGCAATCCATTTTGTCTTCCGGTTTCCGAAGACATCGGTGTAGTTAAGTACCGCGTAGTAATAGCCTTTCTTTTCTCTTACATGTCCTGCTACCATTATGTACTCCTTTCTCGCAGGGCGGCACTTGTCGTTGACCGTGATAATTATACTCATTCGATCTCACGACGACAAGGATGCCGCCTTAAACCTATTTGAAATGAATCAGACCGCCTGCTGCTGGCTCCGCGCGCCTATGCAGAGGAATGTGAAAAGGTGAACCTTGGGGATACGATATGTCCGCCCGACTTTCAGACAGCAAAGCTGTCCGTCGCGGATGAGTTTGTAGCTGGTCTTGGTACTCACGCCAAGAATCCGGGATACTTGTTCGATATTCATAATGTCCGGGTAATCACGAAGCATGATCCGGTACGCCTCTTTCTGAGAAATCTTGCTTGCTCTGTCTGTATTCATGGTATGCTCCTTATGGCGCGTCGATTTCTTCGGGAATATCGACGTTACCGCCGATTCCGATAATCGCAGCTTCCTTGATTGCGTCTGTTTCCTTCCGGCTGAGCCTTCCGAGGTATTTCAGGCATTGCCGTTTATCTATGGTAGTGATCTGCTCGCCAAGGGCGATGCTGTCAGACGACAGGCCCTGGGTTTTCCGGATCAGGTAATGGGTGGGCTGGTCAGTTTTCTTCCACACCTTCGATGTGATTGGCACGATGACCAGCGTGGGAGAATAAAAGTTGCCGATATTGTTTTGCAGCAAAACCACGGGACGCACCCCACCCTGCACATGAGAACCGTCAAAGCCCATAGCGCCATAACCGAGGTCGGCTATGTAAAGGTCGCCGCGGCGAAAATCCCAATCCTCTCTCAATTTACTTCTTCTCCTTTCACTCCGTTCGATGTTTCTGATTGCCAGATATGCGGTCATATCCAGGTAGCGTTCGCTGTTGAATCTGTCCTGATAGGTCATAAGTTCCTCCGATAAACTATGTAGAAGGAAGCCGGTCATCCAGCCGGAAGAACCGGCTTCCCATAAAGCGTGTTTTTTCTCTCTATTTGTCCTCGACGCCCCGAGAGAAGACTTTTCAGTCCGATGGGAATCATCAGGCGGCGGCTTGCAGGGCCGCACCATAGGAATCTAACCTCCCCGCCTTCTTTGTGGCCGGGCCGCGAATTACGGAAGTATCATTGTCCCCGACGCCCGTCCTGGCCGCTTCCGGTTGCAGACCGGTTTTTGTTACATGGGCTTTATCGCTCGTCCTTGCGGAGTCATGGCGCGCCTGTAAGAGTAGCTATTGGCATCGGGAATGTACCTGATGACTGGATATTCAGTTTTCAAGGAACTCAAACCAATACGGTTTGGAGAAAACTGAATCCCATAACCCCATCGGGAGAGATTGTCCTCTCACCCGCAAACGGACATTTTTGAGAGGAATAACAAGTCACCCGAAATATTTTTTTGCTTTTTTTCTGATTAGCACGATCGTCGCAGTTACAGCCTGCTGGGTTTTGCCATGACGCTTTCCGTATGCGGTCGCGGATTCATCGCCGAGGATGCAGTGGAGGTAAACGTCAAGCTGTTCCGCGGTGAGAAGACGGCGAAACTCTTCCTCTTCGAGCTTCGTCTCCATTTCTATCGCACCGAAGTTGTTGTCTTCCTCCCAGCTCGACTTTTCATCATCGTGCGGAACGTCGAGAGAAAGCGTAGAGCCGTGTTCGTTGATTGCCATAAACTCACGGTAGATTCTTTTTTCTTCTGCGCGGAGGTATCTCATAACCTCATGGCTGATCTCTGCAACTTCTCCGGTTGCTCGCACCCTTGCCCAATAGTGCTTTGTGCCGTTTTCGGATGTAGTCCAGAGGTCGTAATCGAATTCTTTTGTTTTGAACATTTTGTAATCTCCTTTGGTTTTTGATTTGGTGGAAGGTCAAAAACCGGAGATTACGGGTACTTGGCGATAAAGCAGAGCCAACGCTGGGACATGAAAAAACCTTTCCGCTGCCTGTAGCAGCCGAAAGGTCAAAAAAAGAGCCGCATGACGGTGGTTATGAAATCCCTGCCGAAAAAACAGAATCGGGTGATTCTGCTTCATGCGGCATTAGGATGACTACACCAATCAGGCGGCTCCAGAGCTCAGCTATGACTATTCAGTTGTTATTTAGATGCGAATTGAGTACCGACGATTCAGCCTTAACCGTCTCATGTTCAGGACATCAAAAGCCGTAATGCGTCCGCATTTGCTGCATTTGGCCTCAACGTGTCCGCGGGTATCGTCAAAAACCGAAATGGCTTTGTGTTGGCAGTAAGGGCACTTTAGGAACCTTGATTTCTGAGTAGATATTGCTATTCGTGCCCTGATTATTTTCTGTTTCATTTCCTCAGAAGGTTCCTGAACATGAACCTCTGATTTGCTCATGCCAGTACCTCCAACGGATCGAAGAATTCCGAATATGGGTAATCTTCCAGATGCCCGAGCTGGCGAAGACGGATTATAAGGGCTGTCTTTGAAACTCCGAAAGCCTCACGCATGATTTTCAACGCGACGCGATCCATGTAGGGAAACCAACCGCCGTAATTCTTCAGCTTTCTGCCGGGGGCAAAGCGCCACATCGCGAAACCGATTTCTTCCTTTGGCATCAGGATCGCTGCGCCAAGGGCGTTTGCCTGCCACTCATTCCAGTCTTCGCGGGTTTTCAGATCCCGCAAAGAATAGCAGCGACGAGCAGCGTACTGTTTGCGGCAGGCTGCCTTGCCCTCGTCTGATTCCAATTGAAAGAGGATTTGATGGGCACATTCGTGAGCAAGGGTGAATCTGCGTTTCCCGCAGAGCTTCTTGACCTGGCCGGGTTGAATGAAACTGCTGTCAAGAAGAACCTGATTTCTCTTCAACGGGATAACCCGCGATACGCCATCAATCTCACATTTGTATTCGGTGTCTTCGTAGGCAGTCAGCCCGCAGAAGGAACCGTCAGAAGAAAGATGCGTAAAAGAAACCTGGAGCTTCAGATAGTCCGACGCGAACTGATCGATGGGCGTCGAGATCGGCATTGTCCGCGATTCCGGGATGCCGTCCTTATAGAAGAATTCATTGAAATCGCTGATCGTAGCGGCAGCAATGTCTTCAATATCATCATGAGATAGGATCATCAGTTTACCTCCTTGGCCTCAACAAACCATTTGTCATCCTCGTTGAATAGATAGGTCTCTTTTCCGCAGACCATAATGGTGTACCGCATACCGCAGCCGCCGACTTTGGTTGATGCAGCCCGTGTGCGCTGCTTGAGACGATCTATTTCGTAAATATACCCGTCTTCCCATCGGATGGAACGAGGCCGAATCTGTCCGTCAACATCCACGTCGAGATTGACGGCAACAAAAACCTTTCTGTGTGTCATACGTTTTGTGTCCTCCTAAATCATTCCGGTTGGCATGACGAGATCAATGGTTTTCTCTGCCGGCATCTTTATACTCTGGCACAGCACAGCGTTCCTAATCGCGTTCTTGCCGAACCTTGAGCGTATAGATTCAATCGCCGCATCGAGCCGTTCCCGCTTGTCCAGCGCGTTCATATCAGTGAAAAGATCACATTGGATTGGGGCGTCTTCTTCCACAAGATAGATTGCTCTGACGGTTACAGAACGGATCGGGCGGTCCCATTTGTAGCTCTTGCAGAAGAGATCGTAGGCGGCTCTCGCAAGGTAAGTCGGGCTGTGAGTGGGCATCCCGAACTTGCATTGCCATTCCTTTCCGAAGAGCTCGTTGTTTCGGATGTAGATTGCAACACCACCAGCTTTCTTTTTATGCGCTCGAAGTTTGGTTCCAATGTCTTGAACAAGATCAAGCATGACGGCCCAGACCTCCGCATTGTTTTCCAGGTCTTGCAGAGTGGTAATCCCATGTCCGATGCTTTTGACGGGGCTGACATAATCGCACCGCATCACGGGAGAGCGGTCCAGACCGTTGGCATAGCGTTTGAGTGCCATTCCGTTTTTTCCAAAGTGGCTCTGGAGCAGATAGTCCGGCGCTGCTGCAAGCTGGCCGATGGTGTTGATGCCGAAACGAGTCAGAACCTTTTCAGTTGCCCTTCCGACGCCGAGCATATCCGACGCTGGAAGATTCCAGATTTGGTCTTTGAAAGTCTCCTGCGGAATACACGTCACAGCATCCGGTTTCTTCATATCAGAACCGAGCTTTGCAAAGATTTTATTAAAGCTCACGCCTGCTGAGATCGTAAGGCCAAGTTCAAAAGTGATTGTCCTGCGAATCTCATCTGCAATCTCAAAGCCAGTTCCCATCGTCCTGCTTCCGGTAACGTCCAGCCAGCACTCGTCCATGCCATACGGTTCGATCAAGTCGGTATATCGTCCGTAGATTTCCCGCGCCTTCCTGGAGAACTTCATGTACTGTTCGTAATGCGGTTCAACAATCGTCAGGTTCGGGCACTTCTGCTTCGCCTGCCAGATTGCCTCCCCGGTTGAAACGCCGAAGGCTTTGGCAGCGTAGTTCTTGGCAAGAACGATACCGTGCCTTTCTTCTACCGAACCGCAAACCGCCACGGCTTTATCGCGCAGGCTGGGATTCAGCATACATTCGACGCTGGCATAGAAGTTATTCATGTCGCAGTGAAGAATTGTTCGTAACATTTTTCCCAACCCTCTTGACAATTTCCACAAATCGGTGTAGAATACAGTCAGCAATTCACAACTGATTTGTGAATCAGATTATAGCACAACTCACTTGTGAATGTCAAGGGGATTTCAAGAAAATTCACAAATGATTTGTGAATCACAGGAGGGCGCGATTATGACATTTGGCGAAAAGCTCCGAACGCTCAGGCTTCAGAAAAAGATGACTCAAGCTGAGCTCGGAAAACAGGCAGGTCTTGGGCTGAATACAATCAGCAACTACGAGAAAGGAAGCACCTATCCTCGGGATCGAAGCGTCTATGTGCGTCTTGCTGAGATTCTTGGTGTCTCCGCTGATTATCTTCACAACGAAAACGATGATTTTGTCGCGGCTGCGGCAGAACGCTATGGGTATAGCGGAAAGAAGCAGGCGATGAAGCTCGTGGAAGAGATGGGTGGTCTATTTGCCGGCGGCGAACTCTCCGACGACGATCTCGACGGAGTAATGAGAGCCCTCCAGGACTACTATTGGAAAGCCAAGGAAGAAAACAAAAAATACACCCCCAAGAAATACCGCGGCAATAAGTCCGAATAATTGGACAGCAAAGGTGGTATTATTATCCTGAGCGCAAAGGCTCAGCAAGGAGGTGTATAGGAAATGATTGACTCCGAGGGAATCTACAAAAAGGCGAATAGCCTTGTCCAGTTCCACGGAACAAGAGACCCGGTTATGATTTCGAGAGCATCTGGCATTGACGTGATCCCGGTCGATTATTTCAATGACCTTCTCGGAATGTACGTTTACCGATGGAAGCACAGAGTGATTTTTCTCAATGACCGGATGGATACTTACCTGACCAAGATGGTCTGCGGCCATGAATTAGGTCATGACATTTACCACCGTCCCCTGGCAAAAGAAGGTGGAATGAGGGAATTTGAGCTCTTCAGGATGAAGAACTCTACGGAGTATGAGGCCAACGCTTTTGCGGCTCATTTGCTCATCGACACGGGAGAGTGCCTTGAATATGCCAGAGAAGGTTACGATGTAGTTCAAATCGCCAGCCTGATGAATTCAGAAATCAACCTGATGCTCATCAAGCTCCAGGAGCTGATCCGGTTAGGCTACAACCTGCGGCTCCCGATGGAACCGAGAAACGACTTCTTCAAGAAAATAAGGGCAGATGAAAGCTAAAGCCCCACCAAGCCTAAGCTGGTGGGGCTTTAGATCAATATGTGGAGGGGAAAATGACGGAGCAGGAGAAGAGAAAAAAGCGGTGCTGCTTCACGGGCCATCGTCCTGAAAAGCTGGATCGGCCAGAAGCGGAGATTATCGCATGGCTTGAAACCGAAATCCGTAAAGCTGTTGAGGAAGGGTTTGTCACTTTCATATCTGGGATGGCTCGTGGTGTCGATATATGGGCGGCAGAAATAGTGTTACGCCTGCGAGACGAGGGCTTACCTATCCACTTGATCTGCGCCAGCCCCTTTGAGGGATTTGAACGTAGTTGGGATGAAAGCTGGAAACAGCGGTATGCGGATGTGATGAGGAAAGCCGATCTCGTGAAATACATCTGCGAGAATTACAGTCGAGCTTGCTTTCAGATCCGTAACGAATGGATGGTTGACCAATCTGCAAGAGTCATTGCTGTTTTCAATGGAAAGCCAGGGGGAACGAAGAATACTATCAGATATGCACGAGCAAATGCAATTGAGATTCTGAGTATTAGTGTATAACCTTGGGCTCCCGATGGAACCGAGAAACAACTTCTTCATGATAAACAGATCGTATAAAAGCTAAAGTCCCACCAATTTCTCAAAAAAATCGGTGGGGCTTTCGATTTATAGATCGGCAAAGAAATCTGCCAGCGTGTCGTATTCTTTCCTTTTGTTGAAGAATACATGCCCTTTGGCGTCCTGCCAGATCACCGCTCCGTCCATGTTACCATTCTCTATAACGTACCAATCAGCAGGGATTCCTTCTTTGAACGCCTTGAGCTGCTTCGTAACAGAAACGACGTTCGTCCGATCAGCATTTCCGATCCCGGTCAGTTCATGACCGTCACACATTGCTAAACCCACTGTTGACAGATATTCAAAATAATCATTTGCAAATACAAGTCCCAGTTCGGTTTCGGCTTCATGTATCAAATGCTCGTCGACACCATTTCCAAGATACGCATCTTCTTTTGAAGATAGTAAGTCCCTAATACTCATATTTATTCTCCTTACAACAATCCAGCAGCATACTTCTGCCAGAACTCTTTTCTAATCGCTTCAAAAGCCTTTCTGTCTATTTCGGATTCCTTACCAAAAAGATTTAGTATAGATGAATTGCCTTGATGTTCAGCCTCGGTTAGTATGGCCAGTGTTCCATTGGGATTCTGATTGATGTGGTGGAGCTGATATGCTTTCCCGGTTGCAGGATCAAGCGGCGCATAGCCTTTTTGCATCCTAACGAGATTGGTAACTTTCTCTCCGGTGGGAAGCTCTGAAACATACTCCAAATCAATGTTCCGCACTAATGCCAGTTTCCCATTTACCATTTTTGTATAGAGGCCAGCGTTTTTATAGACTTCATATTCCTCAACACTCTTAAACTGTTTTATTAGTTCAAGCGGATAGCCGGACTCTTTTTGAATTCTGGCTGCTTCGTTCATTGTCAGGCCATTGAGAGTGGCACCTTTCAGTGCTATAGCCTCTTGAGCACCGCCAACCGCAACACCAATGATAGCGCCCCATTTGAAACCCTCGCCACCGGCTGCCACACCGGCCTTTATTGCCTGATCAAAGCTCTCTGTCTCATATCCTTTAGCAATGGCAGCTGCGGCGAAACTGATCGCTCCGGATTCTAATGCGAATGCTGTACCGGTCGAAGCCGAAGCAGCAAATATCATTCCTACTGCTGGAGCTGCAGGTGCAGCAACTACCGAAACCGTCACGCAGATCAGAATAACGCCGGTTCCGACTAACACGTCTTCCATGGCTTTGACGTATATGTCATCGTTTACTGTCTCCATTGGGACTACGATTGTTTGACCATCTGCACCAAGTGTGAAAACGTATTTTTTGCCTTGGAATTGCTCGTTTAGCTCATTGACAGTATACCCGAAATACCGGTTTGGTTGGGAATTAAACGCAAGGGCCTCTATATACTCTTTTGGGTAATAAATAGCCTCTACGTTCTCAATGAAGTAGTCCTCACTATTGAGTTGTCGGATCAGCGATGTGTATACATTATCCTCGACAAACTGAAGTAGAGAAGCATCATCAAGACCCGTGAATGTGATGTCAGGTTGTGGATTAGATGAAACCTGATTGGAAGGGACCTCAGCCTGTGCTTCGTGAACATCTGTAGAATCTATTCCTTCATCTCCAGCCTGCGGCTGATGAGTTTCGTTGGATACATTCATGTCCGGTGCATCCGGTTCTGCTGACATTGAACTGCTATTGGGGGCAGCACATCCACTTAACAGAAAAGCACATACGAGGATGATAGAAATCAGCCTTTTCATAACTGTCTCCCTCAATTCGACGCTTTATCTCTTTTGCGAAGCTTTTTCTTGACGGCGAATCCTGCAGAAGTAATAGCCACTGCGGCTACAGCAGTAATTACAGGCACATTGATATTTTTATGTGTCTGCTCATCCTCAGGTTGATTTGGCTCAGCCGTTGCAGAAGTATTCGGTGTTATCGGATTCGATGTGGTTTCTGGTTCGCTGCTTGGCTGGGGTGAAGAATCCGAAGATGTTGTTTCTTCCGGAATTTCTGTAGTTTCAAGAGGCTCGGAGCTTTCTTCTGGTTCGGTAGGCGTTTCCACTGTTGTTTCCTGTGGCGGTTCTGGTTCAATTATCTGACCACTTGCGTCAATGGTGGCTCCAGTTGCAAGCTTTTCATTAATTGCACTGATCGACATCCCTGTTTTCATGTGCGCCAGGAGGATGTCACGATTACCGACATAAACCCTTTTTATTACGCTATCACCTGTTGCAAGATTTTTTATTGTGACCGTGTATATTCCTTCTTCTGTGTACGACCTGCCTTCTTTTGCGACACCACTGAATTTTGTGTCTTCAACGAGACCATCGAGGCTATCGGTCAAAATCTCTCGCTTGATGGACATAGTCAGGTACTGCGAATTTGCTACATCAATGTAAAAACCATGTTCTGCAACATTGGCATTAGTAATGAACTGGTTTGTATCGACGTCTCTTAGGAAAGCGGAAATATCGCCATTTCGCACCTTAAACTTGAAGAAGATTCTGTATGTCAACGTTTTTGTAGTCGTTGAGCCAAACACAAAAGGCTTATCATAATGCAACTGGTAATCGAGTGCTACTTCGTAATCACCCTCTTCAAACAAATCAACTCGCGTATTCGCTCCAACTGTGGCAGACGCTTCTAAGTAGTTTGTATAAATCTGTCGTTCTTTTTTGTTTTCTTTGTCGGTTCGTCTTACTATCAGTGCACCACGTCCAAAATCTTTAATTTCTGGTGTCCCGAAATAAATATCCGAACCAGATTCAATATAATTGATCTTAACGTCGGTTCGTCAGTTGCATTTATCCAATTCCTGCTCTAAATTGAACCACAGGGCAGCTCTATCACCCGGCACTTTCCAAAACACGGGCACACCATTGTCCATTCTAACATCGGTATAACCGCTGACATAGAATTTGCCGACAGTCCAATCAATGTGCGGATCATCGCTTTTGATCAATTCAGGATTGGTAAATCCGTCTTGACTATCAACGCGATATACCTCACCAAATTCATACGCATTTTTAGTGTTAAGTGTTTCGCCCTGATCGACTGTCGTGTCGAAGGCGTAGAACTGATATATTTCAATGCGTTCCTTCTCTTCCGTTTTCGGCACAGAGACGAACCAAATCTGTGTAGGATCTACATTCCGCTGTAGTTTGTAAGCAACGATGATTCTGTAAAAGCAGCCATTTGTTAACTGGACATTTGTTGTTCGATAGAAGGCATTTATCGCATCGCCACCTGAACTTCTGTGGTTCATGGTATCCATTTTTGCATAGAAGTCCGTTTCATAATCAGAAGTGATCCATGTCTTGCCATCTTTTGACGTTTGCACAATGATCGCACCGGAGTTAATCTTCTGGTTAAGCTCGGTGCTGTCAACGGTCTTAGAACTATCTGAAATGATGTGCCATTCAGTGGAATCGGACGGATCGAACAACTTTGCCCAGAACTGTTCATTAAACACGAGATCTAAATTGCCTGATTGGACGCCATAACTTGCAAAACCATTTTTTGAAGATACGGACGCAATATCCCCCCTGAGGTAGAATCGGCTTGCAGCATCGTTTGTGGCCCGCGCTTTTGTGAGTTCATATTTATCTTTTTCACCAAGATCATAGACTTTCCCTGTAAGAGTTTCTGATCTATGATCTGCATATGCAGGGATTGCCATAAGTCCTGCTATAAGAGAAACAACGATGGCAATCACAAAAATAACCGACAATAATTTCTTCATCTATGTATCTCCCCGCCGAAAGGAATAATTCTCTCGGGTTTCGTAGATTACAAGTCTTCGGCTGCTTTCAGCACCAACTTCTTGTATTGTTCTCTCACGCTTTCCGGGGCTTTGATTTTCACTTGGCCCTGAAAACCGAAAATCCAGTTGAAGAAGACGGTACCTACCGCAACCTCTGCGACAACCCTAAAACTGTGCTGATCGCAGGCATAGGTTGTAACATCCGTTCCAAACTTATCAATTATGGCATCCATCAGATGATTTTCGACCTGGAGCTCAACTTTTTGCCTTGGAGCATCATACATGCGAAACATGGTATTGATATAACGGTTGATGTCAAAAGAGCTTGGTGGTGACACTGCGGGCTCATCAAGAATCTCTGGTCTTTTGAGAATCCGATCAACTCGGTGACTACCGATGCTCTGATATTTGTCGGAAAATCCGACGACATAGTAGAAGTCTCCGTCCCAAACTAATGAATAAGGACTGAAGATGTATATTTCACCCCTGTTGTGGAGAATTCGGGACTTCTTTACGTTGTATTCCGTTGTTTGAAAACATATTTTCTTTTTCACATTTATAGCTTCATTTATAGCATCAACAATGAGGTAAGCCTGTTCGTTTTCAGCCTTTATCCTCCCATCAACCACAAGATTTCGCTTAAGTTCCTGTGATTTGAATGAGCCTGCAAAAGCGGTCAGTTTGGATACGAGCTGATCGCTCTTCGATTTTGTAATGAACTTTGACGCCTGTACTGCATCTATAAGAAGCTTAATCTCAGGGATGTCAAAATCGCGGTCTATAAAACTATAGAGGTTTTGAGTAGATCGAACTATTTGAACACCAAATCCAGCCTTTTGGAGGATTTCTACATCCGACTTGATTGTTGTTCGGAAGGATTCAACTCCATACAATTCCCGAAGCTTGTTAATAAGCTGTACGGTTGTCAATGGATGGTCTTCATCAGAATACTCTTTGAGTATCCTGATGAGATATAAAGGTCGGAGCTTGCTTTCTATATCCAAGGCCAAAACCTCCCAATAGTCCTTTTACTGGTTGATGATTCGAACCAACGCAGTAGCTATTGCCACAACATCTTCTTCAGAACTATCTTTGCACAATGAAATACGAATAGTTCCCTTTGCAGTTTCATTATTCAACCCTATTGCTTGGAGAACATGAGAAACTCTTGTGTTTGTACTATCACAAGCTGCGCCGGTAGAAATACAGATCCCCATCAAATCCATCCGATGCAGGATGGCCTCGCCATCTTTCTCTGAAAAAGACAGACTAATCAAGCCAGGAAGCGTGTTTTTGCCTCCGTTTCGCGTGTATTTAAGTCCTGCGTCGTCAAGCTGAGAGAGAAGCCGTTTTTCAAGAGCTTTCAAATGGATTTGATTATGGGTTAGTGTTTTACAGTTCTTTTTCAGTGCCGTAGCCATTCCCACAATAGCTGGTATGTTTTCCGTACCTGCCCGAAGTCCTTGCTCTTGCTTTCCTCCGTCGAAATACGGTGCGAGTGTCACGCCTTTGCGCAGATATAAGAAGCCAATTCCTTTTGGCCCGTTAAACTTGTGCGCAGACGCGGAGAGCATGTCGACACCTAAATCTTTTACGTCGATTTTTACATGACCGACTGCTTGAACTGCATCGGTATGAAACAGCGCGCCATGTAAATGCGCGACTTGACAAAGCTCCTTGATCGGCTGGATGCTCCCAAGCTCGTTATTGGCGAACATAACAGAAACTAATCGTGTATTGTCGGTGATAATGCTCTCCAAGTGCTCCGGCAAGATGTATCCATCCGACGTCGGCTTGAGATAGGCAACGGGATATCCGATCTTTTCGATAGTCGCGCAAGAGTGAAGAACTGCATGGTGTTCAATAGCAGATGTGATCATGGCGCGATGATCTGCATCGGATAGCGCAGATCCTTTTATCGCCCAGTTATCGCTTTCCGTTCCACCGGATGTAAAGATCACTTCTTCTGGATCGGCATTGATGCACGCAGCAATACAGGCTCTCGCTTCTGCGAGTGCTTTCTTGGGTTCTCTGGAAAATGAGTATGGTTGAGATGCGTTTCCATAGTTCTCTTGCAACCAAGGAAGCATCGCCTGAAATGCATCATCATCTAGCCTTGTTGTTGCTGCATTATCGGCATATATAATATCCTTCATAATCCTCACCAATGATATTGAACGTCAGGAATCGTGTTTTTTCCGGGAACATCAAATTCTTGAGGATCGATGATACAAAGCTGCCTTTTAATTATGGCGCGCATTTCTTTGGCCGGGTTCAGGCAGTATTTGATGAATTCGTCAGCAGCAATATCCTCTTTATGCTGGGCGTTGGGATACAGCAACTTCACAAAGGCAGTACATAGCCGCTTAATCGCAGTCATGTCGCGTTTGTCGGCTTTTGCCGGCACTTCAAGGCACTCATCGACCAAGGCAGAATAAGAAAGGTCGTCCCGCATTGCATGGAGCACTTCGGCGAAATACTCAGTATTGATCGCCCAGCCATTAGCGATTAGGTCCTGATTAAGCCGCGGGATCTCCCATCCAGGAATAAAGCCGTGGAAGCGATCCAGCGTTGCTGATTCCCCAAACACTTCGCTGATATTCTCAACCATGTTCTGATTGATGTCAAACTTTCCGGCATCGATGTTTCCTAAAACTATAACTCCAGCTTCGGTAGACATTTGAGCATCAAATCCTTTTATTTCGCCAAACTCCATATAGTGTTTCAGAGCCTGCTGGATCTGTCCCGGCTGTTCAAATGTAATAGACTGGACTTCGTCAAATCCAACATAGTCGAACCGTGTTAGTAATCCTCCTGCTTTCTTAGCGTTGTCATAGATCAAGGAAGCTCTCGAAACTGTTCCTCCGCTTATCAACCAGCCTCGCTTGCTGATTTTTTCGTACACATAGCTTTTCCCGGTTCCCTTTGGAGCAAGCTCAATGATGTTCACTCTTTTTTCCACGAACGGAAGTAAACGTCTGAGGAAGAAGAGCTTGGTCTCTTCAGAGATATTGCCTTCAGCGTCAAGATATCCTGAAGGATTGTAATCTACTGCAGAAATGATTACGTCTATCCATTCATGAATATCGAAGCTCTTCCTTGCTTCCTTGTAGAAGTCTAAATCCACTCTGTACGGGCAAAACGGCTTGTAGCCGCACATATATATCTCATTGGGTTTATAGGATGGGCGGTTATCATCTTGATAGTCACTATCCTTGCTGCTCTTCCCAAAGAGTTTTTCGTAGAATTTTGATGGTTTGGAACTCGGGCCATTCTCGAATTCATCATCAAGGCTAAGTGTGCTTCCGAGAGCAAGCTCAATGATTCCCCAATTTTCACTTTCTCTGAGAAGGGTGTCAGCATACTTCTCAAGGACTTCGTCTGACACGATGCCAGATGCGCCGCCTCTCGAACCGCCAAAATCTGGCAATTCAAACTGAACAACCCCTTTTTTTAGATTTACATCAAGGCGCACCCTGGCAAGGAGCTTTTCGGTGCTCCCTTGCATCAATCGATACTTGATAACCTGAAATGCATCTCTGTCCGGGATGAATTTCTTGATATAAGCAAGTGTGCTGTCGAAATCTATATTGCCTTGATTGTCAGAGAATTTCATAACCAGCCAGTCTCTCATATAGGACGGCATACTCAGGTTTGAGAAAAACTCAGATCGCTTTGGATCTTTCAGTACAACCATATCAGCGAAAACTTGCCTGACCTTATCTTCTAACATTTTTCTCCCTCCTGCCTAAATAAACAAAGTGCAACCTTGCTCTTTGAATTCTTCAATCTTGATTTGCAAATCTTCAACCTCACAACCAAAAGAAACACTTAGGCAATTCAAGCATCTGAATTCCTTTAGATCTAAAGAAATCAGCTTTTTGTTAAGTGCTATCTCATCTTTCATAAGCTGACGTCCGCAATCAATGCATGTTTCCTTCTTTTTTTGCATTTGCAATACTCCTTACAGATCATCGTCAATAACAAATCCTCTTGTTTTCACAAAGATGGTTTCTGTTTTTTGCGAAAACAGGTTGTTTGGGTATACATGAATTGTATAGCTCTTGCCGGCGCTAAGACCGCCGATCCTAACGCTCCACTGTATTTTATCTGAAGAATCGCCACTAATCATTTTTCCATTATAATCAACGACAAGACTATTAGCAGGCTCGTCAGTCTGGATCAAAATAGTGGCGACTCCATCGTTGCCCAAATAAACTTCCGATGAGGCCATCCTATATTGAACAGCTTTTGGTAAGGAAGATTGCTGAGCTTTCTTGGCAAAGTGAAGTACGGGAACCAAAAGCTCTTCAGGGCTTGCTCCTCCGTGGACTTCTCCTGGAGCATACCCGGGGAAAGTAAAATGATTATGAGTACAGAACGCCAATGTGCATCCATCTCTCTTTGTGTTTGATACACTAGCGGCAAAGCTCTCAGATGGAAGTTCACAGTATCTTCCGTGATTGAACACTTCAGATTTGGACGGCGGATTCACCCCTTGCGTCAAGTGAAATCCCTTTGCAGCCATTCTGCTCATGCCGTGATCAGCAGTAACTATTATGTCCATATCGGGATGGGTTGCAATTGAATCAACTATCCGTTGAGCGATCCGCCCAATCAGTTCGAATTGCTTGGCAATAATCGAGAAATAGTTGCAATCGCTTTTATCTTTGATATGGCTCAACGTATCTAGATCGTCGATTTTCTTCTCTGAAATGGTATCAGGATCTGCCTTGGCCATATTGACTTTAGTTATTGTCGGCAGAACAGCTGTCCCAATATAGCCGTTTCCATCATCGATCAGCGAAACGGACGGATCAATAGCCTTGATCTTTATCATGAGCATGTCGATCCATTCGATGCCAAGTCCATCAAACCAAAGAAAATACGGAGCGTTGACGGCAGTTTTTAACGTGTATAACAATGCTCCTCTTGTCTTGAATTGTAGACAATCCGTTTGACCAGAAAGGGTCGATAGTTGCAGAGAAAAGACGTCTGCAATCTTATTGAATCTGTATTTGGATATATACTCTTTTATTTCGCCGGAAAGATACGAAGAAGGCTTAAGATACAGAAGCAAATCCGGGTATTTCTCTTGCAGTAGCGCTTTGAAGTCGTTAAGCGACTTTCCGTCGCGCAATGCTTGAGAAATCAGTTCGAGTATTTTAGTCTTTTCCTCATGAGTTCTGCCAGTAAGAATTTTGAGCTTCACTCTGGTATCAGTAATCCCATCAAATCTTGACAGAAAGACCTGACTAGGAGAATGATACCCAGCCTTTTTCAATATCACATCTCTTTGTCCAACCCACTCATCAAAAAGTGGATTGTCGATACAGTCCAGAATAGAACACTCTAAGCTGCGAATCAGGTCTCCGTACACCTGCGTTTTGGAGACAGCAAATGAAATATAGTCACTCGACTTATTAAGGCCCAAACGGTACCAGAGGTTGAATGCCCATTTTTCCGTTTCACTGAGATTGCTCCAGTTGCCGATGATACTATCGGGTTTGAAATGGTGCATATTAAGCACGCCCGGAATGATCTCCTCCAAGGAACTGTTCGGAGAGACAAACGGGATGAGAGATGCCCATTGTTCATCTGTTCCCATCTGTTTTGAGAGTTTAGCGTCCGTATCTACCAACGCATCTGTAATGAACTCAAATGGATCAGCGATGATCTTCAAAGTATAGTCTCCATTTGAAGGTGTCATCTGCCGTATTTGACGGGTGGCAAAAGACATTCCCGTCTTAATTTTCTGATCATCCCATAGTGCCAGCCACTCACGGATTCCAGCAGCATTAACGATTCTTTTTTGCTTGGCAAAAACCTTTGAATAAACAGTTGCTGAGAAGTCAACGGGAGCGTCATCAATCTCGATCAAAGACTGAGCAAAGCGCTCCTCGTCAAGAGGACCAACTATGGATTGAAATAGCCCTTTTGCCAAAAAGATCGGGATCCATACTCTTTTCTTAGAATGCACATGTCTGTTTAGAATCGAGTATAGACAAGCAGAGTTTTTCTCTGTAGCTTCACCTATACGAAGATACTCTGCAAGACTTGGAATCAAGACATCTTTATCCTTGTTCTCGTCAAGGAATGCAATCAGAGCCTTGAGGTCCGGCACGGTGTCTGAGCCTTTGCAGAACATTTCATCAGAGATGCGCACAATAATATCCGCTTTTTCTGCAAGCTTGTTGACAAAGGAATAGTATGTTCCCAGGCTGTTCACAAAGAACACTCTGGCAACGAACCGGGTTTCATCCCTGTCATCGTTTATATACTTCCAAACATCCTGTAAGGACTTTTGTTCAAACACCATGTTCGCCCCTCCTAAGGATCATTCTTCGTCAAGCAATAGCAGACAGGCCTCAGAACACTGATCAAGTATCCTCTCTAACAGCTTTTTCAATTCGTCTGGATTGCTCTTCCCCTTGATGCGTTGTTTAGCTCTATCGCTGACTTCGGACTTGAGATCCGTCGCAATGTACTTTTCCACAATTGATCGGATACCGACCAAGTCGTTGTTCCAGCGTGTATAGTTTCTGAACCCGCTGTTCTGGATCTTGTCTTTAAGCTCTTTGACATGTGGAAGGAGGATTCCAACGTACTTTTCCGATGCAACGTTGATGATGAAGCGCCTATCAATCTCTCCCTGGTCAGAGAGTAAAGAGAAATCGGTATTCTCAATACTATTAAGGGCGTTCTCCAGACGAATGTCATCAATACGCTCATTCTTCTCTAGCGCGGTGATCACAGAGAAAACGCTGCTGGAATCAGGCATGACCCACACAATGGGCATGATGTACTTCGTCGTCCAAGCGGAAACAGTATCGATACCGGTCTTTGTTTGCCAAATATACAATAACTGATTGACCTTCTTTGAATAAGCCAGGTCGTTTATTTTGTTCCTGATGTTTGATTTGAAGTTGTGTTCTGTTTGGGCGAAGGGTTCCTTTGGCAACGCGAGCAGGATCTCGCTATATTCGGCATCCGAGAAAGACCCCATACCGCTGCGTTCAATATACTTCTTTAGTACATTGAGCGGATGAGAAATGTTCTCGATGGCCTCTGCCATATACTGTTCCAGTTCACTGATTATGGCTGCCTTTTCTTCAGCATTATACGATACCCACTTATTCGTTGCGATTGCATACAAGGTAGCAACAGTCCCAGCCCATGCATCTTGCAAGGATGCGTAAACGCATCCTGGAATGCTTATGTAATCAAGATAATTTGAGAGGGTCTCTTTGATTTTCTCAACGGATTCAGCAGATCCGTCAAGAACGGTGTTGACTACTCCAACCAACGTCAGATCAAGTGTAAGCTTTCCGGCTGCCTCCTTGACTTCCTGCTCACGCCATTGCCATTTCTCTTCTTCAAGAACTCGGCTGAGCATCGTAAACAGAGTATCCATGGAGAATCCGTATTTGTCACACGCTGCTTTGGTATCGGGAGCCTGTTCGTAGATGAAGTTCTTCATGCCGACAACGAGCTTGCTCTTGTCTTTCAAAAGCGCGTTCAGCATTTGAACGTATACTTTTGGGTTGGCCTTGATTAGACCAACGATCTCCTCCATCACATCGGACTGATTGCCAATTTCGAGGATGTATTCAACATACTTGTCGACGATTTCAGAGATCTCCGCTTTTATCCCTGCATACTCGCTTTCATCAAGATACTTCAGTGCCCATACCGGATATCCATTCTTGGTGATGTGGACCTTAACATTCTTCCGGCACTCATAGACGTCTCCGACCTCTTCCTGTGTGAGGCCGAACACTCTTCTGGTGATGTCCTTGAACCGCTTTTCGATGTCGCTCTCGCTGGAGAGCTTCATCCCGGCAGCTTTCCCACTTAACATGCTTACGATGAGCGTTGATATCGTCTCCTCATCAAGCTTGTGAGCATTGTTGCCGTCAAACCATGTGAACTTTCCAATGTAAAAATGCAAAGCAAACCCAAGAAGGTAGCAACAAACGCCCGTGTCGTAATAACCCAGTTCTTTCTGAAGGTCGTTCCAGAGATCCGTTAAGAAAACAGTACCTGACGTCAAGGCTTTGTTGAGGAGAGAGCACAGCGCAGCCATACTACGGCCAATTTTTGTATCCTCCATAGCCATTATATCTTCCACGCTGTTGCAATCCCACACATTCTCTTCATTGTCCCTGAGAATGTCAACACAGTCCTGCCATTGTTGGTTGAAGTTCTTCTGCCTGTCATTGGCCGGGTTTTTACTTTCAAGCGTAGTTTTGGATACACCATAGTAAGCTGGCGCGAGTGCTACTGATTTATACAACGTAATCTTTTTTATGATGCTTTCTGGTGCAGCTGAGAAGACCTTGAAAACGATCTTCTCATAAGCAGCAATCACGGCTTTGTTTGTGTAAACATGAGATGGAGCGCTTCCATACATCAAGTCCATATCTTTCCCGATAGCTGTGCTGACCCAATTGCCAACGAGGTCAATCGCTTGACTTTTGAAAGAATCACCGTTCACGGGATTGTTAGATCTGTGAGCAATAATCCCATTTGCCATTAACTCATACCAGTTTTTAAAAATATCTTCGGCAAGCGGATATCGCATTATTACGACAAGTATGCGTTTCGTTTCGTCTTCTTCTAAGAGTGCCCCGACTGTTGTTTTGATCTTCTCTATCTCATCCGCACTTGGAACCGCTACGATTAACAACCCAAATTTGTGGTAGGTTTTTTCGACAGCGTTCTTCAACTCCCCGAATTTATAATTGATATTCTGCGTAGTTCCCCAGCACGTATCAGAGATGAGGCGCTTTACAACCGCTTTTTCTTCAGGAACAAACTGCTTCTTTAAAACAGATCCAAAATACGAATCAGCATTAAATAGTTTCCCCGGAGTATTCTCCTTTTTAATTTTCTCAATCTCTGCTTCAAGTTCACCGCTCGTTCCTGAGTATGGAAGCTCAATACGAGAGCCCTCATGAAGATCTGGCGCAAGAACAAGAACATTCAGCGGATCTGTGCTAAGAGTTTTCAGACAATTGGACACTTCTGTTTTGTCCAACATACCTGAGAGGCAATCACACAAAGTCTTTTCCGTAGCCTGAATGCCTCTACTTGATCTGGACTTTTTCAAGTTGTGACCTGATCCTATCGTCGCTAACAGGAGCATAGCGCATTTGAAAACGCGCAATATACGATCATCATTGATCTGGCCTTTTACCTTGTTGTAATGTTTTAAGGCTTCTTCGGCGATTTTCGTCAGTTCCTTCTTGCCACCTTGATTGTTAACGAAGTAATAATCCCATAGATAGTCAGGAGTGACCCATTTCCATTCATCCCTGCCATTATTGCGTATAAATGCTCTGAAGCCGTCATCTCCATTGCTCTTCAGAAACTCAAAAATACTCCTGTTTGAGGCGGCAAGGCCAGCCACCTTGGAAACCAAATTGACAGTCATCGGATGGATGGGGAATATCTTTTTCAGGGTTGCTGCATCTATTTCTGCACCTGGATCGCCCATGAATGAATGCACGCTTCCACTTATTGAAGAGTAGAGTTCATCGCATATATCTGCCCAATTGTCCTTCATGCCATCGCGGGTGATGATGCTCTCTCCGATAAGCTTCAGTGTGGTCTTCTCGCTAAGAGACACATCGATCTTATGGAATCGGGCATCCGCTTTCCCAAGGCCAGCAGAAACATTCTCGGAAAAAACACCGGGGAACTCATGCATCACATAGATAATGAAGAACGGAATCTCTTTTGAGAATATTGACAGCTGTTGGATGATGTCTAAATCGTTATACCTGATGTATTCTGTAAACTCATCCCAAATGATAAACATACCGGTCTTCGCGAGTTCGCTGTTTCCGGAGAAAACATCTTTGATCCATACCTTGAATGTTTCAAGGTCTGTTGCAAGACCTATGTTCATAGACTGGAGGATTTCCTGCGCGCTGGAGCATGCGATCACATCTCCGGCAATGACTGCATTGTAGAAATCCTCAAAGTTGTCATACGTTCCCCAATACTCAGGGAATTGCCCGTCCTCAAAGTCTTGAGCAAGCTTAGGCTTGAAGTCTTTAACAGTTTTTTTGACAGAATCAATTAGTGAGTTTCTACCCGTGTACGTAAACCCGTTCTCCTCCAGAATGTCTCTAACCGATTGTTCGATCTGGAAGAGGAATTTATTTGAAGTATCGAGTTGCTTGCATTCACCACTGCGGAATTTCACATAGTAGGGCCCTTTTTTTCTCGCGCTCAGGAACTTGTCTTTAACCTCATAGAACAGAGAGTTCTTGCTGAGAAACTTTTCTACTGTGGCATAGTCATCCGATAATAGATGTTTTATAACGATAGCAGAGTAGGTTTTTCCGGTTCCGTATGATCCTTTGATCCAATAATGCCACACATCCTCATTGGGATCGTCAGGGCGAAGTGATCTGGCAAGCAGCTTTACTGCAGTCACCATGTCGTCGTTGACGATATAGCGGCTCCAGAAGTCAGCATTTCTGCTGTCAGAACTAATGTCTACAACGGATTCATAACCGGGAGTCAGTTCAATAAACGAATCATACTTTGTTCCCATTTCTTATTCACCTCCAAGGACGAGATCAACTACATCGAGAGACGTTTTTTCACTGTTTAGCGTGATGTTGTCCAGATCCGCGACAAAGGCAATCTTTATGAAATCTGGATACTCATTAGCGAGCTGACGGAGCATATCCTTAAAAGCGTCTTCCTCCAGCGCATAGACTGTAACAGGATCCATTCCGACAAAATCTTCCGGTCTGTTATCGCGAATGGATTTCAGCTCTTTTAGCGTTGTGTTATAATGACCTCCCAACTTTTCTGCATACCGATACATGGTATAAAGAATTGCTGTCCCGTCTGGTGTAGACCAACCCTTTTTGTTGTATTTATATGTGTTGCCGTTTTGAATGGGAATCCCCATTTCTAGTGTATTACCGATAGGGCTCTTCCCAAGCGTTTCACAAAGAGATGATACCGCGTTCTCGCGCTGTCGCTCGGAATAATCATCTCCAATAAGGAAAACAAAGTCTCCCTTTTCATACACTTCTCCTTTGTCAACGCAAAGCAAGTACCATTTAATAAGAGATGAGTTATATGCCAGATTGGTCCATATTACTGCCCATGTAAACGGGTTGTATACACCGAGTTCCATTAACTTTTGTCCCAGCTCAGTGATTTGACCATTCTTATCTGTTTGAGGATTAACATCAATTATCTCAGCTTCTTTGAGCCAAACTTTCAAAGAAGCGTACTGAAGATTTCCAAGTTCTTTTGACCCCCAACAATCATTTCCAAGCTCAAAAAAGTGCTCGAGGAATGATTCTCTGAAACCGAGCGTTGTGTATCGGTTCATGCCAATAAACTTCATGTTACTTCCTCCTATCGTCGTGGTTAAGCAACGGGCCAATTTGCAGCTCTTTTCTATTTCAGTTAAGCACTTATAGCAATGGACACATTTTGTTGAATCTATAGAAATTTTTACGTTTTCATCTATTGAAAATGCGCCTGTAGGACATTCAACAATACAGGTTCTGCATCCAACACAGTAAGCTACCTTATATGCGATTCCCCTAAGCCAACTGATGATAAATCTATCCATTTTTGACTTGGGCCAGTAGGTTACTTTCAATCCGCTCTCTGTCTCTATATTGAATTGAAATGTCTTTCCTTTGATAATTTGTTCTCCGTTAGATGCCGTCCTCTCAGTTATTGGGCCAAGTATTCTTGCGACTTCAATCCAATCTTGTGTGTTTTCTGTGAAATTGAAAATAATCTTATCATCCGAGATTACTTCATAAACGCGGTTCCCTCCATTATCCATTCCTCTTCCGCCGGCTCTTGATTTCCATCTGCCAGTTGCAATATATCCTTGCATAGCTTTTTCGGAAACGCCCATATTTCGTCCGTAATGTTTAACACGGTCTAACAAAGGCGATAGTTCGTCAGGATATACGAAATTACAGATTGCATCTCTCCATCCCGATGACAACGGACAAATCGTACATCCTACTCGGTTTGATCCAAACCTATATGCGCGATTGAAGAGGATATTCCTTGAAAGAATATACAAGAAGATCTCCCCAGTATTCCATGTAAATATCGGGCTGCAGTTTACTTGGTTAATATGCTTCCCATTAGAGATTTCAGAATAATGGGATCTTCGTTCGCTTTCTTCAGCTCTAACGCCATCAAAAACCAGAGCGCGAGTATCTTCTCCATCACTACATAATTCCCGCAGTTTTAGCATTGTGGGAACAGACTTGTGCACGGTACAGCACCATCTCATTTTTCGCCCTGGAGGGCCAAACATATCCCAGGATTGTTCAGCTGAGAAAACAGACTTTGCTGTATGGAAGTTCAAGTTTGGATAGTGCTTTTTGGCCTTCTCAACCGCATTATACGTGTCAGACAGCTCCATGCCCGTATCCCCGAAAATAACGAAAAACTGATCGGGAGCGAGAGCCCTTTGGACCAAGTCAAGTAGAACGATAGAATCTTTTCCGCCGCTAAAGGTTGTAACAAACTTATAGCCTTTTGAGAAATAATCCTCATATGTAGCGCGAATAAAGTTTATTGATCGTTGTGTGAGACCCTCTAAAAGCGATCTGTTAACATCAATCAATCTGTTGACGTCAATAGGTTCTAACGACTTTATTGAGGTGTTTTTAACAATGATTTGAGGCTTCTCAAAAACGCTTCCACCCTTAGCTTCGGCAATTATCTCACCATTGAGCACATACTTGCGTATGCCCTCTGCCCATAGCAGCGGGGCCTCGGTCTCTGGATACTCCCACACTTTATACATCTCAAAGAAATCCAGTTCTTCTTTGAAGACCGGTCGTATCTCTTTTTGAACGGCAACAGAGACATCCAATTTGAATATCCCATTTTCGCCATCAACCCATCTATATCCATACATATAAGTCACCCTTGTCTTTAGTTGATCGTGACCTTTCTATTTTTATCTGTCCAGAAGAAGCGGATATCTCCGGCGACAGTCTTGTGGACGTTGTACATTTTTTCGCTTCCGCGAATAAAGCCTTTATCTAGCAAAAACTCTCTGAACTCTTGAGAGGTAAATCCCCTCGGAAGAGAAAAAGCTTTTGAAACCTCATTCCAGACGACATCGCTGAAGGTCCTGAACGGAGAATTCTTACGAACGATAGCGGCGGGAATAGTTTTTTTATCATTATCGTTTCCAGCCTCTATTGCCGCAAAGCCGATATCGTACACTCTCAGTAAATCCTCCAGCAATAGAGCAGACCAACAGACGCCGCTGGGCAATGATGGAAGCGTGGTGTAGAAGTAATCATCTATCTCACCCATCGCAATGTAGTCTTCTCCCTCAAGAAGATTCTCGATCTGCGTTTTAACCGTGGCAAGGAAATAGTCATTGACATGAAGCGCCTCGGTCAATATGAACTGATTCTCTGACCACTGCAAGAAAGACCGGCTACCCGTATTAAAGAGCACATTTGAGAAAGTCTGTGCCGAGGAAGGAGATCCGATTTGATCAAAATAGGAAATCGCTTCTTCTCGGCTGAAAACATTCCCGTGCTCTCTTGCATATTTAATAAGGAGCCCGTGGTAGTCTTTCGGATAATCCGGTTCTTCCTTCCAAATATGTGTGTTGTTCAGGAAAATAAAGGAGTTTCCTTTATACTTTTCTTGAACGAAGAGATGAACAGCCAGATCATAGACCTCTTGCCGAGAGTCAAACGCATTATTGTAAAAGAAGAAATCGTCCAGTTTTGCGCGCGCTTCGTTATAGAGCTGCTGCGCAGAGGTATAATTACCGTTTGCGGAAAACTGACGCGTTATTACTTCAAGAAGAATGTCTGCCATCTCTTGGTAATCGCTGATGTTATCCGGATGATAATACTTCTTCAGAACCAGTACAGCATGACAAGCAGCTATCGCCAAGTTGATCTGGTGGGTATTATAATCTGAAAGCTGAGCGCAAATATCAACCTTTTTAATACCTTCGCTTGCACCTTTGATCAGGGTATCTACCGCCTCAGCAAGAGTGGACGATATTGATTCTGATGGCCTTCTTACGCTCACAGGCTCAGCGGGCATCCGCTTTGTCGGCTGGATCATCCCAAACTTTTCCGGATGCAAGTATGCAAAGAACTTGTTTAGCTTTTGAAATGCGGCTGAAAAGCGATTATGCTTTTCCTGATTGAACCCTCTGAAATCTGCATCCTGCATCAACGCTGAAGCAGTTGTAAGAGAGACATCACTGTCCTTGGTGCATAGAATCGTGGTTTCAAATCCGTGTTCTTTGGCATATATTTCAGCAGTATGGAGTGCTGAAACATAGCTCCTGCAAGTAGGAACGGCCATTCCTTCTTTGTCGCAGAGCCAGTTATAGAATTCAGCATCAAAACTTCCGCTTGGTAGGGTCACCGATATAGAATCGCTCTCTGTTTCTTCTTCAGGGTGTGTATCAGAAACGAGAGGGGTATTCTCTGAAGGCTGAGTGCCGGATTCCGGTTTTGTTTCTTCCGCTTGCTGTGAGCCGGATATAGTATTACTTTCTACCTCTAGCCTTTCTTCGGTGGACTTGGACACGCCCAGCTCTGGCATAGCGCAAATGAAGGAATAATACCAGTTGGCAGCATTAACAATTGCCGGATATTGCTTCTTGTTGCGAATACGAAAAATCTTGTTGTTTGACACCGTCTTTACGAACTTTTTTATCGTATCAACATCGGTGGTTTCAAATAGCGGGTTTTTCAGCACTCTGATTTTTCTGCAGAATTCTTCCCCAACGGCCAGCAAAAGACATATCGTATCGGGTTTGAGCTTCGGCGCCTTTTCCTGAAGCCATTCGCAAAACATAGTGCGTGTATTTGAGGGGCTCGAAGACATTTTCTTCGCCTCCATCAGGATTTGTTCAAATCCGTTTCTATCATGAATATACAGATCAACCATTTCGCGAAATAGATCCGAGGTGTTTTTCAAGCCAGTCGATCCGCCAGAAAAAAGGAAATCGAGCTCACCCAAGCGCATATTGATACCGTTTTCGTTTCGATACGTATCATCAATTTCAAAACAGGCTCTTTCCCTTAAACTAGCTGAAAGTGCAGCAATGATAGCCCTTCTCTTGGTACGATCTTCTTCAATTTTCTGATATGCTTCTATCAGAAGTGCCACTTCATATCTATCCCATTTAGGTTGCCGCATCATTATCACCAATTCAAAGATTCATTCCTCTTCAATCACTTCTACCAAGTCACCTATGTCACAGTGAAACACTTTACATAGCCGCATTATTACTTCGAGAGAAACAGGCTCATCTTTGCTGAGCTTTGCCATTGTATAGTCACTGATTTCAGCCGCAACAGCCAACTCTCTTCTCTTCATTTTGTTGTTCTTCATAAGACGCCAAAGCCTGTCATATCGTAAACTCATGTTGTCGTCCCCCTATCTGTATTTCGCTTTATCTTTTAGCATTGAAGCGGACATAGTATGACGAAGTAATTTTACCACAAAAAACCTTCTATTTCAACATTTACTCGTAATATTCATGAAAAAGATACAAGAGGTGGTCCTTACAAGCTACAACTGCCGGAATGAGGTAACGCTAAGAAGAAATAGCCAACAGTAGTTGTAGCAAGCAATGCTTTCGGGGCCCCGAAAGCGGAAAACGGAGCACCTGACGGGTGCTCCGTTCTGCTTGATGGGGCAACATCCCCATACCCCTTCGACAGAGAATTCTTCTCTGGCTGCGCACCTTTCAGGCGCTTCTTTATTCATACTGGTACTCCTTCCTCTGAGCAGTTTGCTCGCCGATTCCGAGGATATACTCTGCGTTTGCCTTGTGGATCATAAGCTCCCGCATTTCATTTTGGGCTGCGTGGTACTCCGCGTAAGCCGCCTTCTTTTCTGCAAGGAGGGTGGCAAATTCAGAGTTCAAGTTCTTAAACGTTGGGAGCTTTTTCAGGCCGAGATCGTCAAAGGCTTTCTTCGACGCCCGATGCAAAATGATTTCTCCTTCGTGCTCGGCCAGGTACTTTTTTGAGTAGCCGGACTTGCGGTATCCGTCCCAAACCTCTTTGGTCTTGATGTAGTTGATGATGTGAGTTTTCAATGTCTGGATCTCGACCATCCTGTTCTCCGCGGTCTTTATTTTCGTCTTCAATTCATAGAAACGGGATTCAGCGTCAGCCGCCGCGCGGGCAAGAGCGGCAAAATCTTCATACCCTTTTTCTTCAGCAAAAACCATAGTCTTGGCCATCTGCTTGAACTTGATTACCTTCATCGTCTGATCGTAGCCGAAGCCTTTTCCGGTATTGATCTTTGCCTCAAGCTGGGAAACCAATGTCGTCTTCTGCTTACGCCGCGGATACTTTTTCTTTTCAAAGGGGATGTGCTTCTTTTCCTTTTTCAGAACGGCAAGGAGATCGTCTTCACTATACCCTTCTCCGAGGGAACGAAGCCGGATGAACTGTTTCTGACCTTCAGGGCGAAACGAAAGATACTTTCCTCTCTTGACGGTGTAACCAGCTTCCTTCAAAAAGCGAATCAGCTCGTCAACATCCTTGGGCCCGTTTTGAATAGCCTGATCTATGGCCACTCGCAGCAGATCCCGGTTGCTCAGTTTGTATTCGTTGCCGAGCCACTTGTTGTAACTCTTTCCGTGCCTTGCTGGATTCTCAATTACGGACAGTCTGTGCTCGGCGCAAATCAAATCCGAGAGCTTGCGGACGGCAGCAGTGCTTCCCCAAAAGTTGCGGAACTTCCTGGTGCAGTCCAGTGCGGTTGAGTTCCAGATAATGTGATTGTGGATGTGCGCTTTGTCAATATGGGTACAGACGATAAATGCGTGATTTCCTTTCAGGAACCGTTCGGCAAATTCGTAACCGATACGATTTGCTTCTTCCGGGGAAACCTCACCTGGCTTAAACGCCTGCCTGATCTGATAGGCGATCACGTCGCTTTCCTGATAGCGCCCCGTGATTTCATGGTATTCTTTCTTGGACAGAGCAAATTCAGATGCTACGAAATCGGGATCGCAGGCAAAGGATGAAACCAGGTTTCCTTGATCCGTCTTCATCGGGTTTTTCGCGTAATCCGTTCTGTCAGCGAGGCACTGATTGATAGTTTTTCCCTTGTTCAGATGAAGCGGGATTATTCTCGTAGTAGCCAAATACTCACCTCCGAAAAGCAAAAAAAGAAGGCGCGAGGGTTTATTCCCCGCGCCTTCTCCGTATAGGGTTTCATCCGCAAACTGTTTCGGTCAGCCACAGACGCAAGCCGTAAAGTCTTGCCAGAATCAGAGCGGCCAGCATCGGGATTCCGTAGGGAGACAGAGCCAGCGCAATGGCAAGTCCGATGCAGCCTTTCAGGATCGCCCCGCTCAGAACGGTGATGATTCCGGCTCCCGCGAAGACGATTGCCAGGATTCCGAGAACGGCGGCAGACAGCTTCAGACATATACTACAAAGGCCGCAAAGGAGCCAAAGCAGGAAAACGACCGGGGCAATCAATATCTTGAGGATGGTTTTCATATCTGTCACTCCCTTCTTCTGGCTATATTTTACCACCGGTGCATGGTGAAGAAAAGGATGCGGCAAAAGCGCAGGACCCGCTTGCTAAAGGCTTATTTGATAGCTACCAGCTTGGTGATGATCGTGTTTGCCATGCCGATCAACCGCTCCTGATTGGCTTTCACGTCCGCCATATCAGCCTCGTACACCCGTCCTGTCTGATGCAGCCGCTTGGCAACTTGGTTGATGTTATTTCCCGCATAGCGCAGGAGAGAGATCATTTCTTTCAGCTCCGGCACATCCAGCTTCACGACAATTCCGTCAAGAGCCATCTTGCGGAGAAACGCTTCCCGATTGGTGACACCCACCGTCGCCATCCTGTCGCACAGGCATTTATACTCTTCCGATGTCAGTCTGAGTTTCAGGCAAACGGTGCGCTTTCTATCGTCTTTCATCGTGCTTCCTCGCGTCTGACTGCTTTTTCCGGTTTCAAAACGGAAGGTTCAACTGCCTGCGCTTTCTGGAGCTTTTCCAGGATCGAGGGCTTCTTTTCAGGAGCGGCTTTTTCCTGGGCAAGGTCTTTTCTCACCTGATTGACAAGGAGATCAACAAGTCCGGGATTTGTCCTGTCCACGACAAATCTGAGATTTCTGTTTTCTCCCCACTCCGATCTGTCTTCCGCGAGCGGAACAGTCGAAGCCCATTTTTTGTTGCCGTCAGAAATTCTTCCGTCGTGGTTTTTGCACTGAATCGTGTTTGCGAGAACATAGCTGACGCGCTCCATCCCGAACTTCTGTCCAAGTTGGACAGAAGTTGTTCTGGAATCGAGACGGTTGTCCCGGTAGTTGTCCCCGATGGCTTTTTCAATCGCTTCACGGCAATCCATGTTGGCCTTGAAAGAATCACGGTAAGCCTCGATCTCTCCGTGCTGGATTGCGTATTCAGCCGAGTGCCGGTAGACCGGAATATCCTTGAGCTGGGCAAAAGTTTTATCTTCAGAATCCATTAACGTGCCTCCTGTTCATGGTTCTTTTTTGCGATTTCTGGCGTCGCATTCGCAAAGGCTTTGAGCTTACCCAGGATGGACGGTTTCTCTTTCGCCGTCCCTGCGGCTTCTTCGACGAGCTGCTCCATTTGGGTTTTGTCGTCGATGTTCAGTTCAGCGTTCAGCTCTGCGAGCCGGGCAGACTTGGTTCGGAGTTCTTCTTCCTGCGGGAACGGCTTTCCAAGCTCTGCTTTGGCCGTCTCCATCTGAGCATAGAGGCTGTCGAGCTTTTCTTGAACGACCTTCATGCGGTTTTCCATCCCAGCAAGAACGTTGTCGATTCTTGTCAGATTGCCGCGGGCGTCCTTACCGAGCTCGACGCGGTGGCTCATCTGGCCTTTGAGTGTGAGCACATAATCGCGTCCGAAGTCTTCCAGCGTGAGAGACATCTGGAAGCCCCTGTAGGAGCCGATAGGAACCGGTTCCAGCCCTTTTACGTCCTTGAAGGCTTCCAGTATAGCCGCGCCTGCGTTGTCCTTATCGGTCAACACATCGCCTTTAACGACCATTCCCGCAAAGCCGTCCTGGGGATGGGGATGCTCCGCCAGCGTCTTCATGTCGGCGGTAAATCCCTCAATGAAGGTTTTGTTCTTTTCGATTTCCTCCGGGAAATGCTTCAAAAGATTGTCTTCCAGCCGGTATTGCTGGCTCTGGTGGTTTGCCTTCATCAGCTTCAGCCGGGCAACATCCACGTCCAGATCCATCTTTTCCTTGATGCGCGGATCACCGGCACACAAGGCTTTGATCTCAGCGTAGGAAAGAGCCTGCTCGTCGATGTCGTCGCAGGAGCGAACCGGAGATTTCGAGGTCATAATCTGCGAGATAAACTTCTGTTTGTTCTCCACGGTCTGCCACAAATATGCGTCGAACATGGATTCCGTAACGTAGCGGAAAATGTGGACTTCGGGATTCATGTTGCCCTGGCGGATGATTCGGCCTGACCGCTGTTCCAGATCACCGGGACGCCACGGACAATCAAGATCATGGAGCGCCACAAGCCTGTCCTGCACATTCATGCCGGCTCCCATTTTGAATGTGGAACCGATCAGAACGCGAACCTGGCCGGTGCGGACTTTTGCGAAAAGCTCTTTCTTGCGAACCTCAGTGTTCGCCTCATGGATAAAGGCGATCTGTTCCCTCGGAATGCCTTTGGCAACGAGCTTTTCCCGGATGTCATCATAGATGGTGAACTGAGAATTGTCGTCGCCGTTCTCCTTGTCCAGCATTGCTTCCAGGGCGTGAAGCTCAGGGTTATCGAGGTTTCCCGCGGCAGATTTCGCCGCTTTCAGTGGCGTAACAGTCTTGGGTGTCGAGAGATCGCAGAAGACAAGCTGTGTGAGTTTTTCCTGCTGTCCTTCCTCGTAGATTCGCGCGATATTGGCCACGCACATGTTGACCTTGCTGTTCGGATCATCCGGCAGGTCGGGGTTAATCACGCGCTGATCCAGACCGAGCTTCCGTCCATCGCTGGTGATTTTGAGCATGTTATCGACCGATGCGTCAACAAGCCCGGCGTGAACCTTTGCGGCGCGTTCGGACAACTCCTTGACCATGCCTTTTTGAATATCGGTTGGCTGCGCGACCTCATTGTGATAGATCGGCGTTGGCGTAGGAAGATTGAGCTGATCGGCGGTCTTAATATCTGCGACTTCTTTGAAGAGGCACATGAGCTCTGGCAAATTGAAGAACTTGGAGAACCTTGTACGCGCCCGGTAACCTGTTCCTTCCGGGGCAAGTTCAATAGCGGTTGAGGTTTCGCCGAAGGTGCTGGCCCAGCAGTCGAAATGAGCGAGCCCTTTTCGCTGGATCGTGTCATGCTGCAAGTACCGCATCATCGTGTACAACTCCGTCATGGAGTTTGAAACCGGGGTGCCGGTTGCGAATACCACGCCCTTGCTGTCAGTGATCTCGTCGATATAACGGCACTTCATGAGCATGTCGGAGGACTTCTGCGCGTCGGAGGTCGAAAGGCCGGCGACGTTCCTCATTTTGGTGTACAAGAACAGATTCTTGAACGAATGTGCCTCGTCCACATACAGGCGGTCAACACCGAGCTGCTCAAAAGTTACTACATCGTCCTTTCTGGAATCGTCCTGAAGCTTTTTCAGTTTGGTTTCAAGGCTCTTGCGGGTCTTTTCAAGCTGTTTGATCGTAAACCGCTCCGCACGGCTGTTTTTTAGCTCCTCAATCCCTTCTTCAATCTCTGCAATCTGCTCCTGTAGCAGTCGTTCCTGCCGCTCCCTGGAGACCGGGATCTTTTCAAACTGTGAGTGACCGATAATCACCGCGTCATAGTTGCCGGTTGCGATCCTGGCGCAGAACTTCTTACGGTTTCTCGGTTCAAAGTCCTTTTTCGTTGCGACGAGGATATTGGCCGCGGGATAGAGGCGGAGAAACTCTGACGCCCACTGTTCAGTCAGGTGGTTGGGGACGGCAAACAAGGGCTTCTGGCAAAGGCCGAGACGTTTGCTTTCCATCGCCGCCGCGACCATTTCGAAGGTTTTGCCCGCGCCGACTTCGTGTGCAAGCAAGGTATTGCCGCCGTAAAGGATGTGCG
>JBMNUF010000006.1:0-137844 GCA_050946115.1 Christensenellales bacterium
CGCCGAGCTGCAAGCCGATTTTCGAGCTGATGGAAGCGGTAGACAACTACATTCCGGACCCGGTGCGTTCGAACGAGCTGCCGTTCCTGATGCCGGTAGAAGACGTATTCTCGATCACGGGCCGCGGCACGGTCGCCACCGGTCGCGTCGAGCGCGGCATGGTGAAGGTATCTGACACGGTAGAAATCGTAGGTCTCGCCGAGAAGAGCCGCACGACGGTCGTAACGGGCGTCGAGATGTTCAGAAAGCTTCTGGACTTTGCGGAGGCGGGCGACAACATCGGCGCGCTGCTGCGCGGCATTCAGAGGACAGACATCGAGCGCGGTCAGGTTCTTGCGAAGCCGGGCTCCATCAAGCCTCGCACGCACTTCATCGGCCAGGTATACGTGCTGACGAAGGAAGAAGGCGGCCGCCACACGCCGTTCTTCAACGGGTATCGCCCGCAGTTCTACTTCCGCACGACGGACGTTACAGGCAACATCCAGCTTCCGAAGGACGTGGAGATGGTCATGCCTGGCGACAACATCGACATGGAGATCACCTTGATCACCCCCATCGCCTGTGAAGAAGGCCTGCGCTTCGCCATTCGCGAGGGCGGCCGCACGGTAGGCTCGGGCGTCGTCACCAAGGTCATCGAATAAGACAAACACAACATCGCGCCCTCTCTGGTTTTCGGAGAGGGCTTTTTCATAATGTGCGAAAGGTGTGTAGAAATGAAGGTATTGCATTTGTCCGACCTGCATTTGGGCAAGCGCCTGAACGACGTTTCCCTCGCGGAGGACCAAGAGCACATCCTGCGCGAGATTTTGCGCGCGATCGATGAGGAAGCGGTTGATGTCGTGCTCCTATGCGGCGACATTTACGACCGAAGCGCGCCGGATGCCGCCTCGGTCGCGATGTTCGACGGCTTTCTCACCTCTCTTGCGGAGCGCGGGGTACCCTGTCTCATCATCGGAGGCAATCACGATTCCCACGTTCGATTGAATTACGCATCGTCCTTCCTCAAAAGAGCGAATATCACGGTCGCACCCGCATATGATGGAGAGACGCTCAGCGTCGAAATCGGGGGCGTCTGTTTTCATCTGCTTCCGCACGTGCAGCCCGAATTGGTGGAGGGCGCGCAATCGACGGCGGAAGCTGTGGCGCACATCATCGAGGAAATGCCCGTGGATCCTGAAACGTGCAATGTGATCCTGTCGCATCAGTTCGTGGCGGGCGGCATCTCGTCCGATTCCGAGCGCAAGAGCATCGTGGGTACGCTGGAAAACGTACCGTCAGACATCTACCGCACATTCGATTACGTCGCGCTCGGCCACCTGCACAAGCCGCAGCCCGTCGGTCGCGCGGACGGAACCATGCGCTATTGCGGTTCTCCGCTCAAGTATTCCAAATCGGAAGCCTATACGGATAAAACGCTTTCCGTCGTGGAGCTGCGCGGCAAGGGGGATATCGAAGTCCGCGAAATCCCTCTGAAGCCCTTGCGCGACGTTCGCGTGCTGCGCGGGAAATTCGATGAGATTATTCAAGAGGATACGGGGGACGATTACGTCTACGTCGTTTTGACGGACGAAATGGACATTCCCAACGCCGCCGCGCGCATCCGCGAGCGCATCAAAAACGCGCTCGAATTCGAATACGACAACAGCAGAACGCGCGCGCAGGACAAGCCAATCGAGGCGCCTGACGAGATCGCGGGCACATCGGTCATGAAATTGTTTGAAAAGCTGTACGAGCAGACGAATCATACGCCTTTGACGGAGGATGCGCGCGCGTATCTTCAGAAAACTATCGACGAAACGGAGGCGCTTGAGGCATGAGACCGCTGTTTTTGAAAATGACTGCGTTCGGCCCCTATGCGGATACGGTATCGCTCAATATGGAAACCTTGGGGGAGACGGGGCTTTACGCCATCACGGGAGAGACGGGCGCGGGCAAGACGACGATTTTCGACGCGATCGTGTTCGCGCTGTACGGCAAGGGGAGCGGCAGCGACCGAAGCGACGGCGAAAAGCTGCGCTCCAAGTACGCCTCGGACGACGTGGAAACGCAGGTCGAACTGCGCTTTTTGAGCAAGGGGAAGGAATATACCATCAGGCGCAGCCCCACGCAGGTCGTTCGCGGAAACAAGACGCCCACGCCGCACAAGGCGGCGCTGTATATGTCGAACGGCGATATCGTGACGCGCATCGCGGAGATCGATCAGCGGATCGAGGAGGATGTCATCGGCGTAGACGCGAACCGCTTCTCGCAAATCGTCATGATCGCGCAGGGCGAGTTTCAAAAGCTGATTTCCGCCGACACAAAGGAGCGCACGGAGACCTTGCGCCGCATCTTCAAGACGCATACTTTTCAGGCGCTGCAAGAAAGGCTCGCGGAAAAGGCGAGGGCAAAAGAAGAGGAATACAAGGTAGCAGAAAGAGAGAAAGAAGGCGCACTCAAAGCCATCGAGGGCGACCCGGAAACCGCTCAGAAAAAGGACGAAGCAGACTACCGTGCGGCGGATGCGGAAAGAGCGGAGCGCGAAAAGGCGCTAGACGCCGCCAAGAGCGACTACAAAAAGGGCGAGGAGCGAAATAAGCTTCTGGAACTGGCGGAAAATATCGATGCGGAGCTGAAAGCACTCGATGCGGAGCGCGATGCTCGGCAAGCCGCGTTCAAAACGGCGAACGCGGAAAAGGAGCACATCGAGGCGATCGCTGCGCAAATCACGCGGGACGAGAGTGTGCTCCCGAAATACGCGGAGCTTTCAAAACAAACGCAGGAAGCATCGCGCGTCCGTGAGGAGATGCAGGAACACGATAAAGCCGTACGCGACGCGGACAGACAGATTGAAGAAATAGGGGCTGAAAACGATAAGCTTGTGGTGGAGGAACAGTCCCTTTCCGGCGCATCGGAGCGGAAGCACAAAGCGGATATCGCTCTGCGGGAACTGAGAGATCGGCGCAAAAAACTTACTGAAGTAAAGGAGCGCGTGACGGCGCGGGACGACGCGGAAAAAGCCTGCACCGCACGGAAAGCGGAAGCGGAAGGAGCTAAGAGCGAACATCAAAAGGCACTTGCAGAGAAAAGTGCGCTGGAAAGCGAATTGAAAAAGCTGGAGAACGCGCAGGGAATTCTCGCGCAATGCACTGCAGAGCTGGATGCGCTCGAAGCGAAGGAGAAGTCCCTTCGAGAGACGATGCTTCAACTGTCCGAGTATGGGCGGGCAAAAACATCGTGCGAAAGTGCCTCTATCGCCTATGAACGCGAAAAGGCGACTGCGCAGCGCATGGAAGAAGACGCGCGCGCGAAAAGGGACGCATATAACTACAACGTAGCGGGCTACATCGCTGAGGATTTGATCGAAGGGGAGAAATGCCCCGTGTGTGGGAGCACGCACCACCCCCAAAGGGCGGTGCGCCCCGATACTGCGCCCACAAAGAACGAAGTGGAGCAGGCAGAGAAGGCGGCAAAGCTTGCACGGGAAAAGGCGGACCGCGCTGAGATGGAGTGCAAGGAGCGCGAAGTGATTCGGCGGGAAAAGCGGGCACAGCTCGCCGAAAAGCTGCCAAACGTCGAAGAAGCGGAATGGAAGGTTGCGCTCGAGCGCGAAAGCGCGCGGAACAAGTCGGAGACGGAAAATGCGCGGGCGGAAAAGGGAAAAGCGAAGGAGGCAGAGTTGAAAAGAAAGCGCCTCTCTGAAATCTATTTGCCCGAGGCGGAGCGCAAGGAAGAGCAGTTGCGTAAAACTGCCAACGAAGCGGAGCGTTCGTTGGGGATTGCGATCGATAGACGCCATGTGTGCGCGGAGGAAGCACAAAAAGCCCTGCGCGACATATCGGGCGATATGACGGAGGACGAACTGGACAGCGCGATCTTTGCGAGCGAGAAGGAAATCTCCGCGCTCGAAAACACAATCTCCGAGGAAAAAGCCAATGAAAAGCGGCTGACGGATATTGGGCAGCAAAAGCAAGCTTTGCAAGCGCTCGAGCGCGAACAGACGGAGTACCGCGCGACATCGATGCAGAAAGCTGAGGGATGCCGCGAAAACGCCAAAAACCTCGCAGAGCGCATCGCCGAATTGCGAAAGGATCTGCCGTATAGCTCGCGCGAAGAGGCGGAGCGGTCGATTGAAGCGCAAAGCGCGGAAAAAGAGCGCCTTGAAAAAGCGATTGAGGATGCAAGACAGGCGCGGGATGAATCTGACCGGCAATACAACCAAAAGCGGGGCGAATCGCAGGCGCTGAAGGAGCAGCTCAAGGGCGTCCAGAAAGCCGACCTCACCGCCCTCGAAGCGGCGCAAAAAGATGCGCAAAAAGCCTATGACGAGGCGGATCGCAAGGTGCAGAAGGTGTACGCGCGGCAAAAGCAGAACCTGGACAATCTTTCCAAATACCGCGAAAAGGAGGCGCTCTCCAAAGTACTCGAAGAAGAGAGCCGCATGATGACAAACATCTCCAAGACGGCGAACGGAACGCTTCCGGGAACGGCGCGCATCTCGTTTGAGACGTTTGCACAGATGACCTACTTCGATTGGATTTTGGACTACGCCAATCTCAGGCTTCGGCACATGACGAACGGGCAGTACGAGATGCGGCGCAGCGAAACGGGCAGGGGCGCCGCGAAGACGGGGCTGGAAATCTCCGTGCTCGACCATAAGAACGCGACCGAACGCGAAATCGCGACGCTTTCGGGCGGCGAAAAGTTCCTGGCGGCGCTTGCGTTCGCGCTGGGCATGTCGGACGCGGTGCAGAAGACGCGCACGGCCTCCGTGCATCTGGAGACGATGTTCGTGGACGAAGGGTTCGGCACGTTGTCCGAAAAATACCTGACGCTTGCGCTCGAAGAACTTGCGCAGACAGCGCGGGAGGGGCATCGCCTCATCGGAATGATCTCCCATGTGAGCGAGGTCAAAGACGGGATCGGCAAACGCATCGAGGTCACAAAGCGCGGCATGGAGGGCTCCTCCGCGCGGATCGTTCTGTAATACAAAGGGGAGGGGTGTGCAATGCTGTACACGCTGCAAAACGGGGAATTGTCCTGTGTCCTATCGACTGTCGGGGCGGAACTGCAGAGCCTGAAACGGGGCGATGCGGAATACCTTTGGCAGGGGGATCCGAACATCTGGAAGGGGCGCTCGCCGATCCTGTTTCCGTTCGTGGGAAAGCTCAAGGAAGATGCCTATACACACGGGGGAACGCGCTATTCCATGCGAAAGCACGGCTTCGCGTCGCGCTCCGAATTTGCGGCGAAGGAGGTAACCGAAAACCGCGCCGTATTCATTCTGACGAACGAGCACTTGTCGGACTATCCGTTTCCGTGTACGCTCGAGGTCGATTTTCGGCTGGAATGGGACTGCCTCTCGGTCGTGCACAGGGTCACCAACAATGGGGCGGAGGAGATGTTCTTTTCCCTCGGCGCGCATCCCGGGTTTTGCTGCGAGATGGGCGATGTGCTGTTCTTTCCCGAGGACGATGTGCTTTCTGCACACAGGCTGACGGAAGAGATGTTGCTTTCGGAAGCGCCCGTCGAGACGGCGGTAAACGGGCATCGCCTTGTAATCACGGAAGATGTTTTTCGGAAGGATGCGCTGATCTTTCAGGGAATCCGCTCGGACAGCGTGACGCTGCTGTGTAAGGGCGCGCCCCGCATTACGGTGGAATTCGGCAGCGCGCCGTGCCTCGGCGTGTGGGCAAAGCCCAAGGCGCCCTATGTCTGCATCGAGCCGTGGTACGGCTGCGACGACAAGGGGAGCGCCACGGGCATCCTCTCGCAAAAGGAGCACATCCAACGCCTCGGCAGCGGGCAGTGCTTCCGCTTTCCCATAAAAATCATCCCGCACGCAATGAACCCTTAACATAACCGCTGTATACTATAGAGCAACCGCTGGGGGCGCCGAAAGGCTGAGATGAGACCCTTAGAACCTGAAGTGGGTAATCCCACCGTAGGGAAGCGTTCGCTCAAGGACGTTTCCCGTACCCGAATATTCCGGGTGCGGGTTTCTTTTATAGCGGCGAAGAAAGGGGAATGGATATGGATACCATATTCAACAAGCTGCTGGAAGTTCCGTGGTACACCTGGCTCGTGCTTGCGCTGCTCTTCGGAGCGTCCGTCGCGCTGATTCAGGGCTCGAAGCGCTTCAAGTGGAACAGCCGCCGCGTTTCGATGGCGGCGATGAGCCTCGCAATCGCCTTTGTATTAAGCTGCATACGCCTGTTTCGCATGCCGCAGGGCGGCACGATCACGCCCGCGAGCATGCTGCCGATCATCTTGTTTCTCACCGCCTACGGCACGCTGCCGGCGTTTGCGGTCGGCTTCGCGTATGGATTATTGCAGCTGCTGACGGACCCGCTCGTGATTCACCCCGTGCAGCTGCTGCTCGACTACCCGTTCGCCTACGCGGCGATGGCGCTTGGCGGCTTGGCGCTGCTTCTGCCCGAGGACAAAAAATTCCGCCTGCCGCTTGCGGTGCTCCTGGGGTACTTTGGGCGGTTTGTGATGGCGGTACTGTCCGGCGCGATCTTCTTCGCGGAATACGCGGGCGAGCAGAACGCATGGATATACTCCGTCGTGTACAATATATCCTACATCGGCTGGGATGCGCTGATTTGCGCGCTCATCGCGTTCGTGCCGGGCTGGAACCGCGTGACGGACCTCATGCGCGATAAGGAAGCCCTCCCAAAGCCCTGATTTCCGTGCGCCGCCCGATGCCGTTCGCGTCGGGCGGCTTTCGTATGCGGAAAGCAGCAAGAAAAAACGCCCGGTCGCTTCGATCGGGCGTGATGCTATTCCTCATAAATGCGGATGGTCGTTTCTCCCGCAAAGAGCGCGCGGTACATTGCGTCGAGCGAATCGACCGAAACGGGTTGCGGCGCATCCTTCAGCGCCGTCAGCTGCATAAGGACGCGATTCCGCACCGCGCCGCGGTGGATGGCGCAGGGCTCGGGGTCGTTGAAGAACTTGACGCTCAGGGCGAGAATCATTTCCTCCGGAAGCGCGAGCTCCTGCAGCAGGATCGGGGGATTTTGCCCGATCTGCAGGCGAAATACCGGTTTTTTCCTTCTTTTGAACAATGTTCTGCCTCCTATCGAACGGTCATCCTGCCCAAAATGGAGCACAAGCCTTCCTTTTCGCCGTCCATGCACAGTTCAATCGCCGCTTCTCCTGTCGCAGGGTCGACGATGGATAGCGCGAGGCGGTATTCACCCTTTGGAACGGCGTGCGGCACGTCCAAATACGCGCGAATAGGGTGCGCGCCCTGCCTGAGATGGGCGAGATTTGCTTCGCAGGCGGACGATGTGAGGATGTTTCCGGCATCGTCCATCAGGGAGAGCACGAGCGGCCAGTTTTCGCAAAACGCAGCGACGCCGCCGTTGTTGAATGTGCAGGAAAAGCGCAGGCTGGACCCGCGCCGCACGCTTTCGCTCCATGAGGCGTCCGAGACCCAGAAAGAATACCCCAAGAGCGAGGGGTGCGCAAATTCGCCGTCTTCCACGCACAGATACGTGAGTTTCGCCGCCGAGAGCGTCTCCAACGGCACCGAGCCCGTCAAAGTGGAAGCGCCGCGAAACGACGCGGGCATCGGGGGCGAAATCTGGCCGAAGCGCTCGTCGTATCCGCCGTCTTCGATCCGCGTGAGGTTGCGCCACGTCGCCTCCGAATCCTCCAAATGGGCGAGGTACAGTCCGCAGTCTAACTTTCGCGCCTGCCTGAGGGGAGAGGCGAGAAGGAGTCTTTGCACGGGAAATATCTGCGTATACTGCCAAAGGAAGATTTTCGCGTCCGAAAGCAGCGGGAGCGTATCGTCTCCGAATGCCCATTCGCCGTTGCGGCCGAGGCTCCCGAGCTCCACAAATGCAAAGTCGTACCGATCGGCGAGCGCGGAAAGCACGGCAAAATGTCGTTTCTGAAGCGGGACGGCGGAGTAATTCGGCGCAAAACCCTTGCCAAACGCGTCGTCATAGTCCCTGCCCGCGAATTCGCCCAACCATTCGATGAGATAGTCTGGGATGTCTGCGTGTTTTTCGTTTGACGGGATGTCGCAGAGAAAGCGCAGGATCATCTTGACGCCCTTTTGCCTCCACGCCTCGACGTGGAATTCTTCGTCAAACCAATCAAAGGCGAATTCGTTCTCCATCGGCTCGAAATCGTGCCACGAAAGCCGCACATAGCAAAGCGTAATATCGCTCGACACGGTATCGGGGTCACACCTCGCGTCCACGGCGACGCCGCAGAGCGGGCGCGGCAGCGTCCTTTCGGCGCGCAGATAGGACGCGCTCGCATACCGCGGCATCTTGAGCCACAGGGCGAGAAAAATCGCGATCAGAAAAAAAGCGATCCACGCCAAGGCGCGCAGGAGGCTGCGAATTATAGCCATAAATCTCCTCCGTTGAATAATAGGATACCTATAGTATACGACGAAAACGCTAAGATTTCAAGAGTTTTCAAAACGATGCTGGAAAAGACGGGGCGTTTGCGCTATACTACCTTAGAAAGGAGCGTGCTGCCCTTGCGAAAGCGCATCATTTGCATCCTGTTTTTGTGTTTCTTGCTGTTCTCCGCGATAGGGGAAGGGGTCGTCATGGGGAACCCCATGGAGCAGCCGAAGGGCGAACAGCCCTTTATTGCGGCGACGCCGTCCCCGACACCCGAACCATACGGCACAGAAGAGGATGCAGGAACGGGAAGCGTTACATACGTCCACGGCATCGGCGTATACGATACGGGCGAAGGCATTTTCTGCGAAGATTGGGCGAAGGACGCGGTCTATCCGCGCACGGGGATGCGAATCCCACAGCTATACCAATACAATTTCGTTTCTCCGCTCGCGCGCGTCGGCGGAAGGGACAGGAGCGTCAAGACGAGCGGCTGCGGCGCGACGAGCCTATCGATGATCGCGGCGTACCTCACGGGAAATCTGCGGCAATCGCCCTACACGCTCTTCCGCTTTGCCTGCAACGGCGGAATGTATCACGGAAGCGGCCTGTCCCACGACGCGATGGACGCGATCGCGGAACTTCTCCATATAGACGGAGAATGGATCGCGCGGGACAAGGACGCGGTGATTGAGGCGCTGCGAGAGGGCAAGCCGATCATCGCGCACATGGGATACGGCATTTTCACCAGGCGTGGACACTATATCGTGCTGCGCGGGCTGACGGAGGACGGGCTCGTGCTCGTCAACGACCCGAACAGTTTTGTCAACACGCACACGGCTTTCCCGATTGAGACGATCATCGCTCAATCCAGAAGCGCTACGCCGTTTAAGATCTGCAAACGCAAAACACAATGGTGAGAGGGAAAACGAATCGCCCGCGAGCAGAGCGCGGGCGATTCGTTTTGAAGTGATTACTTCACGGCGTTCATGAACAGCTTTTCGCCGGTGGGATAGGTTGTCACGCCCTGAATCTCCGGCGTGCAGATCCAGCTGGTGGCGTAGTAATACACAGGGATGCAGACGGCGTCTTCGCCGAAGGCGAGCTTCTCCGCATCGTGCAGCAGCTTAAAGTGTTCCGCCTTATCGGTGGTCGCTGCCGCGGCCTGCATGATCGCGTCATAGTCGGGGTTCTTGTAGAAGGTGGAGTTGTTGCCGCTGTAGCTGGTGAACAGGTCGAGCAGGTTCGACGGATCGCCGTAGTCTGCAACCCAGCCATCGCGCGCCATGGTGTGCTCGCCGTTGCGGCGCGCAGCCAGGAGCACGTTCCACTCCATCTGTTCGATTTCCACGTTCACGCCGAGGTTCTCTTTCCACATATACACGAGCGCTTCGGCAGTGGGAAGGTGGACGCCGGACACGTTGGTGGAATAGGTGACGGTGGGGAAGCCCTCGCCGTTGGGATACCCGGCTTCCGCGAGGTACTCCTGCGCCTTGACGATGTTGGCTGCGGGATCGCTGCGGTCGATCACGGTCTCGTAGTCCGCAAAGTCGCTGCCGTCGTCTTGCATGAAACCGCCGCCGACGAAGTCGGTCGCGGGCAGGTAGGTGCCGTGCGTGACGACGTCCGAGAGATACTGCGGATCAATCGCCAGCATGAACGCCTTGCGGACGCGCGCATCGGTGAAGGGCTCTACGGTGTTGTTGATGTTCACGTAATAGGTGCCGAGCTGGGGCTTGGTGTGGAAGAGGCCTTCCGCCTTCAGCGTCTCGAGCTCCTCACTGGGATAGTCGTCCGCCCAGTCGATTTCGCCCGCGCGCATGGCGGCGAGCTTCGCGTTCGGGTCGGTGATCAGCTTGAAGCAGATGCGCTTGCATACGACCTTGTCCGCGTCATAAAAGGTCTCGGAAGGGACCATGACGATCTCCTCGTCCATGGTGTAGCTCTCGAGCTTGTACGCGCCGTTGCCGATCAGGGATTCGGGCGAGGTCGTCCAGGCGTCGCCGTACTGCTCGATGATGTCCTTGCGGACGGGATAGTACGTCGGGAACGCCATGATCTCGAGGAACCACGGGCAGTTGTTCACGAGGGTGATCTCGATGGTCTTGGCGTCGATCACCTTCACAGCGAGCTCGTCCACGCTCTTCTTGCCGTTGACGATCTCAAGGCCGTTTAGGATGTACTTGCCCATGTCGCCCGCATAGGGAGCCGCGGTGGCGGGGTCCACGAGGCGCTTCATGGAGTACAGGAAGTCTTCCGCCGTCAGGTCCTGACCGTCCGACCACTTCGCGTCGTCGCGGATGTGGAAGGTGTAGACCAGTCCGTCTTCGGAAACGGTGTAGTTGTCGGCCACGCCGAGCACGACGCCCTCGCCGTCCCAACCGAACTTCATCAGGCCCTCGAACAGGTGCTTGATGTAGTTGGAGCCGTCGGAGGCGGAGTTTAGCTGCGGATCGAGCGTCTCGGGCTGGGAGCCGATGCAGACGTTGACGGTCTGCACTTCCTCGGCAAAGGCGACGCCCATTACGCCCAGCGCGATCAATGCGGCCAACAGGAGAGCGAGCAGTTTCTTCATAGAATAACTCCTCCAATAGATGTATTTGTAAAGCGCGCCATACGCGCGTTACATCGGAAATAGGTTTACCAGCCCTGCGAAACCTTGTGGCATGCGACGGTGTGCGCCGCATCGACAGAAATGGTTTCCGGTGCCGTTTCGCGGCAGATGTCCCTGGCATAGGGGCAGCGCGTGTGGAACAGACAGCCCTTAGGCGGATTCATGGGGCTTGGAACATCGCCCTGCAGCACGACGCGCTTCTTGGCGCGGCTCGCATCGGGGTCCGGAATCGGGATCGCGGAGAGGAGCGCCTGCGTATACGGGTGCAAAGGCTCCTTATACAGGCGCGCCGCGTCGCAGACCTCGACGAGGCTCCCGAGATACATCACGCCCACGCGCCGCGAGATGTGGCGGACCACGTTCAGATCGTGCGCAATGAAAAGATACGCCATGCCAAGCTTATTCTGAAGCTCCATGAGCATGTTGATGACCTGCGCCTGAATCGACACGTCCAGCGCGGAAATCGGCTCATCGCACACCATGAAATCGGGGCGGAGCGCCATCGCGCGGGCGATGGAGATGCGCTGCCGCTGCCCGCCGGAAAACTCGTGCGGATAGCGATTCATGTGCTCGCTGTTGAGCCCGACGAGTGCGAGCAGCTCCAAAATGCGGTCGCGACGCTCGCTCTTGTTCGCGTAGGCGCGGTAGATGTCCAATGGTTCTCCCACGATGTCGCCGACCGTCATGCGCGGATCGAGCGAAGCGTAGGGGTCCTGAAAGACGATCTGCATGCGCTTGCGAAAGGGCGTCATGTTGGCGCGCGTGATGTCCTGCCCGTCGAAGAAAATCTGCCCGCCAGTCGGCTCGTACAGCCGCAAAAGCGTCCTTCCGACGGTAGACTTGCCGCAGCCGGACTCGCCCACGAGCCCGAGCGTCTCTCCCTTTTCGACGGAAAAGGAGACGTTCTCCACGGCGTGAACGACCTTCTTTTCGGACAGAAAGCCGCCGCCGATATCGAAATACTTCGTCAGGTTTTTGACCTCTACGAGTGGTGTGGTCATGCGAGCACCCCCTGTAGCTCCGCCTCGTGCAGCCAGCAGGCGGATACGTGACCCTCGCCGCGCGAAACGGTCGGAGGCTGATGGTTGAGACAGACCTTCATGCACCTGTCGCACCTTGGCGCGAATGCGCAGCCCTTGGGAAGTGCGAGCAGGTCGATCGGCGTGCCCTCAATGGGTTCGAGCGGTGCGGTTTCGTCGCTGTCGAGGCGCGGCAGGCATTTCAGGAGCCCCACCGTGTATGGATGCGCCGGGCGATAGAAGATGTCGTTCACCGAGCCGTGCTCCACGATGCGCCCCGCGTACATGACGATTACCTCGTCGCAGAAATCGGCGACGATGCCCAGATCGTGCGTGATCAGGATGATTGCGGAATTGATTTTGTCTTTCAGCTCTTTCATGAGTTCAAGAATCTGTGCCTGTATGGTCACGTCGAGCGCGGTGGTCGGCTCGTCCGCGATGAGCAGCTTCGGGTTGCACAAGAGCGTCATCGCGATCATGGCGCGCTGGCGCATGCCGCCCGAAAACTCGAACGGATACTGCTTCATGCGCTGTTCGGGGTTGTTGATGCCGCAAAGGCGCAGCATTTCGATGCACTTTTGATGTGCCTCGGCGCGCGAGATCTTCCTGTGGCGCAAAATCGTCTCTTCCAACTGGTTGCCTACCGTGAAGACGGGGTTGAGGGAGGTCATCGGGTCCTGGAAGATCATCCCGATGTCGCGCCCGCGGATGGACTGCATTTCCTTTATCGGCATATTGAGTACGTCCTTGCCGTCGAAGCGGATGGATCCGCCCGTCACGCGGCCGGGGTGCTCCAAAAGCTGCATCATGGCGTTGACGGATACGCTCTTGCCGCTTCCGGATTCGCCGACGATGCCCAATACCCTGTCCTCATCGAGCGTATAGCTGATGCCGTTTACCGCCTTCACCTCGCCCGCGGGCGTGAAAAACGATACGTGCAGGTCGTTCATTTCCAAAAGATGGTTGTGCACTGTGTCCGCCTCCTTAGCCGCGCATTTTCGGGTCGAGCGCGTCGCGCAGGCCGTCGCCCAGCTGGTTCATCGCGAGGATGATGAGCGCGAGCACCGCGGCGGGGACGAACAGCCTGTGCGGATAGGTTTGAAAGCCGTTCAGCGCGTCGTTGACGAGGGAGCCGAGGGACGCCATCGGCGCGGATACGCCCAAGCCAATAAAACTCAGGAAGGACTCCGTGAAGATGGAGGAGGGAATCTGAAACGTCGTCGTCACGACGATCGTGCCGATGGCGTTGGGCACGAGGTGTTTTTTGACGATCCAGCCGCGCTTCGCGCCGAGTGCCGTGGAAGCCATGACGTATTCGCTCGATTTCAGCGCGAGGATTTCGCCGCGCACCATGCGCGCCATCGAGACCCAGTATAACAGCGCGAATGTCACAAAGATGCATATGAGCCCCGTGCCGACGCTTCGCATCGCCTCGAAATGCCCCGCGTCAAACAGCTTCTGCAGCGGCTCCTTGAGGACGATGTTTAGCAGAATAATGATGAGCACCGTCGGGATGGAATAGATAATTTCGCATATACGCATCATGATGTCGTCCACCCGCCCGCCGATAAAGCCGGAGATCGCGCCGTAGGTGGTTCCGATCAGGACGATGAACATCGTGGAGACGATGCCGATGACGAGGGAGATGCGCGACCCCATCATCACGCGCACGCACAGGTCGCGCCCCAGGTTATCCGTGCCGAATGGATGAAAGAATTCTGCCGAAAAGCTCGGCCCCAGCCGCTCGTGCCCGCGCACCTGCTGGTCGTAGGTATAGGGCATGAGGAAGGGCCCGACAAAGGCAAACAGGATGATCGCAACGATGAGCCAAAAGCTTACCATCGCTACCCTGTTCGCGCGCAGGCGGCGCATGGCGTCCTTCCAATAGGTGGTGGACTCGCGCATTTGGATGAGCTGTTCTCTTTCTTCCTTGTCCGCAGGAATAAGCATTTCGGGCGTGAGCGATATGCGGAACGGATCAAGCGGCGGCTTTTTCGGCAGCTGCTCCGATGCGTCCTTGGAAAGATCGATCTTTGATATATCCATGTGTGCGTCTCCTTATTCGTATTTTATGCGCCTGTCGATGAGCCCGTACACGAGATCGACCAGAAGATTCATGAGGACGAGCAGCGCGCTGTAGAAAATCGTGACGCCCATGATCAGCGGGTAGTCGCGGTGGTTGATGGATTCGACGAAGAATTTGCCCATGCCGGGGATGGTGAAGATTTTTTCGATGACGAAGCCGCCCGTCAGGATACCCGCGGTGAGGGGGCCCAGGTACGTGACCACGGGGAGGATGGCGTTTCTCAGCGCGTGCTTAAACAGCACCTTTTTCTCGGAGAGCCCCTTTGCGCGCGCGGTCTTTACATAGTCCTGCCGCAGCACGTCGAGCATCGAGGAGCGCATGAGGCGGGAGATATAGCACATGGGGTTGAACGCGAGGGCGAGCGCGGGCATGATGTAGTGCTGCCACGACTTGAGCCCGAGCGTCGGCAACACGCCCAGCCGCACGCCGAACAGGTACAAAAGCGCCGTCGCCATGACGAAATTCGGCACGGCGATGCCTAAGTTCGCGATGAACATCACCGCGCGATCCACGGGCTTGTTGTGCTTAAACGCCGCGAGCGTCCCGATGGGTACGCCCAAGAACACCGCGAGCAGGATCGCCACGATGCCCACCGACGCGGACACGGGGAATTTCTCCCCAAGAATCTGATTCACGGTAAAGCCGATACGCTTATAGCTGTCGCCCAGATCGAACTTCAGGAGGTTTCCTATATAAATGAGATACTGCTCGAAGAGCGGTTTGTCGAGCCCGTATTTCGCCTCCATCAATGCGACGGTCTTCGCGCTCGCCTTTTCCGTATTGAACGGACCGCCCGGGATCAGGTTCATCAGAAAGAACGTGATCGTCGCCACGACAAACAGCGTCAGCAGCGCGGCGAGGATTCTTCTGACGACGTACTTGCCCACATAAATCACCTGCTCATGTATTGGGAAATTTTTCTCAGAGTACCACAAAAATGCGCGGATTGCAAGAGTGCGTCTTCGTATTTCGTGTTAATACAGAAGGGGATGCCGGTGCGTTTTGAACGATGCGTGCGCTGTTTGGCCGCAGGGGAGGGTATATTCCCGAAGAGCGGCGCATAAATATACGATTTCCTGAAATTTACATCGAGATATAGCGCCTTACCTTCCCTTTATTTAAGATATGTCGGTGGACCTTTTTATAAAATCATGTGAAAAGCACAAAATACCGTTCCGTTCCCTCTTGCATTTGTACAAAAAATGTGGTATCATTCTATTAGCATGGAGGAGGTGTGCTCGAATCCGCGGTATTTGACCGGGGTACGCTTCAGACGGTCGAGCGAGCGGGCATTTTCTCCGACAAGCGAACCACAATACAACAAGGAGGTACTTTCATGAAGAAGATCCTGGCAATGACCCTCGCCGTGGCGTTCCTCCTCGGCATGACGGCCTTCCCCGTCTTCGCGGAGGGCGTAACTCTCTCCGAAGCTCCCATGCTCACTGCACGCGTGGAAGCCGGCGAGCTGCCGCCCCTCGAGGAGCGGCTCCCCGCAGAGACCAAGCTTCCGAACGAGATCCTTCCCGAGTATCTGGATTATGAGTGCGGCTCTTACGGCGGCACCATGCGCTTCATCACCTCGATTGTCAACTGGGACGCGGACGTGTTCGTCGGCTGCAACGAGGGGCTCCTCAACATGTCGTCCACCGCAAGCGACGTCATCACGCCCAATATCGTCGCTGGCTTTGACGCGAACGAGGACAATACCGAGTTCATCATCACGCTGCGCGAGGGGCTGAAGTGGTCCGACGGCGTGCCGGTGACCATGGAGGACTTCGAGTTTGCAATCAACGACTTTGTCTTCAACACGGAGCTGACCCCCGTCGTTGCCGCGTACCTGCGCGACGGCGGTGTACAGGAAGGCGAGCCCTTCAAGTTCGAAGTGATCGACGACCTGCATTTCAAGATGTCCTTCAACGCGCCCTACGGCGGCCTCGCGGTGCACCTTTCCATCGCAGGCTGGAAGGGCTATACGGATTTGCTCAAGCCCGCGCACTTCCTGAAGAAGTTCCATAAGGATTACGCGGAAGAGATCCACGGCTCCCTCGAAGCGTACTACGAGTTCCTGCAGCCCTACGGCACCTGCATGGGCTATGACGATGTCACCGCAGAGCTCGTTTGGACGAACGTATTCCACCAGCTCGACATGACCAACTGGGAGCTGACCGATCCGAACGACGCGCTCACCAGCGTGTATTTCGCCGCCGCGGGACAGACCGAGGACTTCCCGGTGCTGTACGCGTGGCGCATGATCTCCTCCGAAGGCGGCATCACCACCTTCGAGCGCAACCCCTACTACCACAAGGTCGACGCGAACGGCCAGCAGCTGCCCTATGTGGACTATCTGACGAGCAAGCTCGTGGAGAACATGGAAATGGTGCAGATGGCGTACATCTCGGGCGAAGCCGACTTCGGCCGCGAATCTGCCACGATCGACAACATCTCCACCTACGTGGAGAACGCCGAGAAGGCGGGCATCACGCCCTACGTCACCACCATGCACAACAACCCCACGGACGTCTCCCTGAACGTCAACTATAAAGAAGAAGCGTGGCAGGAGGTCATCACCGATGTCCGCTTCCGTCAGGCGCTGGCGCATGCCATCGATGCGGAGGAGATTCTCGACGTAGTCTATAAGGGCTTCGGCGAGGTCAACCCCTACTATCCGTGCGACAATGACATCGAACTCGCCAACAGCCTGCTCGACGAGATGGGCATGGTCGACATCGACGGCGACGGCTATCGCGAGACGCCCTCGGGCAAGAAGCTGTCCTGGTCTATCTACAACAACAACGAAGCCAACGACATCATCCCCGTTTCGGAGCTGCTCGTGGAATACTGGGCGGAGATCGGGCTGAAGGCGGACGTCAAGACCGTTGAGTCCACGCTGCGCGCCACCATGGAGGCAGGCAACGAGATTCCCTGCCGCGTCGCATGGGTACACACCACGCAGCTGTGGCACTATCTCGACTGGTTCCAGTGGAGCTGGTGCCCGCTTTGGGACAACTGGTATAACACGGACGGTGCGGGTGGCGAAGAGCCGCCGGCGGAGGTCAAGGAGTTCCTGCACAACATCGACTCCCTCATGACCGTCTCCCCCGTGGACGCCGTCAACGAGGTATTGCCGAAGCTCGTCGAATTCATGAGCGAAAACCTCTACCTCATCGAGCCGCTCATCAACGTGGATCAGTGCGTCGTCATCAACTCCAAGATCGGCAACGTGCCCACCGGCGGCGTCGGCATTTCCTGGAACTTCTCCATCGAACAGTTCTTCTACAGGGATTAATCTTCCACAGAGGGCAATTCTCCTTCCGATTTCTTCTGAAGCGTAATCGGAATGCGACGGCGGCGCGGCGATACCCTCCCGTGCCGCCCCGCATTACACAGCCGCCCGCCGTATCCCAATGCCGCCGAAATGCGACACTGGGATACGGCGGGGGGTACGCCCCGTCAATGATACAAAAAAGGAGGCTGCGGTTTCGTGCTTCTGAATTATATCGTCAAACGCATTCTACAGCTCTTGCCGCTGCTCGTAGCTGTCAGCATCGTCATCTTTGTCATCATTCAGCTTCCGCCGGGGGACTATCTCACCACCTACATCGTCCAGCAGAAAACCGCAGGGCTTGAGGTCAACCAGTCCAACATCATCAACCTCACGCGACAGTACGGCTTGGACAAGCCGTTGTACCAGCAGTATTTCTACTGGATCGGAAACATCCTGACAAAACTCGACTTCGGCAGGAGCTTCCAGTGGTCGGTGCCGGTTTCACAGCTGCTCGCGGAGCGCCTTCCCGCGACCATCGGCATCTCGCTTTTGTCCCTCATCGTGACATGGTCGATCTCGATCCCGATCGGCATCTATTCCGCGACGCACCAGTACAGCGTGTTCGATTATGTTTTCATTTTCTTCGGCTTTATCGGGCTTGCGGTGCCGGGCTTTTTGCTCGCGCTGATTGCCGTGTATTTCATCTTTTCGGTCACGGGTGTATCGCTCACGGGCTTATTCTCGGCGGAGTATGTCAATGCGGCGTGGAGCTGGGCGAAGTTCCTCGACATGCTGCCGAGGCTGGGGCTCGTCGTGTTTATCGTCGGCGTTTCGCAGACCGCAGGCATGATCCGCCAGATGCGCGCGATGCTGCTTGACGAACTGCAAAAGCAGTACGTCATCACCGCGCGCGCCAAGGGACTCGAGGAAAAGAAGCTCCTGTGGAAATACCCGATTCGCATGGCGGTCAACCCCATGGTATCCACCATCGGCTGGACGCTGCCGGGTCTCATCTCCGGCGAAATGGTCGTGTCCATCATCCTTTCGATGCCGACCATGGGCCCCATCGTCAGGCGCGCGCTGATCACGCAGGACATGTACCTCGCGGGTTCGTTCCTTCTGATCGTGAGTACGCTCACCGTCATCGGGACGCTTATTTCCGACATCCTGCTCGCGGTCCTCGATCCGCGCATTCGGTTTGGAGGTGTCTCCGAATGAGAAGAAAAAAGCAGATCGAAGGTACCTATGAGGTTGCGAGCCAATGGCAACTCATGTGGTGGAAGTTTAAGAAACACCGTCTGGCTTCCATCGCGCTGCCGGTAATCGTCATCATGTATACGATTACCATGTGCTGCGAGTTCTTCGCGCCGTCGCTCCCGCTCACGCGATACAAAAAGTTCGTGGAATGCCCGCCGACCGCCATCCACTTTCGGGATGAGCAGGGCACTTTTCGCGGCCCCTTCGTCTACGGCGTGGAGATCGGGCGCGATCCCGTGACCTTCCGCAAAACCTTCGTGGAAAACCGCGAGGAGATCGTAGAATTGGGCTTTTTCGTGCGCGGGGAGAGCTACAAGTTCTGGGGGCTGTTTGATGCGGATGTGCATTTCTTCGGGCCTAAGGAACCCGGCGCAGCGTATTTTCTGATGGGAACGGATTCCCTCGGTCGCGACCTGTTCACGCGAATCCTCTACGGCGGCAGAGTTTCGCTGTCCTTCTGCTTGGTGAGTATCTTTTTTACATTCCTCATCGGGCTCACGCTGGGCGGCCTTTCGGGCTATCTCGGCGGCGTGGTCGATACGGTCGTGCAAAGGGCGATTGACCTCATCATGTCCATGCCGACGATTCCCCTGTGGATGGCGCTCGCCGCTGCGATGCCCAAGGATATTACGCAACTCAGGCAGTACCTCTTCATGTCGATTATCATGTCGCTCATCGGCTGGACGGGGCTCGCGCGCGTGGTAAGGGGAAAGATATTGTCCCTGCGCGAGGAGGATTTCGTCATCGCGGCGCAGCTTTCGGGCGCTGGGCACGGCAGGATCATCTCCAAGCACATGCTCCCGTCGTTTTTGAGCTACATCATCGTATCCATCACCGGCTCCATTCCGGCGACGATTTTGGGCGAAACGAGCCTTTCCTTCCTCGGGCTGGGTCTTCAGGCGCCCACGATCTCTTGGGGCACATTGCTTCAGGACTGCCAGACGGTGGAAGCGGTCTCCGCGACGCCGTGGCTGCTGTGGCCTTCGTTTTTCATCATCATTTCCGTATTGATGTTCAACTTCGCGGGCGACGGCTTGCGCGACGCGGCCGACCCGTATAAGTAAAGGAGGGGAGTTCTTTGGCGGAACGCAATAACGACATCATTCTTTCTTTGAAGGACGTAAAGGTTCACTTCAAGCTGGACGAAGGGCTCCTCAAAGCCGTAGACGGCGTGTCCTTTGACATCAAAAAGGGCAGGACGCTGGGCATCGTGGGCGAATCGGGCTGCGGCAAGTCCGTAACCTCGAACGCGATCTTCCGCATCCTCCCGAAATACGCGCAGATCGAAGGCGAAATCCTGCTGTACGAGAAGGACAGAAAGCCTTTGGACGAGCCGATCGATATCGTCAAGCTGAACCCCACGGGGCCGATCATCCGCTCCATACGCGGCGGCAACGTCTCCATGATCTTCCAGGAGCCGATGAAGGCGTTTTCGCCAGTACACACCGTCGGCGACCAGATTATCGAGGCGATCCTGCTTCATACAGAGCCTGACCCTGCAAAGGCGAAGCAAATCGCCATCGAAGCGCTGCGGCAGGTCGGCATTTCCAACCCCGAGCAGCGCTATGACGAGTATCCGCACCAGCTCTCCGGCGGCATGCGTCAGCGCGCGATGATCGCCATGGCGCTCTCCTGTCGCCCATCGATCCTCATCGCGGACGAGCCGACGACGGCGCTGGATGTTACCGTACAGGCACAGGTGCTCGACCTCATCAACAACCTGAAGCGCGAGATCAACACCTCCGTCATCTTCATTACGCACGATCTGGGCGTCATCGCCGAAATGTGTAATGACGTGGTCGTGATGTACCTTGGCAAGGTCGTGGAGGCGTGCGACGTGGATACGCTGTTTTACAACCCGCGCCACCCCTATACGCAGGCGCTTCTGAAATCCATCCCGACGGCGGACAAGGCGCACAAGGGGCGCTTCGATTCGATCGAAGGCACTGTGCCGTACCCGATCAACCTGCCCGTGGAGTGCGGCTTCCGCTCGCGGTGCGAACTTGCGCAGGCGGGGCTTTGCGACAAGGGCGAGCCGCCCGCGGTCGAGATCGAGCCTGGGCACTATGTGAAATGCTTCCGCGTGGAGGAAACCGCGCGCGGAAAGGGGGAAAAGTAAATGGCCGGCAATATTTTGGAAGTACGCGGCATGAAGAAGTATTTCCCCATTCGGGCGGGCTTTTTCAAGAAGACCGTCGGCTATGTCAAGGCGGTGGACGGCGTAGATCTCTACGTGAAAGAGGGCGAAACGCTCGCGCTCGTGGGCGAATCCGGCTGCGGCAAGACGACGCTCGGGCGCGCGGTGCTGCAGGCTGTAAAACCCACAGCTGGCGAAGTGTTCTTCACGACGCGCAACAACAAGGTCGTCGATCTCACGAAGATTCCCCACGACGAGCTGCGCACCGTCCGTCGCGATATGCAGATGATCTTCCAAGACCCGTATGCCTCGCTCAACCCCCGCATGACGGTGCTCAACATCATCGCGGAGCCGCTCATCTGCCACAAGCTCATGTCCGGCAAGGAAATGGTGGACTATGTGCAAAACCTCATGGAGACGGTCGGGCTGAACCCGCGCCATCTGGAACGGTATCCGCACGCGTTCTCCGGCGGACAGCGCCAGCGCATCGGCATTGCCCGCGCGCTCGCGACGAAGCCGCGCTTCATCGTGTGCGACGAGGCGGTTTCCGCGCTCGACGTGTCCGTGCAGGCGCAGATCCTAAACCTGTTGATGGATTTGCAGGAGCAGATGAACCTGAGCTACTTTTTTATCTCGCACGATTTGGGCGTCGTCAACCACATTTCCGACCGCGTCGGCGTCATGTACGTCGGTCGCATGGTGGAATTGGCGGGCACGGTGGACCTGTTTGACAAGCCGCTGCATCCGTACACGCAGGCGCTGCTCTCTGCAAAGCCCGTGGCGGATCCGCGCAACAAGTCCAAGCGCATCATGCTTGAGGGCGAGGTCGCAAACCCAGCGCATCTACCCACGGGCTGCCCGTTCCACCCCCGCTGCAGGCACTGCATGGATATATGCAAAGACACCATGCCCGAATGGCGCGAGGTTGCCCCGCATCACTTCGTGGCCTGTCACCTTGTATAGTATGAAGAAACAAGAAAACGCCCGTTTCCGGAACCCCGGGAATGGGCGTTTCGGAAGAGAGTGAGTTTTATTGAGCCTTGGGATGACGCTGCTGCTTTCGGCCGTCGGGCTGATCGTGATCTTGGTGGGGAGTTGCTTTTATTTTGCGTGTTGGATGCAAAAAGCCGTCTTTTCCAAGCTGAACGACCTGGACGCGATCCGCTCGACCCACCTGCCGCCGGAAAAATGGCACCGCAAGTACCTCGCAAAGCGCGTAAAGGCCGGCGCGAATACCCATGCGCTGTTCGAGAGACAGAAGAAAAAGGATTTGCGACGCCTTCGGGTCATTGCGCGGTTTACGGAGCGGACGAACCTCGTCGACGGCGAGGATACGCGGCGGGATGTGCTGCGGGAGCTCGAAGCGATCAAACGGCAGTGGCAGGAGCGTACCGTCGAGGAGGAGGAGAGGGGTGCTTATGGCTAAGAAGGAGAAATTCGAGTACATCGAAGGGGTGGAAAGCGACAAGCCCATCCACGTCATGCTGTTTTCCTTTCTCTACGCGCTGATTTTCGGCGCGGCGAGCATCTTCCCGTGGATGACGCTGAAGGATCTTCTCCCCATTTTGGCTTTGGCACTCGGCATGGAGAATTCGCGGGCGACCGGCGCGATCTATATCTCTTCCACGCTCGTGTTGGGCGTGGTGTGCCTGAGCCTGTTCATCGTTTTGTGGCATAGGCTCGAAAAGAATTTCGACGCGAAGAAGAGCCTCGCGACGACGTTGAAGTGGTCGATCATCGCCATCATCGTGGGGGTCGTCGCACTCGTCGCGTACAGTTGGCTCGAATCCATGAAGGTTGCGGTATAAGAATACAGAAACGGAGGAATGAATCTATGCGGATTTTTGACATGAAGGCAAACGGCGTATGCGAGGCGATCGGCTTTGCGCTGTCGCCGCTCTCCCTCTCGTGGAAGGTCGATGAGACGGAGGGGAAGAAGCAGCAAGCGGCGCGGGTTGAGATTTCGACCTGTGAGGAGTTTTGCGACAGAGCCTACGATTCCGGAAAGCGCGAGGACATCGATTCCATCGCCTTTGCGCCGGATTTCGCGCTCGCACCGATGACGAGATACTACTGGAAGGTCACCGTATGGGCGGACAACGGCGATGTGGGGGAGGGAAAGAGCTTTTTTGAAACCGGAAAGCGCGGAAGCGGCTGGACGGGCAAGTGGATCACCTCCGATGCGCGCGAGAACATGCAGCTGCATAAAACGCTTACGCTCACAAAGCCTATCAAGCGCGCCCGCGCATATGCTACGGCGTACGGCGTATACGAACTCTACCTCAACGGCGAAAAGTGCGGCGACGAAGTGCTGATGCCGTATTACAACGGCTACGATTCGTGGTTGCAGGTGACGACCTTTGACATCACGCCCCTTGTGAAGCAGGGCGAGAACGCGTTCCGAGTCATGCTAGGTGGGGGCTGGGCGGTCTCCCGCTTCGGGCTCGGCTCCGACGGAAAAAACGGCCCCGTCGGGCTCTACAGCGACCACGAGGCGTTTTTGTGCGACATCTTTATAGAATACGAGGACGGCGAGATCGTTACCGTTGGCACGGACGATACGTGGACGGCGACGGACAGCCCCGTCGTATCCTCCTCGATCTACGACGGCGAAGTCTTAGACATGACGCGCGACTGCTCGAAGACCTACCCAGTAAAGATCGACACCTTCGGCTATGACAAGATCGAGGACAGGCTCAGCCCCTACCTGCGCGTGACCGAGCGCATAAAGCCCGTCGAGATCATCAAGACGCCCAAGGATGAACTGGTGATCGACCTTGGGCAGGAGATCACCGGCTGGGTTGAATTTGTCTGCCGTGCGCCGAAGGGCACAAAGATCAAGCTGAGCTATTCCGAGATCATGCAAAACGGCTGCTTCTATCGCGATAACCTCCGAAGCGCCCTTGCGGAGTATACCTACATCTCCGACGGCACAGAGCGCATCGTGCGCCCGTATCACACATTTTACGGCTTCCGCCTGTTCAAGGTGGAGGGCGTCGCCGAGGAGGACTTGCACCTCGAGGACTTCACCGGCTGCGTGATCCATTCCGACATAGGGCAGACGGGCTTTGTCAAGACGAGCAGCGAAAAGCTGAACCGCTTCACGCTCAACGCGCTTTGGGGACAGCGCGGCAACTTCTTAGATACGCCGACGGACTGTCCGCAGCGCGACGAGCGCCTCGGCTGGACGGGCGACGCGCAGGCATTCTCGGGGACCGCCTGCTTCAATATGGATTCGCAGGCGTTCTTCGCAAAATACCTGCACGACATGCTCTACGAGCAGAATAAGACCAACGGCTCCTGCCCGCATGTGGTGCCCGCGGCGGGCATGCATGTGGAGGCGGGCTCTTGTGCGTGGGGAGATGCGGCGACGGTCATCCCGTGGAATGTATATCTGTTCTACGGCGATAAGAAGCTGCTTGAAAAGAACTACCCCAACATGAAGGGCTGGGTCGACTTCATCCGCAGGACGGAGGAAGCGGCGGGCTGCGGCAGGCTCTGGAAGGTCGGCTTCCACTTCGCGGACTGGCTCGCGCTCGATACGAAGAACAACTCCGTCATGGGCGGAACGGACCCGTATTTCATCGCCTCAGCGTACTATTACTATTCCACGACGCTTCTTTTGAAGGCGGCGAAGGTGCTGGGCTATCGGGACGACATTGCGGAGTATTCCAAGCTGCAAGAAGAGATTTATGAGGCGATTCAGAACGAATACTTCACGCCTAACGGGCTCATGGCGCAGACCACGCAGACGGCATATGTTTGCGCGCTGTTCATGGAGTTCGCGCCGAAGGAGCACAGGGAAAGGCTCGCGAAGCTCTTGGACGCGGAGATTGCGGCATCGAATGGCGAGCTCCGCACGGGCTTTGTCGGAACCGCGTATCTCAACCGCGTGCTCTCCGAAAACGGCTACAACAAGCGCGCCTATAAACTGATGATGAACGAAGAATACCCCGGCTGGCTGTACGAGGTCAATATGGGCGCCACGACGGTTTGGGAGCGCTGGAACAGCGTACTGCCCGACGGCTCCATCTCCGATACCGGCATGAATTCGCTCAACCACTACGCATACGGCGCGGTCATGGAATGGCTGTACCGCAACGTCGCGGGCATCAACCCCGTCGAGGACGCGCCGGGATTCCGCAAGATTCTGCTGTACCCGCGCCCCGATTACCTGCTGCCCAAGGTACAGGTTCGCTACAACTCCAAGATGGGCTTCATCGAAAGCAGCTGGGAGATAAAAAAGGATCTGTTCCAGTGGGATGTAGAGGTGCCCTTCGGCGCAAAGGCGCGGCTCATCTTCCCAAACGGCGATGTGGACGCGATCAACGCCCTGTATCCGGAAATCGGCGCGCACGTCTGTGAAGAAAGCGGCGAGGTCGTAGCTACCGTGCCCGCGGGCAGGTACCATTTTGCGTACAAGCCCACAAAGCGCATGCACAGGGTCATAAGCGTCGATATGCCGCTGGACGAGCTCATGGCGATCCCCGAGGCGGCTTCCGTGCTTAAGGAGGCATTCCCGAATTTCACCCTGCGCAATCGTTGGGGCGCAAGCACGCTGCGGCAGGCATTTCAGGCGCTGCCATCCTTTATCAGAAAACCCGACACATCATTGCTCGACTCCATCAATGAAAAACTCCTCGCGCTGAACGATTAACGCGCATTCCCAATCGGCGTCCCCACAGACCGCAATGTCTGTAGGGGCGCTGTTTTGTTCGTAAATGTTATACAAAATTATACATTTCGCTTTGTTGATTTCGTATTTTTTTGTAGATTATGTATTGACATTTTTTGCTACGTGTATTAAAATAGCTCTATGAATATAACGTGCAAGGAGGGTTATCGTTTGACGTCGTACAAAAAGAACGCAAAAAAGAACCAAATGGCGGGAACAAGCGGGTCCGCGTTCGACACGCTCGAGATTTTTCTGCTGCATCTACCTACGACAATATGGTATTTGCTTTTCTGCTACGCGCCGATGTTCGGCGTGGTGATCGCGTTCAAAAACTACAGGGTGCGCCCCGGAAAGAGCTTCCTCTATTCGCTGTTCGTAAACAGCAAATGGTGCGGATTGGACAACTTCCGGTTTCTCACCCAGAGCTCGGTCTTTAAGACGATGATGTTCAACACGGTGGTATACAACATCATCTTCATCATCCTTGGGATCGTGCTCCCCGTCACGCTCGCGATCCTGTTTAACGAGCTGCACAGCAAGCGGCTTGCAAAAACATGCCAGACGGCGATGTTCCTGCCGCACTTTCTAAGCTGGGTCGTCGTCGGCTACTTTGTGTACGCCTTCCTTGCGACCGACTCCGGCCTCGTCAACAACATGACCCGCTCCCTCGGCGTGGATGAATGGCGGGTCAACTGGTATCAACGCGTCGACTTTTGGAGGTACTTTCTGATTTTCCTGAATTCCTGGAAAGGCTTGGGCTATGGCATGGTGGTTTATCTCGCCTCTATCAGCGGAATCGACGGCGAACTGTACGAAGCCGCTCTGATCGACGGCGCGAGCAAGGGCCAGCAAGTGCGCTTCATCACGCTGCCACTCCTTCGGCCCATCATCTCCATCATGTTCATCATGGCGATCGGAAATATCTTCCGAAGCGATTTCGGGCTGTTCTATCAGGCGACGCGCAACTCCGCACAGATCAAGGAAGTTACGCGCACGATCGACGTGTACATCTACGAGGCGCTGCTCGAGAATCCCAACATCAATTTCGCATCCGCCGCATCGCTGTTCCAGTCCGTCTTCGGCTGCATCACGATCGTGCTTGCGAATATCGTCGTCAAGAAAATCGACCCCGATGCGGGTCTGTTTTAAGGGGAGGCGTGCACTATGGCAAAAAATGAATCGATTCTGCGCTATACGCGCGTGAAGCCCCTGACGAACGTGTTCTTCAGCCTTCTGTTCATCATCCTCGCGCTGCTCTGCTTTTTGCCAGCGCTCTTGGTTCTGATCGTCTCGATTTCGAGCGAGGCGTCCGTCGCGACGAGGGGATATTCCTATTTCCCCGCCGAATTTAGCCTGAACTCGTACAAGTACCTTTGGAGCCAAAAGGCGTATATCGGCAGGGCGTTCCTCAACTCCATCGGCGTCACTGCCGTTGGAACGCTGATCGGGCTCGTGCTCTGCTCCACGATGGGCTATGCGCTCTCCCGCCCGAACTACCGCTTCCGCGGCTTCTTCACGTGGTTTATCTTTATCCCCATGCTGTTTTCGGGCGGCCTCGTGGCGAGCTACATGATCAACGCGCAGCTCTTGGGGCTGAAGGACACGTACTGGGCGCTGATCCTTCCGATCTGCTGCTCGAGCTTTTACATCATCGTCATGCGCACGTTCTTCCAGACGACGGTGCCGGACGCGATCATCGAATCTGCAAAGATCGACGGTGCGCGGCAGATCCGCATCTTCGTACAGATCGTGCTGCCCATCTCGCTCCCCGCGATCGCGACGATCGGGCTGTTTTACACCTTCGCCTACTGGAACGACTGGATGATGGCGAAATACTACCTCTCCTCCAACGTACAGGATCTGTTCCCGCTGCAGTACGTCTTGATTTCACTCGAAAACAACATCGCGTTTTTGACGCGCAACAAGCAGTTCATGGGAACGGAGGTCTCCAACATCCCCGCAGAGACCGTCCGCATGGCGATGGTCATGGTAGCGGTCGTTCCGATCGCGTGCAGCTATCCCTTCTTCCAGAAGTACTTCGTCTCCGGTCTCACGATCGGCGCGGTGAAGGGATGATTCTATCAGGTTACAGCGGCCAAAGCCGTTCGTAATAATTCAATAAGGAGGGTTTCCGCATGAAGAAACTCATATCTATGGTTCTTGTCTTGGTCATGGTGTTCGCGATGGGCGCGTTCTCCATGGCAAACGGCGAGGGGGACGTAGTCCGCCTCACCTGGGCGCAGGGCACGGGCTCTACCGCTCCGACCGACAATGCGATGGTGCTGGAGAAGCTGAACGAGATGTCCCGCGAAAGGCTGGGCGTCGAAGTCGATATCCAGTACTTCACCAACGACCAGCTTCAGTTGTCCATCAACGCCGGCGAAGTGTTCGACATGTACTTCACCTGCTCTTGGTACAACAACTACAACCAGGCGGTTTCCAACGGCCTGTTTGCGGACATCTGGCCCTATCTGCAGGAGTGGACGCCGGATCTGTACGCGATGATGCCGGATAACATCTGGGAACTTGCCAAATCCTCCGACGGCGGTCTGTACGCCATCCCCGTAAAGAAAGACTATGCCCCCGAAAACTTTATCACCTATCCGTCCGAGGTCGCCAAGGAACTGGGCTTTGATATCCCGGACGTCATCGAGTCCTGGGACGAGATGACCGACTTCCTGGTCGCGTGGAAGGCGACCATGGGCGACAACGAGTACCCCGTCATGATCGGCGGCGGCGCCCCCGGCATGGACACCTCCTTCGACTTCATCGACCGCACCGCCATGATCGGCGTACTCTTCGGCGAGACCACGGTTTGCTCCGTCCTGGACGATCCGGCCGTCGTCGAGCGCTATAAGACGCTGCACAAATGGTACACCATGGGCCTTGTGAACCCCGACGCGGCGACCCTCACGGAGACCTCCATCGCGACCGACGCGGAACACATGCACATCAGCTTCGTGCAGGCGTGGGATCACTACGACTACAGCCCCTCCAACGGCTATCCTACGAAGATGGCGCGCTACTCCGGCCCCTATGTCTCCACCGACGGCGTACAGGGCTCCATGAACGCTTTCTCCGTCACGCTTGAGGACGACCTGGCGAGGTTCGAGCTCGCGATGAAGTATCAGGAGCTCGTCAATACCGATCAGCTCTATCGCGACACCCTCCGCTACGGCATTCAGGGCTATCACTGGAACTACGTCGAGGAAGGCCCCGCGAAGGGCGGCGTCCTGAAGACCAAGACCGGCGACTACCAGCCGTGGGCGTTCTCTCAGGGCAACTACGAGCTCTCCGCGATCATGGTATCCGAGGATCAGGTAAACGGTCTGGTTCCCGCGCCCGACATGAACCAGTGGGAGATCTACTTTAAGGCGTGCGAGACCGCCGAGGTTTCCGCGATCTGCGGCTTCACCTGGGACAGCAGCAACTGCACCACGCAGCTTGCACAGATCACCGCGATCAAGTCCGAGTTCACCTCGCAGCTGAGCACCGGCACCGGCGAAGATCCCGAGACGCTCATTCCGAAGTTCCGCGAGGCGCTTTTGAATGCGGGTCTGCAGGATTGCATCGACGATGCACAGGCGCAGCTCGACGCCTATCTTGCGGGCAAATAAACCGATTTCCCTTGGCAATGCCGCGGCGGAACTCCGCCGCGGCGCCTTTATGGCTTTGGCGGGCATGAAAATATGCGTTCTTTTTCAAATCTGCGATGAAATATTCCGAGACTAAAACGCAATTCTTTCGTAAAAGACTTGCAATTTGTTTCGATGCGCGATATAATACTCTTTATAAACAGGTACTGGGAGGATTGAATATGGGCCATATCGTATCATTGGCGCATACCGCATATGTCGTAAAGGATATGAAAGCGTCGTTGGATTTCTACTGCGGCAAGCTCGGCATGGAGCACGCCTTTTCCATTCCGAACGATAAGGGTGAGCCGTGGATCGAGTATCTCAAGGTGGCAGAGGGCCAGTTTATCGAGCTTTTCTACGCAAACGGCAAAATCCCGAAAAACGGCAGCTATATGCATCTGTGCCTGCGCGTGGACGACTGCAGGGCGGCGTGTGAGGAGCTCAAAAGTCTCGGCGTTTCGATCGATTCGGAGCCGAAACAGGGCAAGGATTTCAACTGGCAGTGCTGGATTCACGACCCGGACGGGAACCCGATCGAACTCATGCAGATCGTGCCCGAATCCCCGCAGGCGAGGGCGTAAATCATGAGAAAGATTTGGATTTTGTGCCTGATCGCGCTGTGTATACTATCCGCCCTTGGTGTGCGTGCGCTGGAGGTCGACGAGACGATCAAAATCGAAGTCACCCTGCCGACCGAAACGGACATCGATCAGGTGATTTGCATCGACATTCCGCCGGAAGACGACGCGGAGGACGCGCCGGCGGACGGCGATATCGCAGAAGACGACATTTCTCCGGAAGATGCGGAAAGCGAAGAGCCTGTACAGGAGGAGGTCGCTGTTCGCGTCGTACCCGCATTCACGGAGGCGCCGCTCGAAACGGTGTATCCCTGTTCATACGGGGATTCAGGAGAAAACGTGCGGCTGCTTCAGGACAGGTTGCGCATGCTGGGCTTTACGCTCGAAACACCGGACGGGCTTTTCGGTAAGCGCACCAGGGAGCATGTGCGGGAAGTGCAGCGGTATCTGAACGGGAAGACGGGCGGACCTTCGTGGCACCCGAACGGCGAGGTGTCTGAGGGACTTTGCGACGAGCTGAATTCCCTGAGTTTTCCGCGCTATGAGAGGGACGTCTCCTTGGGCAGCGAAGGGATTACCGTGTTGCGCGTCCAAAGGAAGCTGTACGTACTAGGATACCTCGGGCGGTCGAAGGTGGATTCCGTGTTCGGCAAGAGCACACGGGAGGCGCTTTCGCAGTTTCAAAAGATCGCGGGGCTGAACAATTTGGGCGTCGCGGACAGGGAGACGCAAAACCTGCTCTTCAGTTCCGTAGCGCCGGATGCGCTGTCCGCGCATTGCGAATATTCGCTGTACGTGAATCTGGAAAGGCAAGTGCTTTCCGTCTTCGCATGGAACAACGCGACGCAGACGTATGACAAATTAGTGCGCGAAATGCCCTGCACCACCGGAAAAGACGGCTATGAAACGCCGACGGGAACTTTTGCCGTTGAGGATCACCGCGCGCAGTGGGTGTATTTGCGCATGTACGGCGCCTATGCGCGGTATGTGACGGTGTTTAATGACAATTACTACATCCACAGCGTGCTGTATGCCAAAAAGGGCGCATTGGAACCGATTTCGGGCGCGAACGGCGCGCTCACGGAGCGCGTATCCAGGGGCAGCATCCGCGTATCGACAGAGGACGCACAGTGGATCTACGAAAACTGCCGCATCGGTACGGCGATTCGGGTCGAATAAATCCTGCCGGAGGGAGAGGATTTGTATGCGTATCGCAGATTACAGAGGGGACGCGACCATACGGACGATCGTCGATCGGGAAAAGGGGCAATACCTCGGCCATCCGACGACGGCGCTTTTGAAAGACGGAAAGACGATTTTGTGCGTCTATCCCCTTGCGCACGGCAGGGGCGCGATCCAATACAAAAAGAGCTTTGACGGCGGCAGGACGTGGTCAGAGCGGTTGCCCGTGCCAGAATCGTTTAAGACGTCGCTCGAATGCCCCACCATCTACCGCGTTACGGACAAAAAGCTGCTACTGTTTTCGGGGATGTATCCCGCGCGCATCGCCAAGTCCTACGACGAGGGCATGACGTGGACGGAGCTGGAGCCGATCGGGGATTTCGGCGGCATCGTGTTCGCATCCGATCTCTATCGAAAAAGGGACGGTGCGCTGCTCGCTGTGTTCCACGACGACGGCGGGTATATCGCAAGCGAGCCCATCGCAAGCGGCTTTGTCGTCTACGGAATCCTCTCTCGCGACGACGGGGAGACGTGGAGCGATCCGTTTCCGCTCGTTTCCCACCCCGATGCCGACCTGTGCGAGCCCTGCATCATCCCGTCGTTCGACGGGAGCAAGCTCCTCATGCTCCTGCGCGAAAATTCCCGCAAACACAACTCCTTTGTGTGCGAATCGGACGACGATGGCGCGACATGGCACTCCCTGCGGGAACTTCCGCTCTCTCTTACGGGCGACAGGCACACCGCAAAACAGATGCACAACGGCGATCTGTTCATCTCCTTCCGCGACATGGCGAATGGAAGCCCTACGAACGGGAGCTGGGTCGCGTGGGTCGGCTCGTTTGAGGACATCTTAGAGGGCAGAGACGGGAAGCTCAGGCTCCTTCTGATGGAGAACCACTATTCGTGGGGCGACTGTGCGTATCCGGGCGTGGAGGTCTTGCCGGAGGGTACCGTCGTGACGACGACCTACGGCCACTGGATAGAGGGGGAGGAGCCGTTCATCGTATCCATCCGCCTTTCGGAAAGCGAAATTCAGGCGCTATATTGAACCATTCGCCCCTCCGCTTCGTCAAAGGACAAACGGAGGGATTTTTATGCGCAAACGGATTGCACTCATTCTTCTCTGCGCGGTGCTCGCGTGTTCGGGTGCCGTTGCGGAATCGGGAGCGGATGCCGCGCTCGATACGGCGAAGAACGCACTCGTGCTCATGAATTACGGGGAGTTCTCGCAGGCGGCGCGCGCGCTCGGCATGAAAGGCAAGGGCAAAGCCCTGAAGGCGTTCGCCAAGAAAAACCTGCCGGAGGTGTTCACGCTCTCCGTGCAGACGGATGTCGCCGTGCTGTATTCCATGGACGACGGATGTCGCGTCGCGGTGCCGGTCGAGGAGCCGTACAGCGACAGCGTAATGTGCTTTGTCGTGGATTTCGACGCAGACTACGCGCCGACGGGCTACGGCACGCTTTCCTATGCTGACGTGCTTGCGGAAGCTGACGAAGCGGACAAAACCACTTGGGAAGGCACGGACGACAGGGAAAATCTCGTGGTTTTTCCGGATGCGGGTGCTGTGGGATAATATTTGTAACGTAATTGTAATGTTTTGTCGCAACGTTGACATGAAGGGCGATTGGTTGTATAATTGTATTGAGTATATATGAATGAAAGAAAGGGGATGCATATGAAAAAGATAGCACGCCTCTTGGCGGTAGTTCTTCTGCTCGCATTGTCGATGACGACTTTTGCGGGAGCGGAGGCCGCTATAACAGACAAGGCGATTACGGTGAAAAGCGTTTCCCTTTCCTATAAAACGCTTCCGATCTGCCTGAATAAAAGCTTTCAGCTGACTGCGAAAGTAAAGCCCGGCAAGGCAACCAACTCGCAGCTTCTTTGGACGAGCAGCGATCCGGAGAAGGTCTCCGTCACCCAAGACGGGAGGATCGAGGCGAAAGACTACACGCTAAAGCCTGTGCGCATCACCGCACGGTCGCTTGATGGCTCCAAAAAGAAGTCCACGTGTCTCGTGACCGTGAAGGACGACGTGAAGGTTTCCTCCGTCAAATTCAGGAAGAAGTCCGTATCGGTCTATTTTGGCAATCCCATACAGCTTACCTGCGCGGTCGTCCCGCCCACGGCGAAGGATGCGTCGCTCACGTTTATGAGCAGCAATCCGTCCGTCGCGGAGGTGGACGAAAACGGGATCGTGACGCCCAAAAAGGACGGGAAAACCACCATCCGAGCCACCGCGAACGACGGCAGCGGCAAATTCACAACCTGCAAGGTCACGGTCAAGCGCCGCCCCGTCAAAAAAGTACGACTGAACGAGAAGGTGCTGATGGTGGACGAGGGCGCAACCGTGCAGCTTTCGGCGACGGTTTTGCCCGAAAACGCCTCTTTCCCCGAGGTAGAGTGGACCTCGAGCAATGAAGCGGTTGCAACGGTAGACCAAAGCGGATTTGTGACCGTAAAAGGCGGCGGTGTGGCAAAGATTACCGCAGCTGCGGATCGCGGCCGAGTCAAGGCGACGTGCAAGATTCGCGTCAAAGGGGAGAATACTCGACGACTCGTCATATCTGCAGTCGGCGACTGCATGATGGGCGGAGACCCGCGCCCCAAGAGCAATAGATACGCGAAGGATCCGGGCAGCAGAAAACGTTTTCAGGATATTGTGACAGGTAACGGAGGTCTTTCCTCCATTTTCAGCAAGGTCGAGCATGTGTTCAAAAACGACGATGTGACTGTCGTCAACTTAGAATGCGCGCTCACGACGAAAACGAAGTATAGGAGCGTCAACTTTGTGCTTGTAGGGAATCCTGCGTTCGCAAAGACGATGAAGCAGAGCGGTATTGAGGCGGCTGCAGTCGCGAACAACCACTCGCGCGATGCTGGAATGGAGGGATACGAGCAGACCCTAACGGCACTCAAGCGAAACGGCATCGTTCCGAGCGGCTATTTTGCGTCATCGTACATCAGCAAAAAGGGTGTTAGAATTGGCTTTTTGGGCGTTGCACCCGTGGATCATAGAATGTCGCGCATGAAAACCATGGTCAAGAAAATCGCCTCGAAGTGCAGGTTTCTGATCGTTTCGATCCACTGGAGCGAGCCGGAGTTCCAATACAACGCCCCGAGCGATGCGCAGAGGGCATATGCGCGCGCCGCGATCGATGCGGGCGCGGATTTGGTACTCGGCACGCACACGCACAGGGTAAACGGAATCGAACAATATAAGGGGAAACACATCGTGTACGACCTCGGCAATTTCGTAACCTGCATCAATAACCCGTCAAATACGGATCTCAACGATCGCGATACCTTCATCTTCCAGGAGATTCATTATGTGTTCGACGACGGCTATACGGAGTTCGACCGCATCCGGGTAATTCCGGCGGCGTATTCGTCCAGTTCGGACTCCCTCGACCTGATGCCGATGCTCTATTCGGGCTCGGCGGACAAGAATAGGGTTTTCGACAAGATACAAAGATATTCCAACATCCCGATTCCCAGGGACTAAGAGGAGGATACGCGCTATGAAACGATTGCTCATCGGTTTAACCCTTTTATGTCTGCTGCTTGCGGCAGCCCTCCCCGCATCCGCGGCTATCGAGCCAAAAGTTGCCGTAAGGAGCGTGAGGCTCAACAAGTCTTTCATGGCACTGTCCCCAGAAACGACGGGAAAGCTCACGGCGAAAATTTACCCGTCCAGAGCGCCGAAAGCCGTTGAATATGTGTCGACGGATACGACTGTTGCGACGGTTGACGCAGCAGGAAATGTTACTGCCGTTGATTACGGCATTTGTGCGATTATCGCGAAAGCGGGCAAGAAGACCGCGCAGTGCAATGTGGTCGTGAAGGATATTCCCGTCGGCAAGGTGAACATCAAGAAATCATCCCTTACGATATCGCTGAACAGGTCTGTAGCGCTTACCTACGCCGTGACGCCTGCAGCAGCGAAGAATAAGACGCTGAATTGGTCGAGCAGCAACGAGACCGTCGCGACCGTATCGCAGGACGGAAAGGTGACCGCCGTCGGCAAGGGTAAGGCTATAATAACTGCCGAGGCAATGGACGGGAGCGGCAAGAAGGATACCTGCAAAATCACGGTCAAAGCGGTGGATGTAAAATCGATAGCCATCGCGACAGGCGACAGCGTGTACCTCGACATCGGAGAGAGTATGCCTTTAACCGCAAAAATCTCGCCGACCAACGCCTCGTACAAGGACGTGAAATGGTCGAGCTCGAACCCCGAAGTTGTCTCGATTAACGAGGATACGGGTATAGCGAAGGCGATGGGCGGCGGCGTTGCGACGATCATGGCGACGGTGCAGAACGGAACCAAGAGTGCCAAGCAGCTCCTTTACGTTCGAAGCAGTGACCACGTGACTTTAACGATCACCTTCGGCGGCGACGTAGTACTTGGCGGCGATCCGAGAGAAGACGCGAAAACATATGGCACGATCGCCCGTTTTAAAGAGTATCTGCAAGAGAACGGCAACGATCTTGGCTTTATGTTTCGAGGTTTGAAAAGCGTCTTTGACGATGACGATCTAACGGTTGTGAATCTCGAATGTCCGCTCACGACCAGAACGAGCTGGCCAAATATCGCAAGGCAGAGGCATGTGTTTCGAGGGCACCCATCATATGCAAGAGGCTTGCTTTTAGGAGGAGTAAATGCCGTAAGCATCCGTAACAACATGGTGCCGCACCTCGGTCGAGGGGGTATCACAGATACAAAGAACAGCATTACAGAGCATACGGATGGCAAAGTGACTTGGTTCAGCAACGAAGAGACGATTATTGAAAGAAAAGGAACGAAGATTGGTTTGATCGGCTTCTTTCAAGGTTCCGATAAGATATATACTGTCAAGAATAGGGTTACGGCGCTCCGCCCACAATGCGACCTCTTGATTGTGTATTTTCACTGGAGTAACAGAAGCGGGTCAAGCGCTACAACAAAAACAATGAGGAAATTGGCTCATACAGCTGTCACTGCCGGTGCAGATATCTGTGTCGGAGCCGGACCGCACTGTTTGAGCGGTATTGAAAACTACAAAGGCAAATACATCGTCTACGGGCTGGGCAATCTGATTAGTGGCGGTAGGACGAATGAAAATGAAACCATACTCTATCAACAGACCTTTAAGGTGCATCGCGGCTTTACAGAAGTTGGGAAGCAAGAAATTATTGGCGTCTTCCAGACGGATGAACCGAAAAAATTATTCAAGTGGCAGCCCTTGCTAATGACAAAGGATGCGGACAAGGTGAGGCTGATCGAAAAGCTGAGGAAGTACTCCAAAGGCTTCGCCAATCCGGGCATCTGATTTATCGCGGGTGATACCCCAATTCCGATTTCGGCAGGAAGGGCTTTTCAAGGAACAACCGATCGACCGCAGAGGCGTACTCCACGGGCTTTGCGGCTTTCAGGATGTTCTTGGAAAGCCTTTCCGCGCCCTGAAACAATGTACCCATGTAGAACCAAAGCTCCTTCATGCGGTACATCGCGTTTCGCGCATCGCCCATGTAGAGCGCCGTATATTCTGAGAAAAGCCGCTCACAAAAGGCGTACAATTCGTCCTTCGTGAACGCGTCTCCGCCGCGAAGCTGCCGAACGAGCGCGGGATTTGCGATGAGCCCGCGCCCGATCATGACGGATCGGACGGAGGGATACGCATCATAAAACGCATGAAACGCCCGCTCCGTAAAAATATCCCCGTTGTATACGACGGGCCACGGCGCATCCTGAAGCGCCGCATCGAACGCCGTCATGCGCGGCGTGTTTTTATATTGATCGATTTGCAGCCTCGGGTGCAGGATGAATTCCGAAAAGGGGAAGGCGCGGAAAATTTCGAGCAATTTCGGATATTCCGCCTCGTCCAAAACGCCGATGCGCGCCTTTACGGAGAGCGGAAACTGCTTCCGGCGAAAGACGGATTGCAGAAAATCGTACAACATAGAAGGGTCGGACAAAAAGCCCGAGCCCTTTTTCTTTGTGACGACCGTGCGCGACGGGCACCCCAAATTGAGGTTTATGGCATCGTACCCCATCTTGCGCAGCTTTTCTGCAGTGAATAGCAGGTACTCGGCGTTGTTCGTCAGCACCTGCGGAACGAGCGAAATGTCGCGGTTGTTTTCCGGCAAAAGGTCGCGCATCTCCTTTGCGGTGAGGCGCTTTGTGGATGTGGGGGAGACGAACGGCGCGTAATACCGATCGATCCCGGAAAAGAACTGCCTGTGCGCGTTGCGGTACAGAAAGGTCGTTACACCCTCCAACGGGGCGAAGATAAACTGCATACTGTCCTCTTTCAAAAGCCGATGCGCTGCACGACAAAGAGCGCGGGCGTGTTTTTCGGTTGATTGCAATACAGGGTCGCGCGGGATTGGAAGATCTTGGGCGGAAGCTGCTCCGCCCACGCGCGCACGGCTTCGTACTCCCTCGCGCCTTCCTCGTGCCCGGGATAGACGCACACGGTGAGCACGCCGCCCTTTTTGAGCAGCGATAGCGCGGCATCGAGCGCGGGAATCGTCGTATCGACGCGCGTAAACACCTCGTGCGCGGCGTTTGGGAGCCAGCCGAGGTTGAACACGGCGCAATCGACGCGTTCTTTGACGTGTTTTGTCATGCTCTGATGCCCGTCATTAATCAGCGTCACGCGGGATAGGAGGTTTTCCTCTTCGAGGCGCTTTCGTGTGCGTATGAGCGCCTCCTCCTGTACGTCAAAGGCATACACCCTGCCCGTCTCGCCCACGAGAGATGCGAGATGTGCGGTGTCGCCGCCGTTTCCCATTGTGGCGTCAATTGCGACTGCACCGGGGACGAGTGCCGCTTTTCGAATCTCCTCCGCCCATTTGCGCGCGCTGCTCAGCTCAAACGCGCTCATTTCGCGAGCTCCGCAAAGCGCGCGTTGATGGCGAGCGCGGGGTCCACGGGCACCTTTGCGCGGACGGTATCCGCCGGAATGGAGATGAACGGCGTGGGGCGAATCGTCTTTCCCGCAAATTGCGGCAGGTATTCGCGCTGAGATTCCAGCATTGCAGATGCCATTTCTCGGATTTCAGGCAGGGAAAGGCGCGAAGCGGCGGTTAGCGGGTCGAGCGCGCAGGCTTGTACGAGCGCTTCCGTATTTCCCTCCGTCGCTGCGATGACCGCCATGCGCTGCACGTTGATGTTGGAAAGGTTCAGCGCGGCGCACTGCGGAGGCAGTTTTCCGACGACCGTTCTATGCAGACCCGTCGCGTCCGCAATCATGGGGCCTTCCGCGCAGCAATCAAAGGGCAGGTTTTCGATCATGCCCATGTTGCGCACATTGCCGTTAAAGCGGAAGGATTTCGAAAGCGCGTACGCCTCGATGATATACGAGCCGTATTCGACGGAGCGCGGCGGAAGCGCCGTATCCTCATTTGCGAGCATATCGCGCCCGCGCAGTTTTTCCTGCACGTATTCCGTGAACTTCAGGTTTGCGCCGGATTTGCCGCCGAACATGGGTTCGTCGCAAAACCTGTCCAGCACGTCGCGATTCTTGCGAAAGTAGGGGAGATATTCGCTCAAATGCCCCGTGGATTCGGTCATGAAGTAGCCGAACTGCCGAAACATTTCGCCGCGCACCTTTTCGTTGGCGTAGTATTCGGGGCGTTCAAATTTTTCTCTGAGGTCGGGGTACAGGTCGCGCCCCTTGTGGGATAGTTTCAAAAACCAGCCCATGTGGTTGATGCCCGCGCAGAGAAAATCCACCTCGCTCTTGGGTACGCCCGCGTAGCCGGATAGGAGGTCGAGCGTCGTCTGCACGCCGTGGCAGAGCCCGACGTATTGGATCGTATCCGTCGCTTCGCCGATCGCCCAGCACACCATCGCATTGGGGTTGACGTAGTTGAGGAGCAGCGCATTCGGGCAGAGGCGCTCCATATCTCGAACGAGGTCAAGCATTACGGGGATAGCGCGCGCCGCGCGAAAGATGCCGCCGGGCGCCAGGGTATCGCCGATGCACTGGTCCACGCCGAACCGCATGGGAATTTCATAGTCCGCGCGATACGCACCCATCCCGCCGATTTGGAACGTCGCGATGACGTAGTCCGCGCCGCGAAGCGCATCCGCGCGGTCGGTCGTGATGTATGCCGTGGCGTTCAGCGCGTTTCTTTCCTTCACCCGTTCAAAAAAGGCGAGCACGTCCTTCGTGTGGTTCGTGGAAGGCGCCATGAGTGCAAACCGGATGTCTTCGAGCCCCTCGGCGGCCAAAATATCCAGCATGAGCGTCTTGCAAAAGACGATGCTGCCCGCGCCGATGATCGCGATTTTCCGCATCGATATTCCTCCCGTCGCAGCCTTGTGTTTTTATGGCATTATAACAGATATGCGCCTTCCGTGCAAGCAGAAAGCGAGCGCGAAGAGCAAACAATTCATTTTTGTCGCTATAAAATATGCAGTATTATGGAATTAAAAATATTGGTATGTTGACAAGAAATGGAGGGCATGATACAATTTAATTGTGAAAGAATAGGAATAGGGGTAAACGCCATTAGCTTTAGGTTCTCCTTCCGATTCTCATTTTCTGCTATGTGCCGATGTACGGCATAGTGATCGCCTTCCAAAAATACGCCCCGGGGTCGCCCCTTTCTCTCATTTGACGGGAGCACAAAGTGGGTCGGACCGGAACACTTCATCAAGTTCTTCAACAGCAAGTACTTCGGGCGGCTTATGGGCAACACCGTAAAGCCGAGCCTGCACAACCTGATCTTCGGCTTTCCCATGCCGATTCTATTTGCGCTCCTTCTGAACGAGGTGCGCTCCGCGCGGTGGAGCAAGTTTCTCCGGACGGCTTCGTATCTGCCGTACTTCGTGTCCATAGTCGTCGTCTCGTCCACGGAGACGAACGGCTTCGTGAACAACATTCCCGTCATGCCGGGAGGGAATCGCGTGGCGCAGCGAACGGGGACGCTTTTCCCGTCCCATGCACCATCGTAAATGTGTCTTAGATTGCGAAAGCCTCGGGGCATTTCTGTTTTCACAATAAGGGTGGAGGTGTTCTTTATGGCGCCGATCGCGGTATTTGGCACGGTATTTGTGGACCTCAAGGGGTTTCCCTTCGGGAAATACCTGCCGACGGGGCGGAACGTCGGGTCTGTGCTCACGATGCATGGCGGCGTCAGCCGCAACATCGCGGAAAACTTCGCGAACATCGGGGCGGATGTCCTGTTTGTGACGATGCTTGAGGACAGCGCGCTCGGGCAGAGCGTGAGGGTGCGGCTCATGGAGCGCGGCGTCGGGCTTAAGTACTCCGTGAATGCCGAAAACGGCATGGGGCTGTATATGGCGATCTTCGACGAGACGGGCGCGCTCGCGGCGTCGATTTCCAAGCAGCCGGATTTCCGCGCGCTCGAAAACCTGATCGATAGGGAAGGCGATGCGATCATGGAGGCTTGCGGAAACGTCGTGCTCGAGATAGACCTCATTGAATCGATCGCCGAAAAGGTGTTTCGCCTCGCGAAATCGCACAAAAAAGAAGTCTACGCTGTCGTGGGGAACATGAACGTGATTTTGCGCCGTCCCGACTTCCTGCGCGATACGAGCCTGTTTATCCTAAACGAAATCGAGGCGGGTTCGCTCCTGTTCCGCACGCTCGATCCGCAAAAGCCGGAGGAGGTGCTCGCCATCCTCAAACAGGAGACGGCAAAGCGCGGCATCCGCCGCATGATCATCACCCTCGGCGAATACGGCTCGGTATGCTATGATTCGGTCTCGGGGGAGAGCGGCATCATCCGCGCCGTGCCGACGAAGGCGGTCGACACCACGGGCGCGGGCGATGCGTTTTTCACGGCGGCTGTCGCGGCGTGGGAGAAGGGCGCGACGCTTTGCCGCGCAGCGGAATTGGGGAGTATCCTCGCCTCGCGCACGATCCAAACAAAAGAAAACGTATGCCCCGCGGATCGCGAATTCCTCATTCTTTGACGAAATAGTACCGCGCGATCCATTTCGAGAGCCCGTCGAGCCCGGGATAGATGATGCGCTCGTTCATGTTGAACTGGTCGAGCAAATCGCGGATGTCCCAGCGGATATCGCGCGAAATGGTGTACTTGCGCGTGCGCACCGTGTTTTGGGCGAGGTACGCCTCGATGTCCTCTATGCCGCGCGGCATGACGGAGAAGAAGGAATACTGGTTGATGATGCGCTGGTCCGTGGAGGGCGGCTCCAGGATCACCATCGAATGGTCTGACATATCGCGGTCGTATTGCTCGAGTGTATCCACTACGGACGCGAGTTTGTTCACGTCGAAAATAAATGTGTCGTCCTCATCCAAGGCTTTTCTATAGCGGTCGGGCAGACAGCGCTTGATATCCTGCCCATCGATCCGCCAGATGAGGCAGTCGCGGTTATCCAAATGGTCGAGCGTGCGCACGTCGTTTGCGAAGTGCAGCGCAATCAGCGGCGAGGGCGTCCAATCCAAGAGCCGCGTCGGAAGCCCGTAGTGCTGTCCCGTGATCATCTGCTTCCAGACGGACCGTTCGAGCGTCGGGTTGTCTATCCCGGCGTATTTGGCGAAATTTCGCAATATGGCAGGCTCCAACTGCCATTGCTTGCCCTTGCAGTTGCGCGAAAGGCTCGTGCTCAGGCGGAAATTCGCGTCGATCATGCCGCGATACAGAAAGCTCGAGCGGTAGCGTTGGTTGTCTTGGTTGCGCTCCTGCTCCATCAAAAGCTGCATGACGTCTTCAAGCGTTTCAATGCGAATCTCTTCGATCATAATTTCACCGTCCTTTGGATATAGTATACACGCTTTGAAGGGATATGACAAGTCTTTTCAATCGGTGATTTTTGTGATATACTGTATGTACATCAAATAGCGGAGGGGTATGGCGATGAACGAGACAAAAATGTACCATATCGATATGAAAAAGGGCGACGTCGGTCGGTATGTCATCCTGCCCGGAGATCCCGGGCGCGTAGAGAAGATCGCTGCGCGGTTTGACAACCCGAAGGAGATCGCCTACAACAGGGAGTACAAGACCATGACGGGGACGCTCATGGGCGTTCCGGTGTCCGTCACATCTACGGGCATCGGCGGCCCGTCCGCTGCGATCGCGGTGGAGGAATTGCATATGCTCGGGGCGGATACGTTCATCCGCGTGGGCACCTGTGGCGGCATGGCGGAGGAAGTGCGCGCGGGCGACGTGGTCATCGCCTCCGGCGCGATCCGCGCGGAAGGCACTTCGCGCGAATATCTGCCCATCGAATTTCCCGCCGTCGCCGACTACCGCGCGCTGACGGCGCTCGTGGATGCGGCGGAACAGATGGGATGCAGGCACCACGTGGGCGTCGTGCAGTGCAAGGACAGCTTTTACGGCCAGCATGCGCCGCAGCGCATGCCCGTGCGTCAAATGCTCGAAAGTAACTGGCAGGCATGGCTTGCGGGCGGCTGCCTCGCGAGCGAAATGGAGAGCGCAGCGCTGTTTGTCGTCGCTTCGACGCTGCACTGCCGCGCCTGTGCCGCGTTTTTGTGCCTGCACAACCAGGAGCGCCTCGCAAAGGGCATTACGGATCCTGCGGTCGAGGACAAGGAAAAGGCGATCGATGTTGCGATAAACGCCGTAAAGCTCTTAATCGAGCGCGACAGGAAAAGTTGAACCGATATTCTACGTGAAAACGGACAGCGGGCGCAAGGCTGCTGTCCGTTTTGCAAAGGAGCGTTATTCGTTCAAAACGCCTGCGAGCTCCGCGGGAACCATCGCGAGCGCGCGGCGGTATTTCGTGGAAAGCTCGACCCAGCATTCGCTCCGAGCGCTACGGATAAAGCCCGTCATCGCATCCAACACGTGGAAGGTCTGCGCGCAGTCGCACCGCGCATCGCGCCCCGTCCGGATGGCGACGGCGAAATCGTCCAATCCCAGCCCGCGGCTGTTTTCGCGGTAGGAATACATCAGGGGAATCTCGCGAACCTCCCCGTCTTCGGGGCGGAACAGCTTCACGGGGCCGCCAAAGGTATTGGGGTCGGGTACGAAGAGTGTGCCCCTGCTGCCGTAGATTTCGAGGCGCGCGCCGTAGGGATAGTATACGTCAAACGTCGTAAAGAGCGTGCCGATCGCGCCGCTTTCAAACTGCATTGTGCCCGCGACATATGTATCGACGTTCACATGAATCGGCGTACCCGCGAAGGGCTTGCTCGTAATCAGTCGCCTGTCGAAGGATTTCCGCGCCGCGCCCACGACGCGGGAAATGCCGCCGCAGAGGTTGATCAGCGCGGTGAGATAGTACGGCCCCATGTCGAGCATGGGCCCGCCGCCGTGCTGGTAGAAGAAATCGGGGTCCTCGTGCCACGATTCGGGGCCGTGGCCGATCATAAAGCCCGCAGCGCCTATCACGTCGCCGATGTATCCGTCGTCGATGAGTCGCCTGCACGTCTGAATGCCCGCGCCGAGAAAAGTATCCGGCGCGCCGCCCAAAAGGAGCTTTTTCGACCTCGCCAGTTCGACGAGCGCCTTTCCCTCCTCGAGCGTCGCGGCGAGCGGCTTTTCCGAATAGACGTGCTTTCCCGCCTCCAGCGCCGCCTTGGACACGGCGTAGTGCTCATACGGGCGGGTGATATTCAAAACGAGTTCGACCTCGGGGTCGGCAAAGGCATCGTGCATCGTCTCGTATATCTTCGGTACGCCATATGCCGCCTGCGCCTTTTCGGCGCGCTCCCGCACGAGGTCGCACACGCCGATGAGGCGCACATCCCGAAAAACCTTTGTCAGGTTCTGCAAATAAATCCCGCTGATGTTCCCGACGCCGATCATTGCGACATTCACAGGCTTCATAAAAGGTTCCCTCCATTCAGAGATTGTGTTCCCTGTGTGCATTATAGCACATCCAAGTGCGTTTGAACAGGGCAGAGACAAAAAAGGCGCTTTCCTTTGCACGGGGGCTTGAAAACGCGCGCGAACTATGGTATCATACAGATGAACGCTGCCGAAGAAGGCGCGATGACTATCATAATGAATCGAGGGAGAAACTATGCATGTAATCATCCAGAAGGATTATGAACGGGTGTGCGACTGGGCGGCAAACCACATCATCTCTGCGATCAATGCCCATACAGGCGATAAACCGTTTGTGTTGGGTCTGCCCACGGGCTCTTCTCCGATCGGCGTGTATAAGCGGCTGGTCAAGGCGAACAAGGAGGGCAAGGTCTCCTTTAAGAACGTCGTCACCTTCAACATGGACGAATACGTCGGCCTTCCGCGCGAACATCCCGAAAGTTATTGGTATTTCATGCACGACAAACTGTTCAACCACGTCGACATCCCCGCGGAGAACGTGAACATCTTGGACGGCATGGCGGAAGACCTCGAAGCCGAGTGCGCGCGCTTCGAAGAAAAGATCGCCTCCTACGGCGGGATCGACCTGTTCTTGGGCGGCAGCGGCGTGGACGGGCACATCGCCTTCAACGAGCCGTACACCTCCCTTTGCTCCCGCACGGGCATCCGCACCCTTACGGAGGACACCAGGATCGTAAACAGCAGGTTTTTTGACAACGACCCCGCGAAGGTGCCTGCCACGGCGCTGTCCGTCGGCGTCGGCACGGTGACGGACGCCCGCGAAGTGCTGCTTTTGATAAGCGGACACAGCAAGGCGCGCGCGCTCAAGTACTGCGTCGAGGGCAGCGTTTCGCAGAAGTGGACGATCAGCGCGCTGCAAATGCACAACAACGCCTATATCGCCTGCGACGATGCCGCCTGCGGCGAATTGATGCTGAACACCTACAGGTATTTCCTGGACGTGTACGGTGCGGAGAGGCTGTAAGATATTTACGCAAGAAATCGGGAGGGCGATGTCCCTTCCGATTTTTCTTTGGGTTTAGAGACGCGCTTCCGTTTCGATCTCCCAAAACGCGATCTTCTGCCGTTTCCAGGTATAGCTGACAAAGAGCGTTTTGCCCTTCGAGAGGATTGCGGGATAGGAGTATTCGCCCTCGTTTGTCTCCAAATACAAAAGCGGTCGGAAGGTCTCGCCGCCGTCTGCGGAGAAGGAAAGGAGCAAGGGCGTCCTTGCCGCCCAATTGCCGGAGACGGGGTTACTCACCAAAAAGATGCAGCCGTCTTCCGCTTGCGCGAGATCGATGCCGCTGTTGTTGTTGGGGATGCCCGTAGAATAGGCGAAGCACCACGTTTCGCCGTCGTCGACGGAGTCGCTGCGGAGGATATAGCCCTCCGTCGAGCGCAGCAGCATATGGACGGCGCCGTCAACTGATTGCCATAGAGTGGGCTGAATGACCCCTTTGCCGACGGTCTCAAAGGGCGGTTTCTTGCAGCCCCGCGGCAGTGGCTCTCCCTTGCGCCAAAGCGGAACGAAGGGGGAGGGGCGAAATGTCTCACAGTCGTCGTCCGAGATATCGACAAAGGCGTTCCATTGCTCCGCCGTTTCGACAGATGCGGGCGCGAGCATCCTTCCGCTTTGGAGGCGCAGCGGCTTGTTGCGCACGGGGCCCCTGCCGCCGACATCGCCCTGTACGAGCTCCGTTGGCTGGGTCCACGCCCAGCCGCCGTCCGTCGAGCGCATCCTGCGCGTATGCCAGCGGGGGATGGGCGTTCCGACCTTGTAAAACAGGTCGATGGTATCCCCGCGCGCGTAGAAGACCGGGTTCCAATGCGGCAAATCGGCCTCGCCCGCGATCAAATGCGGTGCATCCCAAATACCTTTATGCCGCCTTGCGGTATAGATATCGACATCGGGCGCGCCCTCCTGCGTTCCGCCGAACCACGCGAGGAGGATGTCGTCTCTGCATAGAGCGATGGTCGATGCGTGTCCGCTCGCGGTCGGGATGTCGATTAAGGTCTTTTTCGCGCTTTGAATCACGGAACAATCCCCCCTTATAGTCGGAATCAAGACGGTATCGCCATCATATCCCTTTCGCTCGTACCTGTCAAGAGAATTGGCGATATTCTTTCCCAGCGCGCAAAAAGTGTGGATTTTCGCTTGACATAATGTTACTTATTGTTTATACTATTCAATAGATAACGAACAATGAGGAGGAATTGTTATGAAGCGTACCCTCGCAATCGTTCTCGCACTCGTCATGGTGCTCCTGCTCGCGGCGCCGGCAATCTCCGAATCGTCCGCCGAAAAGGTGCATCTGGTGTTCGTGGAGCGCTACGGCAACACCACCCGCACGGCTTCCCTGCGCGGCTTGCTCGACGAGTTTGAACAGCAGAACCCCGACATCGAGATCGAGCTTATCTCCCCGCCGCTGGAGACCTCCCAGCAGAAGATTTCGCAGATGCTCCTCGCGCAGGACGCGCTGGATATTCTCGAAGTCACCGCGTGGGAATACGGCAACTATCTCGAAAACGAGTGGCTGCACGACCTGACGGACTACTACGCCAACTATCCCGACAAGGAAACGTTCATCGAGCGCGTTTCCTCGACCCTGCAAGAGGCGGACGGAAAGTACTACCAGGTGCCGATCGGCTGCTACGAGCGTTTGATCTACTATCGCGTGGACTGGCTGGAGGAATTGGGCTTGACGCTTCCGGAACCCGGCCCCGAATGGACGTACGATGCGCTGTTTGAAATCGCGAAGGCGATGACCGACCCCGAAAAGGGGCGCTACGGCTGGGCGCTGCGCGGCGGCGGAAACAGCTATCAGCAGTTTATCGAGCAGGTCATGGAGGCGAACATCGGCTGGGACAACCTCCTGTCCGACGCCGAATACCGCTTTACCGCAGACGGCAAGTCGATCTACCGGAGCGAAGCCGCCAAAAAGGGCGTCGAGTTCCAGCGGAAGTTCTACGAGGAGTGCTGCCCGAAGGATTCCATCGCGTGGCTGTTTACCGACCAGGTGACGGCGTTCGCCTCGGGCGTGTGCGGCCTGCTCATGCAGGATTCCGACTGCATCGGCACCTTTAAGGCGGAGATGGAGGAGGGCACTTGGGCGACCTACCCGATGCCCGTGGACGCGGAGACCGGCTGCGGCATGATCGGCAAGGGCGCGGACGGCTGGGCGATGACTGCCCACACCAAGCACCCTGACGAGGCGTGGCGCGTGTTGGCGTATCTCGGTTCGCCCGAGATCAATACCCGCTTCTGCAAGGATTACGGCGTAATCCCCATCCATACGACGGCTTCGGAATATGACGAGGAGTTCAAGACCGGCTACTACGCGCCGTATATCTTCATGTTCTCGCACCCCGAGATGTATCACCCGCTCGGCGGCGTGAATCTGCCGTACTCCTCCTTCTTTTCCGAGTTCGGCGATTCCTCCGATACGGATCTGCAGAATTTCCTGATGGGCAACCTCGACGCGGACGCCATGCTTCTGAAGTGGGCGGAGCAGTGGGAGGCGGCTCGCGAGGAATTCGGCGGCCTCGAATAAGTAAACCATCGGTTTCGGAGATTTGGGAGGGCTTGCCCTCCCAAATTTTTGGAATGGGCAAAAGGAGTGGCGATGCTATGTCGGCGAAGAAGCCCCTGCGCGGACAAAAAAGCGCAAACCCCAAGCGCGACCGCATTTTCATCGCGTGCATGCTCTTTCCGGGCATCGCGATGGTCGCACTGTTTTATTACTACCCTTTTCTGAGCGGCATTCCCAATGCCTTCAAATACTACAACCTGTTCCGCATCAAGCGCACGCGCTGGATCGGCTTGGACAATTTCGTCGAGCTGTTTACGGAGCGGGAGTTTCTGCTCACGCTCTCCAACACGGCGCAGTGGGTGTTCGTATCGCTGTTTTTCCAGTTTATGATCGGCTTCGTGCTCGCGATGTTTCTGAAAAAGCCGTTTCGCGGGCGCGGCGTATACCAGGGCGCGATCTTCTTCCCGTGGGCGGTATCCGGTTTTCTGATCGGCATACTGTGGCGGTGGATGTATAACGCGGCGTACGGCCCCATCAACGGGCTTTTGCTCGCGCTCGGCATTACGGATGCCGCAAACCCGATCGGCTTTTTGTCGGACATGTCGCTGGCGATGCCGTCCGTCATCGCGACAAACGTGTGGTACGGCATCGCGTTTTTTACCATCATGATCCAGGCGGCACTGCAGGGCGTTCCCGACGAGCTGTACGAGGCATCGAGGGTGGACGGGGCGACCAAGCCGCAGCAGTTCTTCCACATCACGCTGCCGTACATCTATCCCGTATTGATTTTGACGACGCTCTTGCGTTCGATCTGGATATTCAATTTTGCGGACCTCATCTACTCCATCACGCGCGGGGGTCCCGGCGGCTCGACGGAGATCATGACGAGCTATATGCTGAACCTGATCATGTTCCAGTCCAACTACGGCAAGGCGAGCGCCGTGGGGCTGATCATCATCCTATTGCTGCTCGCGTGGTCGGTTTTGTATCTCAAGATTTCACGCTTTGAAGAGGGGAGTGAGTTTTAATGCACAAAACCTCCGCGGGATACAAAATCGCAAAGGTCACGGTGCTGACGGTGTTTCTGGTGCTGATCGTGTTTCCGTTTTACTGGATTCTGATCACGTCGTTCAAGGCTCCGGGCGAAATCTATTCCACGCCCGTAACCTTCTTCCCGCAAACCTTTTCCACCGTGAACTACGAAAACCTCTTCAAATCGCTCGATTTCGGGCGGTATATCGCAAACTCCATCGTAGTTTCGCTCGTTGCATCCACATGCTCGACGGCGATCGCTCTGTGCGGCGCGTATGTGCTGGCGCGGTTCAATTTTCGCGGAAAGCAGGCAGTGATCTATTTCTATTTGATTACGCAGATGCTTCCGTCCTTCATCGGGCTTGCGCCGCTGTACCAGATGCTCTCCGCGTGGAAGATGATCAACTGGCTGCCCACGCTCATGATCCTCTCCACGACGTTTTTGATCCCGTACAGCGTGATCACGATCCGCGGATTCTTGCTGCGCGTGCCGCGCTCGCTCGAAGAGAGCGCGATGATCGACGGCTGCGGGCGGCTGCGCGCGATGTTCAACATCGTCTTCCCGCTGATTCTGCCGGGCATTTCCGCGACGTTTATCTTCTGCTTCGTGCAGGACTGGAACGACCTGTTCAGTCCGGTTTTGTACATGAACAGCCAGTCGAACTACACTATCCCCGTCGCGCTCAATTACATGGTGCAAAAAAACGACATCAAGTGGGGTGAATTGTCCGCCGGCGCGGTCATCGCGATCGTTCCGACGGTAATCATGTTCGCGTTTGCGCAAAAATACGTCGCCTCGGGCATGCTGGCGGGCGCAATCAAGGAATAAAGTATGGGCGGGTATCGGATTTTCCGACCCCGCCCATTTTTTGTTCCGTCATAGAAAGCGCTTTTCGATTTCTCGCACCTGTCGACTGTTTTTCACGACGAAGGTCTTGTGCGGATACCTGCGCTGCAGCTCGAGGTAGCGCCCCTTCGAAGTACGGCTCCTTCCTTTCCAAAGCACCCATTTCACGAATTCCAGGTCTACCTTCTCGTTACAACCCTGTGCCATATCGGGGCGCGACGTGTTTCGGTAGCGGATATAGCGCTTGATCACGCGGAAAAGCGAAACCATGCGCGGAAACAGCATTTCGATGATGATGTCCGCTTCCTCCATGCGCCTCTCGTAGGAGAGTTTCGAGTAATTCCCGTCGATTACCCACGCATCGTGCGTGTCCAAGAACTCGCGCACGATTGCTTCCTTTTCTTCCTGCGGGCGTATCGCCCAATCGGGCAGAAACTGCACCGTATCGATGTGCAGAACCTCGATACCGAGCCTTTCGGCGATCTTCCGCGCAAGCGTGGATTTGCCGGAGCCGCTGTATCCGATGACGGCGATTTTCATTATGCGTTCTGTTCCTTCGAGCGGAGGAAATCGTCCAGCGCGGCCTGCGCACCGTATGCGGCGGTTGCGCTGACTACATAGTCTGGCAGCTTGCGGTACGAGCCGTTGATGCACTCGCAGCAGCCGTTTTCCGCAAAATCCTCGAGCGCGTCGCTCAGCGCGAGGGATGCTTGCTGGGGATATTCGGGCAGCAGCGCGCAGACGAGCCATTTAAGCGGCGTCGCCCAGTACGCGCCGTTTTGGTACGTGCCAAACGGCACGTCGATGAGGAATTTCTCCCATGACTCGTCCTTGTAGAGATGGCGAAGCTGCCCATTTTGCGTAAGCAGGTCGTATTCTGCCATGAGCGCGTTGCGAAGGGACGCTATGCGCTTTTCGCTGAGCGGGAAGCCGATCGCGAGGGCGTAGCACGCCGCCCACACGTCCTCCTGCCTGCAGTCGACCGTCGCCGCATAGGGGAAGATGTTGCCGTCCGGGAAAAAGACCTCCTCAAAATGCGCTTCCATGTCGGAGGCGATTTTTGCGAACTCCTCATCGCCCCAGCCGGCGGCGATTTTGCACGCCCTGTAATGTATAAGCGATTCAAAGGCGCAAAGCCCCGTCTTGCAGATGCAGTCCGTAAAGCCATATGGGGAGTGCGGGGATTCGGGGTCGTTATACACGAGCCCGTTTTCCGAAAGCGGCGTCGCGCGCAGGGCGCGGATGAGCGCGTCGTGCCACTTGTGCAAAAAGGCGTCGCCGTCCTCGGGCGCGGCGAGCTCCCGATACCTTTCGGTCGCGATTACCGCGAAGGCATTGTCGTCCAAATTGGCGCGCGCACGCCCCGTTTCGTCCATATCGCCCGCGGTATAGCAGACGGTGCCATCGGCATAGACGCGGTCGGGAATCCAGCCGTCTTCCTTTCGCGCGTGGGAAAACAGGTATTCGAGGCAGGCGCAAATCTCCTCGGGATCGAACAGATCGCCTGCGTCTTCGATCATATAGGAAAAATCGCGCATCCACAGCGCGGCATAGCTACCCGCGCCGTCAGGGGTGTAGAGTTTTAACCCGTTCGGGGTCGTTATGACGCTGCCTTGCAGCTGTTTAAGTGCGAGTTGACGTGCATCCATGGATGTTGTCGCCTCCTCCTTTGCTTTCCATGCGATATTATAGACGATTTTGGCCCGTTTGTCAAATCCGTCGCCGTATTGACAGCGCGCCGCCGCCGTGCTACTATACGGATATACGAATCGAAGGGGGATAAGCCGATGGAGGTATATATCACCGGCATCACGGGGAAGACGGGGCGGCATTTGCTGAAACACCTGGAAGAAAATCGGGAGCTGTGTGGAACGTGGCGCTTTTTCGTCTCCGTACGCGAAAAAAGCGATGTGGCGGCATTGGACGCATCGCCGCTTGCGATAGAAAAGTGCTACGGCGACCTGAAGGATTCGGGGTATGCCCGGCGCTTCTTGGGAAGCGGAGAATCAGGCGCGGAGAAGGTGCTCCTGCACATCGCGAGCATCGACTATACGCTCCCCCTCGCGGAGGCCGCGATCGAAAACGGCTTTTCCCGCCTTATCCTCGTGCACACGACGGGCATCTATTCCAAATACAAGGCGGCGGGCGAGAGGAAGCGCAACATCGAACATTCGCTGCGCGAAATGCTCGAGGGCAAAAACATCTCGCTTTCCATCCTGCGCCCGACGATGATATACGGCACGACGAACGACCAAAACATTGCGGTTTTTTTGCGCATGGTCGATGTTTTACGCCTTTTCCCCGTCATCGGCGGCGCGAAATACAAGCTGCAGCCCGTGTGGTGCGGCGACCTCGGATGGGCGTACGGCGAAATCCTGCTGCATCCCGAAAAGACGCTGGGCAAAGACTACATCCTATCGGGCGCGGAGCCGATCCTCCTCATCGATGTTCTGAAAATCTTATCGGAATATCTCGGAAAGCGCACGGTGTTCTTCAATGTGCCGTTTCGCTTCGCGTATTTCGGCGCGGTTTCGCTGTACCATGTCGCGAGGTTGTTCGGCAAAAAGGCGGATTTCCGCGAAAAGGTGCAACGGTTGTGCGAGGACAGAGATTTCCCGCACGACGAGGCGGCGCGGGATTTCGGCTTTTCGCCCGTCGGCTTTCGCGAGGGCGTGAAGGAAGAGGTGGAAATGTATATCCAAGAAAAGAAAAAAGGGCGTCGTTCCCATAATAAACTATAAAAATAGTCATATAGCCCAAATAATTTTGAAAATATCGGCAGAAAACACTTGACATATGAGGTAGAGGTGATTAAAATAGAAATAGGGTTATGCGGAACTTTTCGCATGACAACCACAATATAGGAGGGTCAAGCATATGAAGAAATTCCTTTCCCTCGCGCTGGCATTGATGCTGGTGCTCGCCTCCACGACGGCGTTTGCCGTGGAAATCGAGCTGCCGCGTCACGAAACCTTCTACGAGAACGGTCAGCAGTGGGGCGCGCCCACCAGCTACAACCTGTACAACACGGCGGGACAGGGCTGGCCGGGAACTGGCGGCGCCCGCATGGTCATCTACGAGGCGCTGTACATGTACAACGTCCTCACCAACCAGAACGAGCCGCTCCTGGCGGACGGCGACATGGTGTGGGAAGATGAGTACAACGCCGTCGTGAAGATCAAGCCGGCGGCGCACTGGAACGACGGCGAAGCGCTCACGGCGGACGACGTCGTTTGGACGTTCGAATCCGCGAAGACGGTCACCACCGGCTGGTCGGACTTTTGGACGTGGGTGGAGAAGGTCGAGAAGGTGGACGATTACACCGTCCGCTTCACCATCATTGAAGAGCCGTACAACCTGTACAAGCTGCCCCAGCTGTTGGCCAACACGTCCATCGTGCCCGAGCACATTTGGGCGCCCATCTTTGAAGCCTGTGAGAACGACGGCGCCAAGATTGCGGCGCTGTTCTGCGACAGCCTGGATCAGACTTTCTGCGGCGTCTCCGACGCTGGAGAGTACTATGTCGTGTCCTCTGGCCCCTACAAGGTCTATTACTACGACGCGACCCGCATCGTCTGCATCCGCGACGACAACTATTGGGGCCAGGATGCCTCTATGTTCGGCAAGCTCCCCGCGCCCAAGTACCTCGCGCACATGATTTATTCGGACAATGCCGCGGGCAACCTCGCCTTCCAGAACGGCGAAATCGACAACGCGCAGCAGTTCATGGAGTCCGTGTGGGTGCTGATGGACAACATGAAGGATGAAAACGGCAATTCCCTCGTCAAGACCTATTTTGACGAGAAGCCCTATCACCTTGGCTACTCGATGCCCTCTCTGATCTTCAATTTGACCAGGCCGGGCCTCAACGACTATGCGATCCGCAAGGCGATTGCCCTCTGCCTCGACTTTGAGGCGATCGCCACCAATGCGATGAGCGGCTACACCGAGGACATCGTGCCCTCCCTGTTCAACGCCTATGTCTACGGCCAGTATTTGGATACCACGAACGAGGAGTATATGGCGCTGCGCTGGGATACCACCGACCTCGACGGCAACCGCGAAGCCGCGAAGGCGCTGCTCGACGAAGCGGGCTACGTCGATATCGATGGCGACGGACTGCGCGAGATGCCCGACGGCACCAAGATCGAGTGGAAGGCTGAGTGCCCCGACGGATGGTCCGACTGGAACGCCTCTTTGGAGATTCTGTGTGAATCCGCCAAGGAAATCGGGCTCAACATCGTGACGTATTTCCCCGAGTCCTCCGTATACTCGAACGACAACCAGTACGGCGATTTTGACATCGCGATGGGTTCCCCGCAGCCCGGCGGATCCGTCGCGAACCCGTGGAACATCGCGTACAACATCCTGTACACCGCATCTCCCGTGGGTGAATACACCAACCGCAACTACGGGCGCTACAGCAATCCCGAAGTCGACGCCCTGATCGACGAAGCGGCGAGCGTAAGCGACCTTGAGACCATGAAGGAGATCTGCACCGAGATCGACATGATCTACCTGTCCGAGCTGCCCACCGTGCCGCTCATGTATCGTCCGCAGAACTTCCACACCTCCTACTCCAAGTACTGGAAGGGCTTTGCCACGGCGAATGACGGCACGAATACGCCGCCCCTGAACCTGACGGACTCTGCCGGCTACAAGGAGCTCTTTATGATCGAGCCCACCGGCGTCCAATAATCGCAACGCCAAAGCATGACAGATGCCGGGGGACTTCGGTTCCCCGGCTTTGCCTTAAAAGGCACTCGAATACGGCGCAGAAGGGTGATAGCGTATGAAAGGCTACCTGAAATACCTCGGCAGGAAGCTCGGCTGGTATCTGTTCACGTTTGTGATCGCGCTGCTGCTGAATTTCTTCCTGCCAAGGTTGATTCCCGGAAACCCGGTCATGCTGATTTTGGGTGAAATGTCCAAGGGCATGACCGACATGAACAAGTATCAGAAGATCTACAACGAATTCATGCAGTACTTCGGCTTGGATAAGCCGATGTGGCGGCAGTTTATTCAATATGTCGGGAACCTGTTTCAAGGGGACCTCGGCGTCTCCTTTACGGAGTATCCCAGAACCGTCGCCTCCCTTATTTTGGAAAAGCTCCCCTATACGCTCGCGATACAGCTTCCCTCCATCGTGGTCGGCTGGCTCGTGGGAAATATTTTGGGTGCCGTTGCGGCATACAAAAAGGGGGTCTTTGACAAGGTGCTCTTCCCGTTTGCGCTTGGGGTTTCCTCCATCCCTTCATTCATCCTGTCGTTTGTGCTATTGTTCCTGTTCGGAATGCAGCTGAAGATCTTCCCGCTCAGCAACGCCTATGCCTACGACATGATTCCGAGCTATGTGCGCGTCGGGTTTCTGACGCTTCCGAGCTGGCCGTTTTTCGTATCGCTGCTCTACCATTGGACGCTGCCGTTTTTATCGACCGTCATCACCATGATCGGCGGCCAGGCGATCGGCATGCGCTCGATGTCGCTGTATGAACTCAATGCGGACTACGTGCTGTACTCGAAGCTTTTGGGCATCCGCGATCGGAAAATCACGAGATACGTATTCCGAAACGCCGTGCTGCCGCAGATTACCGGGCTCGCGCTTTCCATCGGCTCGTGCGTGGGCGGCGCGCTGATCGTGGAAATGGTCTTTTCCTATCCGGGCATCGGGAGCATGCTCTACAAGGCCGTCCGCAACGTGGACTATACGCTGATTTCCGGCTGCACGCTCATGATCACCTGCACCGTGCTCGTAGCGAACTTTCTCGTGGAAGTGGTGTACGGTCTTCTCGACCCGCGCGTTCGCAGTGCGCAGACAGAGGAGGGCTGATTCATGCAGACGATCAAGACAATGTTTCGCTCGCCGAGGTTCGTCGTCGGGTTTTGCATGGTGTTGACCATCACGCTGTACGCGCTGTTTGTACCCGTGGCGTTTCCGGGCGACCCGAAAGCGAGCAGAGCCGAAAGCCCGTTTTACGCGGAGGCAAAGCTGCTCATCGACGCACTCAAGGCGGAAGACGCGGAGACCGCGTCTCTCGAAATCGAGCGGCTGCGCGAAATGGCGGATGCGAACACGGACGCGATTTTGAAGGACGCCGTCGCGAACGTGTACGATACGATCGCGGCCGTAGAAACGGAGCTCGCGGCGGATCCGTTCGCGGGCGCCATCGCCGCGCTCGAACAGGTGAAGTCGAACAGAAAATACCCCCTCGTCAACGCCGAGCGCGAGCCGATGAAGGATCTTCTCGCTGCCGGCGACAGGGAAGGCGCCGTCGCGGAGGGCGAAGCCGTCCTCGCGCATTGCAAAGCGGTGTATGAACTGATCGACGCAATCACAGAAAATGGCGCGGATTTTGACGCCATCGCGCTCCTCGTAGCGGAAGCGAACCTGAGCGCAGCGGAGACGAAGGATCTTTTGCCCGCGATCGAAAACAAGGACGAAGCAGCCCTTCAAAGCGCGCTTACCGCGCTGCGCTCGCAGCACGAAAAGCTCGCCGAATACGTCGCGGAAGCCATATCGCGCTGCGAAGTATCCGTGTACGCAAACGCCGCTGCAGCTGCGCAAAAGACCATCCAGATGACCTACCTCATCCCCAAGAATACCGCGCCGAACAACCTGTTCTGGTTCGGAACGGACAACTTCAGCCGCGACCTGTTCCTTGAAATGGCGTATGGCGCGAGGACGTCCCTTTTGGTCGGCCTCATCGCGGGCGTGCTTGCGACCCTGATCGGGATCACGCTGGGCCTCGTCGCGGGCTTCGTCGGCGGCATCGTGGACAGCATCATCACGGTCATCACCAATACCTTTATCGTCATCCCCGGAACGATCATCCTCATTTTGATTTCCATCGCGATCGGGCAGTTCCGCGAGGCGTGGATCACCGGCGTCATCATCGGGCTGATTTCGTGGCCGTGGACGGCGCGCGCGGTGCGTGCACAGACGACATCGCTCAGGTATCGCGACCACGTCAACATGGCGCGCATAACGGGCTATTCGACCGGGCGCATCATCCTGACGGAGATCATGCCGTACCTTGCGAGCTATATCGTGATGGCGTTCATCCTGCAGGTCGCGGGCGGCATCGGCCAGGAAGCCACGCTTGCCATGCTGGGCCTTGGCGACCCGACGGGCATATCCCTGGGCAGATTGATGAACTGGGCGATGGCATACGAGGCGATCAACTTCAACCGCTGGTGGCTGTTTATCCCCGTCGCGTGTTCGATTATGATGATTACATTTGGTCTGTACCTCATGAACTCCGGCATGGACCAAGTGTTCAATCCCAAGATAAGGAGCTGATACCATGGCAGATGTGATTCTTGACGTGCAGGGGCTGAAAACGTATTACCGCACGCGACTGAGGGAACACGTATATGCCGTGGATGGCGTAAGCCTTCAGTTGAAGGAAGGGCGCGTGCTCGGCATCGCGGGCGAATCGGGCTGCGGCAAATCTACCTTGGCACTGTCCCTCATGGGTTTTTATTTCCCGCCGCTCAATTACGGCGAGGGGAAGATCGTATTGGAAGGCACCGACCTGATGAAGATTCCGTATGAGACGCTCCGCAAGAATTTTCTCGGCACGGAGATCGCCTATATCCCGCAGGCGGCGATGAACGCGCTCAACCAAACGCGCAAGTTGTCGCGCTTCGCGATCGACATCCTCACCGAACATCGCCCGGATATGTCCAAGGAGCAGATGCTCAACCTCACGCGGGAAAAGTTTGCGTATCTGAACCTTCCGGAGCGCGTGCTCACGGCATATCCGAGCGAGCTGTCCGGCGGCATGAAGCAGCGGGCGGTCATTGCGCTCTCGACGCTTTTGAACCCCAAGGTGTTGATCGCGGACGAGCCGTCTTCGGCGCTGGACGTATCGAGCCAGAAGGTCGTCATCAGTATGCTGCGCAAGATGATGAAGGAAGGCTTTGTCAAGAGCATGATCTTCATCACGCACGAACTGCCGCTATTGCGCCACGTCGCAGACGACATCGTCGTCATGTATGCCGGCGAATTGGTGGAGCAGGGCTCGAGCGAGGAAGTCATCTTCGACCCGATGCATCCGTACTCCCACGCGCTGATGGGCTCCATCATCGTACCTGAGGGCGGCATGAAGGAGCAAAAGCTCACCGCAATCCCGGGCGCACCGCCCAACCTCAAGCGCGTGCCCGACGGCTGTCGCTTTTACGACAGGTGCATGTACGCCTGCGACGCGTGCCGCGCGGAAAAGCGCATCGGCGTCACGCGCTTTGGCAAAGACAACAGCCGCTACCACCGCTGCATATTTACGGAAGCGCAGTTGCGCGAGAAATACGCGGCGGAAGAGAAGTTCAGGATCGGAGGCGCAGAAAAATGACGCAGTGGGATGTATTTTATAAAAAGTATACCCGCGTGAACAGCATCGCAAGGCTGCTTTTGATACTCGGCGTCGTGTTTTTGCTGCTGTGGCTCGGATGCCTGATGGTGTACAGCGAGCTGACGAACGCGACGGATTACGCAGGCGCGCTGCTCGAAATCGCAAACGAACAGGGAACCGAAACGGGCTATACGAAATCGACCGTAACCTCTGACATGCCGCGCATCTTCCTGACGCACTACGAGGCGATCTGCGCCGCCGTTCCCGAGGCGGAAGCACGCAAAGAGGCAGGGACGCTCCTTATCGTGTATTACCCGATGAGCAAATTTGCGTATTTCCTGATGCTTTCGCGCACATATTGCGCCGCGATAGGGCTTGCGCTTCTGATCGCGTCCGCGCTCGTCAGAACGTACAATTCGCGCAAGACCTTCGACCGCGACGTGCAGTGCCCGCACTGCGGCATCATATCCAAGGGCAGTATCGTCGACAAGAACAACGGCAAATGCCCGGCCTGCGGGGAATCGACGACCAAGGGGAACATCGTTCTCGAAGCCAGGCATGTCAACAAGGTGTTTGGCGCGGGGAAGACGCGCGTTCACGCCGTGAACGACGTCAACTTCGTGCTGCATCGCGGTGAGATCATCTCCATCGTCGGCGAATCCGGCTCCGGCAAGACGACGTTCGCGAAGATTCTGCTTGGGTTGCTTGAGGAGACGAACGGCGAGATCGAATACAACGGAGCGCCGCGCTTCCTCAAGACCGGCCCCATGCGCCACGCCTATTGGCAGAACATTCAGGCGATCTTTCAGGACCCGTTTTCCACGTTCAACCAGTTTTTCCGCGTGGAGAAGATCCTAAACGACTGCCTCGCCCTGCAGGGCAAGGGCCATCTCCCGCTCGCAAAAAAGCACGAGCTGATGAAGGACGCATGTAAATTCGTCAACCTCAAGTTCGAAGAGCTGTACAACAAGTACCCGTTCGAACTCTCCGGCGGACAGATGCAGCGCCTGATGATCGCCCGCATTTTCATGATTCAGCCGAACGTCCTGATCGCGGACGAGCCGACGAGCATGATCGACGCCTGCTCCCGCTCGACCATCTTGGACATGCTGCTGAAATTGCGCGACGAGAAGGGCATGACCATCCTGTTCATCACGCACGACCTGGGGCTTGCGTACTACGTATCCGACACGCTCTATATCATGGAGCGCGGCAAGATGGTGGAGACGGGAAAGGCGGAGGAGCTCATCCTCAACCCGAAGCACCGCTACACCAGGCAACTCGTGACCGACGTGCCCAAGCTCAACGAGCCATGGGAGTTGGATGCGTAATGTTTTCCAAAGAAAATCCCCTTCGCCCGAATCCGGACGAGGGGGATTTTTCATCGTGTTTATCTCGTTCCGCCGCCGCTGCCGCCACCGGAAGCGCCTCCCCCGCCGCCGGAGGAGCTGGAACCGCCGCTGCCGGAGGCGCGCTCGGCGCGCACCATTTCGCCGTAGCTGTAATCGCGATAGTAGTACGAATACCAGTACCAGGCGTACATATCGTCCCAGTAGTAGTCATCCACATAATCGGGATAGAACGCGCGGATGCCGCGAAGAGCTTCATCCTTGAGACCGAAGAGGATCGCATATGCCCATGCGTCTGCGGGATTCATGGAGTCGTAAAGCTGTGCGCTCGACGGATCGACACCCGTGAGAACGCGCTGAATACGCATGACGCGCACGACGGTGCGTTCGCCTTCCTCGGTCAGATTCTTGAGGCTGCCGGAGGGGCGGCCGGTGAAGCAGCCCATGTGCATGAGCAGATCGTCCGCGCCGGTTTCGATCGCCTTCAAAAAGTCGCGCATGACCTCGGGGTTCTTCTTGAAGCAGCGCTTGACGTAGTTCGGGAAGAGCACGCCGTTCTGATCGCATGCCGAAAGCAGCAGATCATACAAAAGCGCCTCTGCGGAGGAGGGGTCCTCCGGTGGATGCACCATCTGCAGCGGTACCTTGGCGGCCGCCTTGCCCGTGACGCCCGGTTCGGTCGACACGATGCAGCCGGAGTTGACGAGACGGAACAGCAGTGCGCCGATGATCGTGCCTTCTTCGTGGATCAGGTGGAAGAGGCGCCCCATGCGCCAGGTCGCGACGAGATCGACGGGGACAAAATCCGTATGCCGCGCGTACATGGCTTCGAGCGCCGCTTTGCGCTTCGCAGAGTAGGTGTAGGCAAGGACGCCGATGACGATCACGGCGACGCCTACGACAGCGAGCACCGCGACGGGAATCCCTTCGCCGGCAGGGTCTGAATAGTCGCTCCCCTCAAAGGCGCGTTCGCGCACCTCCTCGAAGCTGCCCGATACGCGGGATGCGGGAGAGAGAAAGCCGCTTTGAAGCTCGAACAATACCGTCACGTAATTGCGCGGCGAGATGGGATCGACCGTCCAAACCTGTACGCCGCCGTCGTCGGAAAACGCGACCTCGCCTTCAAAGCCGAACGCCCATGCGCGGGCATTTTCCTCGGTGATCAGAAAGTCGTTCGAGAACAAATACAGGGAGACGTCGGTCGGCGTCGTGTTTAAATCCCTGTTGACGAACATGAAGTTAAAGCCGTCGGACTCGTCGTAGCTGCGCACGAGGTCGTGCACCATGTAGGATATCTGATAGGTGCGCGCGCCGTATTTGCTGATGCCCCAGCACAGTTCATACCCGCCCGAAACGTTGTGTATGGCGCAGCAGTACGCCTTCTCGTCGAAGGATGCGGAGGTGTCCCAGGAATCGAGCGTGGCATAGAGTTCGCCGTCGCAGGTGACGGAAAAATCGCTCAGCGTGAGATGGCCGGAATCACTGATTGGGATGTAGCACTCGGTGCCCTCGTTGAATTCGCCCGTCCATGTCTGCGTAATCCAGCCGGAGCCGTCCTGAAGCAGCTCGACAGAGATTTCCATGCGCTCGACGCGGTTTGCCGCAAAGGCGGGCGCGCTCAGCGCGAACAGGACGATGCAGATAAGGCAAAGGCAAGCAATCAATTTCTTCATACACATTCCTCCAATCCACTTCTTTCGTGGATAGTATACTCAAAATCGCGAATGCTGTCAAGACGTTTACAGGCCACATTTTACGTTGCGGATTCCGGCGGCTTTTGACCAAATCCGAACAGATTTATGAAAGCGCGTACCGCTTGCCTTGACATAAAGTGCCCGAAGTGCTATATTGAATGTATCAATATCGGGGGAGGTTTTTGTCCATGAAGAAGATTCTTTGCGCCCTTTTGTGCGTTCTGCTCTTGGCGGCGCCTTTCTGCACCGCGGAAGAACTTCCGACGGTTCGCGTCGGCATCCTCGCGAGCTACTATTCCGCGGCGATCTATTACGCCGATCAGATGGGCTATGACACCGAAGAGGGCATCGACATGCAGCCGCAGGAATTTGCGAGCGGCGCACCGATGAACGAGTGCTTTGCGGCCGGCGAACTCGAAGCTGCGGACATGGGCCCCGCCGCCGTGCACGCCGTCGGGAAATTCGGCGCAAAGTGCATCGCGCAAAACGCCAAACAGGTCGCCGTAAACCTGCTCGTGCGCGGCGACAGCCCGCTGCTCGAGGTCGTGGACGAAAACGGCGTATACGGAAATGCCGATCTCGTCAGGGGCATGACCATCATGGGCCCCGCGGGCACCTATGCGCATTACCTCGTCATCGGCTACCTCGATTATATCGGACTGACAATCGACGACGTGAATTTCGTCGGCATGGAGTATCCGCAGGCGATGCAGGCGTTTGAGCTGGGCGAGGGCGACATCTGCTGCATGCAAAACCCCAACGTATACGACGCAGTCTCGGCGGGCTATAAGACGATTGGCGATCCCGCCATCGTCGCGCCGATGTTTGAAAACCTCGTCTGCTTCGGCGCGATCTACGAGAGCAACCCGCAGGCAATCGAGAAGTTCCTGAAGGTCGTCTACCGCGCGCAGGAGGATTTCCTGAACGACGACGCGCTCGCCGCCAAGTGGCTCGCCGAGTACTACGCCAAGATGGGCTACAGCGCGAGCGAAGAGGCGCTGATGGACGAGATTCAAAACCAGAAGCCCTTGCTCACGCTGGAAGAGGCCGCATCCGTCAAGGTCGGCGAGACACTGATCGCCACGGCGCATTTTATGCAGTCCCAGGGCATGATCGAGCAGGCGCAGACCGACACCGTCATCCAAAACATCGCAAGTGATTTGCTCCAAAACGTATGCGCGGAAAAGGGCGTCGCTTGGAATCAATAATACGGATAAGCGAGGAGGCGGCGGTTGCATAACCGCCGCCTTTTGGGAGTTCGGCATGAAAAAGAACCTGCGTTTTCATCTTCTGAGCATTTCTGCGCTGCTCCTCTTTTTGGCGCTGTGGTATCTTGCGACGGACGTCTTGAACCTGACGAACAGGCTGATTTTGCCGGGGCCGGTCGAGGTCTTCCGCGCGTTCGTCAAAAAGCTCACCAATAAGAACCCCGACAACGCGACGCTCGCGCAGCATACGGTTTCGAGCCTCTTTTTGGTGCTTTCGGGGTACGGTTTGGGCGTCTCTGTGGGGCTTCCGCTCGGAATCCTCATGGGCTGGAACAAGTGGATCGACCGCTTCGTGCGCCCCCTGTTCGACCTGCTCCGCCCGATCCCGCCCGTGGGCTGGCTCCCGCTGGTGCTGATATTATTCGGCATAGGCGTACAGGGGAAGGTCTTTATCATCTTCTTCGCGACGCTCATGCCGTGTGTGCTAAACGCCTATTCGGGCATACGGCAGGTCTCCGAGACGCATCTGTTGGTGGCGAAGGCGTTCGGCGCGACGCGCAACCAGCAGCTTTTTCGCGTGGCGATCCCATCCGCACTCCCGATGCTCTTTACGGGGCTTCGCGTTTCGCTTTCGACCTCGTGGGCGACGCTCGTCGCGGCGGAAATGCTCGCGGCGCAAAAGGGACTCGGCTATATGATTCAGACCAACCGCATGCTCGCCAACGCGGATTACATCTTGGTCGGCATGATTTCCATCGGCATCATCGGCGCCCTGTTCTCCGCGCTGCTCGGTTTCGCGGAAAAGGCGCTCTCCAAAGGCAGGTGAGGTATATGCGCATAAAGAATAAAGAGGGCGCGATAAGCGCTTTGTGCGCCGCACTCTCCATCGCCGCGTTTTTGCTTTTGTGGCAGTTGGCCTCCACACTTTCGCCGCGCGTACAATTCATCCCGCCGCCGACGGTCGTATTTCCTGCTTTTTTACGGAGTTTTTCCGAGCCGATCGGCGTAAAGACCATGTGGGGACACATCGCAGCGAGCCTTTTGCGCGTGCTGGCGGGCTTTTGCGCATCTGCCGCGGTGGGCATCGTCGTGGGCATCGCCTGCGGCAGGAGCAAGGTCGCGAGGGCGATCTTTAACCCCTTTGTGGAGCTATTGCGCCCCATTCCGGGCATCGCGTGGATTCCGATCTCGATTCTCTGGTTCGGGACGGGCGAAACCTCGAAGGTGTTCATCCTCTTTATCGCATCGGTCACCATGATCGCGGTGAACGCCCACGCCGGCGCATCGTCCGTCGACGAAAAGCTCATCGGTGCGGCGCGGATGCTGGGCGCGGGCGATTTTCGCGTGTTTATGACGGTGGTTCTGCCCTCCTGTGTGCCGCAAATCTTCGCGGGCCTGCAGACGGGGCTGACCATCACATGGATGACGGTCGTCGCGGCGGAGATGATCCGCTCCGAATACGGCGTGGGCTGGGTCATCACGGCGGGGAACAACAGCTACAACATGACGCAGGTGATGGTCGGAATTTTGGCGATCGGCATCGGCGGGTTTTTGCTGTCGAATCTTCTGCGACTCGCAGAGAGGAGGCTTTGCGCGTGGAAAGACGGATGATCCAATGCGAAAACATGGGCAAGGCCTATGGCGGCGATTGGATTCTGAAGGGAATCAATCTAACGGTTTCGGCAAACGAGTTTCTCGCGATCGTCGGCCCCGGGCGCTGCGGAAAGACGACGCTCATCGACGTGCTCTCAGGCCTCGAGCCGAAAACGGAGGGGTTTGTTAAGGTCGATGGGGAAGAGGTCACGGGCTGCGGCCCCAAGCGCGGCGTAGTGTATCAGACGACCATGCTGTTTCCGTGGTACACCGTGATGGGAAACGTCGCATACGGCCCCCGCAGCATGGGCGTCGGGCGCAAGGAAAGCCGCCTGCGCGCGCAGGAAAAGATCGACCTCGTCGGGCTTACGGGCTTTGAAAAGTCGTTCCCGTCGCAGCTCTCGGGCGGCATGAAGCAAAAGGTCGGCATCGCGCGCGTGTACTGCTTGGATCCCGATGTGATCTTTATGGACGAGCCGTTCGGGCATTTGGATGCGCAGACGCGCTATCTCATGCAGCGCGAGGCAGAGCGCATCTGGCAGACGGAGAAGAAGACCGTCGTATTCGTGACGAACAACATCGAAGAGGCGCTGTATTTGGCGGACAGGGTGCTCGTGATGACGAACTGCCCCTCGCGCATCAAGGCGGAGTTTCTCATCGACCTTCCGCGCCCGCGAAGTTACACCGACGCGCGCTTTTTGGAATATCGAAGGCAGATCAGCGAAATCATCGATCCGACGGAGTGAAAAATATGGCGGATGAATTTTTGCGCGTGGAGCGCCTGACAAAATCCTACGGAGAGTTAGAGGTGCTGAAGGACCTTTCCTTCACGGTGCAAAAGGGCGAATTTCTGTGCGTGGTCGGTCCCACGGGCTGCGGCAAGACGACGTTTCTCTCCTGCCTCATCGGGGCGCAGCCCGTCGATTCGGGCAGCATCACCATGGAAGGTGAAGCGGTAGACCTGAAAAAGCGCAACATCGCCTACATCATGCAGGAGTATTCTGCCATGCCGTGGCTCACCGTGCGGCAAAACGCCGCCTTCGGGCTCATGATTCGCCGCGTACCGAAAAAGCAGGCGGATGAAGCGGTCGATGAGGTGCTCGAACTGGTGGGGCTTTCGCGCTTTGCGGACTACTATCCGAGGCAGCTTTCCGCAGGCATGCTCCAAAGAGTCGCTATTGCGCGGGCGTTTGCGGTTTCGCCGGAGCTTTTGCTGATGGACGAGCCGTATGGCCAGTTGGACCTCGATTTGCGGTTTCGGCTGGAGGACGAGCTGTTGAAGCTGTGCGAAAAACACAATACGACCGTCATATTCATCACACACAACATAGAGGAGGCAGTCTATCTCGGGCAGCGCGTTTTGGTTTTGACGAGCAAGCCCACGACCATTCGGGATGAAGTGATAATCGACCTTCCCTATCCGCGAGATGTCGCCGATCGCGACTTCGTGTCCCTTCGGACGAAGATCACGGAACAGATTCGCTGGTGGTAGAAAAACGACGAATTTTTAACGAATTGCGATACCACGATTGAAACCTTAATGTTCGCGTTGCATAATAGAGAAAACGAGCAAAGGGAGGATGTGCTATGGCGAATTTCAAGAAGAAAACACAGGATTTTATGAAGGAGTTCAAGGCCTTTGCGCTCAAGGGCAACGTGATCGACATGGCAGTCGGCGTAATGATCGCCACCGCGTTCGGAAAAATCGTTACTTCCATCGTGAACGACATCTTCATGCCGCTCTTGTCGCTTCTGACGGGGCGCGTGGATTTCACGCAACTCGCGATCACACTCAACGAGGGCGAAGATGCCTCCAAGATTACCTACGGGAATTTCCTCCAGACGGTCGTGGACTTCGTGTTCATCTCCATCTGCATTTTCCTGTTTGTGAAGCTGATCAATTCCTTCAAGAAGAAAGAAGTTGAAAAGCCTGCGGAACCGCCGAGGCTCTGCCCGTACTGCAGGCTGGAAATCGCCAAGGACGCCACGCGCTGTCCGCACTGCACGAGCCAGCTCGACGTATAAAATGGCTTCCGAAAAGCGGGAAAACGGTTCGAACGGATCGCACTTCCCGCTTTTCTTCGCGTACAAATGTTATTTTTAACAAATACGAAATATGCTTGAAAAAAAGGCTCTGTTGTGTTATGATGGTATAGAGAAAAGCGGCACGGACAGGGGTGAACCATTTGGAACAGCCATATGCGGTAGAGATGCTCCATATCACCAAGCGTTTCCCGGGCATTGTGGCGAATGACGATATCACGCTGCGGCTTAAAAAGGGCGAGATTCACGCACTCCTGGGAGAAAACGGCGCGGGGAAATCCACGCTCATGAGCGTATTGTTCGGCCTGTATCAGGCGGAAGAGGGTTCGATTCGTAAGGACGGCAAGGACGTCGTCATCCGCGACCCGAACGACGCGAACGCGCTGGGAATCGGCATGGTGCACCAGCATTTCATGCTGATCGAGTGCTTTAGCGTGTTGGACAACATCATCTTGGGCGTGGAGACCTGTAAAAGCGGCTTTTTGCAGCGCGCGCAGGCGCGGGAAAAGGTGATGGCGCTCTCCGAAAAATACGACCTGAGGGTTGACCCGGACGCCTTGATAGAAGACATCACGGTCGGCATGCAGCAGAGGACGGAGATTCTCAAAATGCTGTACCGCGACAACGAAATCCTCATCTTCGATGAGCCGACCGCCGTTTTGACGCCGCAGGAGATCGACGAACTCATGGCCATCATGAAGGGGCTTGCGGCGGAGGGGAAGAGCATCCTCTTTATTTCGCACAAATTGAACGAAATCATGGCGGTCGCGGATAGGTGTACCGTGCTGCGCAAGGGCAAATGCGTCGGCACCGTCGATATCGCAAACACCACAAAAGCCCAACTTTCACGCATGATGGTCGGGCGCGACGTGGATTTTACGATACATAAGGAAAAGGCGAAGCCAAGTGACGCGGTGCTCGAGGTTGAAAACCTGTCCGTCGCCTCAAAGACCCACGCGACGGACGCGGTCAAGAACGTTTCGTTTACCGTCCGCGCGGGTGAGATCGTCTGCATCGCGGGCATCGACGGGAACGGGCAGACGGAGCTCGTATGCGGCATTTCCGGCCTTGAAAATGTAAAGGGCGGAAGCATTCGCCTGCTCGGGAAGGACATCACCCATCTTCCCGTCCGCGAGCGGAACTTGGGAGGCATCAGCCACATCCCGGAGGACAGGCACAAGCACGGGCTGGTGCTCGACTATACGCTCGAGGACAACATCGTCTTGCAGCGGTATTTCGAGCCGCGCTTTTGCAACGGCTTCGGCACGCTCAACAGAAGGGCGATCCGCGAATACGCAAACGACCTGATTGAGCGGTACGATGTCCGGAGCGGGCAGGGCGCGGTCACAATCGCGCGGTCGATGTCCGGCGGCAACCAACAAAAGGCGATCGTTGCGCGCGAGATCGACAGGGACCCAAAGCTCCTCATCGCCGTGCAGCCGACGCGCGGGCTCGATGTCGGCGCTATCGAATACATCCATAAGCAAATCGTCAGCCAGCGCGACAGGGGCGCGGCGGTGCTCTTGGTGTCTTTGGAATTGGACGAAGTCATGATGCTTTCGGATCGAATCCTCGTCCTGTTTGAGGGCAATATCGTGGGCGAACTCGACCCCAAAAAGACGTCTGTCGAGACGCTGGGGCTGTACATGGCGGGCGCAAAGAGGGAGGGTGCATAGGCATGAAACAGAGCTTTTTCAGAAACAAGAGCGTGCAGTCCTTCCTCGTCTCCGTCATCTGCATCCTGCTGGGGCTTTTGACGGGCTACATCGTGCTGCTTATCATCAACCCCTCGGGCGCGGGCGATGCGATCATCGCGGTCGTCAAGAACTTCATGACGCGAAAGAGCTTGCCGCTGCGCCTGAAAAACCTCGGCAACACGCTGGTGAAAACCGCGCCACTTCTTTTATGCGGCTTGAGCGTCATGTTCGCCTATGCGTCGGGGCTGTTCAACATCGGCGCAGCGGGGCAATACGTGATCGGCGCGGGCGTTTCGCTCTATTGCGCGCTCGCCCTCAAGATGCCGTGGTATTTGTGCCTCGCGCTGGCGATCGCTGCGGGCGCGCTGCTCGCGTCGATTTCGGGCATTCTCAAGGCGTATTGCAACGTGAATGAGGTCATTTCCTGCATCATGCTCAACTGGATTTCGCTGTATCTCGTCAACACGATCCTGACGAATGTAAAGGAAGCGACGAGCCCATACACCTATAAGATCGCAGATGTGAACCCCTCCGCGCTGATACCTTCATTGGGCTTGGGCGCGCTTTTCAACAACAATTCCTATGTCACGATCGCAATTCCGATCTCGATTCTCATCGCCGTCGTCATCTGGGTGATCCTCGAAAAAAAGCTGCTCGGATACGAGCTCAAGGCGACGGGCTTTAACCGCGATGCAGCGCGATACTGCGGCATGCGCGAAAAGCGCAACCTGATCCTCACCATGGCGATCGCCGGCGGGCTTTCGGGGCTCGGCGCGGGCCTGTTCTTCCTAACGGGCTTCGAGCAGTGGCAGACCACCGCATCCTCCATCCCGGGCATGGGCTTTAACGGCATCGCAGCGGCGTTTCTTGGCGGACTTTCGCCGATCGGGACGATCTTCTCGTCCTTCTTCATCCAGCACATCACAGATGGCGGCGCTTTTGTGGACTTATCCATATACTGTTCGCAGATCACGAGCCTGATTTCCTCGATCATCATTTATCTCTGCGGCTTCGTGCTGTTCTTCAAGGGCGAATTCAACGCCATTTTAGACAGGCGCGAGGAAAAGGCGCTGCGCAGAGCGGGCGACCGAAGGAAAGGAGTGTGATCGGGAATGATTCTGTTGATCCAGTACTGCCTGATTTACGCGTCCGTCCTGCTGCTCGTGGCGCTCGGCGGCTGCTTTTCGGAGCGCTCCGGCATCATCAATATCGGGCTCGAGGGCATCATGGTGATTGGCGCGCTGGGCGGCGCACTCGTGATGCGCTTCGTGCCGATATCGGTCGGTGCGTTTCTGATGATCGCGCTGTGCGTCCTCGCTTCAATGTTGTTTGGGCTCTTGTATTCCATGCTTTTGGGCGTCGCCGCGATCGATTTCAAGGCGGATCAGACACTCGTGGGAACTGCGATGAACCTGCTCGGCACCGCCGCAGCGACGGTCTTCGTCAAGGCGATGAACACTGCCGCCGACCAGAACAACGTTTCGAGCGAGATCTCCTATGTGGAGGCGAGAAAGGCGTTTCTCATCGTCGAGGGGTACGAGTTCAACTGGTTCATGGTTCTGACGGCGCTGTTTTTGCTCGCATCGTATATATTGCTGTATAGAACGCGCTTCGGGCTGCGCCTTCGCGCATGCGGCGAACATCCGCATGCGGCGGATTCCGTGGGCGTGAACGTGCGCAAAATGCGGTATTGGGGCGTCTTGATTTCGGGGATATTGGGCGGCTTCGGCGGGCTCGTGTACATCACGGCGGGCGTGAGCCTTTGGAAGTTTGAAAACGGCGTCGCCGGATTCGGGTTTCTCGCGTTGGCGGTCATGATCTTCGGCGAATGGAAGCCCGGAAAAATCGCGCTCGCGGCGCTCTTATTCGGCCTGTTCCGCTCGCTCAGCAACGTCTATACGGGCTTCGATTTCCTCGCAAGCCTGCACCTGCCCGGCACGGTATACAATATGCTGCCCTATGTGATTTCCCTGATCGTCTTGGCGTTCACGAGCGGGAAATCGAAGGCGCCCAAGGCGTCGGGCATCCCGTACGACAAGGGCAGAAGGTAAACTTAATACGTTCGCGATTGCGGGAAAGCGCAAATCGTGTTATCGTATACAAACAATTCAGTAGGGAGGTACCTTTCATGAAGAAACTCTTAGCCATCATTCTTTCCGCGATCTTCATGCTCTCTTTTGCGACCGTCGCAACCGCAGAGGGCGATTTTTCCGTCGCGATGATCACCGACTACGGCGACATCACCGACCAGTCCTTCAACCAGACGACCTATGAAGCCTGCAAGGCGTACTGCGATGCCAACGGCGTCAACTTCAGCTATTTCAAGCCCACGGGCGACTCCGACGCGGAGCGCACCGCCATGATGGAAACCGCGATCGACGAGGGATACAACGTCATCGTCGCCCCCGGCTACGCCTTTGGCGGCGCGCTGCGGGAGGTCGTCGGCACGTATCCGGACGTCTACTTTATCGGAATCGACGTCAGCTCCGGCGATTTGGGCGCCGATTTCGTCATGACGGACAACCTCTATTGCGTGGTCTATCAGGAAGAACTCTGCGGCTACATGGCGGGCTATGCGGCCGTTAAGTTCGGATACAACCACATCGGCTTCCTGGGCGGTATGGCGGTTCCCGCCGTTGTCCGCTACGGATATGGCTTCGTGCAGGGCGCGAACGCAGCGGCGGAAGCCGACGGCAAGACGGACGTGGTCGTCGAATACGTGTACGGCAACCAGTTCTACGGCGACGCGGACATCACCGCCTACATGGACAACTGGTTCCAGACGCTGGGCGTCGAAGTCGTGTTCCCCTGCGGCGGCGGCATCTACACCTCCGCTGCGGAAGCAGCCGCGAAGGTCGGCGGAAAGATCATCGGCGTCGACACCGACCAGAAGCCCGTCATCGACGGCATGTATGGCGAGGGCATCACCCTGACCTCCGCGATGAAGGGTCTTGGAGAAGCGGTAGACTACTCCCTGACCAAGATCGCTGCGGGCGAATTCGCGGACCTCGGCGGCAAGATGGAGGTACTCGGTCTCGTTTCCGAGAATCCAGAGGAGAACTACGTGCTCATCCCCATGGATTCCACGCCCTTTGACGAGAATTTCTCCATGGACGATTACAAGGCGATGATCGCCGATATGCTCAGCGGCAAGCTCGTCGTATCCGACGACATCACCGTGGACGCTGCTTCCTTCGGCACCGTCGCCAAGGTAAACGTGTACGACAACATCAAGTAATCGAAAGACGATGCAAAAAGCCGGCGCCATTTTCGGGGGCGCCGGCTTTTTTGTGGGATTACAGGGAATTTCTGATGCGCTCCGCGATTTCCGCAGTGCGCTTGCGGTTGGGGAAGGGGCGGTTCAGGGGGACGGTCAGGGCATCGATGCGCTCCGCGATACGTTTTGCGGCATCCAAATCGCGATATGCCCTCTGCGCGGCGGAAATCTCGTGCAGGCGCTTGCCACCGTCCTGCGTGAGCGCCTTCAAAAGGTATGGCGCGGCCTTCGGGCTGTCGCAGGTGATTGCGAGGTTGTGCGCCGCCAAGAGCGCGGGATTGTCCGCCTCCTGCCCCGGCAGCGCCCCGATGATCATGATCGGCAGATTCATCACGACGGCTTCCATGAGCGTGTTGGGGCTGCCGCGCGCGATCAGAAGGTCCGCCCGTTCCATATGCTTCTCGACGTCGTCCACGAAGCCGAACACGCGCACCCTGTCGGGAAAGCGCGGGAGGATCTCCGCCTCGAGCCGCTGGCGGCTTTTTTTGTCCCTGCCGCAGATGAACTCCATTTTGCAATCGGTATTTGTGAGAATCTCTTTCGCGTAGAGCATCATGTCCGTGCCGCCGTCGCCGCCGCTCATCATGAGCAGCTTCAGCTTTCCGCCGTCATAGGGCGCGTGCGGATATTGCCGCGCATGGTCGCAAAAGCGCGCGCGGATCGGAAAGCCGATCTTCTCGAGCGAAGAGGGGGGCATGCCGTGCCGTATCGATGCTGCGACAGCCTCCTCCGTGAGGCAAATCGTCGTCGTCGCGCGGGGATCGCACCACGAGGCGTGAATGTCGATGAGGTCTGCCTGACAGACGATAAAGGGGATGTCGTCGATGCGGTAAAGCTTTAGCAGGTTCAGGATCGCGCCAAGAAACATCGAGTGGACGGTGACGATCGAATCGGGATTGAATTCGCGGCATTTTTTGATAAACCGTTGTTGGATGAACGGGGTCATCATGTCCGCCATGCCGGTGGCGTAGTTGTTCGTCACCGCAAACGACTTTTCCCAGAGCTTGGAATATCGGCGCGTGATGGGGCCGTAGAGCTTGGACGCGCTGACGCCCGCCGTGCCGATGAGCGAGAAGCCGTCCACCGTCATGACCGAAATGCCGCCTATGCGCGTGAGCTGCTCGCTGATGGCATCGGAGATGGAGCGATGCCCGTGCCCCGTGTAATTGGACGTGATGAGCAATATGCGTTTCATCTTTATATCCTCCGTGTCTTCGGTATCGTGTTTTCGCATCCCTATTATACCGCAATACGCAAAGAAAGAAAAGCGAAGAATCAGATATGTTACAATTCTACGACGGCGAGTTTTTTGCCCGTGCGCTTGGTCGCGCGCGTGCGCATGGCCACGTTCAAAACGATGCCGATGCCCGCCATGCTCGCGAACATATTGCTGCCCCCGTAGCTGATAAACGGCAGAGGAATGCCCGTGACGGGCAAAAGCCCCACGACCATGCCGGCGTTTTCAAAGATGTGGAAAAACAGCATGCCTGTGACGCCGATGACGAGATAGCGCCCGAAGGCGTCCTCCGTGTTGTATGCGATGACGACCATGCGAACGATGAGCACCATGAACGCCAAAATCAAACTGCCCGCGCCGACAAAACCGAAGGTCTCGCACACGATCGCGAAGACGAAGTCGGTATAGTCGTCGGGAATGTAGTTGAGGGATGCAAAGCAGCCTTCGCTGAACATGCCTTTGCCCCAGAGCCCGCCGGAGCCGATGGCGATCTTCGCGTTGGCGACCTGCATGCCGCTGCCGCTGAGGTCGTAGGTCGGGTCCAGATACACCATGAGGCGATTTAAGCGGAAGCTGTCCTCCGAAACGTTCAGCAGATACCACAGCGGGATGATGAGAAGCGTCGCGAGAGCGATGATGCCCACTATGAGCCGCCAGTTCGTGCCGGAAAAGAAAATAACCACGGCGAAAATCGCGATGTAGACGAGCGCGGTGCCGACATCCGGCTGCAAAACAATCAGAATCAGGGGGAACCCTACGAAGGTGAGCGGGCGGATGAGTTCACCCGGGCTCATGATCGGCCTTTCCCTGGCGGCGAACATCTTCGCAAGCGAGATGATGATCGCGATCTTGCCAAATTCGGACGGCTGAATCGTCCTGTCTGTTCCGATACGGAACCAACCGGTCATATTTCCGCGCATGGGCTTCATACCGAGAACAACCGCCAAAAGGATGAGATTCGTCCAATAAATCAGGTCGGCATAGCGCAGAAAGACGTGGTAATCAAAGAAAACCATGCCGAAAAGCACGACGAGCCCCGCGATGAGCCACAGAAGCTGCAACCGCGCGTATTTGGAATCCTGCTGCGCGAGCGTCTCCAGGAAGGTATCCGCAGCTTCCTCCACGGGTGTCGCGTAGGCGGCGTAAATGCAGATGACGCCAAACAGCGCAATCCCGATCGTCAGCAGAAAGAGCCCCCAGTCGAATTCGCGAATGAGCCCTCGCTTATACCCGTTTTCCGCCACGAAATTTTGAATTTTTGAAAGCCGCGAAGAAAAGCTTCGCCTAATGCCGGATGATGTCAAATCTGTTCCTCCTTATTCTTTGCGGAACGCGCGGCGGAAAAAGCCGCGAATCCCGCTTCGCCGCACATCCCGAAAGGGAACGTCTTCTCCGAGAAGACGCCTTGCCGCGTCCCGAAACGCCTTTGCGCTTGCGGAGCCGACTTCGACGGCGGTGATGCCCCGAGAAGACAGTTGCGAAGCCTTCTCGTCTTCGGGGAGTATGCCCAAGAGCGGTGCCCGTACCGCGTCGGGCAATGCTTTCAGATATGTTTCGGGCGTATCCCTTTTCACACGGTTTACGATAACGCCCGCGAGGTACGCGCCCGCCTTTTCGATGAGCCTCGAAACGCGCTCCGCGTCTCGCACGGAAACCGCATCGGGCTGGGCGACGATGATGCATCGGTCCGAGGCGTATAGCGCATTGTGAAAGATTCTGCCGATGCCCGCGGGACTGTCCAAGAGCACAATGTCGAAGCGCGCTTTGAGCGCATCCACTGCCTTTTGCAGCGCCTCGCCCGTAAGCGATGCGCCGTCTCTCGTCTGCGGCGCCGCGATGAGATACAGCTCCGATTTCTCATCCCGTTTGATGAGCGCCTGCTTCACGCGACAGATGCCGTCCGCGATGTCCGCCAAGTCGTACACGACGCGGTTTTCCACGCCCAGCATGATGTCGAGGCTCCGAAGCCCTATGTCCAGGTCGATGAGCACGGTCTTCTTTCCCATTTGCGCGAAGCACACGGCGAGGTTGCTCGCGACGGTCGATTTGCCCGCGCCGCCCTTGCCGGAGGTAATCAATATGGCTTCCGCCATCAAAATCCACTCCTATGTCATTCCGCGAGGAAATTTGCATTGGAAATCGTGGTCGTCTCCTGCGCGTAGAGCTTGTCGAGGTAGTACTCGATGATCTTGATCGCCGCGCGGGAGGCTCTCGCGCCCGCGTAGCCGTTCTGGATGTATACCACAACGACGATGCGCGGGTCGTCTACCGGCGCATAGGTCACGAGCCACGCGTTGTTTTCGATGTCCATATCGGTTCTCTGCGCGGTTCCCGTCTTCGCGGCGATCTTGTATTTCGCCGTGGCAAAATAGCTGGCGGCGGTACCGTCGTTTTCGACGGAGGTAACCTCCGCCATCCCTTCCTGAATGGCTGCGATATACGCGCCTGCGCCCGTGATCCGGTTCGCGATGACGGGCTGCTTTTCGAGCAGCACTTCGCCCGTCGGGGAGATGATTTTGTCCACGAGCTGGCAGTTGTACACGATTCCGTCGTTTGCAATCGCTGCGACATAGCGCGCGACCGCGATGGGCGTCACCTGCGTGATTGACTGCCCGATCGCCGCCATGATGGTTTCGTTGAGCGTCCAGCGCAGGTCGCTGATGCAGTAGAAAAACTCGTTGACGAGCAGGTGGTTTGCGATATACTGCGGGTCGAGCCCCGCATCCTCCATGAGGATGCGGCGGATGTGCGGGAGCCAGTCGTTCTTTGTGCCCTCCATCTCAACGAGGTTGCACAGCTTGCGCGCGATGTCGTCCAACTTGTCCTCGTCGTAACTCGTTCCGAGATCCTCCGCGATGGCGCGCAGATTCTTTTTGATCATGAACGATGCGTAGTAGGGCTTGGAGGTGTACTGGTCGTCGATCGCGCGGGAGGAGGTGTAGAGTTTGCTCTGGTCACCGACGAAACTCATGGTCTCGTTGGCGAGCTCTATGGAGGTGCGTGAAGTCAACCCGAGCTGCGCCGCCCATTTTACGATGGCGTCCGAACCCATGCGCGAGCCAATTTCAAAGAAGAAGTAGTTGCAGCTGTTCTTCAAGCCTTCGACGACCGTCTGATCCGCGTGTTTCCAGCGGTTGGCCCTGCCGATCCAACAGCTCGGCTGATAGGAGGAGTCGGTGCCCGTGAACGGGCTCATGTCGGAAATCGTCTCGTCGAGCGTGAGCTTGCCCTCCATGAGCGCGCCGAGCGCTACGGCGAGCTTGAAGATCGAGCCGGGCGTGTCGCGCGCGCTGATCGCGCGGTTGTACATGGGGTTTCGCGGGTCGGACAGCAGTTCCCGCCATTCTGTGGCATCCACGCCGTCCGTAAACATCGAAAGGTCATAGCTCGGGGAGTTCGCGAGCGCCAGGACCCTGCCGCTATTGGGGTCGAGCGCGACGATCGCGCCGGTTTGCGCCGTCAGAATCTGCTGGTTTCTTTCGGCGTATTCCATGCGCAGCTCTCGGTTTGTCCTTTGCCACTTCTCCGAGCGCATGGTCGCCTCCTGTTCGGAGCGGATGATGCCGATGTTCCAATCGAGTGCGGCCTCCGCGATTTTCTGCAGGCCCATGTCGATCGTAAGCACGACGCTGTTGCCGTCCGTGGGCGCTTCGTAGGAGATTTCTCGGATAATCTTGCCGAGGTTGTTAACCTCAACGACCCGCTGCCCCTGCTTGTTTTCGCCGTAGGGGGTGAGCTGGTCTTCCAGGGAATACTCGATTCCGGTCTGGCCGACGAGCGCGTCATTGGGATACCCGCGCTCCAGATATTCCTTCATCGTCTCCTCTCCGGAGATTTTTGCCGTATAGCCGATAGAGTGCGCTGCGCTCGCCTTCATCGGATAGATGCGGGCGTAGCTCTCCGCGATGGACACGCCCAAGAGTTCCTCGCTGCGCGCCTCGATCTCGGATACCGTCTCAAAGTCCACGCCGTAGGCGACGGTCACGGGCTTTGAAAGGTAGTTGTACATGCGCGATTCCTGCCAGATCGAGAGCACCTTGATCTTGAACGCCTCGTCCAAATCGGACGGGATGGAGTAGTTCCTGCACAGGGTGTCGAAGAGGTCCTCCGTCTTCGTGTTCCTCAGGAAGAAATTGCCGCGCCACTGCGATTCGCGCTTTGCAGCGGCGGCCTCCGTCCTCGCGCCCGTGTCGAATATCCATTGGTCGTTCTCGTCCCTGCGGAGCCAAAACGTGTCTATGGTCTTTTTGCCGTTGCTTTCGACGATCTTGATGAGCTCGACGATGGAGCGCGTGTACGCCGCGCGGTCTGCGGATGTCGCAGCGGAGGGATCGCGGTAGAACTGCACGTCGTAGCTGCGCTTGTCGTAGGCGATCGGGGTCATGTTGCAGTCGTAAATCGCGCCGCGCTTGCCGGTTAAGGTAATGGTTTTGGTCGATTTCGATTCGGCGGCGTAGGTATACTCTGCGTTTTGCAAGACGCCGATCTGATACATCTTGCCGAGCACCGCTAAAAAGCACAACACGATGATGCCGATGCCGAGCAGGTATCTTCCGAGGGTTTTTGTCGAAGGATCTCTGTGTTTTTTTGTAGGTTTGGGGTTCATTTGTTCCTCCTTGCGCTATCTGTTTGCATAGCGCGACCATACGGGCTTCAGGATTTTCGCATACAGTACGTAAAGCAGCTGCGTGAGCGCCGTCTCGATGAGGACGCGCAGTGCGAGCTGGCCGAACTGCGCGCCGCCGATCTGCAGCCCCGCCATCGCCGCGTATACGAGCATCACAATTTCGTATACGGTATAGCACAAAAACGGCGAGAGGATGGTCGTAATCCAGTATTTGTGGAACCTTCTGCCGGTGAAGCCCGAGAAGAAGCCCGTGAACGTGTACAAAAGCGACATCAGTCCCACCGGCTGCGACACGGTGATATCGAGCAGCACCCCGGCGATCAGCCCCGCGATCGTACCGCGCGTCCTTCCGAGCAGAAGGCCGATGCAGCTCACGCCCATCAGGGAAAACAGCGGCATATACGGCGACGTCGCCAGAAACGGAAGCACCGCCGTGTCCACTAAAAACATGGCGAGGATCAGCACGAACGGCGCGATCTTTCTGAACAAGAACGGTTCCTCCTATGGGTTTTCAGTTTGTGACCCAGCTGTCTTCGGGCAGGAGATTGTCCGGAGGCGGCGTGGGGATCGGCTTATACTCGCCGACGGGGATCGCATCTTCGTCCTCTCCCTCTTCGTCCGGTTCGGGAATCGGCGTCGTCCTGACATATATCGCATCGTCGTCGGCTATGGGCGTGGGCGACACATCGGGATTGGGCGTGGGGGAGGGCGTAGGAACGGGCGTCGGGCGCGGCGTCGGCGTCGGGAGCGGTGCAAGTTCCTCGTCCGTTTCAACTTCTACGCGCAGCACGAGCACCTCTTCGATGCGCTGAAAATCGACGGCCGGGCTCACTACGATATACTGATCCGAGGAATCGCTCTGCCGCGAAACCTGCGTGACCGTGCCGACGGTAAGTCCCTTGGGATAGCGCGAATCGACGCCCGACGTGATGACGTTGTCGCCCGGAATCACGTCGTTTATCGCGGGCAGATAGTACATGTAGCAGTCGCTGGAGGCCGCGGAATTGGTGATTTGTCCGCGCATGACGCCGTTGTCGCGCGTGCGCTCGATGAGGCACGCGACGGCGCTCCTCGAATCGATGATCGAGCGCACCTTCGCGTAGTGAAGCCCTACGCTCGTGACGCTCCCGACCAGCCCCGAGGAGGTGATGACCGCCATATTGACCGATACGCCGTCCGCCGTTCCGACGTTGACGGAGAACGTGTCGAACCATATGCCCGCGTCCCGCGCGATGACCTTTGCGTATACGGGGTTTAGCGAATCGTAGGAATCCTTCGCGCCGAGCAGCGCCTTTAAGCGCTTGTTTTCGAGCGCCTGCTCCTCGAGCGCGGCGACCTGCAGTTCCAACTCGGCGATTTGTTTTTGTGCTTCGTCGAAATTCTCGGTGAGCACCGCATAGCCCTTTACGCCGGATACCGTGTCCCTGAGCCACTTTGTCACGGTAGACGCGGCGTTTTGAAACGGCGATAAGATGCTGCCCGCCGCGTTTTCCGCGATGCTGACGTCCTCCGAAGAGGATGTCAGCAGGAACACGAGCAGCGCGATGACCGCAGCGGCGACCAGCACGGCAAACCCGATGCGCTGAAGCTTGCCGATATCCCGCGGGGGCTGCGGCTTTTTCTTTCGAGCCATAGAATCGTTTCCTCCGATAGGTTTACATTTCGGCGGAGCCGTTTTCGATCGCGCTCGCGAGGAGCCGCGGATCGTCCGCCAGGAGTTTCAGCCCCAGCCCCACATCGTCTTCGGGATGGGCGCTTTTGTGTACGGGCACACCCGTCATATCGGAAAGGAGCTCGCACAGGCCGTCCAAATTTGCGCCGCCACCCGAAAGCAGGATGCCGCGCTCCGAAATATCGCCTGCGAGCGCGACGGGCGTCCTCGCGAGCGCGTCGCGCAGCGCGTCCACGAGCATGCGGATGTTTTCGCGCAGGGCCACGGCGATGTCGTTTTTTGTGACGGACACGGATTTTGCGTCGCGCGTCGACGCGTCGCGCCCCTTTACGGTTACCGTCGTATCGCTGTCTTGGGGTTCCGCCGCACTGTCCGGCAGGGCGTCGTTCGTCTCGCGGTCGCCGTCCAGGCGCGCGGTGCCGATGTCTACCTTGAGCCTTTCCGCCGTGCGCTCGCCAATAATGAGCCCCTTCGCACGCCGCATATAGCGCACGATCGCATCATCCATGCTGAGAGATCCGCTGCGGATGCTCCGTGCGGCGACGATCGCGTTCATACTGATGACGGCGATCTCCGTGAGGGAACCGCCGAGTGTCACCGCCATGGTGCCCTTGCTTTCCGTCGTGAGAAGCCCCGCACCTATGGCTGCGGCGAGCGGTGATAACACAAAGGCGGGCCTTCTCGTCCCCATCAGGCGCGCTGCCTGTTCGAGTGCACTCCGTTCGACCTTGGTGAGCCCCTGCGGTACGGAGAAATACAGCTGCGCCTTATCGAGCGTGCGCCTGTGTCTGCCCGCTTTTTCCGCCATCGCGACCATGTACAGCGCGCACATTTCGGAATCTGTCACAGCGCCGTCCTGCACGGGATAACGGATAATGACATCGTCTCCGCTCTTGCCGTACATGCGGAAGGCGTCGTTTCCTACGGAGAGCACCTTTGATGCGTCATCGCGCAATGTGAGAACGGCGGTCGCTTCCGTGAAAAGCTCCCCCCTGTTGCCGGAAATGACGCGCGTGGAGACGCTGCCCATGTCCATACAAATTGCCGTATCCGAGAAAAGCGCCATATGCTACGCCTCCTCGATCATTTTCGCGAGCATTTCGGTGGGAAGCCCGCTCACATTGTCTATGGAGCCCTCTACCTTCGTTACGAATGCGCCCGCGCCGTTTTGTATGCCGTATGCACCCGCCTTGTCCATCGGATCTCCCGAATCGATATAGGCGAGGATTTCTTCCTCCGTCAGTTCGCGGAAGGTGACATAGGTTTTATCTACCGAGCCAATCTCCCTGCCCGTCTTTGTATTTATGACGCATACGCCCGTTGCTACGACGTGCGTCTGCCCCGAAAGCATGTGCAGCATGCGGAAGGCATCCTTTGCATCCCTAGGCTTCCCCAGGATTTCGCCGCCCAATACGACCATGGTGTCCGCGCCGATCACGATGCCGTCCGATATTTTTGCCGCACTACGCGCCTTTCTTTCGGCAAGCAGCCGCACGCGGTCAAAAGCGGGCGCGTCGCTCGTCTCGTCCACCTCCACCGACACCACAGAAAAAGAATACCCCATCTTTGCGAGCAACTCCCTGCGGCGCGCCGAGGTAGACGCGAGAATCAGATCCAGTTTCAAGCCGAACTCCTCCAAGTAAAGTATATTCTATTTTATTATACCACATATAGAAGGCTTTGCGCCGAAAGACATAGAAATTTGTTATACCTGTAACAAAAAGAGACCCCCCGCGAAGGGGGATCTCCCGAACCAGAATCGTCCTTTTGAAAGACGGAAAGTTACTTCAGAAGCTCGTTGATCTGATCGGTGTACTTCGCGACAGTCTCGGGAACGGTGTTGTACATGAGGCAGTCAGCGATCATGTTGCACATCGCGGTGTAGATCTCCGCGGAGTTCTTGGGAGCACAGGGCAGGGGCTGCGCGGTGCCATTCGGAACGGAGGTGGTGTAGCCGGTCAGGTCGAGGTTCTCGAAGCGCGCCGCCCACTTGTCCGCCAGCCCGTTGAAGGCGGGGATAACGGTGGTGTAGGTCATTTCCTGCGCTTCCTCGGAGGCGAGGAAGACCAGGAAGTCCTTGGTGGCTTCGGGCGCATCAGTCTGCGCATAGCCGACGTAGGAGAGGGAGTGCACGATGTTCTTCTCGGTGCCATTGTACAGGGGCAGGGTGACGATGGCGAAGTTATCGCCCAAGGTGCTGCCGTAGTAGTTGACGTTCCAGCTTCCGCAGAAGACCATAGCGACCATTTCGGAAAGGAACATAGTCTCCGCATCGATCTCGTTCAGCTCTTCGATGGTGGGGGCGACCTGGTCCACGTGGATCAGATCCGCGCACGCCTGATACGCGCCGATGACCTCTTCGCTATTGAGTGCGCAGGTGCCGTCCTCGTTGAAGTCCTTGCCGCCGGACGCGAAGGTAAGGTAGCCGAGGGACTGCATATCGCCGTTGAGCGCAACGCCATAGATGCCGGTCGCTTCCTTGATCGCCTTGCAGGTTTCGACGAACTCGTCCCAGGTCCAGCCATTCTTGGGATACTCGACACCCGCGGCATCAAACACAGCCTTGTTGTAAGCGATGGCGATGGTATCGTAGTCCTTCGGAACGCCCCAGGTCTTGCCGTTGACGGTGGAAGTCATGTAGGTGGACGGCGCATAGTTGGCAAGGTCGATGGCGCCGGTCTCGAACAGATCGGCAATGTCGAGCAGATAGCCGTTTGTGATGTAGTCGACCATGTGCAGCGCGTTCACCATGAACACGTCGGCAGCTTCGCCCGAGGGTATGGCGACGCTCATCTTGTCCCAGTAGCCGGAGGAGATGAGGTTCGCGGTAACGTGGACTTCATCCTGCGACTGGTTGTACTTCTCCACCATCGCGAAGATTTCGTCCTGCTGTTCGCTCATCCAGAACGCAAATTCGATCTCGGTGGCGGCGAAGGCGGATGTCGCAGACAGAAGCATGATGACGCAGAGGGAGAACGCGATGAGTTTCTTCATGGATTGATAGCCTCCTTGCATATTTTGTGTGATGGTGCTGTTTGGACACAATGACGACGATTCTGGTATGCGAAGGCGTTGCGCCTTGTCGCCGAAAAAGGGATGGTTCGCTCAATTCTTGAGACCGGAGATCGCGATGCCCTCCATGAGGTACTTCTGCGCGAACACGAAGACGATCAGGATCGGGATCATGGATACGGTGCCCGCCGTCATCATCAGCGGGAAATCCGTGTTGTACTCGCCCTGCATGTTCGAGATCGCAATGGAGAGCACGTAGTTCTTCGAGGAGGAAATGACGAGCAGCGGCCACAGGAAATCGTTCCACGCCCACATGATGCCGAGCACCGCGTAGGAGATGAGTCCGTTCGTCACCAGCGGCAAGAGGATCGACCAGTAGATGCGGAAAAAGCCGCAGCCGTCCAGCATCGCCGATTCATCCAGATCGCGCGGCAGGCTTTGGAAATTCTGCCGCAGGAAGAACGTGCCGTATATCGAAGGGATGTTGGAGACAATGATGCCCCACAGCGTGTTCAGAAGCCCCATCTTGATCGTGATGACGTATCGCGGAATCATGATCATCTGCGTCGGCACCATCATGACGGAGAGCATGAGCACGAATATAAAGTTCTTCCCCGGGAAATTGAGCCGCGCGAACACATATGCCGCCATCGAACAGGTGATAATCTGTACACCGACGGTCACGATGGTCACGATCGCGGTGTTTTTATAGTACAGCCCGAAGTTGTACTGCGTCAAAACCTTCGTATAGTTCTCCCATTGCGGTTCTGCGGGAATCCATACCAGCGGGATCTTCATTGCTTCGAGCCTCGTCTTCAGGCTCGTGATGATCATCCACGCAAACGGCATGATCATGAATACTGCCCATAGGATGAGCACGGCATATAAAAGCGTCCTCGCCAGCCTTTTCTGCGAACTGACGGTGCGCTCGCCCGAAATAAGTGCTTTCTGAGACATGGAGTATGCTCCTTTCCGTCAGTCGTAATGCACCCAATGCTTTTGGGCTTTCATCTGAATCAAGGTCATCACGAGAATGATTGCAAGCAGAATGACCGCTTCCGCGCTCGCTACGCCGAACTTCGTGTACAGGAAGCCGCGCTCGTACACGCCATAGACCATCGTGCGGTAATATAGCATGATCGAAGACTTCGCACCGGCCGCGTTGGACAGCGTGTAAATGAGGTCAAACATCTTGAACCCGCTCATGACGCTCGTGAGCATCACGAAAAACAGCACCGGACTCAAGAGGGGGATCGTAATCCTGAAAAAACGCTGTATCGCGTTCGCGCCGTCGATCTCCGCCGCTTCGTAATAGGTCTTGGGGATGTTCTGAAGGCCGGCGAGCAGCAATATCATGTTGTAGCCGACGGTCGACCACACGCCCACGATGATGGCGCTCGGGATCGTGAAATTTGGATCCGATAGCCACATTGGGCCATTGATCCCCAAAAAACCAAGCAGGATATTGATGAGGCCGAACTTGCTGTTCAAAAGGAACCTCCACACCACGCCGACGGCGGATGCCATGGTCAGGCACGGGAGAAAGTAAATCAAGCGGAACAGCGAGCGGAAGCGAATCTTCTGGTTCAAAAGGTTTGCAAACACCACGCTGAAGAACATCGACAATATGACCGATACGAAGGCGTAGTAGAACGTGTTTTTAACCTCGCAATAGAACTCCTTGCCTTGTAATAACTCCTCCCAAAGGATGGTGTAATTCTTGAAGCCTACGAAATTGTACGTCAGATAGTCCGGCCCTTCCGTAAGCGACATATACACCGTCCAGAGGGTGGGAACAAAATAGAAGACGAGGATTCCGATTACAACAGGCGCGCTCATGAGATAGGCAGCGAGCCATTCTTTCCGCGTGCGCTGTGATATGCGCCGTGCATCCATTGTCAAGCCTCCTCTGTTCAGTTTTATATGGGAAGTATAGCACAATATGGCAAAAAACGCAACGGAAAATATCAAACACGGCAAAAATATTTGTACTGTCACGCAATTCTCAACATTATAAAAATAGCGCCTCGGTTTGTTGCACAATATTGCTCTCGTTTTCCCATACTTATGACGCCTCTGCATTCATGCAACACGCGCGTAACAAAAACATGCTATGATATGGAAAAATGAAAGGAGCGTGCGCTCTTTGAAAGGAATTCGCGTGCGAATTGCGCAGAGCCTTTTTGAAATTGACGAAGCGGAGAGCCTTTTTCGGCGCGGCGAAAACGAGGTCTGCCTTCTGTGCGGATGCCCGAAGGACATCGATACGGGGCGTATGCTTTCAGGGGAGGACGCGCTTTCGCTGTTTGGACGGTATCGTGAGACTGTGACGGAGCATATCGCGGGACTGTACACCATGGTTGTGTATATTTCGCCCGCCATGTATGTGTTTCAGGGGGAAATCAGCGGGATGTCGCCCGTATACTACTTTATAACAGATGGCGGGTTGACCGTTGACACCTCCTTAAAGCGCCTTGTGCGCGACATTCCTGCGCCGAGGAAGCTCAACTGGCGCGCGCTCGACCCCTTTTTCAAAACGGGGCTGCTTCCGGACGACTGTACGCTTTGCGAAGGCATCCGGCGCGTCCCGCCGCAAAAAGCGCTCCGCTACGATACGCAAACGAGGGCTGTGCGCCTGACCGCCCCGAAATACAGCAGGCGAAAGGCGACTGTTCCGCATAGCTTCGAGGAATACGGGCAGCGGCTGGAATGCGCCGTATACGCCGCGAAAGAGGATACCCCTGCGGCGACGGCGCTTTCGGGGGGCTTCGATTCGAACCTGATCCTGTGGGCGCTTCGGAACGAACCGGAAATCGCTTGCTTTACGATCGGCGGCAAGCGCGGTAAGGACGAAACGAAAACGGCGGAGGAAATCGCCGCCCAGTATGAAAACGTGCGCCTCAAAAAAGCGCTCGTAGATGAAAATGCGCTCGCGTACTTTCCCGATATCGTGCTGCGTTTGGACGGCATCGTGTTTGAAAGCGGCGTATTTCTGCAATACCGCCTCGCACAATTCCTCGCCGAAAACGGGATACGTGCGTGCGTATTCGGCGAGTGCGCGGATGAAAACATGCAGGCGACAAACGCGCTGCCGTTTGAAAAACGCCTTCCCGGGCTTCCCGCGCGGCGAAAGGCGTGGCTCGTTTTGACGAAAAACGCGTTGATGATGTCGTCCTTCGGGATCACGCCGAAGTATCCCTATTTTGAGGAGAGCTTTTTGCAGACGGCGCGCGCGATGTACAGGCGAAACGGCACGGAGAAAATGTACCACAAGCGGGCGGCGAGGCATTTTTTGCCGGAGAGCATTTATCAAAAATTCGCCTCGACCGGCGGGAGCACCCACCTTTCCGCCCTCTTCGCGGACGATAAGGCGCTCGATTCCCTGATCCAATCCGCGCTTTCCTGCGACATACACGATGCAAAGCGCCCCGTGCGCTACCACAACGGCGTGAAGGAGTCGCGCATCGAATATGCACTGCGCGTATTGTTCGTGCATCTGTTTCGGGAGCTCTTCCTGTCGGGCGCATACGACGAGGCTTTGAGAGAAGGGACGATAGAAAAACCGCTTTCGGAGTTCTTATCGGGAATCCCTCTGAAAGAAAATCAGAAGTTCGGCAGACTAAAGATCGATTTTATGAACAGCATCTATCGGCGCGCGTTGAAATACGCCTCAAAACTGTTTTGCAGGGCGTAGGGTGTATTCATGCGCCCTTCCACGCGCGCTTCCACTTCCCGCTGCGGAAGCGGAGATAAAACAGGATGCCGCGCACGAAGAGGTCTGCCGCCATGCCGAACCACGCGCCGCGAAGCCCCAGCCCCATGGGATAGGCGAGGAACCAGCTCGTGCCGAGGCGAATGCCCCACATGGAGAAGGCATCGATGAGAAACACGGTCTTTGCATCGCCCGCGCCGTTGAGCGCGCCCGAGAGCACGATCGAAAGCCCGAAAAACGGCTCGACGAACGCCACGATGCGAAGCACCCGTATGCCTTCCTCGATGACGGCGGGATCGTTGGAAAAGAGGCGAATCAGGGGATCGGCGCAGGTGAACAGCACGATGCCGCCAATGGCCATGATGCCAAAACCGATGCGCGCGATGAGCCGACCGAAGGATTCCGCCCTATCCTCCCTTTTTGCGCCGAGTGCCTGCCCAATGAGCGTGCTCGCGCACGTGGAAACGCCGTATGCGGGGAGATAGGAGAGGCTCTCCGCAGTAATTGCTAAGTGATGCGCAGCTAACTGCACCGTGCCGAGGTTTGTTACCATCGCGGTCATGCAAACCTGCCCCAAGGACATGAACGTGCGCTCCATTGCGGCGGGAAGGGCGATTTTGAATGCATCGCGCAGGAGCGACCTGTCGAAGCGAAACGCCTTTTGAAAGCGGACGCGGATGATGCTATTGCCCCTGAGCAGGTAAATGCCCATGAAGGTCGCCGCCGTGACATGGCACAGCGCGGTCGCGATGGCGGCGCCCTTTACGCCGAGTCCTGCGCCGTAAACCCAAAATTCGTATCCGAACAGCGAGAGTTTGCGCGTTTCAAAGATCAAAAAGAAATTACCGACGACGTTGACGGCGTTTGCCGCCATGTTGATGCGCATGGGAACGCGCATATTGCCCGACGCGCGGATGACGCTCGAAAATACGGCGCCGAACGTCTGAAACAGCATCGCGCTTCCGCCGATGCGCAGATAAACGGATGCGTTCGGGCGCACATCCTCCGCGGCGTTCAGCCACGCGGGGAGGTGCGGCGCGAGGGTGAATGCGAGCAGAGACAGCGTAAGCCCCAACAGCCCTCCGCAGGCGATGGCATGCTTCACCGCACTCTGCGCGACATCAGGCTTCCCCGCGCCGATGTTTCGCGCGACGAGGAACGCAAAGCCGACGCCCGTCGCACTCATGAGCCCGCCGACGAGCCACATGGTAGAGGCGCTGACGGCGACGGCTGCGGTTGCGCCCACGCCATAGAAGCCGAGCATGGCAGTATCCACGTATCCCGCGAGCGAAAGCAGTATCTGCTCCAAAATCGCGGGCGCGCTGAGCAGCATCACGGTGCGCAGGGGCGTCGAGCCCCTGTTCAAAACGGTGTTGTTCATAATTCCGTCCTTTATTTATCGTGCTACGCAAAAGTATACAAATTCGAGGGTGAAAAGTCAAGAGAATCATGGTATAATGCAGTCGATGATTCTGCGAAGGGAGGGCGAAACCATGCGCGCGGTGATAGCGACGGATTCCTATAAGGGCTGCCTGTCGTCATTCGATGTGGGAAGGGCGATGGGAAAAGGGCTGCACAGAGCGGGCATTTCCGATACAGAGATCGTCCCCATCGCGGATGGCGGCGAAGGGTTTACCGAGGCGCTGCTTGCGGCGCTGGGCGGCGAGGAAGTCGTTTGCGCAGCGCACGATGCGCTCATGCGCCCCATACAGGCGAAGTGGGTTCTGCTGCGCGACGGGGAAACCGCCGTCATCGAGATGGCGGCCTGCGCGGGGCTTCCGCAGATCGCGCCCGAAGAGCGCGACCCGATGGCGGCGACCACCTACGGCGTAGGAGAGATACTCCTTTCTGCCATGGACCGCGGCGCGAAGCGCATACTTCTCGGGCTCGGCGGCAGCGCGACCACGGACGGCGGCTGCGGCATGGCGCGCGCACTGGGCTTTTCGTTTTTGGGCAAGCACGGAAATGAAACGGCGGAGGGCGGCGCGCACCTGCGCGAGATCGCAAGCATCGACTCCTCACACGCAGACAAAAGGCTGAAAGACCTCCGCGTGACGGCGGTGTGCGATGTCGTAAACACTCTATGCGGAAAGGACGGCGCTGCATATGTGTTTTCCCCGCAAAAGGGCGCAAACAGCGAGCAGGTGCGCCTTCTCGACGAAGGGCTTTGCGCATTCGGCGCCGTTTTGAAGCGCGATATGGGGCTCGACGTGTTTTCCCTGCCGGGCGGCGGCGCGGCGGGCGGCCTCGGCGCGGGGGCTGCGGCGTTCTTGGGGGCGAATCTCGAAAAGGGCTTTTCGATCGTCGCGAGGGAAACGCGCCTCGCGGAAAAAATCGCGCGGGCGGATTTGGTGCTGACCGGCGAGGGTAGAACGGACGGGCAGACGGCGTCAGGAAAAGCGCCCATGGGCGTTGCAATGATTGCAAAGGCGCACAATGTGCCGTGCATCCTCCTCTCGGGCGCACTGGGCGAAGGATATGAGGCACTCTACGATTGCGGCGTGACGGCCGCCTTCAGCGTGTCGGACGGCGCGATATCGCTCGAGGATTCGATGAAACGGGCGAAGAAGCTCATCGAACGGTGCGCCCTTGCGGTCGGAAGAATCATGGCAGAGAGGGAATCACGATGAATAAGGGCGCCCCGCACTGGGGGCTTGTACTGCTGATCGAGGGCATCCTCATGCTCATCGCGACGTTTTTGCTCACGATGCTCACGGTGTTCGTGGGAAATGATGCGCCGTATTTCTACCGCATCGTGTATTGGGGGCTGCTTCCGATATTGGGCGCATTGCTCTCGTATAAATCGGTCATGGCGGGGGTAAACAACTATGCGGCGTGGGTGATGATCCCGCCTATGTTTACTTTGGGCCACTATTTGGCGGTCTTTCTCCTGCCCAAGGCGAGCTATATGCTGCTCTGCGCGTTTGCGGGCATCGTAGGTTCTGCAGCGGGATATGAAGCGGACAGGCGCAGGAACGGAGGAAAGCATTGAAGGAACGATATGACGACCCGTCGGTCTTCGCGGCAAAGGCATCGCAGAACCTTCGGGAGATGGCGCGCATGGCGCACGCGATCACGGGGAACCGCGAAATCGCCGTCTATATCACGCAGATCGCGCTGCGGGAGGCGTATTTTCGGCGCGCGGAATGGGCGAGCAAAATGCCCGTGCGTGAGGGGCTCGAAAGGACGCTCGTCGCCGTGGCGTGTCAGGAGCTCGCGCGCATGCGAAAAGCGGGCGAATTTGAGGCGGACTGGACGCCCGAATTCCAGGGCGAATCCAAGGTCATCCAAAGGCTGTCGCGCGAGGATAATACCTCCCTTCGCGCGATGGTCATGGAGTACGGCTGCGGCATGTCGCGCGGGCAGATCGCGCGCGCGCTCGGCATTCCCCTGCGCACGGTGCAAAAAATCCAAAGGCGGCGCCGGAAAAGGCTTTCCATCCTGCAGGGTAGCGCCGCAAGCGCAGAGGATATGCTGGAACAGATTGCCGCAGCGATGCTTACCGGCGAACACGGCGCGGAATTTGACGTCGGTATGCTCCTTCGCGCGTTCGAGCGCGACATCTACGCACGCCCCACAGAGCGGCGGCTCCCCATCCGGCAGATACTCATCGCGATCTCCAAGGTCGCGGGCGTGCTGATTCTGGCGGCGCTCGTGTGGCTTGCCTGTATTTTAACCGCACCGGAAACCCTTCCGTAAAGCGCCGTGGCTTGACAACGGGCGCAATCGGGCATATCATAGACAGGGAAGCAATCTGAGGAGGAGAAAATTATGGCGCAGCGCCAAAGGACACCGCACACTCTTTCCCGGACGATCTATCTTTGGAAACGGTTCGCCCCCTACTTTCGGCCGTATCTTCGCACGCTCATCTTCGACCTGTTCTGCGCGTCGCTCACGACGGTCTGTGAACTCGTGCTGCCGATGATCGTAAAGTATCTTACGGAGATGGGCATGAACAACCTGGACGCGCTCACGGTGCAGACGGTCGCTTCCATCGGCGTGTTGTACATTTCGCTCAGGCTCCTGGATGTCGCGGCGAATTTCTATATGTCGTCCATGGGGCATATCATGGGCTGCTGGATCGAGCGCGACCTCAGGCGCGACATGTTCGCGCATTTGCAAAAGCTCCCGCATTCGTATTACGACAACACGAAAATCGGGCAGATCATGTCCCGCATCACGACGGACCTCAACGACGTGACGGAATTCGCGCACCATTTTCCGGAGATGCTCTTCATCACGGTCATCAAACTCGTCGTTTCCTTTATCATCCTCTCGAGGCTCAATGTAACCTTCACGCTGATCATCTTTGCGATGCTGCCGTTTTTCCTGCTCGCATCGACCTATTTCAACAGGCATATGCGGAAAGCGTTTGCGGATTCCAGAAGGCAGTTGGGCGAACTCAACGCCTCGGTGGAGGACAGCCTGCTGGGCATCCGCGTGGTGAAATCGTTCGCAAACGAGACGATCGAGGAAGAGAAGTTTCGGGAAGGAAACGAGCTTTTCCTCAAGATCAAAAAGCATATGTACTGGTGGATGGCGGCGTTCCATTCCTCCACGCGCTTTTTCGACGGCATGATGTATATCTCGGTCGTCGTTGTGGGCGCCCTGTTCATGATCGATCGCAAGATTACCGCCCCGGACCTCGTCGCGTACCTGCTCTACGTCAACACGCTGCTCGCGTCCGTGCGCTCCATCGCTGATTTTATGGAGCAGTTCCAGCGCGGCATGACGGGCATCGAGCGGTTCGTGGAGGTCATGGACGAGGAGATCACGGTGAACGATCTCCCCGAAGCGGCGGAGATGGACGAGGTCAAGGGGGAAATCGAGCTCAGAAGCGTATCCTTCCGCTACAGCGACAACGCGAAGGACGTGCTCGCGGATATTTCGCTGCACGTCAAGGCGGGGGAGACGGTCGCGCTCGTGGGCCCTTCCGGCGGCGGCAAGACGACGCTTTGCAACCTCATTCCGCGCTTTTACGACGTGAACGAGGGCGAGATTCTGATCGACGGGCGCGACATCCGCGAATTCACGCTCAAATCGCTGCGCGAACACATCGGCGTCGTCCAGCAGGACGTGTACCTGTTTTCGGGCAGCGTGTACGACAACATCGTCTACGGCAGCCCCGGCGCGACGCGCGAAAAGGTCGTCGAGGCGGCGAAGATGGCGGGCGCGCACGAGTTCATTTCGGCGCTCAAGGACGGATACGACACCTACGTCGGCGAGCGCGGGCTGAAACTCTCGGGCGGACAAAAGCAGCGCATCTCGATCGCGCGCGTGTTCCTGAAAAACCCGCCGATCCTGATCCTCGACGAGGCGACGAGCTCGCTCGACAACGAATCTGAACAGATCGTGCAGCAGTCGCTCGAAACGCTCATGAAGGGCAGAACCACCTTTACCATCGCGCACAGGCTCACGACCATTCGCGGCGCGAAGCTCATCTTGGTGCTTACGGACAAGGGCATCGAGGAGAAGGGGACGCACGAAGAACTCATGCAAAAGGGCGGGCTGTATCACGACCTGTACAGCATGTACACCACGGAGACTTGACGATGAACCTCAGGGACAGACTCCGCGCCATATCCCATCAGCAGCCGAAAAAGCCCGTGCGGCTTCACAGTGGGCTCGTCGTGCGCGAAAGCTTGGAAGAAATGCCGCCCATGCCGTTAGATGCGCAGGGGCTCTCCCGCATGGGGTTTGACGATACGAGCATCGGAAACGCCATCTACCTCGATACGGAGACGACTGGGCTTTCGGGCGGCGTGGGGACGCTCGCCTTCATGGTCGGCATCGGGCGGCGCGAGGGGAACCTGTTCCACATCACGCAGTACATGCTCTCCGATTATTCGGACGAAGCGGAAATGCTCCGCATCGTGGCGGAATCGTTACGGCGGGCGGACACGGTGGTGACGTTTAACGGCAGGGCGTTCGATATGCCGCTTCTGGCATCGCGCTACACGTTGCTGCGCGAGGAGGAGCCGTTTCCCGAAGCGCGCCAGCTCGACCTGCTCTTTCCCGCGCGGCGGCTCTACAAGAGGCGGCTCGGGAGCTGCAGGTTTTCCGTGTTGGAGGAGGCGCTGCTCGACATGGGGCGCGAGGACGACCTCCCCGGCAGCGTTGCCCCGAAGCGCTTTTTCGACTATCTGAAGACGGGAGACAGCGCGCCGCTTGAAGACGTGCTGCGCCACAACCGGCAAGACGTATTGTCCATGCCGTATCTGCTGAACGTCTTGTGCGCGGCATATGCGGACCCTGCGGGGCAGGAGCACAGGCTCGACCTGTACAGCATGGGGCGTGCGATGGAGCGCCTCGGGCAGCGGGAGCAGGCGAAGGCGTGCTTTCTGCTCGCGGGGCAGAGCGTTCCAAAGACCTCTATCGAAAACCTGCGCGCCCAATCCCTCGTCGCGGACGCGAACCGCGCGCTGTCGGGCATATACCGCAGGGAGGGCGATCTTGAAAACGCCGAGCGCATATGGCGGATGATGGTGGACAAGGGCTATGCGGGCATCATGCCGTATGTCGAGCTTTCAAAGCTGTTTGAGCACCGGAAGAAGGACTGCGGGGCGGCTCTAAAATACGCAGAAACTGCCCTTGCAAAGGCAAGGGCACACGAAAAGGACGAAATCGGGCGGCGCATAGCGCGCCTGCGCGCAAAAATCGAAAAAGGAGACGGAAAGACATGAGTTTTATGGCGGATTGGACGGGCAGGAAGGCATACAAGCTCCACATCGAGGGAAACCAGCTGAGCGATAAGCAGGAGTATGAGAGGGCGCAGGAAAAGCACCTCGCCGCGGCGGAACTGTACCAAAAGGCGGTAGACGGCGGGATGAATAAGGCCGTCATCCTGATGGCGTACGGCGTTTTGCTCCTGCGGTTCGGGCGGTATTCCGAGGCGAGGGAGATCATGCTGCGCGTCGAAAAGATGCCGAACCTCAAGAAGGACGAGAAGAAGCAGCTGCGGCTGAATTACGCGATCTGCCTGTGGAAGATGGGCGAACTTGACCGCGCGATAGAGCAGATGAAGTACGCATCGGGCGACGGGAAAAACAGCATGATCTACGGCTCCCTTGGCTACATGCTCATCGAAAAGGCGCGCCAGACGGGCGACTTCACAGAGGCGGAAGCCTTTAACCTGGAGGCGCTCGACTACGACGATGAGGACGCCGTCGTCTTGGACAACCTCGGGCAGATGTACCTTTCGATGGGGGACAGGGAAAAGGCGTTTGATTTTTTCAAGCGCGCGCACGAGGAAAAGCCCTCGCAGGTGGATACGCTGTACTACCTTTCGCGCCTGTACGCCGAGGACGGAGAGATCGAAACCGCGAAAAAGATGCTGACGCGCGCCCTCTCCGGCAACTACTCCGCGCTGTGCACCACCACGCGCGAACAGGCGGAGGAAGCCTTAAAGGCGTTGGAAAACCGATAAAAAACGGCTTCCGAAGGCGGAAAACCTTCGGAAGCCCATTTTATACGCTTACTTGGAGAACTGCGGCAGCCAATCCTTGAAGCATTCGAACATCTCGTCGACCATGTCGCGGATTTCGCGGAGCCCGCACACGGCGCTCGTGAGCGGGTCGTAGCAGATCGCCTGATAGATCAGTTCCTTGTTGCCCGTGAGGCTTCCTTCGACCGCCATTTCCTCGATCTGCGAGGACAGGCCGCTCAAAATCGCGAGCTGCGGCGGCATCTTGCCCACACGGATCGGCTCGAGGCCCGCCTTCGAGGCGAGAACCGGCACCTCGACGCACGCGCCGTAGGGCAGGTTGTCGATGAGGCCGTAGTTGCGCACGTTGCCGTTGAACTTGAACATCTCGCCGTCGCCGAACACGGCGTTGAAGATGTACGCCGCGTATTCCTTGCCGCGCGCGAGGTCGAAGTGCTCGGAGAGGAACTTTTCGATGTCGCCGCGCCACGTGTCCTTGCGGGCGGTGTACTCATTCAGGATATAGGCGTATTCGCCGGGGTTCCAGCCGGTGCCGGGCAGGCAGTATTTCTCGATGAGATCCTGCCGCTTGCGGAACCATGCGTTGTATTCGCTGTTGTGCCCGGAAGACTCCGTGACGTAATAGCCCAGCGCGAGGAACATCTCGTTGCGGACGATTTCCTCGTTGTAAATATCGGGGTTTTCGGTAATCGCCTTGCGGATCGCGGGATATGCGTCCTCTCCGTTCACGCGGAAATCGGTGTAAAACGCCTGGTGGTTGATACCCGCGCAGGTATAGGTCACGTCCTCGTCCTTCGCGCCGATCCAGCGGGCGAGCATGGAGGCGGTGCCCTGTACGCTGTGGCAGAGGCCCGTCGTCACCATCTTGGGGTACACGCCCTGAATGGTGCGGCAGAGCATCGCCATGGGGTTCGTGTAGTTGAGGAACACCGCGTTGGGGCAGTACTTGTCGATGTCCGCCGCGATGTCGAGCATTGGGTTGATGGTGCGCAGGTAGCGGAAGATGCCGGAGGGGCCGCGCGTATCGCCGACATTGGTGTCCACGCCGTACTTCTTGGGGATCTCGATATCGTACTTCCATACGTCTACGTCGCCCGCGAGGATGGTGCACAGAACGCCGTCCGCGCCTTCGAGCGCGACCGCGCGATCGTCCGTCGCGATGACGGTTGCGGGATACTTGCCCTCAGAAACGATGTAATCCACCGCGCGCTTGATGTAGCTGAGCCGCTCGGGATCGATGTCCATGAGCGCGATGGTCGCGTCGGAAAACGCGGGGAAGGAGAGGATGTCGCGCACGAGACTCCGCGTAAAGCCGAAGCTGCCCGCGCCGATAAACGCAAATTTCTTTGCCATGGGAACGCCTCCGTTTCTTATTTGGTTTCAGTTTATAGTATACACGCTTTCGCGCGAAAATACAATGCCTTATTCCAAAATATGTTCCATCGCGCAGTCCATGATCGTGCGCACGTGGTCGTCCGCAAGGGAGTAGAAGACGGTCTTCCCCTCGCGGCGGCTCTTGATGAGTTTCGACTGTTTGAGCAGCCGCAGTTGGTGCGAGATGGCGGACTGCGTCATGTTCAGACCGTTTGCGATGTCCGTAACGCACTGCTCTTCCTGAAACAGGGCATACAGAATCCGCACCCGCGTGCTGTCCGAAAAGAGCTTGAACAGGTCCGCCAAGTCGTACAAAACATCGTCTTTCACATCAGCACCTCCCGATGCAATGTATTTTCCGGTTCTTCTGAGCCTATTTATGCGCGCCGCATATTGTCACTCGTCGCGGCAAGTAAATCGGAGACATATACCGAAGGCTGCCCCACGTATCGGCGGGACAGCCTTCGGTTACGATTCGGTGATACTGTAGCCCTTTTTCTCGGAAAGCCCGCGCTGTCGCCTGAAGTTCTCCTCGTTTTTGGCGAGATACTTTTCATACAGCGCATCGGGCGTGAGGTTGGCGCGAAGGCACATGCTGATGAAAAAGTGCAGCACATCGACGAGTTCTTCCTGAAGCTTTGCTTCGTCCACGGGCTTTTCGTTTTTCCACCACTTGAAGTTGACTTCGTCCAAAACCTCCGAAAGCTCGCTCAACGTCGCCAGCGTGAGCTTTTGGATCCATTCGGATTGCGTGACAGCCTCCAAATGCCGCTTCTCGACAATTTCGTCATTCAGCTGCTTTTGCATGGCGAAGATCGCGTCCAGCTTGTCCGTCATAGCGCGATGCCCCCGATGTCCTTGCCGACGACAGCGGCGGAGCGGCGACCCGTGAGGGTCTCTTTCGCAACGCGCATCACGTCGTCGTAGGTCATTGCGTTGATTCTGTCGATCATTTCCGTCTCGCTTTGGACACGGCCCAGCAGGAGCTTGCGCCTGCCCTGTCCCATCATGCGCGAGGAGGAGGATTCGAGCGCGAGGATGAGCGCGCCCTTCATTTGCTCCCTGCCCATGGAAAATTCCTTTTCGGTGAAGCCGTCGCGCAGGAGCTTTTGCATTTCCCCTTCGATGAGTGCGAGCGTTTCTTCCACGTTTTCGCGGTTGACCGCCGCATATACGGAAAAAATGCCCGTATCGGTCATGGCGGCATAGCTCGAATACACTGAATACGCGAGCCCCTTTTCCTCGCGGATGCTCTGGAAGAGGCGCGAGCTGCTGTTGCCGCCGAAGGCGCTGTTAAACAGGGACAGCGCATAGATATCCTTGCTGCGAATGTCGAGCGCGGGATAGCCTAAGCACAGATGCACCTGCTCGATCGCCTTTTCCCGCCGCAGAACCGTGGGCTCGGCGTCCTTTGAGCGATACGGCGCGGGGGAGAACCTTCCGCCTGCCCATTCGCCCAGCATTTCCTCCGCCATGTCATACAGCGCGTCCGGGTCGTAGTTTCCGCAGATGGAGAGAACGGCGTTTTCGGGGCGGTACATCCTGTCCATATAGGCCGCGATCGATTCGCGCGTTATGGAGGAGACGGATTCCTTTGTGCCGACGATCTCCCGCGAAAGCGGCTGATCCCCGTAGTGGGCGAGCATGAGCAATTCGTTCGCGACGTCCTCGGGGGAATCCTCGAGCATGTCGATCTCCTCGAGCACCACGCCCTTTTCCCGCTCGATGTCCGATTTCTTGAGGAGCGGGTGCAACACCATGTCGCTCAGGACATCCAGCGCGAGGCGCAGGTGCTCGTCCACGACCTTTGCGTAAAAGCAGGTGCACTCCTTGGACGTGAATGCGTTCATCTGCCCGCCGACCGCATCGATCACCTCCGCAAGCGCCTTGGCGGAATAGCGCGGCGTGCCCTTAAAGAGCATATGCTCGATGAAGTGGCTGATGCCGGGCGGGTCTCTTTCCTCGTATTGCGAGCCGGCGCCGATCCACAGACCGACGGATACCGAACGGAAGTGTGGGATGCGCTCTCCGACGATCCTGAGTCCATTCGGCATCGTCCGTTCGTCAATCATGTCAGCGGTTGTCCCTCCTGAAGCCGCCGCGGTTGCCGCCGCCATCCCTGCGGGGAGGACGACGCACGGGCATAGCCTCGTTGTCGTATTCGATGTCGTTGCGGATGAGGTTGATGCGGCCCTGGCTGTCGATCTCTGCCACCTTGCATTCGAGCGTGTCGCCGAGGTTCACGACGTCTTCGACCTTTTCCACCCTGCCGTTGTCTAACTTGGAGATGTGGATCATCCCGTCCTTTCCGGGCGCGTATTCGACGAACGCGCCGAAGGACATGATCCGAACGACCGCGCCGGTGAATACGTCGCCGACCTTGAGCTCCTTGGTGATGCCCTCGATGATCGATTTGGCCTTATCCGCGGCGTCCTGATCGGGCGTTGCGATGAAGACGTTGCCGTCGTCGTCGATGTCGATCTTGACGCCGGTGTCGGCGATGATCTTGTTGATCATCTTTCCGCCGGGGCCGATGACCTCGCGAATCTTCTCGGGGTTGATCATGAAGTGGATGATCTTGGGCGCGTACTTCGAAAGCTCGGGGCGCGGTGCGGGCAGCGTTTCGAGCATTTTGCTCAAGATGTGCATGCGGCCGTCGAACGCCTGCGCGAGCGCCTGGCGAAGGATCGCCTCGTCGATGCCCTTGATCTTGATGTCCATCTGGATCGCGGTGATGCCGAGCGCCGTGCCGGCGACCTTAAAGTCCATATCGCCCAGGAAGTCCTCGAGCCCCTGAATGTCCGTGAGCACGGCGACCTTTTGGGAATCGTCCGCCTTGATGAGGCCCATCGCGACGCCCGCGACGGGGCGCTTGATCGGAACGCCCGCGTCCATCAGGCTCAGCGTGCTTCCGCACACGGCTGCCTGCGACGTGGAGCCGTTCGAGGACATGACCTCGCTCACGAGGCGGATGCAGTACGGGAATTCGTCGACCGTGGGGATCATGGGTTCGAGCGCGCGTTCCGCGAGCGCGCCGTGGCCGATCTCGCGGCGGCCGGGGCTGCGCGCGGGCTTGGCTTCGCCCGTGGAATAGGCGGGGAAATTGTAGTGGTGCATATAGCGCTTGGAGGTCTCGGGGGAGATGCCGTCCAAAAGCTGCATATCGCTCATCGGGGCGAGCGTCGTCACCGTCAGTACCTGCGTCTGTCCCCTCGTGAAGACCGCGCTTCCGTGCGGGCGCGGAAGGATGCTTGTTTCGCACCAGATGGGGCGAACCTCGGTCAGCTTTCTGCCGTCGGGGCGGGTGCCGGTTTCGAGGATGTTCTTGCGCATGACCTCTTTGTTGAGCGCGTACAGCGCATCGCCGATCTCGCCCTCGCGCCCCTCAAACGTTTCCGCAAAATGTTCGAGGGTTTCTTTGTTGACCTGTTCTTCGCGTGCCTGGCGCTCCTGCCGGTCGTAGGTCTCAAAGCACCACACGATCTTGTCGTACGCGAATTCGCGGACCGCCTTTTCGACGTCTTCGCCCGGAAGCATCAGCGGGAACTCCAACTTTTCCTTGCCGATCTCGGCGACGATTTCCTCCTGCAGCGCGACGATTTTCTTGATTTCCTCGTGGGCGTACAGGATGCCGCCCAGCATGACCTCTTCGGAAACTTCCTTTGCGCCCGCTTCGACCATCATCACGGCGTCTTTCGTGCCGGCGACGGTGAGATTCAGTTCGCTCGAGGCGGACTGATCCATGTTCGGGTTTAGGATATAATGCCCGTCTATATAGCCTACGTTGACGGCGCCCGTCGGGCTCTCAAAGGGAATGTCCGAAACGACGAGCGCGGCGGAAGAGCCGATCATCGCCGAAATTTCGGGCGAATTGTCGTTGTCGGTGGAAAGCACGGTTACGTGCACGCTTACGTCGTGGCGCATTCCCTTGGGGAACAGCGGGCGAAGCGGACGGTCTATCAGGCGGCTGGTGAGGATCGCCTTTTCGGCGGGCCGCCCCTCGCGGCGGTTCCAACTGCCCGGGATCCTGCCGACGGAGTAGAGCTTCTCCTCGAAGTCCACGCTCAGCGGGAAAAAGTCGATGCCGGGGCGCGGCGTCTTGGCGACGGTGACGTTGACCAACACCGCCGTCTCGCCGTAGCGCACGAGGCACGAGCCGTTGGCCTGTTCGCAGTACTTGCCGAATTCCAACGTCAGCGTACGGCCGCCCAGCTCCATTTCATACTTCTTGAACATTGTTCTTCCCCTCCTATGGGTTTTTCTCTATATCTTTCTTATTGATACCAAATATAAACGCCGGCATGGCGAAAAATGCAATTCAAACGCCGCCGCACAGGTTTTCCCCGTGCGACGGCGCATCGATCATCTCCAAAAAAGAGGCATTACCTGCGCAGTCCGAGCTTCGCGATCAGATCACGGTAGCTCCCGATGTCGGTAGACTTGAGATAGTCGAGCAGACCGCGGCGCTGGCCGACCATGAGCAGAAGCCCGCGGCGGGAGTGGTGGTCGTTTTTGTGCAGCTTCAGATGCTCGTTGAGGTGGTTGATGCGCTCCGTGAGAAGCGCGATCTGCACTTCGGGGGAGCCGGTGTCGCCGTCGTGGCGACCGTATTCGCGGATGACTTCTTGCTTGTCCATGGGTGTTTCCTCCGTTTTTTGTATTCCCGTGCGCTAAGTAAGCCGTCGGAGATTCGGCAAACCGAGCAAACGGTTCTTAGGCATATACGCCTAATTTGCATTATACCACAGGGTACGGCGCTTGTAAATGATAAACATTCGATTTTTTTGTGAAATGTTTGGGTGAATTTTTCGCGCGGGGTTGCGCCCCGAAAACATCTTACACATCGTGCTTCTGTTGCTTCATCCAAATGCGCATCACGAGCGTATGGGGAGCAGCTTTGTCAAAAGCACCTGCAGACGCACGGAAAGCCCTTCGATGGATACGTCTTTTCCGCGCCGCATGTCATACATCGCCCTTTTGACGACCTTCTCGGGCGTGGTGAAGCGGTTGTAATACGTAACCGACCCATCATGCGTGTCCGCCCTGCCAAAGAACGCGGTTTTGACCCAGCCCGGGCATACGCACAAAACGCATATGCCCTTGGGCTTGAGTTCGACGTTCAGCGCGCGCGAAAACGAAAGCACAAACGCCTTCGTCGCGGCGTATACGTTGATGCACGGCACCGGCTGAAACGCGGAGAGCGAACCCATCTGGTAGATCGCGCTTCCACGCGCCATGTAGGGGAGGCACAGATACGTCATCTCGACGAGCGACGTGTCGTTTAACGCGATCATATCGCGATACGTATCGAGCGGCACATCTTGGAACGCGCAGAACTTGCCATATCCGCTTGCATTCACAAGGCACGCGATTTCGGGCTTTTCCGCCTCCAACAGCGCCTGAAAGCGCGAAACGGCATCCCGATCCGTGAGGTCAAGCGGCAAAATGCGGCAGGGCAGGACGCAGAGAGACGCCGTTTCCTTCAGCGCCTCTTCGCGCCGCGCGATGAGCCACATTTCGTCCGCCTGCACCGTTTTTGAAAGCACTTTTGCAAATTCGCGCCCGATGCCCGAGGACGCGCCAGTGATTACGATGATTTTCACGCGTCGAGCCTCTCCCTGATCGCATCCAAAAACTGCTGCGTGTCGGCGATGAGCGCGGTATTGTCGCAGAGCGCAGCGAGGTCCTTCGTCACGATGCCCGCCTCGATCGTCGCAACCGTCGCCTTTTCCAGCTTCTTCGCAAACGCGATGAGGGCGTCGTTTCCATCCAATTCGCCGCGCTTTGCGAGCGCGCCCGTCCATGCGTAAATGGTCGCGACGGGGTTGGTGGAGGTCTTTTCGCCCTTCAGATAGCGGTAGTAGTGGCGCGTAACCGTGCCGTGCGCCGCCTCGTACTCATAGTTGCCGTCGGGGCTGACCAATACGCTCGTCATCATCGCGAGAGAGCCGAACGCGGTGGATACCATGTCGCTCATTACGTCGCCGTCGTAGTTCTTGAGCGCCCAAACGAAGCCGCCCTCCGAGCGGATGACGCGCGCGACCGCGTCGTCTATGAGCGTGTAGAAATAGGTGATACCTTTTTTCTCAAACGCTTCTTTATAATCGCGCTCGTAAATCTCCTCGAACAGCAGCTTAAAGGTTTGGTCGTAGGTCTTGGAGATGGTGTCCTTCGTCGAGAACCACAGGTCGAGCCCCTCGCTCAGCGCGTAGCGGAAGCAGGAGTGCGCGAACGACTCGATGGAATCGTCGCGGTTATGCACCGCCTGCAGAATGCCCTTGCCGTCGAAGGTGAAAACGTCCTCGGAAATCGTCTCCCCGCTCTCGCTTTCAAACACGAGTTTCGCCCTGCCCGCGCCGTGCACGCGCATCTCCGTGCCCTTATACACGTCGCCGTAGGCGTGGCGCGCGATGACGATAGGCTTTTTCCAGGTCTTCACGTTCGGGTGGATGTTGTCCGTTACAATCGGCGCGCGGAAGACCGTGCCGTCGAGCAGGGCGCGCAGCGTGCCGTTCGGGCTCTTCCACATCTTTTTCAATTTGTATTCTTCCACGCGCTGCAAATTCGGCGTGATGGTCGCGCACTTTACCCCGACCTTGTGCCGCATGATCGCGTGCGCCGCGTCCGTCGTCACGGCGTCGTCGGTCTTATCGCGCTCGGGGAGCGACAGGTCGTAATATTCCGTGTTAAGCTCGATATAGGGCGTAAGCAGCGTGTCCTTAATCATGCGCCAGAGGATGCGCGTCATTTCGTCGCCGTCCATCTCGACGATGGGGTTTTTCATGAGAATCTTATGCATGTTCCGTTCCCTTCCTTTTCGCGTAGTAATTCATGAGGCAGCCGCAAAGGAGAATCTCCCTTTCGTTTTCCGTGAGGTCGGACAGCGTCAGCATATAGTCGTGCTTCGTCCCGTCCGCCTTCAAAAGCGTCGCGGGGATGCGCTTGCGCCCTTCCTCGAGCGCCGTTTTGAGGTGCGGCACGAACAGGAAATCGCCGTTTTCGCCGACAAATTCGTCTTCGAGCGTGAAGGGGGGCATGCCCCAGTTGATGCAGTTGGAGCGGTATCTCTTGGTGGCGTAGCTTATGCACAGGTTGCACGCACCGCCCAGTACGCGCTGGCACGATGCCGCCTGTTCCCGCGCAGAACCGTCGCCGGGGTGCAATGCGTAGATAAAGGAGCCTGTATTGGTATCGTCCTCCGCAGCGCCGAACGCGGAAAAGGCGTTCTCCCAGCGCTTTGTGTCGCCCCTGTCCCGCGCCTCCTTTGCGCGCGACACGTACATCGGGTCGCGCCGCGAGAGCGTGAACTCGGCAAGCCTTTGCGGATTGGAACGGTAGGAAGAAGTTTCACCTGAGGGGATTAATTCGTCCGTCGTCGTCACGGGGTCGCGCAGCACGCTTGCGACGCGCACAAGCAGGTTCTCCTTCATTTCGGGAATCTTCGGCCAATCGGTGATGTTGGGGCCGAAGACGAGTTCTGCCTTCTCATCGGGCATTCCGATGCCGTTATAGACGCGCTTTTCATATATCCCGCTGTCGAAGTCGTATTCGACATCCGTTGGCGCTGCGTAATCGCATTCCGCGGCGCTCGTCAAAATGCCGCCCTTTGCCGCCGTCGCCGCGATGGAGCGCGCGTCCATGAGCGCGACCATCGCGACTTGCCCTTCGGAGGGCTTGGAACCCTCGCGGTTGGGGAAGTTGCGCGTAGTATGCCGCGCGGAGAGCATTCCGTTTGCCGGCACGTCGCCCGCGCCGAAGCACGGCCCGCAGAAGCACGGCTTGATGAGCGCGCCCGCTTCCATGAGCGTCGTAAGCGCGCCGTTTTTGAGCAGCGCGAGGTTGACGGGCTGCGAAGGCGGATAGATCGTCAGTTGGAACGCGCCGTTTCCGACAGATTTTCCGTCGAGGATCGCCGCCGCCTCCAATACGTTTTCGTACAGACCGCCCGCGCAGCCCGCGATCACGCCCTGATCGAGGCGGAAGCCCTCCTTCGTGCACTTGTCCGTCAGGAAGTTTTCTTTGATGCCGTATTCCTTTTCCGCCTCGCGCAACGCATCCGAAGCGTAGGGGCCCGTGAGAGAGGAAATTGGCAGCGCGTTGGACGGGTGGAACGGCAGCGCGATCATCGGCTCGATTTTTGAAAGATCCAATTCGATCATGTTGTCGTAGCACGCGCCGTCGAGCGCGGAAAGCGGCGCATACGCATCCGCTCGCCCGTGCCGCGCGTAAAAGCGCTTCACGACATCGTCCGTCTCCCATACGCTGGACAGGCACGCGGTCTCCGTCGTCATCACGTCGATGCCCATACGGAAATCCATGGAAAGGGAGGAAATGCCGCTCCCGACGAATTCCATCACGCGGTTTTTGACAAATCCCCTTTTGTAGGTCGCGCCGCACAGCGCAATCGCAACGTCGTGCGGGCCCACGCCGTGGCGCGGTTTTCCGGTGACGTATACCAAGGTGACGGGCGGTTTTTTGATGTCCCAGGTATTTTCTAAAAGCTGGCGCACGAGCTCCGGGCCGCCTTCGCCAACGCCCATGCAGCCCAGCGCGCCGTAGCGCGTGTGCGAATCGCTGCCCAGCACCATGCTGCCGCATTTTGCGAGCGCTTCGCGGGCGTACTGGTGGATCACCGCGAGATTTGCGGGCACGAACACCCCGCCGTATTTTCGTGCGGCGGAGAGGCCGAACACGTGGTCGTCTTCGTTGATGGTGCCGCCGACTGCGCACAGGCTGTTGTGGCAGTTTGTGAGCGCGTAGGGGATGGGGAACTTCTCCAGTCCGCTCGCCCGCGCCGTCTGAATGATGCCGACGTAGGTGATGTCGTGCGAAATCAGCGCGTCAAAGCCGACGGAAAAGGAATCGGGCGCATCGCCCCTGTCGTGCGCGGACAAGATGCGGTAGGCAATGGTCTTTTCCCTCGAATACGGTTCGCCCGCGGGCAGTTTCACCGGAACGCCGTTTTTCAATGCTACCGGGCCGTCATATAGAGCAGGTATAAGAATCCCTCCTTGCATATCGTGAATCGAACGGAATCATTATAGCACTGTTTTTCCTGCACCGCAAGCCCGTTTTTTTACATCAAAAAGAAAAATCTGCATAATCGGCATGCCGAATCCTGCAATACGAACGAATATACAGAAAAATAACTTGCTAAATCGGGAGAGACGTGATAGAATTATGCAAATTTTGGAAAGACGGAGGAGTCACAATGCAGAATATATCCGACGCGGTCATGTCCGACTATATCGACAAGATTTGTCAGGACATGAAGGAGAGCTACGCGATCGATTTTTCACAGCATCAAAACTACAACATCAAGCGGGGCCTGCGCAACTCGGACGGCACGGGCGTCATCGCGGGTGTGACGTCCATCGCCAGCGTACAGGGATACATGATGCTCGACGGCGAACCGATCCCCATGCCGGGCAGGCTCTATTACAGGGGGATCGAAATCTCCGAGATCGTCAGCGAACACATCAAAAACGGCATCTTCGGCTTTGAAGAGGTCATGTATCTTTTGCTGGTAGGAAAACTCCCCACGCGCGAGCAGTTGGAGGTTTTCGATGCCGCGCAGTCCGGCGCACGCAAGCTCCCCACCAATTTTATGGAAGACAATATGCTGCGCGCCCATAGCCCCGACATCATGAACCAGCTCGCGAAGAATATTCTCGCGCTGTATACCTACGACCCCAACCCGGACGACACTTCCCTCAAAAACATGCTGCGCCAGTCGATCGAGCTCATGGGGCGCGTGCCGATCCTCGTCGCGACCGCGTACCGCATCAAGCAGCACTACGACGACGGGGGATCGCTGCTTCTACATAAGCCCATAGAGTCCCTTTCCTTCGCGGAGAACTTCCTGCACATCATTCGCCCGGACAACAAGTACACGCGCGAGGAGGCGCTCTTGCTCGACGTCATGCTGACGCTGCACGCGGAGCACGGCGGCGGCAACAACTCCACCTTTACAAGCCGCGTGTTGGCTTCGACCGGCACCGACACTTACGGCGCGATTTCGGCGGCGGTCTCGTCCCTGAAGGGCCCGCTGCACGGCGGCGCGAACAAAAAAGCCATGGAGATGCTGGACAACGTCCGCCAGAACGTGCCCGAATGGCACGATGAAGGGAAGCTTGCCGACTATCTCCGCCTGATTCGCGACCGCAAGGCGAACGACGGCTCCGGCAAGATTTACGGGCTGGGACACGCCGTCTACACGATGAGCGACCCGCGCTCCCTGATCCTCAAGGATTACGCGAAGAAAATGGCGAGCGGCACGCAGTTCGAGGAGGACTTCGAACTCATGGACGCGATCGAGCGCATCGGCATTCAGGTGCTCAACGAAAAGCTCGGAAAGCGCAAGGCCATCTGTGCGAACGTCGACATGTATTCCGGCATCGTATACGAAATGCTGGGCATCCCGCAGGAATTGTATACGCCGCTGTTCGCCGTCTCCCGTTTGGCGGGCTGGTGCGCGCATCGCATGGAGGAAGCGCTGACCGGCGGCAGGATTATGCGCCCCGGCTATCGTGCGGTCATGCCGCATAACGAATACGTGCCGATGAGCGAGAGAGGCTGATAAAATAGCATAGGCTTTTCGCAACAGCAAGGCATGGCTACCGACTCGACAGGTGGCCATGTCTTTATATTATGACATTGACAAAGGGTTCCGACGGGCGGTATAATAATCTTGAAGAATTCGGGTAGGGGAGGCCTTCTCATGCAAAGCGCGATGGTTTTGGCGTTCGACATAGGCACGAGCGGCGTAAAGACCTCTTTGATCGACAGCGACGGCGCGATCGCAGGCGCAAAGACGGTTTCCTACGATACGCACTACGCGCAGGGCGGAATAGCCGAGCAGAACCCTTTGGACTGGTATGACGGCATCGTGCGCGCAACGAACGCGCTTAAGGAGGAACTTCCTGAGGCGGTGCAAAGCATCGCCGCGATCGGCGTGAGCGGGCACATGATGGGCTGCATTCCCGTGGATGCAAAGGGGAACGCGCTGCACCCCGCGCTGATACACTCCGATTCGCGCGCACTGGCGCAGCATGCGCGCGTACTTCGCGATGTTGGCAGGGATGAACTGTACCGCATGTGCGGAAACGTGCCGGATGCGCGCGGCTCCCTGTGCAAAATGCTGTGGTTCATGGAGGAAAGGCCCGAAATCTACCGCCGCGCGGCGAAGTTCTTGCAGTCGAAGGACTACATCGTCTCGCAGCTTACGGGGAATATCGATACCACGGACTGCTCGGACGCCTGCCACGGCTTATTGATGGACATCACTGCGCGAAAATACGACCCCGCACTCTTTCAAACGCTCGGGTTGGACATGCAAAAGCTCCCCGAGATCCATAAGGGCTGCGAGATCGTGGGAACGGTGTGCGACGAGGCGGCGCGCCTTTTGGGCATCCCCTCGGGCATCCCCGTGATCGCGGGCGGCGGCGACGGCGCGTGCGGCTCCATGGGCGCGGCGAGTATCAAGGCGGGGGATGCGTATCTCAACCTCGGAACGACGGCGTGGTTTGCATCCGTCGTCGAAAAACCGATCTTGGATTCCGACATGCGCGTATTTAACATCACGAACTTGGACGGGGAGACGACCTCCGTCTACGGCACGATGCAGTCTGCGGGCAGCAGCATCAACAAGGCGATGGAGTGGTTTTCCGTATCGTCGTTCGATCAGCTCAACGCCATGGCGCTAAAATCGCCCTGCGGCGCGAACGGGCTCATCTATCTACCCTATCTGGAAGGAGAGCGGTCGCCGATTTTCGATGCGCGGGCAAAGGGCGTTTTCTTAGGGATGACGATGCAGACCGGCGCGGACGATTACGTTCGCGCGGTATTCGAAGGCACGTGTTATGCGCTCAGGCAGATTGCGGATGTTTTGCGCGAATACATCCCGCTGTCGCGCGTAAAGGCGATCGGCGGCGGCATGAAATCGTCTGCGTGGCCGCAGATGATCGCGGACATCGCGCGGCTCGACCTTGAGACGCTCAGCGTGCCGTCCGGGGATTCGACGTCGCGCGGCATCGCGGCGGTTGCGGGCACGGCGGCGGGCATTTTCCCATCCATCGAGGACGCCTTGTCGCACGTCCGCGTTACGGGAGAGATTCGGATGCAGGAAGAAAAGGAAGAATACGAAAGGAACTACTCCGCGTATAAAAAGCTCTATCCCGCGCTGTCCGGCATCATGCGCGCTTGAAAAACGGCATCCGTTCTGTTATAATGCCGATATTGCACGGCGTGAAAGGCGGTTTGAAACAATATGATAGAAAAGTTGAACACCGAGGCGACGGACAGACTCGTCCGTGCGCTTTTGAGTATGCGCACCAAGGACGAAATGCTTCGTTTCCTCGAAGACCTATGCACCATCCGCGAGGTGCAGGATTTGGCGCAGCGGCTGGAGGTTGCGCAAATGCTCTCCGACAAGGTGACATACGCCGAAATCGCAAAGCAGACGGGCGTATCCACGGCCACCATTACCCGCGTAAACCGCTCTTTGACATACGGCGCGGGCGGATATAAAGCGGCGCTGGAGCGCCTCGGCGAGGTAGAAAATGCTTGACCTTTCCCTTCTCAATCCGCCGCAGCGGGAGGCGGTACTGCACAGGGACGGGCCGCTTTTGATCCTCGCGGGCGCAGGCTCGGGCAAGACGCGCGTCTTGACGCACCGAATCGCACACCTCATAGAACAGGGCGTGCCCGCGTGGCAGATTCTCGCAATCACCTTTACCAACAAAGCGGCGCGGGAAATGCAACAGCGCGCGCTGCGCCTCTCGGGCGGTGGCGCGGAAGAGGCGTGGATTTCTACGTTCCATTCTTCGTGTGCGAAAATCTTGCGGCGCGACATCGAAAAACTCGGCTATACCAGACATTTTTCGATCTACGACGACGACGACCAGCTGACGGCACTTCGGGCGATCCTGCGTGAAAAAGGCATCGGCGAAAAGGAGTTCCCGCCGCGCGTTCTCAGAACCATTATTTCCGATGCGAAAAACAAACTGCTCTCCGCGGAGGAATGGCTCTCAAAGAGCGAAAAGAATCTGCGCAACAAACAGATCGCGGAGATTTTCGCGCTCTATGAAAAGCGGCTGAAGGACAACAACGCGCTCGACTTCGACGACCTTCTGCTGAAGACACTGCTGCTGTTCGCGGAGCATCCGCCCGTACTCGACTATTACAGGCGGAGATTCGCTTACATCATGGTGGACGAATATCAGGACACGAACCTCGCGCAATACGAGTTCGTGCGCCTCATCGCAGGCGATCGAAAGAACGTGTGCGTGGTCGGCGACGACGACCAGTCGATCTATGGCTGGCGCGGCGCGGATATCCGCAACATCTTGGAATTTGAAGAGGATTTCGCCGGCTGCAAGGTCATCCGCCTCGAGCAGAACTACCGCTCGACGAAGACGATCCTCGCCGCTGCAAACGCCGTCATCGCAAACAACGCCGAAAGAAAGGGCAAGACGCTCTGGACGCAGGCGGAAGCGGGCGAAAAAATCCGCCTGTACCGCGCGCTGGACGAGCGGGACGAGGCGGCGTGGATATGCAACAACATAAAGCGCATCGGCGAATACGGAAGCGTCGCCGTCCTATACCGCGCGAACGCACAGTCGCGCGTGTTGGAAGAGGCGATGGTACGAAGCGGCGTGCCGTACAGGGTTTTCGGCGGGCAGAAGTTTTACGAGCGGAAGGAAATCAAGGACATCGTGTCGTATCTGCGCGTGCTCGTCAACCCCGCAGACGACATATCGCTTCGGCGCATCATCAACGAACCCAAGCGCGCCATCGGTGATGCGACGGTGGAGGCGCTGCAGGAGTACGCACTTGCGACGGAGGATTCCCTGTTCAACGCGGTGGCGGACTGCGACAATGTGCCGCTATCGGGCAGGGCGAAAAACGCGGTGCTGAACTTTGCACGACTCATGAATAGCCTTTTGTCCGCGCGCTTCGAAAACTCCGAATACGATGCAGACCCCGCAAAGTACGTGCGATTCGTGCTCGACGAAACGCGCTACGAGCAGCAATATAAGGCCGAAAAGACCGACGAAAACGAGGCGCGATTGCAAAACATTCAGGAATTCGTCGGCGCGGTCGCGCAGTATCAGCAGCAGAACCCCGACGGCGGCTTGGAGGGCTTTTTGGAAAACGTCGCACTGGTCACGGATATGGACAGGGCGGAGGACGCGAGCGGCGCGGTCACACTCATGACCATGCACAGCGCGAAGGGGCTGGAATTCCCCTGCGTATTCCTCTGCGGCATGGAGGAAAACGTGTTTCCGATAACGCGTGCCACCATGGACGATGCGGAATTGGAGGAGGAGCGAAGGCTCTGCTATGTCGGCATCACCCGCGCGATGAAGGAGCTGTATCTTTCGTGCGCTGCGGAGCGGATGCTGTTCGGCAGGCGCGAGTTTCACCAGCCGTCGCGCTTCCTGGATGAGATTCCTTTATCGCTGCTGGACGACGGCAAGCGGCGCGAGGCTGCAAGACGCCTGCCATTCGTCCAACCGAGGGCAGAGAAAGTTTCGGTGTTCCCGCGCGTCGAGAAGCCCGACCTCGCGGCGATTCCCGGGCTGCAAAAGGGTTTCGGCAAGCAAGAAAAGACCGACCTCGGTATTGTGTTTTCGGTGGGGGACAGGGTCAATCACAGAATGTTCGGCGGTGGCGAGGTCGTGAAGGTCGAGGGTGCGGGCAGGGATGCGCGCATTACGGTGCGCTTCGGCACATCGGAAAAGACCTTTAATGCCGCAATCGCGCCGCTCGTAAAGGTGGATTGAGCGATATGGAGCATATGCAGAAACTCGTAAACTGGCTGAACGACCGTGCGCGTGAGTATTATACGCTCGACGCGCCGACGGTAACCGACGCGGAATACGACAAAAAGTACGACGAGCTCGTGAAATTGGAGCAGGAATCGGGAACGGTACTCCCCGATTCGCCGACGAGGCGCGTGGGCGGGGAAGTGCTGCCCGCGTTTGAGCAGCACACCCACATCGCGCAGCTCTGGAGCATGGACAAGGCGCAGACGGAGGGCGCGCTCAGGGATTGGGCGCAGCGCGCGGAAAAAGCGCGCACGGACGGGCTTCCGCCGCTCTCCTTCGTCGTGGAGCACAAATTCGATGGGCTTACCATTAACCTCACGTATGAAAATGGGCTTCTCATCGGCGCGGCGACGCGCGGCAACGGCTATGTCGGCGAGCAGATTCTGCAGCAGGCGATGACGATACAAACCATCCCCCTCACCGTTCCCTTCAAGGGCAAGATGGAGGTGCAGGGCGAGGGATACATGCGCCTATCCGTGCTTCAAAAATACAACGAGACCGCGCAGGAACCGCTCAAAAACACGCGAAACGGCGCTGCAGGTGCGCTGCGCAACCTCGACCCGAAGGTTACGGCGCAAAGGCGGCTCGATGCGTGCTTTTACAACATCGGCTACATCGAGGGCGCATCTTTCCGCGATCAGGGGGAAATGATCTCCTTCCTGAAGGAAAATGGCTTCCAAACGCCCGCGTACGAAAAGAACGCGGAATCTCTCGAAGAGGTGGTGCGTTTCGTGCGCGAAATCGAAGAAGCGCGCGAATCCCTCGACTACATGATCGACGGCGCGGTCGTCAAAATCCGCGATTTTGCGACGCGCGAAGCGCTCGGTTATACGGACAAATTCCCACGCTGGGCGATTGCGTACAAGTTCGAGGCGGAAGAGACGACGGCGCTCCTCATGGACGTCACGTGGGAGATGGGGCGCACGGGCAAGCTCACGCCGCTCGCACACGTGGAACCTGTCGAGCTCGCCGGCGCGACCGTGCGCAAGGCGACGCTCAACAACTACGGCGATATCGTCCGCAAGGGCGTCGAGATCGGCGCGCGCGTGTGGATTCGCCGCTCGAACGACGTCATTCCGGAGATTATGGGGCGCGCGGACGATTTCGAACGGGGCACGCCTGTCGAAAAGCCGGAATTTTGCCCCGCCTGCGGCAGCCCTCTCGAAGAGCGCGGCGCGCACCTCTTCTGCCCGAATCGCGACGGCTGCAAGCCGCAAAGCGTCATGCGCCTCGCGCATTTCGCGAGCAGAGACGCGATGGACATAGAGACTTTCTCCGAAAAGACGGCGGCGCTCCTGTACGACAAGCTGGGCATCTGCGAAATCTCGCAGCTGTATACGCTCGAAAAGGACACGCTGATGACGCTCGACGGGTTCGGCGAGAAAAAGGCCGAAAATCTCCTAAGGGCGATCGAAAACAGCAAGCAGCGCCCGTTTGATGCGTTCCTCTACGCCATAGGCATCCCCAACATCGGCAGGAAGACTGCGCGCGACCTCGCGGGAAAATACGCGGACATATACAGGCTAAAGGATGCGTCCCTCGAGGAACTGATGACGGTGGACGCCATCGGAGACGTCGTCGCAACGGGCATCGTGCAATTTTTCGCGGACGAGCGGAATATCGTTGAAATCGAAAACATGTTTGCTTCGGGCGTCGCGCCGGAGCCGCTGAAGGCTCCTTCTTCGGGCGGCGCGCTCGAGGGGATGACGGTCGTCGTCACGGGCACGCTCTCGACCATGACGCGGCAGGAAGCGGAACAGCGCATCGCGGACGCGGGCGGAAAGGCCGCCTCCTCCGTCTCAAAGAAAACATCGCTCGTCGTTGCGGGGGAGAGTGCGGGTTCAAAGCTTGAAAAGGCGCGCTCGCTCGGCGTGCGCGTGGTTGACGAAGCGGAATTTTTGGAGTTACTGTCCGTTTAATTTACGGCAATATAACGCGGCGGACACCGTCATATGGTATACTATACTGATAACAGGGTTGGAGGAGTGCGCCATGCGCAGCATGACCGGGTACGGCCGCGCCGTCATAGAACGAGACGGCAGGCAGCTTACCGTGGAGATTAAATCTGTAAACCACAGGTTTTTGGACCTGTCCTTTCGCATGCCGAGGAGCTTTTCCTTCTTGGAAGACGAGGCACGGCGGCAAATCGCGTCCGTTTTGAGCCGAGGGCATGTGGACTTGTTTGCCACATACAAGAACACGCGCGACGATGCGAAAAAGATTACGGCGGACATCCCGCTCGCGAAAGCATATATGCGCGCGCTGGATGCGTTTCAATCGGAATCTTCCATCCCCGACGACAGGACGCTGATGCGCCTTGCGCAGATGCCCGACGTTTTGCGCGTGGACGAGGCGGAAGAAGACAGGGACGCGCTTTCCGCCCTCATGCGCGAGGCGCTCTCCATTGCGCTTTCCGAAATGGAAACGATGCGCGACAAGGAGGGCGAAGCCCTAAAGGCTGACATCTTAGCCCGTGCCGATGCCCTCGAAGCCCTTACGCGCGATATCGAGGGGCGGTACCCGTATACCGTCAAGGAATACGAAGAGCGGCTCCGAGCGCACATGGAGGAGCTTCTTGGAGATGTAAAGGTCGACGAAGCGCGCCTCTTGCAGGAGGTCGCGATCATGGCGGACAGAAGCGCGGTCGACGAGGAGACGGTTCGGCTTCACAGCCACATCGAGCAGCTCCGCACTTTCTGCGAGCAAAAGGAACCCATCGGGCGCAAGCTGGATTTCCTCGTGCAGGAGCTGAACCGCGAGGTAAACACCATCTCCTCCAAATCGCAGGATGTGCCCATCACGCGCATCACGGTGGACGCGAAGGCGGAGATCGAAAAGATCCGCGAGCAGGTGCAAAACGTGGAATAGCCCGGAACCGGTTTGTTTGGGAGGCGTTTATGGAGGAATATCGAATTTATATTATCTCAGGCCCCTCGGGCTGCGGCAAGGGTACATTGGTCGATCTTTTGATAAAGGCACACCCGGAGATCGCGCTCTCCGTATCTTATGCCTCGAGGCAGCCGCGAAAGGGAGAATTGGAAGGCGTGCATTATCGCTTTGTCACGCCCGAATTCTTCAAAGAAAAGCTCGCGCGCGGGGAGCTCTTGGAATACAACATCATGAACGGCGGCAACATGTACGGCACGGACCTTCTGTTCGTAAAGAACGCCGTCGCAAACCGCAAGCCCGTGATCCTCGAAATCGACGAGGCGGGCGCGCGGCAGGTGCTCCCCGTCTATCCCGAAACATGCTGTATTTTCGTGCTCCCGCCCACGTCAAAGGGGCTCGTGGAGCGGCTCGTCGGGCGCGGCACGGAGACGCTCGACAAAATCCTCATGCGCCTCGAAAAGGCTCAGGGAGAAATGGAAGCCGCGAAAAACTATCCCTATCTTCTGTTAAATGACGATGTGGATCGCGCATCGAAAAAGCTCATCGCCCTGTTTGAAGGGCACTTCCCGGATAAAAACGACAACCGCGCGCTGCTCCAAGCCCTTTCGGAGGAGTTCCGCGACATGGATACTATCCGCGCCTATGCGCGGCAATGCTACAACGAGATACATGCAGGAGGCAAAACAGTATGATTACCAATCCCCCCATTGCAGAGCTGCTCGACAAGACCGATTGCCGCTATACGCTCGCCGTCGCGGCATCCAAGCGCGCCCGCCAGCTCATTAACGGCGCACACCCCTTGATCGACACCAAGGAGACCAAGCCGCTCGCCATCGCGATCGAGGAGATTCATCGCGGCGTAATCAGGTATCGGCGCGTCGAGTCTCCGGAACCGAAGACGAATGAAGAATGATCTGCACGTCGCGCTCGGCATCACCGGCGGCATCGCAGCGTATAAGGCGTGTGAAATCGTCTCCCGCCTGAAGAAGGCGGGCTGCGCCGTCCGCTGCGTGATGACGCAGAACGCGACGAAATTCATCGCCCCGCTCACGCTCGAAACACTCTCGGGCAACCGCGTACACGTAGACGGTTTCGATTATGCGTGGGAAATCGAGCACATCTCGCTCGCAAAATGGGCGGATGTGCTGCTTGTCGCGCCCGCGACGGCAAATATCCTCGCGAAGGCACGCATGGGCATAGCGGATGACCTTTTGTCCACCGTGCTCGCGGCGGCGCGCACGCCCGTCGTCTTCGCGCCCGCGATGAACACCGCCATGTGGAAGAACCCGGCGAACCTCGAAAACGTCTCGGTGCTTTCCGAGCGCGGGTATTCCTTCATCGGGCCGGAATCGGGCATTCTCGCCTGCGGGGACGAGGATATCGGCCGCATGAACGAGCCGGAGAAGATCGTGGAACAGCTCTTCTCCCTGCTGCGTGAAAAGGACTTTGCGGGCAGGCGCGTGCTCGTGACGGCTGGTCCCACGCGCGAGATGATCGACCCCGTTCGGTTTTTATCCAACCGTTCGACGGGGCGTATGGGCATTGCGCTTGCGGAAGCCGCCCGGGATCGCGGCGCGGAGGTAGTGCTCGCGTTGGGCCCCGTGTCCATTCCAAAGCCCTCGGGCGTGACGATCGTCGACATCGTGTCCACGCAGGATTTATATGACGCCGTTACGCATCTTTCCAAGACGAACGACATCGTGATTCAGGCCGCCGCACCCGCGGATTTCACTCCCGAGAGCATTTCGCCCGTAAAGATCAAAAAGACGGGCGGGGATATGGCGCTGCGCCTCAAGGCGACGCCGGACATCGCAAAGGCGATCGGCGAAGCCAAGCGCGAAGGGCAGATTTTGGTGGCGTTCGCGGCGGAAACGAACGATCTTTCCGAGAACGCGCGCAAAAAGCTGCTCAAAAAGAACGCCGATCTCGTCGTCGCAAACGACGTGACGCAATCGGGTGCGGGCTTTCAGGGCGACACGAACATCGTCACCCTGATCGACGCGGACGGGGAAGAGCAGCTCCCGCTTCTTTCCAAGCGGGAAACGGCGGACAGGATTTTGGACAAAATCGCCCGCATCATGGGCGCGGAGGAACACCGTTGCGATATGCGGACGTAATCGTAGATATCACCGCGCAGGGCGTGGACAGGCTGTTCACCTATGCCTGCGGGGATGATCTCACAATCGGGCAGCGCGTTCTGGTGCCGTTCGGGAATCGCCGCACGGAGGGCTATGTGATGGACCTCAAGGGCGAAACCGACCTTGCCCCGGAGAAGATCAAGCCCGTGCTCCGCACGCTGGAAAGCTATCCCGCCTTCACGCAGGAGCAGCTTCGCCTCGCGAAATGGATGCAGGCGCGGTATCGCTCGACGCTGTGCGACGCGCTGCGTTTGATGATACCGTCCGAGATGCGCGGCGAGAGGGTGCGCGTCAAGGCGCTAAAAATCGTCTCCCTGACGGAAACGGGCGGAAAGACGCTGCACGAAGAAATGCAAAGGCGCGCGCGCTTTCCGAGGCAGCTTCGGCTGCTGCAAATGCTTCAAGACGGCGCAAAGCCGATGCCGATTCTCTCGCAGGAGATCGATGGCGTGCAGGGCGTGGTAACAACGCTCGAAAAGCAGGGTCTCGTGCGCGTCGAAGAAACTGAGGCGCGCCGCAAGCCCTACGCCAACGCCGAACCGAGCGAGGCGGTCGATCTTACGATGACACCCTACCAACAAAAGGCAGCGGAGACACTGATCGATGCGCTCGATACGGGCGGCGGAAAGTTTTTGCTCTACGGCGTCACGGGGAGCGGCAAGACGGAAGTCTATATCCGCCTCATCCGCAAGGCACTCTCCGAGGGGAAGACCGCGATCGTGCTCGCGCCCGAAATCGCGCTCACCCCGCAGATGGTGGATTGGTTTCGCGCGCGCTTCGGCGACGATTCCGCCGTGCTCCACTCGCGCCTTTCTGCGGGGGAGCGGTTCGACGAATGGCTGCGCATCATGCGCGGCGAGGCGCGCGTCGTGATCGGGGCGCGCAGTGCGGTGTTCGCGCCACTCAAAAACATCGGCGCGATTATCGTGGACGAGGAGCACGAGCACACCTACCGCTCCGAAAAGCGCCCGCGCTATGATGCGCGGGAGGTCGCCGCGTGGCGCACGCGCGAGGCGGGCGCGGTTCTGGTATTGGGCAGCGCGACGCCCTCCCTGTCCAGCTTCATGCGCACGATGCCGAGGGTTCGCCCCGAAAATAAGCTGACGCTCTTGGAAATGCCGTACCGCGCGAACGGGCGCGACATGCCGAAGGTCGAGATCGTGGACATGCGCACGGAGCTCGTGCGCGGCAACCTCTCGATCTTTTCCGGCAAGATGCGCCAGGCGCTGATCGAGACGATCGACGCGGGTGAGCAGGCGATTCTCTTTATAAACCGGCGCGGCTACTCGACGTATGTCTCCTGCCGCATGTGCGGCTATGTCGAAAAATGCGAAAGCTGCGACGTCGCGATGACGTATCACATGGCGGAGGGTCTTCTGAGGTGCCACTATTGCGACGCGGTGCGAAAACCACCCGACGTCTGTCCGCAATGCGGAAGCGGAAGCATCAAATACTTCGGCACGGGTACCCAAAAGGTCGAAGACGAGGTGCGTAGATTGCTCCCGAACGTCCGCACGGCGCGGATGGACGTGGATACGACGCGCGGCAAGGACAGCCACGAGAGAATCCTTTCGGCGTTCCGCAGGGGTGAAACAAAAATCCTCATCGGCACGCAGATGATCGCCAAGGGGCTCGATTTTCCGAACGTCACGCTGGTGGGCGTGGTCATGGCGGACATGACGCTGAACCTTCCCGACTATCGCGGCGCGGAGCGCACGTTTCAGTTGCTGACGCAGGTCGAAGGCAGGGCGGGGCGAGCGGAAAAGGAAGGCCGCGTAATCGTTCAGTCCTACGAACCCGAGCACTACGCGATTGAACTTGCGGCGCGGCAGGATTACCGCGCGTTTTACACGCAGGAAGTGAAATACAGGCGCAGGGGGCTCTATCCGCCGTTCACGATCCTCGCGCGCATCCTGACGTCTTCCCCCGATCCTATCGCCGCGCAGGAGACGGCGGCTTCGTATGAGGAAAAGATGAACGCGTTCTTGGACGCGAACGAAGAATTCCGAAAGGACGTCGTGCAGATGCGCGCCTTGGAAGCGCCGATCGGCATGATCCGCGGCGAATACCGCCATCAGGTGTTCATAAAAATCTATGCAAAGGGCGCGGCGGAGGAGATACTGACCTATATGGAAAATCTCACCAACGAGAGACCTGATTCCGTCCGTGCGGAACTTGAGGTCAACCCAGTGAATATGTTTTAGGAAGAGGCAACAAAAAATGGCAGTTCGCAGAATCTTTCACGTAGGCGACGAGGTGCTCCGCCGCAAGGCGCGCAGGGTGGATACGATAGACAGGCGCATTGTAACCTTACTCAACGACATGGCGGAAACGATGTACGCCGCCGACGGCGTGGGGCTCGCCGCCCCGCAGGTCGGCATTTTGCGGAGGGTCGTCGTGATCGACACGGGAGACGGCCTCATCGAACTCATAAATCCCGAAATTGTTTCGCAGGAGGGCGAGCAGGAGTCCTGCGAGGGCTGCCTCAGCGTCCCCGGGCGCAGGGGCAAGGTGCCGCGCCCCGAAAAGGTCGTCGTGCGCGCGCAGGACAGGAGGGGACGCACTTTCGAGATCGAGGGCACGGAAATCATGGCAATCGCCCTCTGCCACGAGCTCGACCACTTAGACGGCATCCTGTATATCGACAAAATGACGGAAGACATGACCGACAGGGAAGAGGAATAGGCTTATATGCGCATCGTTTTCATGGGGACGCCGGAATTTGCCGTGCCTTCCCTCGATAAAATGGTCTCGGAGGGTTTTGACGTCGTCGCCTGCTTTACGCAGCCGGACAGACCCGCTGGGCGCGGCAACAAGCTTACGCCATGCCCCGTAAAGCAGAGCGCGCAGGCGCACGGCATCGACGTATTCCAGTTCGAGCGCGTAAGAAGGCAGGCGGGGCTAGACGCGATCCGCGCCTGCAAGCCCGACCTCATCGTAACGGCGGCGTTCGGGCAGATTCTTTCGCAAAAGATTTTGGACGTGCCGCCCATGGGCGTCGTAAACGTCCACGCGTCCCTCCTCCCCAAATACCGCGGACCCGCGCCCATCAACCGCGCGATCATGGCGGGAGAAAGCGTAACGGGCATCACCACGATGTTTACGGACATCGGCATCGATACGGGCGACTGCATTTTGTTCCGCGAATTGGAGATTCTCCCGCTTGAGACGGCGGGCGAATTGTCCGAACGGCTAAGCGTATTGGGCGGCGAAACGCTCATCGAGACGCTGCGCCTTCTGCAGAAAGGCGAATGTCCTCGAATCCCGCAGAACGAGAGCAAAGCCTCCTATCAGGGCATGCTCACCAAGGAACTGGGCGAAATCGATTTTACCAAATCCGCAAGGGAGATCGAATGGCTCGTGCGCGGGCTAAATCCGTGGCCCGGCGCATACACGACATTTTCAGATGGCACGCTCAAAATCTGGCTTGCCCGCGCGACGGATGAATATGCGGGGAATCCGGGCGAAGTCGTTTTGAGCAGCCCCAAAAGAGGGCTTTTCGTCGCCTGCGGCGGAGACGCGATCGAGATTTTAGAGATGCAGGCGCCGTCCGCAAAGCGGATGCAGGCAAAACAATATCTCGTGGGGAAGCCGATCGCGGAGGGAACCGTATTCGGCGCGAAGGAGGAAGCATAGTGGCGTTTGTGAAACGGCAACAAAAGGATGCGCCGCCCAAGCCCGACGCCAGAAGACTCGCGCTCTTTGCGCTGAGCGACGTGCTGCGCGGCAAGGGCTATTCCACGCTGTCTTTGGGCGAGCAGCTTCGGAATACCGACATTTCCCCGGAGGAAAAGCGGCTCGCGACCAATATCTTTTATACGACGCTTGAAAACCTGCTGCGCATCGATTACGTGCTGGGGCGCTTCGTCGAGACGAAGCCGGAGCCGGTCATCGAAGACATCTTGCGCATCGGTGTGGCGCAGCTCCTGTTTATGGACAGGGTGCCTGATCACGCGGTCGTTGACGAAGCCGTAAAGCAGACAAAGCGCTTCCGCAGGGAGCATGCCTCGGGCATGGTGAATGGCGTTTTGCGCGCCATCATCCGAAAGCGCGACGAAAACGGCATCCGCTACCCCGAGCGCGAAGAAGATATCGTAAAGTATCTGTCGCTCATGCACTCTGCCGCGGAGGATTTGGTGACCATGCTCGCGGCGGATTACGGCATGGAGGAAGCGGAGGCGATCCTCTCCTACAAGCCCGAAACGCGCTTTGAGACCGTGCGCCCGAACATGCTGCGCATGACGGACGGGGAATTTCTTCAGTTTGCCGAGAAAAAGGGCTGGAATTATGTGCAGGGCATCGTCCCCGGCGCGCTGCGCATCATCAGGGCGGGAGACCTTGCGGGCGATCCCGATTACAAGGACGGGCTGTATTCCCTGCAGGGCGAAGCGGCACTGCTCGCCGCGATGGCGCTGCAGCCAAAGCCCGGGCAGACCATATTGGACGCTTGCGCGGCGCCCGGCGGAAAGACCGCCTATATCTGCGAGAAGATGCACCTTTCGGGGCGCGTCTATGCGTGGGACAACCACGAGCACCGCGTAGCGCTCTTGCAGGCGGTTCGCAAAAGGCTGAAGCTTGACAGTATGCGCTGCATGGTGCGCGACGCAACCGTTCCGAGGCTCGAACTCTTCGATTCGTTCGATTCCGTACTCATCGATGCGCCGTGCACCGGCATCGGCGTGATGTACGGAAAGCCGGATATCAAGCTGAACTTCAAAAAGGAAGACGTTTCTTCCCTCGCCCGCCTCCAGGAGAAAATCCTGAACGCCTGCGCGGAATACCCCGCATACGGCGGAACGCTCGTCTATTCCACCTGCACGCTCTTTAAGGATGAAAACGAGCGGCAGATCGAAAAATTCCTCGCCACGCATCGCGATTACGAACGCGACGACGACGCATCGTGGCTCCCGGACGCGCTCAAGCCGCTCTGGAAAGACGGACAGATGCAGCTGTTTCCGCATAGACACGATCTCGAAGGCTTTTACATCGCGCGGCTGAAGAGGGTGCGCAGATGACGAGCCTGATGGACCTTTCGGCAGAGGAACTGAAGGAGTTCGTCACCGAAACGCTCAATGAAAGCGCGTTTCGCGCCGCGCAGATTCGCAAATGGCTTTTGTCTGGCGCGGATTTTGGCGAGATGAGCAACCTACCCAAGGCGCTTCGCGAAACGCTTCGGGAGAATTGCATCGCGAATCCCGTATCCATCGCGTCCGCCCGCGTATCCGCGATCGACGGCACCAAAAAATACCTCTATGCGCTGCCCGACGGCAACCTCATCGAGGGCGTGCTCATGCGCTACCGCCACGGGGACACGCTGTGCCTCTCGACGCAGGTCGGCTGCCGCATGGGCTGTGCGTTTTGCGCCTCCACGATCGAGGGCTGCGCGCGCTCCCTAACGCCCGGTGAAATGCTGGGGCAGATCGTCGCCGTCAACAGGCGCATCGCGCCGCAGGGCGAGAAAATCCATAACGTCGTCCTCATGGGGAGTGGAGAGCCGTTTGACAACTACGAAAATGTGGTGAAGTTCCTGCGCCTTGCGACGGATGAAGGCGGGCTGAATCTTTCCGTGCGGAGCATTTCGCTTTCTACGTGCGGGCTCGTCCCCGCGATGCGCCGCTTCGCGGAGGAAGGGCTGCCGGTGACGCTGTCCGTGTCGCTTCACGCGCCGAACGACGAGATACGGCAGAAAATCATGCCCGTCGCGAAGGTCTACCCGATTGGAGACGTGATCGATGCCTGTCGCTACTATATCGAAAAGACGGGCAGGCGCGTGATCTTTGAATACGCGCTCATAGGCGGCGTAAACGATTCCGTGCGCTGCGCGGACGAATTGGCACAGCTCCTTCGCGGAATGCAGTGCCACGTGAATCTGATTCCGCTCAACGCGGTTCCGGAGCGAAATCTCTGCGCGCCGACGCCGCGCGCGGTCGAAGATTTTTTGAAACGGCTTGAAATGAGGCACATCAGCGCCACCCGAAGGCGCGAGATGGGAGACGATATCGAAGGCGCCTGCGGTCAACTCCGCAGGAGCGTTCTAAAGCGGGAGGAGGCAACCGAATGAAGGCATATGCCGCGACCCATGTGGGCAACGTGCGCCGCAACAACGAGGACGACTATTACGCACCGAAGGGAAACGAGATGTTTGCGATCGTCGCCGACGGAATGGGCGGGCACAACGCGGGCGAAGTGGCGAGCAAAATGGCGGTGGATGCCGTGTCAAGCGCCCTCAGGGAGAGCGAAGCGGTTTCCGAAGGCGCGTTGATTCACGGCGTGAAACGCGCAAACCATTTGATATATGAAGAAGGACAGCGCAACCCCGCGCGGCGCGGCATGGGAACGACCGTCACGGCCGTGTGGCTCGACAGCGCGCAGGCGCTCGTCGCGCAGGTCGGCGACAGCCGCGCGTACCTTCTGCGAAACGGTGCGCTGATGCAAATCACGAGCGACCATTCGCTGGTAAATGAAATGGTTTCGCGCGGCGAAATCACGCCGGAGGCGGCGCTGACGCACCCGCACCGCAACATTATCACGCGCACGGTCGGCACGAGCGCGGACGTCACGCCCGACATATTTCCCGTTCCTCGCGCGCAGGGAGACATCTGGCTCTTGTGCTCGGACGGGCTGAGCAACTTCGTCCAAAGCCACGAAATGGCGCAAATTCTCCTTTCCGACGGCGACTGGCAGGCAAAGGTTGATGCGCTGATCCAAACCGCGCTTCGACGCGGCGGCAGTGACAACATCACCTGCGTCGTTCTGACCGATGAGGAGGCGTCCGTATGATGCAGAAAGTTCTATCCGGGCGGTACGAATTGCTCGATCCGCTCGGGGCGGGCGGCATGGCGGTCGTCCATAAGGCATACGACAGGGAGACGGGGCGCATCGTAGCCATCAAGGTGCTGCGGGATGAGCTGAGCCTCGACCGCGAATTTATCAACCGCTTTAACCGCGAGGCGAGGGCAGCCTCAAAGCTCGATCAGGAAAACATCGTGCACGTTTACGACGTCGGCCAGGACGGCGACGTGCGCTATATCGTGATGGAGCACGTGCGCGGCTCGACACTCAAGGATATGATCCGCGAATACGGGCGCATCGAGACCAACGAAGCGATCCGCATGGCGCTGGGCATCCTTGCGGCGCTGGACAGGGCGCACCGAAACCACATCATCCACAGGGACATCAAGCCGCAAAACATCCTCGTGAACGAGCGCGGCACCGTCAAGGTGACGGATTTCGGCATCGCGAGACTGACCAACGGCGAAACGCAGACCTATTATACGCGGGATAAGAACGTGTTGGGTTCCGTGCATTATTTTTCGCCCGAGCAGGCGTCGGGCAATCTCGCGGACGAGAAGAGCGACCTGTATTCCGTGGGCGTGGTGCTCTTTGAAATGTTGACGGGGCAGGTGCTCTTTGACGGGGACACGCCCGTTGCTGTTGCGCTCAAACATGTACAGGAACGCCCGCGCAGCGCGCTCGAGATCGCGCCGGACAATGTGACCAAGGCGCTGGACGAGGTACTGCAAAAGGCGCTCGACAAGGATGCGGCGCATCGCTACCAGACCGCGCGGGAATTTGCAAACGACCTGCGCAAGGCGTACAAGCGCCCGCGCGGCGGCTTTGTCAAGCGCAGGCCCGATCCGGAGGAGGGGAAGGAGCGCGAACAGCGAAAGTACAGGCTGCTGCGCATCAGAAATATCGCGCTTCTCGCGCTGCTCGGCGCGGTCATAGCCGCGGCAATCCTCATCTACGGGGAGGTATCCGGGCGCGACCGCATCATCCTCCCAAATTTCGCGCTGATGACGATGGACGACGCGGCAAAGCGTATCGCCGACCTGGGGCTCGACTGCGTCATCGAGGAGCGGCACAGCGACGATGTGCGCATGGGCGCGGTGATTTCGCAATATCCCGAGGCAAGCACACCCGTGGATTCCGGCGACAGGATATGGCTCGTCATATCCAAGGGCAAGGAGAAATTCATGATGCCCAAGCTCCTGGAGCTGACCCGCGCCGAAGCGGTCGAGGTCATCGAGCAGAACGAGCTCGTCCTGACGGACGACAACGTGGTCCTCGAAATATCCGATGCCCCGCCGGGCGTCGTCGTGGCGCAGATTCCCGCCGTCAACGAATGGGTAAAGCCGGGCGATATCGTAACGCTGCGTGTGAGCGGCGAGAGCAACTTCGTGCCCAACGTCATCGGGCTTTCGCCGGAGGAGGCGACGGCAAAGCTCGCCGCCCTCGGCTATAAAACGGAGATCTACGAAAAATACTCCGATTCAGAGGATCGCTCGGTCGTCGAGCAGAACCCCGCGGCAGAGACGCGCCAGCTTCTTGGCACGACGGTCACGCTCACGGTTCCGACCTATGTTCCGCAGACGTACCACGCGCAGCTCGCGCTCGACCTTTCGATTCCGGAGGGCGGCGCGCACGTGATCTGCACGCTGGAGGAGGACGGAGAGGAGCGCGAGGTTTTGAACGAACATCTCGAGGAGAGCCGCACCATTCGGCTCGATATGTACGCCTATACGCCGGGCCTTCACACCGTGCGCGTGTACCGCGGCGACAAGCTGCTCGTCGAGACGCGGGTGGAGTTCGCCGAAACGGCTGCCGGGGAGGGCGAAGAGTAGATGAAAGGGCTCGTTCTGAAGGGGATAGGCGGCTTTTACACCGTCATGGACGAACGGGGTGCAACCTATGTTTTGCGCGCGCAGAACAAGATCCGCAGGCAAAATCTCTCGCCGACGGTGGGCGATTATGTGGAGTTCACGCCCGGACAGGGCGAGGAGGAAGGCTGGCTCGAGGAAATCCTGCCGCGGAAAAACGCGCTCGTGCGGCCCACCGTCGCCAATGTGGATGCGGTGTGCTATGTGCTCGCTTCTTCCACCCCTGCGCCCGATACGCTCCTCGTCGACAGGCTCCTTCTGACGTGCCGAATGAACGGGATACAGGCTTATGTCGCAATCAACAAGTGCGATCTCGACCCCGAAACGGCATTGGATCTGGAAAAGCAATATGAAACCGCATGCGAAGGCGTATTCAGGGTTTGCGCCATACAAAGGGAGGGCATCGAGCCCCTCAAAAAGGCGCTGTTCGGCAAAAAACACGCATTCGGTGGCCAGTCGGGCGTGGGGAAGAGCACGCTGATCAACGCATTGTACGGGCTTTCCCTCGAAACGGGGGAGGTGTCGGAGAGGATCGAGCGGGGAAGGCACACCACGCGAAGGAGCGAATTGATTCCCGTAGAGGGCGGCATGGTGTTCGATACGCCCGGATTCAGCCTGATGGAGCTCCCGCTCATGGAGCCGGAAATGCTCCCGCGCCTGTATCCGGAGTTTATCCCGTATGAAGGGCAGTGCCGATTCAGCCCCTGTTCCCACACGGCGGAACCGAACTGCGCGGTCAAGCGTGCTATCGCGGAAAATGGCATCATGCACGAACAGCGATACGATCGGTATCTGCGCATCTTCGAGGAAGTGACAAACGCATGGAGGGATCGATATGATTAAACTGGCGCCGTCCCTTTTGGCGGCGGATTTTACGAAAATCGGCGAGGAGATCGCGAAGGCGAAGGACGCAGGCGCGGACTATCTGCATTTCGACGTGATGGACGGCATGTTCGTGCCGAACATCACCTTCGGGCAGGGGCTGCTGAAAGCCGCATCGGCGCTCGACCTTTTGCCCTGCGACGTGCACCTCATGATCGAAAACCCCGACAGGTATATCGAGGAATTTGCGGAGGCGGGCGCAAAGATTATCACCGTCCATGCGGAAGCCGCGACGCATTTGCAGCGGACGCTCGCGCACATCCGCGCCTGCGGCTGTCTTGCGGGCGTCGCGCTCAATCCCGCGACGAGCCCGGACTGCCTGCGCTACGTGCTGGGAGATTTCGATCTCGCGCTCGTGATGACCGTGAACCCAGGCTTCGGTGGACAGAAGATGCTGCCGAACTGCGTAAAGAAGATCGGGGAAATTCGGGAAATGCTGGAAGATGCGGGTGTGCAAGCCGAGATCGAGGTGGACGGCGGTGTATCGCTCGACACCGCACCCGGGATGATTGCAGAAGGCGCGACGATCTTGGTCGCCGGAAGCGCCTTCTATCGCAGCGAAGACTCGGCGCAGTTTACGCGCAAGCTAAAGGCACTCCAGTCTTAAATTAACACTTAGTGCAGTGTGCACGTATTATCCGTAGATATGCGTGCATATTCCATATAGGCGCATCCAAATTCCACCTTGTAAAAAAATATGTTAAGAAATTCACGAAAAACACTGGACGAAACACAAAAAAGCGTGTATAATATGTAAAAGGAGGAAGGTACGGAGGAGCGGCATATGCGGTGTGTCTATTGTCATTGCCTGAACAGCCGCGTGATCGACTCCCGCCAGTCCGAAGACGGTACGACGATACGGCGAAGGCGGGAATGCGAGGCTTGTGGCAGAAGGTTCACCACCTACGAAAAGGTGGATTATATGCCCCTTATGGTCGTGAAGAAGGATCGATCGAGGCAGACATTTGATGTCAATAAGCTGAAGCGAGGTATCATCCGCGCATGCGAGAAGCGCCCCGTTTCGCCGGAGCAGATAGACAAACTCGCGCGCGATATCGAGATGCACGCCTATGGCACGTCCGAGCAGGAGATCACTTCCCAAGCCATAGGAGAAATGGTCATGAAGGGGCTCAAGGAGATCGACGAGGTCGCCTATGTGCGTTTCGCTTCGGTATACCGGCAATTCCGCGACATTCAGACGTTTCGGGACGAATTGAATAAACTCCTTACCGAAAACAACTTCCAATAGCTATTCCCTCGCAATACGATATGTAAAGGAGAGACGAAAATGGCAAACGAACTGATTCTGGCTGTCGACGACGAGGCTCATATCCTTGAACTGCTGTCATTTAACCTGGAAGCGTCCGGCTACCGCGTGGTAACCGCGGCGACGGGAGAAGATGCGTTGGTTCTGTGCCAGCACGAGCGTCCGGCTTTGGTGCTTTTGGACATCATGCTCCCCGGCATCGACGGCATGGAGGTATGCCGCCGCCTGAAGAGCGCGACGACGACCTCGGACATCCCGATCATCATGCTCACCGCGAAGAGCGATGAGGTCGATAAGATTCTGGGGCTCGAACTCGGCGCAGACGACTACATCACCAAGCCCTTCTCCGTCCGCGAACTGATCGCGCGGGTGAAGGCGCTGCTGCGCAGGGCCGCCCCGCAGAACGAGGAAGAGGGCATCCTGCACGTCGGCAGTCTCACCATCGACGTCGGCAACTACGAAGCCTTCCGCAACGGCGAGAAGCTCTCTCTCACGCTCAAGGAGTTCGAGCTGCTGAAGCTGCTCGTCATCAGCCGCGGCAAGGTGCTCACGCGCGATTTCCTTTTGGATCGCATCTGGGGCTATGAATTCTACGGCGAGACCAGAACCGTAGACGTGCATATCCGCCACATCCGCCAGAAGCTCGGCGACGATGCCCATTACATCGAGACCATTCGCGGCGTCGGCTATAAGTTCAACGACAGGCAGGACAACAGATTATGAGAAAATGGGTTGCGTGGATCGCGACCCTGCTGAATCTCGTCATTTCCATCCTGTTCCTGCTCATCATAGGCTCGACCGCGCGCGACAGTCTCAATGCCGCCGCGCTCGATTCCGTTTCGCGCACATGCCGCCTGTCAGCGTCCGTCGCCGACAGTGCGGCTTTTGCAAGCGAGGAGCTCTACATCGGCTATCTGAGAAGCGCGAGCCTGCAAACGGGATGTGTCTTCACGCTCTATGACGAAAACGGCAGGGCGCTGTTTGTCAGCAGACCCTTCGCGGAGGATGTGCTTTCGCGCCACGAGATAAGCGAGATCCGCAAGAACGGCATCCATTCCTTTTCCCGCGACCATGGGAAAGAAGGATTGGGGAGCTATGTCTTTTGCGGGGAAGCGCTACCCGACAAATCCATCCTCCTCATTTCACAGCCCGCGTATACGATCGCCGATGCCTATTCCGGGCGAATCTTCGCAATCGCGATGCTCTTTCTTGGGAATCTGCTCACCATCGTCATTTTGTATACCGTGCTAAACGGTCGCTACATCATGCTCACCGACGCCCTGCGCAAAGTGCTCACGGACTTTTCCGAGGGTCAGTACGGCGCGCGCATCACCGGCAGCGTCGGCAATTCGATGCACGAGAGCGCGCGTTTCAACGAGGTGCTCGGGCGCGTGCAGGAGCGGCTCGTCAAGCAGAATACGCGCAGCGAAGCGTTCTCCGCGATCATCAACTACATGAAAAGCGGCATCATCGCCGTGGACGATCAGTTGAATCTCCTCCTCGTGAACGCGCCCGCAAAGCTCTTCTTGGGCATTACGGGGCGCTGCGAGGGCGAGCCGATCAACCAATGCTCGCAGGACGTGAAGCTCGATTCGCACTTCCGCGAGGCGATGGAACAGCAGGGCGTGTTGTACACCAACGAGGTCGTCGCGCGCACCGCGCAGGGCAGGAGCCGCCGACCGTTACGCCTGTACATTTCGCCCATGATCAAGGGCGGGCGGGTCGTGGGCGCGGTGGCGATCGTCGAGGACGTGACCGAACTCAAGCGGCTCGAGACCATGCGCGTGGACTTCGTCGCGAACGTCTCCCACGAGCTGAAGACACCGCTGACGACCATCAAGGGCTTTATCGAAACGCTCGAGGAGGGCGCGATCGACAATCCCGTCATGGCGAAAAAGTTCATGGGCATCATCAAGCTCGAGGCGGACAGACTCACGCGCCTCATCAACGACCTCTTGTCTATATCCAAAATGGAATCCGGCACCGACGCCGTGCCGAACGAGAAGATCTGCATCGACAAGCTCTGCAGGGACGTGTGCGAGCAACTCAAACGGCACGGGCAGGACAAAAACGTCACCGTCACGATGATTGAACCCGCGCGGAAGGGGCTATACGTGTTGGGCAACCCCGATCGCGTCAGGCAAATGCTCCTCAACCTCATCGAAAACGGCATCAAATACAACAAGCCGGAGGGCGGCTCCGTCACCGTGTCGCTGTTTGAGGCAGACGGATATGTAAACCTGTCCATTGCCGATACAGGCATCGGCATCGCGGAAGAAAACCTGCCGCGCCTGTTCGAGCGTTTTTACCGCGTGGACAAGGGGCGTTCCCGCGCGATGGGCGGCACTGGGCTGGGGCTTGCCATCGTAAAGCACATCTTGCGATCCATGAACGGCATGATCGAAGCGCATTCGCGCATCGGGGAAGGCACGGAGTTTCTGATCACCATTCCCGTGACCGATCCGCCGGACGACATCGACGAAATCGAGGAAACGTGATTTGAAAGCGTGCTGTCGAAACGGCGCGCTTTTTCAAGCTGCATATGTACCGCATTACTTGTGTTGTTTGCGCATCATTTTTTCAAAGTGTGTGAAGATTGCTGGATAGGCCACATAGGCAACGAGAGCCAAAAAGAAATACAACAGAAATCGCCCCCAATGCGCCCCAAGAAGCGCGCAGATGGGAGCTTTTGCCGCCGTAAGTGCGAGGAGAATGGCTGCTCCAACGAGAAAGCGCGGCAGAAGAAGAGGCGATGCGCAATCGACGGAAAAGCGGACGAACCGCCGCTCCAGCGGAAGGCTCGCGCAAAAGCCCGAAAGGATGCCCGCCGCCGTAAAACAGTCGCTCTGCGTCGATAGAATTGCGCCGTCTGCCGCAGGATAGCTCTTTTGCGTCACGTACAACAAAAATAAACCTGTGCCGATGAGCCCAACCGTGGCGATAACGAAATCTCGGTGCTCTTTTTCGTCCATCCACCACGCGATTTTGTCATTCAGGAGGAGGAGCATCCAGCCGACCGCGAGCGAGCAGAGTACATCCTGCGGCGTGTGACAGCCGAGATACAGTCTCGAAAACGCCACGAGCAGGATAAGCGCAGCGCAGAATACAGAAAACGCCCTCTGCTTCTGCTTCGTCCGTGCGAGTGTGCCGTATGCCGCGACGGCGAGCGCGGTATGCCCGCTCGGAAAGGAGTAGCCCGCAGCGTCCTTCAGGGCGAGCGCGCTCGGCGAAAGGCGCGCACCCCGCATCCACGGGCGATGCACGCAAAAGGTATTCTTCAGAAATTGGTTGACGAACATGCCGCCTGCGATGTTCAGCAGGAGGTTTCTGCCGAGTTCTTTATCGATACACCAATAGATGCCCGCGGATGCGATATACACCGCGCCCGAAGTGGCAAATTTGGAGAGCAGATAAAGTGCCCGCTCCACGCCCGTGCCCAAAATGGTTCGGACGCTTTGCAGGAAGAGCAGAATTTCGATATCCATGCTATCGCGCTTCCCTGCGCAGGATGCCCATGATGAGCCTGTCGCGAAAGCGCCCCTCGCGATAGCCGTCTTCCCGCAGCGTGCCCTCGATTCGGAAGCCTGCCTTTTGATAGCAGCGTATGGCGCGCTCGTTATCGTCCCAAACCTTAAGCCACACGCGGTTCAGGTTCAGCGTATCAAATGCGTAGGACAAAAGCAGTTTTACGGCTTCGAACCCGATGCCCGTTCCCTGCGCGTCGGGGCAGAGCACGATCGCGAGCTCCGCGCTGCGCGAAAGAAAATCCACCGAAAGCAGATTGCACTGCCCGATATAGCGCAGCGTCTCTTTTTCGGCGACGGCAAAGTTATAGCCGCCCGCATTCCCGTTCAGGATGTTTCGGAGATAGTTTTCCGTATCCTCCCACGTGTTCGGGCGGTTGTACGTTCCGCCCAAGAAACGCGCCGTGTCGTTGTCCGTGACCCATGCGCGCATTGCGGAGATATCCTCCGCGCGAAATTCCCTGAGGACGATATTTTCGCCGATTACGCGCATATCACGTGCCCTCCGCGAGATCCGCAGCGCCGATGACGCCCGCATCGTTTCGGAACGCGCCCAGGCGAACCTGCACATAATGGTACAGGCGCGGATACGCCTCCGTCGCGTTGAGCGTATCCAAAATGCCCTTGATAAAGATGTTGCCGGAATTGCTCAGTCCGCCGCCGATCGCGATCGTGGACGGCGCAAACACCGCCATCAGGCTGAGCAGCCCCGCGCAGACCTCCGTCAGATACCTGCGCCACACGTCCCGCAGTTCGCCCCTTTCGACCTTCTGGACGATTTCGCGCACGGGCAGCCCGCCTGCCATGCGGGAAAGCGCGCGCGCAGAGGCGTACATTTCGTAGCAGCCGATGTTGCTGCACGCACACTGGAGCCCGCCCACGTGCGTGACCATGTGGCCGATCTCCCCGCCGTAGCCGCCCGTGCCGCGCACGACCCTGCCTTCGGAGAGGATCGCGCCGCCGATGCCCGTGCCGACGGTCATATAGACGGCATTTTCCTGCCCTTTGAGTGCGCCGTACTTCCATTCCGCGTTCAGAGCGCAAAAGGCATCGTTGGCGATGGGAACCCGTTCGCCCAGCGTTTCCAGCAGGATCTTTCCCATGTCGATGGCGTTCCAGAAGAGGTTGTCCGCCCAAATCACGCCGTTGTCGATGCTGCCCGCGCAGGAAATGCCGACCTTGGCATCGGGCGATAGGGCGCGCATGTTCTTGACCATGCGCACGATGTTTGCCGCCGTGGCGTAGGGGTCCTTGTCGAACGGGAAACTCGTCTTCTGCAGGATTTCCGTATTGTTCTCGATGAGCGCCATCTTGATGGATGTGCCTCCGATATCTACACCGATTGCCGCCATGGTTGTATCCTCCATATCGATAATACCTCAGTATAATTATAGCATTTCACATACCCGTGCGTCAAGAATAATCGAGTCGCTCGGCATTGACAATTTGAGTGAGAAGATGTATACTGCTTTTAAAACATGAGCTGATTTGGGTATGGAAAAAAGGAAAACCGCAAAGCTCGAAATGCGATCGGAAGACAGGATATAATTCGATGTGGTTTGGCGGGCGAAGGATGGGACGCCCAAGCCGATGGAGGGCTATTTCCCGCCGCAGGGCAGGCATTGACATATTATACTACCTGAGGTAGAGTGCTATGAAAACGGTATATCTCATCGGCGGAACGATGGGCGTCGGGAAGACGGCTGTATGCCAGGCGCTAAAAAAGACGCTGTCGAACTGCGTCTTCTTGGACGGTGACTGGTGCTGGGATGCCCATCCGTTTCACGTTACGGATGAAACGAGGGCGATGGTCGAGCAAAACATCTGCTTTTTGCTGAACCAGTTTATCCGTTGCTCGGTGTATGAAAACGTCGTGTTCTGCTGGGTGATGCATATGCAGGGCATCATCGACTCCATTTTGGCAAACATCGATACGGAGAGTTGTAGAGTTGTTCCCATATCCCTTGTGTGCAACCCCGAAACGCTGCGGGAAAGGCTGCAAAAAGACATCGACAGCGGCATTCGCTCTGCCGATGTTTTAGAACGGAGCATCGCAAGGATTCCCTTATACGAAAAGCTCGATACGATAAAGATTCGCACGGACGGCAAGGGCGTTCAAGAAATCGCAGAACATATTGCAGTTCTATAAATTCCGACTCGGCTAAGGAGTATAATATGCTTTGATGCATTTGCGGCACTGTCTAACGGTGAAGTAAAATACGACCATGTAGCCAAACAGCTTTGAGCATTTAATTGACATTAGGGATTCCATAAACCACGATGAGAAGGGAGCACTTACTGTGAACAGAAAATGGACGAACCTATGTTTTAAGATGAACGAAGGAATCTACGACGACGAGAGAGCAATCGAAGAAAAATTCAGCGATGTGCTGGATATGAGTCTTGGATGGCATGCCTTTGAGGGAAGGCTGAAACGACAGGTACCTGTGCCTGTGGGGCACGAGACGAAAAAAGCAGATATCGTTCTGTATGCCGCGGATGGCAAGCCTTTTGTGATCGAGATGAAGGGCGTGAGCGTCATACCGCGCCGGCACGAAATTGAACAGTTGAAGTCTTACATGAAGATACTGGCGAGCGAATACGGAATGATTGCAAACGATAGAGAAATGCGCTTGTATTTTTGCGCACATGAAAGTACTCGCATGGAGGAGTACGCCCGCATTCCATACGAAATGGATAATGTAGATGGTGCTGAGTTCGCATCAATTATGACCTTTCCAGAGCATTCTTGGTCGAAGCTGGAAAAATTTCGTGACAAGAAACTGGACGAAAGAAAGGAGAAACAGCTTTCCGAGGAGCTGAAGAAGGAGCTTTGCGATGAATCGGAGGGAAAACGTCTCTTGGTGCAGGCGCTGTTGGCGTGTAATGAAGTAGCGTCAAAATATACGGAAAGAGTTATTTTGGCAGCAGTCAATGACATTGCGATAAAACCAAAAAAGGAGGTTCCTCCTCCCATCGAAAGGAGCCGCGAATTCAACTTTACCCGAAAAGGGTTACAACCCGGTGAGGTTATTGTGTTCAAAGGTGATAGCAAATATACAGCGACAGTCGCCGGTTATAAAACCGTGAAATTCGAAGGCAACGAGTATAAGCTGTCAACCTTGGCTAAACTGCTATACAAGAGAATTGACCGATTGACACCGTCCGGCGCATATCAGGGCGCTGCGCATTTCCTGTATAACGGGACGTTGCTTGTTAATTTGCCTGATGTCCAATGAAATTACAGCGACAGAATAAGTTCTTTCGTTGGCTTCCCAGCTCACATGGACTGAACAACGCTTCTCTGAAAATGGCAGAATCGCCAAATGAAAAGAATTTCATCGACCATATAAGGAGGGTTCCCCATGAAATGGCCCGAGCTTTCCGAAGAGAAGCGCGTACGCCTGCTCCGTCCGCGCAAAGAACGCATCGACATGGTGCTGGACACCGACACCTACAACGAGGTGGACGATCAATTCGCCCTGGCGTACAGCCTGCTTTCGGACAAGGTGCATCTGCAGGCCGTCTACGCCGCACCGTTTCATAATTTCCGCTCATCCGGCCCGGAAGACGGCATGGTGAAGAGCTATGCGGAAATCAAACGCGTCCTTGCCACCATGAAGGTGTCGCATGAAGGCTTCGCCTTTGAAGGCTCGCGCGGCTACCTTCGGGATTCCGAAACGCCGCAGGACAGCCCGGCAGTGCGCGACCTAATTCGCCGCGCTATGGCGCGCGCGGAAGACGATCCGCTGTATGTCGCCGCTATCGGCTGCATCACCAATGTCGCTTCCGCGCTGCTGATTGAGCCGAGAATCCTCGACAAGATCGTCATCGTCTGGACGGCGACGAACGAATTTTCCTGGCCGACCGCGCGCGAATTTAACATCATGCAGGACGTTCCCGCCTCGAAAGTCATCTTCGATTCCGGCGTTCCCGTCGTCTTTGTACCTGCCATGGGCGTATCTTCGCACATGATGTCCACCATCTGGGAGCTTCGCGCATGTATCGGCGGGAAAAACGCCCTGTGCGATACCCTGTGCGATCTGTTTGAAGCGTATTCGGACAACCACTTCGGCTGGGCGAAGGAGATTTGGGATATCGCCGCCATCGCGTGGCTGGTCGATCCCGAAATGGCGCCCTCCGAACTGTTGCACATGCCATGGCTTTCGGAAGACTGCCGCCTAAGCTTTGACAACAACCGCCACATGTGCCGCGTAGTGCGCATGCTGCGCCGCAGCGAAATCTTCGGCGATATGTTTGGCGTCCTTTCCGATGCCGAGGCCATCCTCGCAAAACGCCGATAGTCATATGGCTGTTTCGGTGCGGCACAACAGATGCGCAAAGCCTTTCGAAACTCCCGATCTACGCTATTCTCTTCCGCGATGCTTTTCGGTTCGCCCAACAGCCCGCCGCCACCTGTGCGAAATGAATCCCTCTACAATGAATCCCTCTACATAATAGATACACTTAGCGGTTATAGGCTTTTTGCCGGCTTTTCGCCCATCGTAAACACGATCGTTGCGCCATCGACAATGTCCTGATGGCTTATTTTTGTGCCGCAAAGGGGCTTCCCGTCGATCTCTGCTTTTTGGATATATTTCGCACGGTTGGAGTTCCCCTGCGCTACGATGGTAAAGGTCTTCCCGGAGGGAAGGTGTATCTTCACCTCATCAAACAGGGGGCTTCCGATGTCGTATTCCGGTTTCCCGGGGCACGTGGGGTAGAAGCCCATCGCGCTGAAGACATACCACGCGCTCATCGCGCCGCCATCCTCATCGCCGCAAATGCCGATGGGCGTGTCGTCGAACCATACCTTCATGATCTCCCGAAGCAGCTTCTGCGTTTTCCAAGGGCTGTCTGTATAGTTGTACAGATACGGAATGTGGAAAGAAGGTTCGTTCCCCATGCAGAACTGCCCGATAAGGCCCGTGGAGTCGGGGAAGAGGCCCAAGAACACGTATTTGCTCGTTCCGTACTGCTCGGAGAGCATGGTATCGAGATAGGTCTCCAGTCCCTTCCTTCCGCCCATCAGCTCCGACAATCCTTCTATGTCGTGCTGCACGCTGAGCGTATAGGTCCAGGAATTGCATTCGGCAAAATACGCCCTGCCTCCCTGACCTCCCGAAAGCTTTGGATCAAAGTTCGGCACCCATTCGCCGTCCGCCGTCTTGGGCGACATGAAGCCGGTTTCCTTGTTGAAAAGCGTCCGGTAGTTTTGGGAACGCTTCGCGTATTTCTGCCAATCCGGTTCCGAGGGCTTTTCCAAACTCGGAAATACAGAACGCATCGTATGCCGTTTCCAACGTCACGGCGACACACTGCCTTCTCTCGAAGGGGTGTGCAGGGAGCCATTCCTCGGCGCCCTCAGGCAGCGCAGGGAAGAAGCCGCTCTCAAAATAGCATTCATCGAATTCGTTGATGCGGTCGATCCTCCAAGGAAGTTTTGTCATCTCCTCCTCATTTTTGATGATGCCCTCCCACGCGGTCTCCGTGTCAAAGCCTCTGAGCCCCTTCAGGTAGGAATCGGCAATCAACGCAGTGGAGTGTTTGCCTATCATACATGGAACGTTTCCTCCCTCATAGGGGAATGTGGGAATATAACCGCATTGCATATACATGCGCAGATAGGAGTCCACGATATCGCTCTGTCGCTCCGGTTCCAAGATCAACTGCAGCGGATGCGCGGTCCTGTAGGTATCCCAAATGCCGTCATTGACGTAAAAATCCCTATCGTCCGTATGCACTTTTTTATCGTACCCGCTATAATAACGGCCGTATTCGTTGATGTTGATCATGCGCTGGTACACTCGATACAGAGAAGTGTAGAAAATGCGCTTTTGTTTTTCCGTACCGCCCTTCACTTCGATCCGTCCAAGCGCGTCGTCCCATATTTGCTGCGCTTTTTCTGCAGCCTCATCAAAGGAAAGATTCTGCGCCTCCTTTTCGAGATTTACGCGCGCCTGATCTGCATCGATATGGGAAAAGCCGGCTTTTACAACCAGCGTCGAACCTTCGGGGAACGTGCAGAGGATCTCATTCTCCCGCTCTTCCACGCAAATGGGTTCCTGAGAAATCGTCACATGCGCCGCATAGGGTGCTTCTCTCTTCACGGCAGTTCCGCATATCGCGGAGCCTTTACACCGGATAGTGCCTCCCTCATCAGGCACGAAACGCAACAGCGCTTTGCCGTTCCCCTTCGGGAATGTAAAGCGATACAGCGCGCATCGTTCCGTGACGGTATATTCCACACGGATATCGGATTCGGTCAACAATACGCTGCCTTTATAACACCGAACTTCATCAAAGTCATGATCGCGCAATGAGCGAAAAGTCTTGTTCCCTTCCACATCCGCCATCACCGTCAGGGCAAACAGCGGAAAGCCAAAAATCTCGGGAGCGACATAGTTGTCGCGAATCCTCTCATCGAGGGTGGGCTGAATCTGCGCCATAGAGTGCGGCAGATGCACGAGCGGCTTTGTTGCAGTTAAAAGATGTCCAATGGTGCCGATATACGGGTCCACATAATCAGAATATCGAGGCATTCCATTCATTCCTTTCCCGTTGATATTAGGAAAACGGGAGCCGAAGTGTACCCGTTTCTCAAACATTTTCATTTTACGATAGATAGACTGTTTTGTCAATTAAAAAATGCCGAAAGGGCATATGTATTTCAATCATGACACGATAATAGAATCTAAGAACGGCTTTCATTTATCCCGATGTGATTATTACTGGAAAGGGACGATGCGTGAGAGAATTTCACAGACAGAACGGATTTTCTTTTCGCATCGAGCGCAAAGAAAGTACCTTGAAAGAGAAAGGGTATTCGAGAAAAACTTCGTTGGAAATAGAAATATTCGTTGACGATGAAGAAATTCTTAACTACCTGACGCGCTGCGGAGAATAAGCGCCCATGACAGTACCTGTCGGGAATATGCTCTTTCCGACAGGCACTTTCGATGACCGAATCATCGCTCAATCGGTAACGATTTCCCCCGTCCAGCTGTTGATGCCGCCGAACTCGACGACGTTGGTATACCCGAGCTCAACCAATTTGGCGGATGCCTGCTTGGAGCGGTTCCCGCTGCGGCAGTAGACAAGGATGAGCTGATCTTTGTCGGGCAATTCGGGGATTTCGTCCGTTCCGATGGTCTCGTTGGGGATTACGATGGCTCCTGGGATATGGCCCGCGGCATACTCCTCCTGCGTGCGCACGTCGAGGATGATGTAGCCGGTCTCCTTTTCCATCATTTCGACGGCTTCCTGCATGGAAACCTTGCGATACGTATTGGCCTTGACCTCGGGCTTGGGGAATGTGCAGCCGGCGAGCAAAAGGGTGACGATCAGGAGCAACGGAAGAATTCTTTTCATGATATATACCTCCTACGTATCCGGATTTTTCGCCTTGCAGATCAATTGCGTCACGGTTCCCATGGGGCAGTAGACGCACCAGCTGCGAGGCTTAAAGAGCACCATGGTAATCAGCCCCAGCACCGTGGACGTAAGCATCACGCTGTAGAAGCCGAATGCGAACTGCGCGACGCCGGGATGGAAGAGCGTACCGCGATACGCCCAATGCCACGGAAGCTTAAACGTCCAAAAAAGCGTCACTGCCTGCTTCAGGTTCTGCGCACCTGCAAACACCAGGTACGTATTCCACAGCATTGCGAAGAACATGACAAAGAAGAAAACCAGGAAGCCATAGCGAAATGCTTTGCTCTTCATCAGGCGGGGCATATCTTTTTTACGGGAAATGCCGAGGCGACCGCTCAAAACCGAGAACAATTGTCCGCGCCCGCAGTAATCGTTGCAATAGCTCTTGTTGCCCTTGACGATTGCGATAGACAGCGGAATGAAAAAGCACAAAATCCCCAGCCACGCGAACAGGATATTAAAGAAGCCGAGCAGCAGATAGAGCAGCGACGCGATCCAGAGATATTCATTCCACTTCTTTTTCATACGTACACCCCCGCAATCGCGATGACGCCGGCGGGGCATTCCCTGACGCACTTTCCGCAGCCGACGCACCTGTCTTCATCGATCTGTGCGCATATCCCGCGATATACCTCGATCGCGCGTAGGGAGCACACCTTCACGCAGCATCCGCACGCGACGCAACTCGCCCGATCTATCTCCGCCCTGCGGCGTTTTGCCTTTGCAACGCTCATAAAAAAACCTCCCGCATGATGATGGTATTTTCATTATACCGGTATCAGTGCGGGAGTTCCGTAATGTTGTCACAGTCGCGAAGCGATCCGCTCCGCCCCTATGCAAAGCTTTCGTCCACCAACCGTGCCAGCGCCCCGTTTTTGCTCGCTTCGGCGGCGTCCGCCTCTACGAAATTGTGCGTTTCTTTGAGCATTTGCGCGTCGAACCCCAAAATGTAGTTCGTCGATATGAGGTATATGATCCTCGTCGGCGCCATTCCGTACACCTGCTTTTGCAGGATGTGGCGTATGCGCTCGCCATCGTCGGGATAGATAGTCTTCATCGCCTCGCTGCGGAACAGCCTCTTGACGATCTCGGTGATGTATAGACCCGATTTCATATACAGGTCTGCAAACGTATTGTTCGGGTCGTCAAAGCAGCCGGGGTTGTTCTCCTCGAGCGCGTCCACCATTTTCTTCACGACCCACTTCGGTGTGAAGATTTGGTTCGTCTTCTGCGGGGGTATGTAGTCGAAGATGTCCTCCTCGTGCTCCTCGTCGAAGTAATCGGCGAGCGCCTGCTTCTTGTTCCAGAACTCCATGACGGAATCGTCGAACACGACCTCGTCGAACAGATGCCCGCGGAAGCGCTTCTCCTCGCCCGTATCGGGGTCGGTATACGGCCCGCCGTCTCGCAGGAAACGGAAATTTTCGAGCGTGATGCCCGTCACTTCGAGGAATACGTCCTCCTCGGTGTATTCGTCAAAGTTCGCAAGCGTCAGCTGCCCGTCGCCATACGCCATGATGAAGCTGGGGATCGTACGCGAAAAGCCGCGCAAGTGCGCGCGAATCTCGTCCTCGATGCCGCGCTTCTCCTTCTCCGCCTTTTCCTTTTCCAACTTTTCTACAAGCTCTTTGGGCTTTTCTTGGATGGTCTCCTGCGCCTTTTGCAGAACCGCCTCGGTAAAAGCCTGCAGTGCGCCCGCGATGGATGCATTGTATTCCTTCTCCGCATTTTCCGCCTGATCCGCCGTCTCGGCTTCGCTGCGTTTGCGTTCCAGCTCGATCTTTGCGACGTTCGTCTGCTGCGCATAGTCGCCGTGGATCCGCGCAAATTCGCGCTGGATATCCTTCTTTACCTGATCTTCGAGGCGGTTTTGCGCGCCGCGCTTCATTTCGTATTCGTCCGCAACCGGCGCGACGACGTTTTCGATCACGGTTTTCTCCACCTGCTTGACCATGCGATCGAAATTGGCCTTGACCGCGTCGGGCGTGTCGCTTTCTTTAAGGCGCGCCATCGGATCGTCCAGGCCGCTTATCATCTCGTCGTACACCTTGGAACCGAACAAGCCCTGCGTCCTGCCGATGACGATCTTGTTTGAAACGGCGACGTTGCCGTCTTCGTCCACGGCGACGTTTTCCATGTTGCGAAGCGGTTCATCCCGGCGCCTATTGATTTTTTCCTCCTGCGCAGGTTCCATTTTTTCGATGATCGCCCTGACCGCCGCCGGCGCGCCGAACACATTCGCGATGTTCTGAAACAGGAAGTTCGACATGAAGCCGCGCCGCACGACCTCCGCGCTCTTGAGCTTTCTCGGGATGGAAAGCACCTGCGCCGCATCGAGCTCCACCATTTTGCCCTCGCTGTCCTCGCCGAGCACGGGGAAGAAGTTCAGCAGGTTTTTGATGTTTTCCCTTCTGTCCTCGGTCGTGCCGCCCCTTTCGTCCTTCGGGCGGAGGTTGTTTGCAAATTCGTCAAAGATGATGAGCGTTCGCGCGGGGTCGAAGTCGAACACATACGCCGTATCTTTTCGATACTTTTGGCTGCCCCTTTTGATCATGCACGGGTTTTGCGCGCGGAACGCCGCCTGCATATAGCTCGAAGGGCTCTGCAGGTTGCACAGCATCAATACGCCGCTCCACTCGGGGATCGTCACGCCCACGGTCAACTGTCCGACGGAGAGCGTGATGGTCTTTTCTTTTTCGGCAATCGCTTTCCTAACGCGGTCGTACGATTGTTTTATCTCCGCATCCTCGTCGAGCCTGCCGTCTCCCGCAGCGAGGACGATTTCGTATTCGCCGAAAACGGGGTCGTCCGCGAGCAGCTTTGCAAGTGCCTTCGCGCTCGCAACGCGGTTCAAAAGCCACATCGTGTGCGAAAGTTCCTGCCGAAGCTCGGGCGTGGAGAAGGGGTATTTCTCCTGCGTGGTCAAGGCGTGCA
>JBMNUF010000007.1:0-127906 GCA_050946115.1 Christensenellales bacterium
GCCCTCCGGCAGGTATTCCTCGCTCTCGACCTGGCCGTATTCGTGCAGCAGGTTGAGCGATGCGCCCTTGTCGTAGGGGATGACCGCATCGATCGGACGGAGAAGCGGTATTTCGGGTTCGGACATCCCCGTAAGGGGATTTACATGAAGCCTGTCGCCTGATTTCATTGCATTCGCGTTTCGGAGTGGTAACTGAATCAATAATCTGTATTGTGCAATCCGGCTTTATACTCTTGAATTTTTACATCGAGTATGATATGGTAGTGCAATGAATTGAGAGGGAGGAAATACTGTGAAAAAATGGTTTGAGATTTTTCTATCGTCCCTGAGGAGATATTTCGCACGTGCGGACATGGACAAGGGAAAAGAAATGCCGTTTCGGTATGTTGTTCTGGAAGATGGAACCGCAGAAATAACAAAATACACCGGAAACGCCGAAAACGTAGTGATTCCTTCGAGCTTGGACGCGCGTAAGGTAACTTCTCTCGGAAAGAGTGTATTTATTGGTAGTGATTTCATAAAGAGTATTACCCTGCCGGATTCCGTCACGACGATTGGTGAAGGTGCATTTTACGGGTGTTCTTCCCTTACGGACATCACCATACCCGACTCCGTCACGACGATTGGAGAAATTGCGTTTTGTCGGTGTAAATCACTAACGAGCGTTACTATCCCGGATTCCGTCAAGACCATGGGTGCAAAGCACTTTGTGCATTGTAGTTCACTTGTATCTATAAACGTGTCGCCGGAACATAGCGCGCTGGCTGTGGTTGGCGGCGTATTGTTTGACAAAGCGATGAAAACGCTGATATGCTATCCTGCGGGTCTTTCTGCCGAAACATATACAATCCCGCAAGGTATTGTCGCTATCGGAGAATATGCTTTTTATATGTGTGGCTCACTATGGAGAATTACTGTCCCTGACTCCGTTTCCTCTATTGGCGCGGGAGCTTTCCGAGGATACATGGGGCGGATGGTAAGCGTTGATCGTGGCTCGTACGCGGAGCAATACGCAAAAGCGAACGGCATAACGTATGTCTATCCCGACGAGCCGAACGGCTCGCACCGTGCGCGGAATAATAATGCTATGAAAAAGGAAGAGAGTACCGCGGCAAAGGCTAAGACAAAGGCTAAGAGTGAGAAATTCACCTGCGGTGAGTATATGTATGTCGTTCTGGAAGATGGAACTGCGGAAATAGGAAAGTATACCGGGAGAAGCATCAATGTTACGATTCCTTCGAAACTGGATCGGTACACGGTAACATCTCTCGGGAATTATGCATTTGGTTGGTGTGAATCACTGGCGAGCGTTACTATCCCGAACTCCGTCACGACGATTGGAGATTCTGCGTTTGATGGTTGTAAATCACTAACGAGCGTTACACTCCCGAACTCCGTCACGACGATTGGAGATTCTGCGTTTTGTAGGTGTGACTCACTAACGAACGTTACTATTCCGGACTCCGTCACAACCATGGGCAAGAATCCCTTTGAGGATTGTAGTTCACTTGTATCTATAAACGTGTCGCAGGAACATAGCGCGTTGGCTGTGATTGACGGCGTATTGTTTGATAAAGCGATGAAAAAGCTGATATGCTATCCTGTGGGTCTTTCTGCCGAAACATATACTATCCCGCAAGGCGTTGTCGTTATCGATGAAGGGGTTTTTTCTTTTTGTGACTCCTTAACAAGTATCACAATCCCGGACTCCGTCACGAGGATTGGAAGTTCTGCGTTTTTGCACTGTGAATCACTAACGAGCGTTACCATCCCGGACTCCGTTACGTCGATTGGGGCTGGTGCGTTTTTTGCCTGCAAGGGGCTGAGGTTGACTGTCGGTCACGGCTCCTTCGCGGAGTTTTACGCAAACGACAGCTACAACGAGATACCGTTCACTTTTCCCGACGGCCTCTACTGGTAGAACGGCTGAAGGCGCAACAAAGCGGGCGGCGAGGGTTTTTCTCGTCGCCCGCTTTTTGGTTTTGGTGTATTGCGCCGCCTATTCCTTCAGCAGCGCGATGCCCATTTTCTCTAACTTTTGCAATAGTGCCGCGTCCGCATACGCCTGTACGCGCGTGCCCTCCGGCAGGTATTCCTCGCTCTCGACCTGGCCGTATTCGTGCAGCAGGTTGAGCGATGCGCCCTTGTCGTAGGGGATGACCGCATCGATCGGACGGAGAAGCGGTATTTCGGGTTCGGACATCTCCGTAAGGGGATTTACATGAAGCCTGTCGCCTGATTTCATTGCATTCGCGTTTCGGAGCGGTAACTGAATCAATAATCTGTATTGTGCAATCCGGCTTTATACTCTTGAATTTTTACATCGAGTATGATATGGTAGTGCAATGAATTGAGAGGGAGGAAATACTGTGAAAAAATGGTTTGAGATTTTCCTATCGTCTCTGAGGAGATATTTCGCACGTACGGACATGGACAAGGGAAAAGAAATGCTGTTTCGGTATGTCGTTCTGGAAGATGGAACCGCGGAAATAGTAGAGTATACCGGGATAAGCGTCAATCTTACGATTCCCTCGAAACTGGATCGGTACACGGTAACATCTATCGGGAATTCTGCGTTTAGAGGTTGCTTTTTCCCGAGGAGTATTACAATCCCGAACTCCGTCACGACGATTGGAATTGGCGCATTTCGTGAGTGTGCCCCACTAACGAGCGTTGCTATCCCGAACTCCGTCACGACGATTGGTGCAGGTGCATTTTTCATGTGTATTTCCCTTGCGGACATCACCATACCCGACTCCGTCACGACGATTGAAGCGTTTGCGTTTGGTGGGTGTCAATCACTAACGAGTGTTGCTATCCCGAACTCCGTCACGACTATTGGAGATAATGCGTTTGTTGGGTGTAAATCACTAACGAGTGTTACTATCCCGGACTCCGTCAAGACGATTGGGAATTTGGCGTTTAGTGTGTGTAAATTACTAACGAGCGTTACTATCCTGAACTCCGTCACGACAATTGGAGATGGGGCGTTTAATGGGTGTTGCGCACTAATGAGCGTTACTATCCCAGACTCCGTCAAGACCATGGACGGGAATCCCTTTGCGAATTGTAACTCGCTTGTGTCTATAAACGTGTCGCCAGAACATAGCGCGCTGGCTGTGGTTGACGGCGTATTGTTTGACAAAGCGATGAAAAAGCTGATATGCTATCCTGCGGGTCTTTCTGCCGAGACATATACAACCCCGCAAGATATTGTCGCTATCGGAGAAAATGCTTTTCGTGGTTGTGAATCGCTAACGAGCATCACGATCCTGAACTCCGTCACGACGATTGGAGGTGCTGCGTTTGGTTGGTGTAAATCACTAACAAGCGTTACTATCCCAGATTCCGTCAAGACCATGGGTGAGAATCCCTTTGTGGGTTGTAGTTCACTTGTATCTATAAACGTGTCGCAGGAACATAGCGCGCTGGCTGTGGTTGACGGCGCATTGTTTGACAAAGCGATGAAAAAGCTGATATGCTATCCTGCGGGTCTTTCTGCCGAAACATATACAATCCCGCAAGGTATTGTCGCTATCGGAGAATATGCTTTTTATAGTTGTGACTCACTAACGAGCGTTACTGTCCCTGACTCCGTTTCCTCTATTGGCGAGGGAGCTTTCCAAGGATGCGGGGGGCTGACGTTAAGCGTTGGTGGTGGCTCGTACGCGGAGCAATACGCAAAAGCGAACGGCATACGATATGCCTATCCCGACAAACCGAACGACTCGCACCGTGCGCGGAATAATAATGCTATGAAAAAGGAAGAGAGTACCGCGGCAAAGGCTAAGAGTGAGACATTCACCTGCGGTGAGTATATGTATATCGTCCTAGAAAATGGAACTGCGGAAATAGGAAAGTATACTGGGAGAAGCATCAATGTTGAGATTCCTTCGAAACTGGATCGGTACACAGTAACAACTATCGGGGATTTTGCATTTGGTTTGTGTGTATCACTAACGAGCGGTGCTATCCCGAACTCCGTCACGACGATTGGTGCAGGTGCATTTTTCATGTGTATTTCCCTTGCGGACATCACCATACCCGACTCCGTCACGACGATTGGAGATTCTGCGTTTGGTGGGTGTAAATCACTAACGAGCGTTACCATCCCTAACTCCGTTACGACGATTGGAAATTCTGCGTTTGTTTCGTGTGACTCACTAACGAGCGCTACCATCCCGAACTCCGTCACGACGATTGGGGATTGTGCGTTTAGTGGGTGTAAATCACTAACGAACGTTACTATCCCGAACTCTGTTATGACGATAGGAGATTATGCGTTTTGTCATTGCGAATTCCTAAAGAGCGTTACTATTCCGGACTCCGTTTCCTCTATTGGCGAGGGAGCTTTCGAAAGATGTGAGACGCTGACGTTGACCGTCATTTCTGGCTCCTACGCGGAGCAATACGCGAAGGACAAACGCATACCGTATATCTATTCCGACTGATTGAGCGGCTGAAGGCGCAACAAAGCGGGCGGCGAGGGTTTTTCTCGTCGCCCGCTTTTTGGTTTTGGGGTATCGCGCCGCCTATTCCTTCAGCAGCGCGATGCCCATTTTCTCTAACTTTTGCAATAGTGCAGCGTCCGCATACGCCTGCACGCGCGTGCCCTCCGGCAGGTATTCCTCGCTCTCGACCTGGCCGTATTCGTGCAGCAGGTTGAGCGATGCGCCCTTGTCATAGGGGATGACCACGTCGATCGGGCGGCGAAGCTGGGCGACGCGCTTTGCGATCTCCTTGCGCAGGCGGTCGAGCCCCGTGCCGGTGGCGGCGGAGATCAGGATCGCGTCGCGCGGCTCGATCACGCCGCCGATCTGCGCGATGTCCGCCTTGTTGAGCGCCTCCAGGACCGGCACGTTCGACGCGCCGAGCGAATCGAGCACCTCAAACACCGTCTTGCGCTGCTGCGCATACTGGGGCGATGCGAGGTCGGACACCACGACCAACAGATCCGCGTACAGCGCCTCTTCCAGCGTGGATTTGAACGCCTCGACCAGCGGGTGCGGCAGCTTTCGGATGAAGCCGACCGTATCGACCAACATGCATTCGCGGTTGTCGGGCAGATCGATTTTTCGCATGACGGGGTCGAGCGTCGCGAAGAGCTTGTCCTCCACCAATACGTCGGAACCGGATAGCGCGTTGAGCAGCGTCGATTTCCCCGAGTTGGTGTATCCCACGAGCGCGACGACCGTCTGCCTGTCCTTCCTGCGGCGCGTGCGCCGCAAATCGCGCTGCTTTTCAAGCTGGCGCAGTTCGTCCGTCAGGTCGTCGATGCGCTTTCGGATGCGCCGCCTGTCCACCTCAAGCTGCGTTTCGCCGGGGCCCCTCGTGCCGATGCCGCCGCCCAAGCGGCTGAGCGCGGTGCCGATGCCCGTCAGGCGCGGCAGGCGGTATTTGAGCTGCGCCAGCTCCACCTGCAGCTTACCCTCGCTGCTCTGCGCGCGGCGGGCGAAGATGTCCAAGATGAGCGCGGTGCGGTCGATCACGCGGGTGGAGAGGATTTCCTCCAAGTTTTTTTGCTGCGCGCCCGTCAGTTCGTCGTCGAAGACGACGAGATCGATCTCCTGCGCCTGGCAGTCCAGCTGCAGCGATTCCGCCTTGCCGCGCCCGATGAAGGTCGCGGGGTCGGGTTTTTGGCGCTTCTGCAGCACGCGGGAGACGACGATCGCGCCGGCGGTGGTCGCAAGGGCGTTCAGTTCGTCCAAAGACGTATCGGAATCCGTCGAGACGAGCAGCGCCTTTTCGGCGTGCTCCACGACGTCGAGCAGCTTTTCCGCCTTTTCGAGGCGCAGCTCCGTCAGCTCGATCTCGCGCAGCCAAATGCCCTGCGGGATTCTGCCGGGCTTTACGGGGCCGTACTTCAGCACGGAAAGCCTGCCGTATTCGACATCGCCCAGAAACGCCGCGCTGATGCCGGTGGCCCTGCCGCCTTCCACGCCGATGGCGACCATCGCGTCGAAGCGGAGGAGGCGCAGCGCCTGTTCGTCCACGTCCGAAAGCCGCGCGCTGCCGCCGGGATGCGTGTGGATGCAGCGCAGCCCGCAGAGGCGCGAGAACGAGCGGAACATGCGCCGCTCGGGGAGGCCAACGCTCGAGATCGAGCCGATGCTGATCTCCAGGATGTTGCCCTCGCGCGTCAGATAGACCATGACCTCGCGGTTCAACTGCTCTGTAAAGCGCACGAGGAGCTGCACCAGCCTGTCCGGCAGGAAATCCATCCTGTCGAACTCCATATCATACAGCCGTTCGAGCTCCTGCAGTACGCTTTCGCGGATGCCGGTGGTATCGCCGTGTATCATGGCGCATTATCAACTCCGTTACAGTATTATTCCGAGATTTCCCCCGCGGCGAGGCGGTTCTTGTAGTCCGCGATCGCCGTGTGGAGCGCTTCCTCCGCAAGCACGGAGCAGTGCAGCTTTACGGGCGGCAGCCCGCCCAAGGAATCCGTGACCATCTTGTTCGTGATCGCGAGCGCCTCGTCGATCGTCTTTCCCATGACCATCTCGGTCGCGCGGGAGGAGGTCGCGATCGCCGCGCCGCAGCCGTAGGTCTTGAACTTCACGTCCGTGATGACGCCCTTTTCCACCTTGATGGAAATCCTCATGATGTCGCCGCACTTGGCGTTTCCGACCTGGCCCACGCCGGAGGGGTTTTCGATCTCGCCGACATTCCTGGGGTTCATGAAATGATCCATTACCTGTTCCGTGTACATGATGAAGCCTTCTTTCTTTTAATTGGCGCTTGTTTCTTCGTTGAGAGGGGACATGGCGCGCAGCCGCAGTACGATTTCCTTCAGCGATTCGATGACATATTCGACTTCTTCCATGGTGTTTTCTTCGCTCAGCGAGAAGCGGAGCGAGCCGTGCGCGATTTCGTGCGGGAGCCCGATCGCGAGCAGTACGTGCGAGGGATCGAGCGAGCCGGAGGTGCATGCGGAGCCGGAGGACGCCGCGATGCCCTTGAGGTCCAGCGCCAGGAGGAGCGACTCGCCCTCGACATAGCGGATGGAGACGTTGCAGTTGCCGGGCAGGCGCTCTGTCGCGTGGCCGTTGAGACGCACATCGGGGATGCCGGTTACGATGCCCTCGATGAGCCTGTCGCGCAGCTTTGTTTCGTAGGCTATGCGCTCATCCAGACGGCTCGTCGCCTTCTCGACGGCATAGCCGAGTGCGACGATGGAGGCGAGGTTTTCCGTGCCCGCGCGCTGCGTCCTCTCCTGCGCGCCGCCGCGCACGAAGCGATCGATCTTCACGCCCGTTTTGATGTAGAGCGCGCCCACGCCCTTGGGCGCGTGGAGCTTGTGCCCCGAGAGGGAGAGCATGTCGATGTCCAGGCGCTCGACGTCGATTTCCATGTTGCCGACCGCCTGCACCGCGTCCGTGTGGAAGAGGCAGCCGTGCGCCTTCGCAACCCGCGCGAGCTCCATGATCGGCTGGATCGTGCCGATTTCGTTGTTCGCCATCATGATGGTGACGAGCGTCGTATCCGGGCGGAGCGCCTTTTCGAGCGTTTCCGGGTGCACGATGCCGTATTCGTCCGCAGGCAGGTAGGTCACCTCGAAGCCCTCTTTTTCGAGCTGCTCGCAGGTGTGGAGCACGGCGTGGTGCTCGATCGCGCTCGTGACAATGTGCTTGCCCCTGTTTTTGTTCGCGTACGCCGCGCCGCGGATCGCCCAGTTGTCGGCCTCCGTGCCGGAACCGGTGAAATAGATTTCGTTGGGCTTCGCGTTGAGACCCGCTGCGACCTGCCGCCGCGCCGCCTCGAGCGCCTTGCGCGCCTCCCTGCCGAAGGCGTGTACGCTGGAGGGATTGCCGTAGATTTCCGTGAGGTAGGGCAGCATCTTTTCCAGAATGTCCTCCGTCACGCGGGTGGTGGCGGCGTTGTCCATATATACTTTCTTCTGTGTCATCGTCTTTTACCCCTTTGCGTTCAGGCGCGCTTCGTCCTGCAGCATATCGTGCAGGGTGATGCCGTCTGCGATTTCGTTCAAACCGTCCCTGAGCTTTTGCCAGACGAGCCGCGTCGGGCAGCGGCACGCCCTGTCGCAGGCATCCTCCTCGAGCAGGCAATCCGCCAGCGCGAAGTCGCCCTCCAGGGAGCGCAATATCTCCCCGACCGCGATATACTCGGGCGGGCGGGAGAGCGTGTAGCCGCCCTGCGCGCCGCGAATGCTGTTTACGAGGCCCGCCCTGCGCAGCACCGCGACGAGCTGCTCGAGATATGCCTCGGAAATCAGCTGGCGCTCGGCGATCTGCTTGATGGACTGCGCTTCGCCCGCATCGTAGTGCTGCGCGAGGTCGAACATGGCGTGTATGCCGTAGCGCCCCCTCGTCGAAAGCTTCATGCGCGTCCCTCCTTCAAAATCCGACCTAATTGGTAGGCTTTATTTCGAGCGTATTGTACCACCGGCGGCGTGCGCTGTCAAGAGAAAAATCCGCGAATTCCGACTGTTTTACTATAAATTCACGTTGGCGGCGTTTCCCCGAAATTCATTTGACAATGTGCGAAACATCGTTATATAATATGCAAGAGATATGGATATGCGCAGGGAGAAGAAATTGTAATGGAATGTACGATACAACAACTGCAAAATTGGGAGCTGGAGATGGTGGAATCCATCGCGCGCATCTGTGACGCGCACGGCATCCGCTACTTTCTCCATGCGGGGAGCGCGCTGGGCGCGGTGCGGCACGGGGGCCCCATCCCGTGGGACTACGATACGGACATCCTGATCCCCGAAAAGGACATAGGGCGATTCATCCTCGCCATGGAGGCGGAACTGCCCGAAAAGTTTTCCGTCGATACGCACCGGAAAAATCCGACGACGACCGCCATGTTTCCGCGCGTTGGCTTAAAAGGATATTCGACGGAGGTGCTGCACGTGGACTGCTTTCGCATGATCGGGCTGCCCGAGGATCGCGAGGGGCAGCAAAAGCTCCTGAAGCGCGCAAGCCTCTTGCGCAAGTGCTATCGCGCAAAGGCACAGGGCTGGAACAAGGGCAACCTGAAGTCGAAGGTGCTGAAAGCCCTGCTGCTGCCCGTTTCGAGGGGCACGATCGCGCGCAGATTCGACAGACTGTGCAATGCCGTGCCGTTTGACGAGGCGAAATACGTCGGAAATCCGTTCGGCAAGTACGGCATGAAAAACGTGTTCAAAAAAGAGGTGTACGGGGAGGGCATCATGGTGCCCTACGGCGGCTTGCAGGTGCGCATCGCCAGGGAGACGGATTTTTATCTTAGGCAGTATTACGGCGACTATATGCGCCTGCCGGACGAAAAAACGCGCGCCGCCGACATGGAAAGGACCTATATCGTGGAGGAGGTTTCGGAAAAACATGTATAACATCGGCTATACGACGGGCGTGTTCGACCTGTTTCACATCGGCCACTTGAACATACTGCGCCGCGCGAAGGAAAGGTGCAAATACCTGATCGTCGGCGTCTCGACGGATGAAACCGTGTTGGAGTACAAGCACCGCAAGCCCGTGATCCCGTTTTCCGAGCGCATCGAGATCGTCCGTGCGATTCGCTTTGTGGACGAGGTCGTGCCGCAGACGGACATGGACAAGCTGCGCGCGTGGAAAGACCTGCGCTTCGACGTGCTGTTTCACGGGGACGACTGGAAAAACACCGCGCTGTACGATAAATACATCGCCGATTTCCAAAAAGTCGGCGTGGACGTCGTGTTTTTGCCGCATACGCAGGGCACGTCCTCTACGGAAATAGCCGCGCGCCTGCACGGCAAATGAACCATGCGGCTGGATAAACTGCTGACCGAAACGGGCATGACGCGGACGGAGGCGAAAAAGGCGATTTCCGCGGGGCGCGTACTCTTTTGCGGCGAGCGCGCGCGGAATGCGGGGCTGCAGGTTGCGGAAGGGGACGAGGTGCTGCTCGACGGCGCACCGGTGTGCCCGAGGGGCGATATCTACCTCATGCTCCACAAGCCCGAGGGCATTATCACCGCGACGGAGGATCCGCACCAAGAAACGGTGCTCTCGCTCGTTCCCGAAATGTACCGCGCGCGCGGTCTTGCGCCCGTGGGCAGGCTCGACAAGGATACGACGGGGCTCTTGCTTTTGACGACCGACGGGGCGCTCGCGCATTTTCTGATTTCGCCGAGGCGCGGCGTGGAAAAGGTCTACCGCGCGCACGTCGAAGGGGCGCTTGCCGAGGACGATATTATGCGCATGGCGCAGGGCATCCCGCTGAAGGATTTCACGGCGAAACCCGCGAAATTGCAGATTCTCGCCTCCGAAAAAAGCGAATCCGTCGCGCTGTTGACCGTGACGGAGGGCAAATACCACCAGGTGAAGCGCATGTTTTCGGCGCTCGGGCACCCCGTGACGAAGCTGCACAGGCAGCGCGTTGCGCATCTCGAGCTGAATGGCTTGCCCGTTGGGCAGATTCGCCCGCTGACGGAGGACGAGGTGCGGCAGCTGAAAATCCTCTGCAAAATGGAACGGGAGGAACCCTGAAATGGCGGAGCATTATTATTCCGAGGCGCCGTCCTCCGCGCACGCGCCGCGCGCGTTCGAGGTGCATTGCGCGGGATTGCGCCTTTCGTTTGAGACGGACGCGGGCGTGTTTTCAAAGGACGCGCTCGATTTCGGCAGCCGCCTTCTGATAGAAACCGCGCCGCCCGTTTCGGGAAGGGCGCTCGACCTCGGCTGCGGCTGGGGCGCGATCGGCATATTCCTCGCCGCGAAAAACCCCGGCGCGCGGTTTACTTTGTCCGACATCAACGAGCGCGCGGTTTCCCTCGCGCGAAAGAACATCGCGCGAAACGGCATACAAAATGCCGTCGCGGTAGAGAGCGACGGATATGCGTCCCTCGACGGGCAATTCGACGCGATTTTTTCCAATCCCCCGATACGGGCGGGGAAGCAAACGATCTATCGCCTGTTCGACGAGGGAAAGGAGCGCCTGCTTCCGGGCGGCGCGCTGTATCTCGTCATCCGAAAGCAGCAGGGCGCGGAAAGCGCGCTGCGGCACTTGGAGGAAGTATACGGTAACGCAGAAATCCTCGAAAAGGCAAAGGGGTTTTGGATCCTGTCCTGCAAAAAACGAGAGGAGAACATCGAACCATGAACCACAAAAGGCTTGCGCGCGTGGTCGAAGCCATGCGCAAGGAGGGGCTGAAGCAGATTCTCGTGTCGTCCACGGAATCCATGTATTACCTGACGGGGTTCTACGTCGCGCCCGACGAGCGGCTGTGGGCGCTGACCATAGACGACGACGGCAACTGCGCCCTGTTCGGAAACGTGCTGTTCGCGCTGGACAAGAGCCGCGTGGACGTTCCGCTGTACGAGCACACCGATACGGACGATGCGGTAAAGGACATCGCTTCGCACGTACAGGGCGGCAGACTCGGCATCGACAAATTCTGGCACAGCAAGTTTTTGATCTCGCTCCTTGAAAAGCGCCCCGACGTCGTGCCGGTCTTGGGTTCCGCGCCCGTGGACGCGTGCCGCATGTGCAAGGACGCGGAGGAGATGGAGGTCATGCGCAAATCCTCGCTCCTCAACGATGCGTGCACGAAAAAGGTCATCGAGTCGCTCGAAATCGGGCAGACGGAATACGCCATCGCGCGCAAATACGCCGACTGCGCGGCGGAATACGGCTGCAACGCGGGCTTTTCGCTCGTCGCGTTTGGCGCGAACGCCGCAGACCCGCACCACGGCGCGGGAAGCGACGCGCTCAAAGCGGGCGACAGCATCGTGATCGACGTGGGGCTTGACTACAACCACATGCAAAGCGACATGACGCGCACGGTGTTCATGGGAAAGCCCACCGATTTCCAACGGAAGATTCACGACATCGTGCTTCGGGCGAACCTCGCGGCAATCGCCGCCGTCCGCCCGGGCGTTCCGCTGAAGGCGATCGATTTTGCCGCGCGCAAGGTCATCGAGGACGCGGGCTACGGCAAGTACTTCATCCACCGCACGGGGCACGGCATCGGCCTGTCCGTGCACGAGCCGCCGGACGTGTCGTCCGCAAACGAAATGCTCGCAAAGCCCGGCATGGTCTTTTCTGTGGAGCCGGGAATCTACCTTCCGGGGGAGATAGGCGTCCGAATCGAAGACCTCGTATGCGTCACGGAAGACGGGCACGAAGTGCTCAACAAGCTCACAAAGGAAATCCCGTAAGGGAAACGATCACGCGAGCACGAGTTCCACGGGGCAGTGGTCCGAGCCGTAGATGTCCTGATGGATGTTCGCCTGCGCGATGCGGTGCTTGATTCGCTCGGAGACGATGAAATAGTCTATGCGCCACCCCGCGTTTCGCGAGCGGGCGTTTCCGATATAGCTCCACCACGTATATGCGCCGGTCGCATCCGGATACAGGTGGCGGAAGCTGTCCACAAAGCCGGACGCGAGAAGCTCCGTCATCTTTCCGCGCTCCTCGTCCGTAAAGCCGGCGTTCATGCGGTTGGTCTTCGGGTTTTTCAGGTCGATCTCCTGATGCGCTACGTTGAGATCGCCGCACAGGATCACGGGCTTTTTCGCATCCAGTTCCTTCAGGAACGCGCGGAAATCGTCCTCCCAGCGACAGCGGTATTCGAGCCTGCGCAGCCCGTCCTGCGAGTTGGGCGTATAGCAGTTGACGAGGAAGAAGTCCGGGTATTCCGCACGGATGACGCGGCCTTCCGTATCGTGCTCTTCGATGCCCATGTCGCGCACGACGGAAATCGGCTCCTGCCGCGTAAACACGGCGGTTCCCGAATAGCCCTTCTTCTGCGCGCTGTTCATGTACAGGGTATAGCCGTCGAGCGCGATGTCCGCCTGCCCCTCCTGCATTTTGGTCTCCTGCAGGCAGATCACGTCCGCATCCAAGGACAGGACGCTCTCTTGGAAGCCCTTCTGCATACAGGCGCGGATGCCGTTCACGTTCCAGGAAATCAGTTTCATATCAAAATTCCTTTCATTCTGCGATGGTAAGGGGTGTTTTCTTCCATGGATTTGCTTCAAAAATGCCGCCTCGCCGAGGATACGGCGCGCAAGGCCGGCGAAATGCTCTTAAAGCGCGAGGCGTTTGCCGTGCGCGCAAAGGCGCTGCACGATTTTGTGACGGAGATGGACGTGCGCAGCGAAAACCTCATCCGGGAATCGCTCCTCTCCGCATGCCCCGAGGACGGCTTTTTCGGCGAAGAGGGCGGCGGTGATGAAGCGCGCGACGGCCGCTGGATCGTCGACCCGATCGACGGAACGACCAATTACATCCGCGACATCCCCGGCTACACCGTGTCCATAGCCTACGAAAAGGGCGGCGAATTGGTGCTCGGCGTCGTGTACTGCCCGCGGCTGGACGAAATGTATACCGCGATCAGGGGCATGGGCGCGTTCCGAAACGGCGAAAAGCTGAGCGTATCGTCCGTTTCCGCGCCCGAGGACGCGATCGTCAACATCTCCTTCTGCCACAGGAACTACGATAACAACCGGCGCATGCTGGAAGTGATCGACAGGCTGCACCTCGTAAACGACATGCGCCGCACGGGTTCCGCAGCGTACGATTTGTGCTGCGTCGCCTGCGGGCGGAGCGATGCGTTTCTCGAACTCGGGCTGCATCTGTACGACATCGCGGCGGGCCTCGTCATCGTGCGGGAGGCAGGCGGCGAGGTCGAACAGTGGCCGGGCAGCGCGCCCGTTGAAATCTCCTGCGACGTGTTCGCGCACAACAAAAAGGTGGACTCCTGGCTTCGGGAGCTGCTCTAAAACCTGCTCTCGTCCGCCCACAGCCCCAGCGCGGGGTTCGGGATATAATACACTTCCTCCCCGTCGGGCAGCGTGTTGTATCCGTCCCTTAGCGTTTCGGGGTTGTATTTTTGTATCGCCTCTTCATAGGGGATATAGCCGAAGTGTACGCCCTGTACTTCTTCCCGAGTCAGGTGGCGCGTGCAGTAGGTGATGGAAAACCTGCCGTCGCTCGATGCGTGGATCAGGTGCGCCGCAGCGGAGAGATTCCCCCGTAAATCCTCGTTTTCGCGCGTCAGGCGCAGCACGTTCTCCCTGCCGCAATAGCCGTACTTGCGGATGAGGCGGTCGATCGCCGCGTCCTCGCCGAATTTGTCGACGCCCGGCGCGAGCACGATCAGTTCGCCGCCGTCTTCGATCGCCATGCGCGTGCGGTACACCGCCTTGTTGCCGATCCATGTGGACTTGAATTCCCTTTCGTCCAGCAGCGCGACGACCTTTTTGAACGGCTTTTTGACGAGGATCAGGTTCTTCTTTTGACTTAATGCCACCGCATGCTCGAACTTTTCGCGCTCCCGCCCGATGAAGAGCCCGTGCATGCGGATAATGCCCTGCGGCGCGGTCGTCACCGTCAGGATGTAGCACAGCGGGATGTTTTGCAAGAAATGCTCCTCCGCGTAGTCGAACACGTCGCGCACGGGGGTGTGGTCCCGCCCCATGATGCGCTCCAGCCCGTAAAACGCGCCAAGCATGTGCGAGGAATTGATCATGTCCGCGCCGCCGCAGCCGACGAAGATGTTCTTGTTGCGGTTCGCCATGCCGGCGACCTCGTGCGGCACGACCTGCCCGACGGAGAGAATCAGATCGTAAGATGGGTCGAGCAGGCGCCGATTGACCTCCACGGAGATCGCTTCGTCCATCGTGCCCTCGGAGACCTCCCGCACGAACGAGGCGGGCACCTCGCCGATTTTTACCACGTCGCGCCGCCAGTCGTGCGCGATGAAGCGCTCGCGCGGGATGTCGGGGTACATCTCGGCGATCTCCGCGTCCGACATCGGCACGTGCGTGCCGAGCGCGGGCATGACATCCACCTCGCACTGTCCCTTCAGCCTTTCGTACAGAAACGATGTGATAGATCCCGCGCCCGAATGGTATCGCGTGAAATCGGGCGGCAGAAGCAGCACCTTTTTGAGGCGCGGCAAGTCGCCCTCGAGCGACTTGTCGAGTGCAAGCCGGATTTCGTCCATGGAAAGCCCCGTTTCGCCCTTGGCGATCGCGTAAGATGACAGCATATGGTTCCCTCCCGTCTGCCGTTTTTGCATATGGGTATTATACCCCGCATCATGCGTTCCGTCAACATTTACCGCATCGCGTTCTTCGCACGGTCAACGCATGCGCTAACGGCAATCGAAGGGACGCCCATTTGTTGATGTTGCATCGCCAAAAGGAGTTATCACCTCACGGGTCGAAATAGTAAGCGGAAGGGGTTACAGAGAATGAAAGAAGCTTTCGGGGAATAACGAATCCGCGTCGGCACGCAAGGGGGGGGAAGTACGATCGGGATTATCTGGGAACGGTCATCAAAACTTTAATTCTTGCGTGGGCCGTTGGGATGTCGCGCAGTCCGTATTGACACCCGCGGCGGGGCGTGGTACAATATGCTCGGGCGTAAGCGGTGGAGTCTGTCATGAAACAATCGTTTCATTTACGCCTTCGATCATGCTTTTGGGGTGATTGCGACAGGGTGTGCGTACCGACTTTCCTTATATGCGACACGGTTCCTCCGCCGCGTTCGGTTTTCAATGGGTAGGCTATGACGGTTCACTGTGTCAGGGACTGGGGGAGGGTTTTTCATGAGAAAAACGAAAATCATCTGTACGTTGGGTCCGGCCTCGGCGAACGAGGAGGTCATTACGGCGCTGGTAAACGCCGGAATGAATGTCGTCCGATTGAATTTTTCGCACGGCACGTATGAAGATCACGCCGAGCGGATCGAGATGGTCAAAAATGTCCGCGACAGGCTGGGTGTGCCGATCGCGATCCTGCTCGACACCAAGGGCCCGGAATACCGAGTCGGGAAATTCGCGGGCGGGAAGGCCGAACTCAAGGACGGCGACGTGTTTCTGTTCACGGCGGACGACATCCAGGGCGACGATCGCCGCGTATCCGTGAGCTACAAGAAGCTGGCCGAGGAGATGCAGCCGGGCGACCGCATTCTCGTGAACAACGGACTTCTGGTCTTTGAAGTGACGGGGGTTCACGGCGCGGATGTCGTGACGAAGGTGATTGCGGGCGGCGTGATTTCCGACAACAAGAGCATGAGCTTCCCCGGAAAGGTGCTCAAGCTTCCGTATCTGAGCGAGCAAGACAAAAAAGACTTGCTGTTTGGCATCGAGCACGGCATCGATTACGTCGCGTGCTCCTTCGTATCCTGCGCACAGGATCTGATCGACCTGCGCGAATTCGTCGACGCGAACGGCGGAGAGGACCTTTTGCTGATTGCAAAGATCGAAAACCAAGCCGGCGTCGACAACATCGACGAGATTTGCGAAGCCAGCGACGGCATCATGATCGGCCGCGGAGATATGGGCGTGGAGATCCCGTTTGAAGAGCTGCCCGCGATTCAGAAGCACCTGATCATGCAGTGCAGGCGCCTCGGAAAGCGCGTCATCACGGCTACGGAGATGCTGGAATCGATGATCTCCAATCCGCGCCCGACGCGTGCGGAGATTTCCGACGTCGCAAACGCCGTGTACGACGGCACGAGCGCGGTCATGCTCTCGGGCGAGACCGCCGTCGGCAAGTACCCGGCGCTTACCGCGGCGACGATGGCAAAGATCGTCACGGAAACGGAGAAGAACATTCACTATCGAAAGCGCTTCTACGCCACCGATTTCAAGATCAAGAGCAACATCGATGCCGTCTCGCGCTCGGCATGTACGCTCGCCATGGACATCGACGCGAAGGCGATCTCCGTCTGCTCCATGTCCGGGACGACGGCGCGCCTGGTTTCGCGCTTCCGCCCGCCCATCGACATCGTCGGCATCTGCACGGATGAGAGAGTCTATCGGCAGCTCGCGCTTGCCTGGGGCGTGATTCCGGTCATGTCCGAGAAAATGCCTTCGATAGAGGTTTTGTTCTACAATGCGATGAGGCTCACAAAGAGACTGCTTTCGCTCCAAAAGGGCGACAACATCATCGTCACCGGCGGGCAGATGACGGGCGCGCCCGGCCACACGAACACGATCCGCATCGAAACCATCGATTAACCGCATCCCAACCGGCCCGGAAACGGCTTTCCCGCCGCGCCCGGGTCGCTTTTTTTGCGGGATGAAGGGGAGCGCCGCACTGATTCCCCGTGTTATTCCTTGGTAAACCGTTTGACTTGTCGACGGTTTTGTTCTATAATATTATATTGTACAATACTTGTTGCGCGTATGCCCCGAGGGTATCTCGGGCGGGCGCTGGGAGGACATGGGACAGATGAACCAGAAGACGAAAAACCTTATCACCCTGCTTACGACCGTGGTACTGGTGGTACTGGTCGCGGCGCTCGCCCTGAACGGGTTTCAGGTCGGCAAGTATATCTTCCTGAAGGTCGGAGACGCGGTGAGCCTCGGGCTCGACCTTCGCGGCGGCGTGTACGCCGTGTATGTTGCGACGGACCCGAATCAGGAGGATTTTGAAAGCCTTCTGCACGGCACCATCTCCGTTCTTCGCAACCGCCTGACGCAGCAGGGCTTTACAGAAGCGACTGTGACGCAGCAGGGCAGCGACCGCATCCGCGTGGAGATTCCCGATGTCGCCGATCCCAACGAGATTTTGGACATCATCGGCACCCCCGCGCACCTGACCATCACCGACCCCGATGGCAACATCATCATCGAGGGCAAGGACATCAAGATGGCGCGCGCGGGCTATGCGGACCCGAACAGCCCCGAAAATGTCGTGGTGCACTTCGAGCTGAACGAAAGCGGCAAAGAGGCGTTCGCGACCGCGACCGCAAACAACATCGGAAAGCAGCTGACCATCTCCTTGGACGGCGACGTCATCTCCGCGCCGGTCGTCCAATCGGCGATCACGGGCGGCTACGGCTATATCGACGGCATGAAGGACGCGCAGGACGCGATCAACCTCGCCAACCTCATCATGTCGGGCGCGCTGCCGCTGGATATCCGCGAGGACGAGGTGCGCACGGTGTCCGCGACGCTGGGCGACGAGGCGATGGAAAAGGCGCTGCTCGCGGGCGTCGTCGGCCTCATTCTGGTCATCGTGTTCATGATCGCGGTATACAGGCTTCCCGGCATCGTGGCAAGTCTCGCCCTTTGCATCTATGTACTCATCGTGATGTATTCCATCGCGCTGATTCGCGGCGTCCAGCTGACCCTTCCGGGCATCGCGGGCGTGCTGCTCGGCATCGGCATGGCGGTCGACGCGAACGTCGTCATCTTCGAGCGCATGCGTGAGGAGATCAAGTCCGGTCGCTCTTTGGAGAGCGCGGTCAACCGCGGCTTCAAAAACGCGCTGAGCGCGGTCATCGATTCCAACGTGACGACCATCATCTGCGGGCTCGTGCTGCTGTACTTCGGTACCGGCACCATCAAGGGCTTCGCGATGACGCTTTTGATCGGCGTCGTCGCATCCATGTTCACGGCGGTCTTTGTCACGCGTTTCCTTTTGAAGCGCGTCGTCGGGCTGGGCATCAAAAACATCGCCTGGTATACTCGCTGAAGGGGGACCAAAAGCAATGAAGAACAACATCTTTACCGCAAATACGCGCCTTTATATGACGATTTCCGCCGGGATCATCGTCTTGGCGATCGTGCTTTCGCTCTTCGGCCTCGGCATGAACATGGGCATCGACTTCACGGGCGGATCGCTTTTGACGTATAACATGCACGGCGAATTCGACGTGGCAATCGTCGAGGAAGCGCTCAAATCCGTCGGCATCGCCGAATCGCAGATCGCCAAGACCGGCGTCGGCGAAGTTCAGGACCAGCTGCAAATCCGCATCAAGCAGGAGCATGGCGACGACGATATGCGCGTCAACCTCGAGGCGAAACTCAGGGAGACGTACCCTGATATGGAGTTTGTGCAGATCGAATTCGTCGGCGCGGTCGCCGGACGGGATTTGATCGCCAACGCCGTGAAATCGCTTCTGATCGCCTTCCTGTGCCTTCTGGTCTACATCGCGATCCGGTTTGACTTCTATTCCGGTCTCGCGGCGCTTCTCGCGCTCACGCACGACGTATTGATTATGTGCAGCTTCATGGTGTTTTTCCGCGGCGTGTACCAGGCGAACAGCACCTTTATCGCGGCGCTTCTAGTCATCGTCGGCTATTCCATCAACAACACGATCATCATCTTCGACCGCATCCGCGAAAACGTGAAGAACCCCGCATTTGCGCAGAAGACGCACAAGGAAATCGTGGAGAGCTCCGTCTCTTCGACCATCAGCCGCACGATCAATACCACGCTCACCACGCTCATCACGCTGGTCGCGCTGTATGTCTTGGGTGTCAGTTCCATCAAGGAATTCTGCTTCCCGCTCGTCGTCGGTATGCTGGCGGGCACGTATTCTTCCGTCATGCTTTCCGGGCAGATTTGGGCGTATTGGCTGGACAACGACACCTTCGCGCCGATTCGCAACCTGTTCCGTAAAAACAGGCAGGCAAAAAAGGCTTAATACCGTAAAACAGGCAGAATTAGGAATTGGAGGCGCCTCCGATTCCTAATTCTCTTTATTCCTTGGAGAGGGGGCAGGGACATATGCGCAGATTTGTACGGCGCGCGGGCATAGATGTTGCGGATGCGGCATATCCGCCGGATATACCGGATGTGCTGCAAAGGCTTTTGCGCGCGCGGGGCGTAACCGATGCGCAGGAATTTCTGCACCCCGAAGCGGGCACGCTCCACGACCCGATGCTGCTGCAGGGCATGAAAGAAGCGGTTTCGCGGCTGCAGGAAGCAAAAGAAAAGCGCAAACGCGTCCTCATCTGGGGAGATTACGATGCGGACGGCGTGTCCGCAACCGCGATTCTGATGCTGTTCTTCCGAAAATACGGCATCTCTTCGAGATTCTATATCCCCTCGCGCCACAAAGAGGGCTACGGGCTGAACGAAAAGGGGCTGCGCGAAATCGCGGAAAGCGCGGAGGTATTGGTGACTGTCGACAACGGCATCGCGGAAAAAGCGCTCGTCGAAACGGCGATGGGGCTGGGGCTCGACGTCATCGTGACGGACCACCACCAACCGGGGGATCGCGTTCCGAATTGCACCGTGATCAACCCGCTCTTGGGGGACTATCCGTATAAATACCTGTGCGGGGCTGCCGTGGCGTTTAAGCTCGCCTGCGCGCTGGATGCGGAACTGGCTATGGATTTTATCGACATCGCCGCGCTCGCAACCGTCGCGGACGTGGTGCCGCTCACGGGGGAAAACCGCACAATCGTCGCAAAGGGGCTCCTGCGGATGAACGAAAACCCGCGCCCACCCATCGCCGCGCTCGTCAGGGCGAGCGGGATGAAGGGAAAGATTACCTCGACCGACCTCGCATTCCGCCTCGCGCCGAGGCTGAACGCGGGCGGGCGCATAGGCGATGCAAAGCGGTCGCTCGCACTGCTTTTGAGCGAAACGGACGCCGAGGCGGACGAACGCGCGCGGGAGCTGGAGCAGGAAAACGCGCGCCGCAAGCAGATTGAAGATGCCATTTTGAAGGACGCGGAAGCGCAGCTTTTGCACTATCCGCTCGCCCAAAGGCGCGTAATCGTGCTCGCGGGCGAATGGAACAAGGGCGTGATCGGGCTCGCGGCGGGGCGGCTGTGCGAAAAATACGCAATGCCCGCAATCCTCTTTTCGCGGGAGGGCGGGGTGCTGACCGGCTCGTGCAGAAGCATCGAGGGCGTGGACATCTACGCCGCGCTTACATCCGTCGCCAAACACCTCGACCGCTACGGCGGCCACAGGCAGGCGGCGGGGCTGACGATGAAGGAAGAAGCACTCGAAGCGTTCATTTTGGATATCGATAAGGCGATCGCCGAATCGAGCGACCCCGCCGCATTCGTCCCGACGGCGGAATACGATGCCGAGGTAGATCTCGCCGATTGGCGCATAGAGGACATCGAAATGCTTTCGCTGCTCGAGCCGACGGGGAACCAAAACCCCAAGCCCGTGTTCCTTTCGGAGGCAAAGGTTGTTTCGGCGCAGCGCGTCGGCGCGGACGGAAACACGCTCAGGCTCTCGCTTGAAAGCGGCGGCACCGAGACGCAGGCGGTGTGGTTCCGCCACGGGGAGGAAGCATCGCGCCTTTCGGGGCAGAACGCGCGCGTTTTGTACAATGCCGAGATCAATTCATGGCAAGACCGAAAGAATATACAGTGCCTGCTTTCTGCCGCAGAGGTCGCGTGGGATGCGGGAAACCTGACAGTGACGGGCGCGATGTTCGCATCGTTTCTGTCCGAGCGGCTGCAAAAGGATGCCCGCGCGCAGGGCGCGGTGCCGCTATCCATGCACAAATGGGCATCGCTGTTGGATGCGAACCCGAGGGGGACTCTCCTCATCGCGCTGACGAAAAAGGCGGTACAGGCTGTGCTGCATGTCGCGCAGCGGTTCCCGCCGGACGTATGCATCGGCGCGTATCCCGCAGACAAAAGGGGCTTTAACGCGGTGTGCCTGCTGCCGAAGGGCGAATTCTCGGAAGGATATAGGCACATAGTGCTCTTGGACGCGCCGGAAGTCCTCTTTGGAGACGTTCCGGGCGGCTCGCAGCTGTTTCGAGATGAAAACATGGGCGATGCGCCATGGCTCAGGGCGCTGTGCGACAAGGATATGCTGCGCGAGGTGTACAAGGCGGTGCGGCGCATTCTCTCGCGGCCATTCCATCGGCGCGACGCGATGCTTTTGTACCGCGACATCATGGAATGCTCGGGCGTTCCGATGCTCGGGGCACTTTCGGGGCTATATGTTTTGGATCACATGGGGCTGATCTCGTTTCGGGAGAAGCCGCTTCAGATAGTCGGCAAGCCGCCCTTCAAGGCGGAGCCGGAGGACGACGCGATGTATCAAAGAATCCAAGCGATCAGACGTGAAAGGGGATGAGCACATGCCGGAAGATGTCATGATCATGGACAGGGAACAGATGCTCACAGAGTTGCTCGACAAAATCCGGCGTTTCCACCCCCATGACAACCTTGCGGTGGTAGAGAAGGCGTTCCTGTTTTCCTATCAGGCACACGTGGGGCAAAAGCGCAAATCCGGAGAGCCGTATTTCACGCATCCGTATGAGACGACGTCCATTCTGGCGGGCCTCATGTTGGACGGTGCGACGGTCGCCGCGGGGCTGTTGCACGATGCTATGGAGGACTGTGAAAACGTGACGATGGATGTCATCACGCGCGAATTCGGCTCTGACATCGCGCTGATGGTGGACGGGGTGACGAAGCTCAGCCGCATGGACTTCACGACGAAGGAGGAGCAGAAGGCCGAAAGCCTGCGCAAAATGGTGCTCGCGATGGCGAAGGACATCCGCGTGGTGCTCATCAAGCTCGCCGACAGGCTCCACAACATGCGCACGCTCCAATTTCAGCAGCCCGACAGGCAGATCGCGATCGCGCGGGAGACGCTCGACATCTATGCGCCGCTCGCGCACAGGCTCGGCATATCCGCCGTCAAATGGCAGTTGGAAGACCTGTCGCTGCAATATCTCGACCCCGAAGCCTATCGCAATATCGTGGAAGAGATCGGCATGACGCAGGAGGAGCGCGGCGAATCCATCCAAAAAATCAAGGATGTGCTTTCGGAAAAGCTCGCCGAGCAGGACATCCACGCGGAGATCGACGGGCGGGTAAAGCATATCTACAGCATCTACAAGAAGATGAAGTCGCAAAACAAGTCGTTCGACGAGATTTACGACGTATTCGCCGTGCGCATACTGGTCGATACGATCCTCGACTGCTACGCCTCCCTGGGCGTGGTGCATACGCTGTGGACGCAGATGCCGAACCGCTTTAAGGACTACATCTCCGTCCCGAAGTCGAACATGTACCAATCGCTGCACACGACGGTGGTCGGCATGGGCGGCATGTCGTTCGAGGTGCAGATTCGCACGTGGGACATGCACCGCACGTCGGAATACGGCATCGCGGCGCACTGGCGCTACAAAGAGGGCAAGCAGGCGGACGAGCTGGACCAAAAGCTGTACTGGCTGCGGCAGATCGTCGATTGGCAGAGCGACACGCACGACCCGAACGAGTTCGTGGACGCGCTGAAGACGGACCTGTTTTCGGACGAAGTGTTCGTCTTCACGCCGCGCGGCGCGGTAAAATCCATGCCCAAGGGCGCGACGCCGCTCGACTTTGCGTACGCCGTGCATACGGAAGTGGGACACAAGTGCATCGGGGCGAAGGTGAACGGCAGGATCGTGCCGCTCAACAGCGAATTGCAGTCCGGCGATTTTTGCGAGATCATCACCTCGCAGTCCTCGCGCGGCCCCTCCCGCGACTGGCTGCAGATCGTCAAGACCAGCGAGGCGCGCACGAAGATTCGCTCGTGGTTCAAGCGCGAATTCAAGGACAAGAACATCGCCAGTGGCAGGGAAATGCTGGAGCAGGAGGCAAAGCGGCTCGGCTATTCGTGGCATACGCTCAGTAAGCCCGAATATTTGGAGCCGATATACAGGCGGCACACGCTGTCCTCGCTGGACGATCTGTACATGACGGTCGGCTTCGGCGGGCTCTCGACGGCGCAGGTGTTAAACCGCATCATCGAGCAATACCGGCGCACGCAAAAGCCCGATGCGCCGGAGATTCCGATGCCGAAGCCCGAAACGCCGCACAGGCAGTCCACCTCCTCGCGCGGCGTGGTCGTCGAGGGGGAACAGGGAATGCTCGTTCGGTTCGCGAAGTGCTGCACGCCCGTGCCGGGGGACGACATCATCGGCTATGTGACGCGCGGGCGGGGCGTATCCGTGCACCGCAGCGACTGCGTGAACATCGAAAGCATCAGGAAGGAGCCGGAGCGCCTCATCAACGTGCGCTGGGAGAACGGCGAAAGCGGCGCGTACAGCGCGGAAATCCAGATCGTCGCCTACGACAGGGTGGGGCTGCTCGCCGACATATCGGCCCTTTTGGTGAAGCTTTCCGTGAGCATCACCGCGCTCACTGCGCGCATAGACAAGGACAAGAACACGATTATCAACATCACCATGGAGATCAAAAACGCAAAACAGTTGGAGGAAGTGATCAAGGCGCTGCTCAAGCGCAGCGACGTGATCGAGGTATTCCGAACCGGCAAATGACAGGAAAGAACCGCCGCGCCCCTCCCTTTCGGAAGCGCGCGGCGGCTTTTTCTGTTTTTGGGGGAATTATACGCCCTGACGTTCCCTGCGGAGCTTTTCGCCCGCGGTCAGGTTGGTGGTGCGCACATGCCCCTTGAGCGGGACGATCTTGGCATCGATGGCATCCAAAATCCAGCTTGGCTGCGGGAAGAACGCGTCCTCCAGCTCGTGCGCGGGGGTGATCCAGTTGCGCGCCGCGACGACCGCGACGGGCGCATCCAATTCGTCAAACGCGAGCTCCGTCACCACGCGCGCGACTTCACTCGCGAAGCTGTTGCGCTCGCAGGCATCGGTCACGATCACGAGGCGGCCGGTCTTTTTGAGGGATTCGAGCACGGTGTCGTAGTCGAAGGGGACGAGCGTGCGCGCATCGATGATCTCGGCGCTCATGCCGTATTTCTCCTGCAGCTCGTCCGCCGCCTTGAGCGCGCGGTACAGTACGGAGCCGAAGGTCAAAACAGTTACGTCGTCGCCCTTGCGCTTGATGTCCGCCTTGCCCAGCGGGATTTCGTAGTAGCCCTCGGGCACGCCGCCCTCGTGGAACTGCTCGCCGACATCGTAAATGCGCTGCGATTCGAAGAAGACCACGGGGTCGGTGCCCACGAGCGCAGAGGCGAGCATGCCCTTCGCGTCATACGGCGTTACGGGGAAGGCGACCTTGAGCCCCGGAATGTGGGCGGTCAGGCTCGTCCAGTCCTGCGAGTGCTGCGCGCCGTACTTGGAGCCGACGGAGACGCGGAGCACGAGCGGCATCTTGATGATATCTGCCGACATCGCCTGCCACTTGGACATCTGGTTGAACACCTCGTCGCCCGCGCGGCCGAGGAAGTCGCAGTACATGAGCTCGACCAGCGCGCGCCCGCCCGCCATCGCGTAGCCGACGCCGCTTCCGACGATCGCGGCTTCGCTGATCGGGGAGTTGAACAGCCTGTGGTAGGGAAGCGCCTCGGTGAGCCCGCGGTACACGGCGAACGCGCCGCCCCAGTCGCGGTTTTCCTCGCCGTAGGCGATCATGGTCGGGTCCTTGTAAAAGCGGTCGATAATCGCCTCAAACAGGCCGTCGCGCAGCTGATATACCCTGTTTTTGGAGACCGGCTTTCCGTCCTTGAACGCAAAGCGCTCCTTGCCCGCGATCGCCTTGACGCGCTGGTTCTCCTCCATGGGCATGGATACGTCGGGCGTCGCGTCGGAGAAGGCTTCCACGCGGCCGTTGGAGAACATGAGGTTTGCGATCGCATCGGGATCGGCGGAAAGGTCCATGTGCGGGGAGACGGTATCGTCTATGGCGAGCAGGAAATTTCGATAGATCGCATCCTTCACGGTCTGCATGATCGCGTCGCAGTCCGCATCCGTCGCAAGCCCCGCCTCGATCAGCTGCTTGCGATAGGTGATCGTGGGGTCGACTTCTTCCCAAGCCGCGATTTCTTCCTTCGTGCGGTAGGAGGAGGAGTCCGACGGGCTGTGGCCCGCGTAGCGGTAGGTGAGCACGTCCAGCAGCACCGGGCCCTTGCCTTCGAGCAGGAGCTTTTTCTTTCGGGCGACCGCATCGATGACCGCGAGCGGGTTGAAGCCGTCCACGCGCTCTGCGTGCATCTGGTTGGGGGCAAAGCCCGCGCCCAGCCGCGCAAGGATGTCGTAGCCCATGGTCTCGCCGTTCGTCTGGCCGCCCATCGCGTACTGGTTGTTGAAGATGTTGAACATCACGGGAAGGCCGCCCTTCATGTCGCCCTCCCACAGCTGCGTGAACTGCCCCATCGCCGCCATGTTGAGCGCCTCGAGCACGGGGCCGCAGCCGAGCGAACCGTCGCCGATGTTGGCGATGACGATGCCCTTTTTGCGGTTGACCTTCTTAAACAGCGCCGCGCCGACCGCGATGGTTCCGCTGCCGCCGACGATCGCGTTGTTCGGGTAGATGCCGAACGGGGTGAAGAAGGTATGCATGGAGCCGCCGAGGCCGCGGTTAAAGCCGGTCTTGCGGGCGAAGATCTCCGCCATCGCGCCATACAGCAGGAAGTCGACCGCGAGCTCCTTGACGGTCGCGTGGGGCTTCTTCTCCACGACCGCGAGCGTATCGCCGTCGAGGAACGATTTCATCACGTCCATGAGCTCGTCGTCCGAGAGCTTTGCGATCGCGGACAATCCCTTGGCGAGGATTTCGCCGTGGCTCCTGTGCGAGCCGAAGATAAAGTCGTCCACGTCCAAATGGAACGCCTGACCGACCGCGGACGCCTCCTGCCCCATCGAAAGGTGGGCGGGGCCGGGGTGGTTATAGGCGGTGCCGTTGTATTCGCCCTTGGTCTTGATGAGGTTGATCATCGTCTCGAACTCGCGGAGCATGAGCATGTCGCGGTAAATGCCGATCAACTGCTCCTTGGAAAAATTGCCGAGCTCGTCCTTGACCGTCTTTTGGTAGGCATTGACCGGGATGTCCTCAAAGTGAACGGCTCCGGGTGCGCGCACGACCGACGGATCGATGTATTGCGATTTAGGCATGATCTGTCACTCCTATAATAGTATTTTACTTGAAGGTTTGCCTTATTTGTCCTCGAACTCCCAAAGCACTTCGCGGATGATCTCCGAGACCGTGGGATGCGGGAAGATAATCTCCCTCGCGTCCTGCACGCGGAGCTCACTTTCGATCATCTGCGCAGCTCCCCAGATGATTTCGGAGGAATATGCGCCGATCATGTGCACGCCGATGACGTTGCGGTGCACCTTGTGTACGAGCACCTTGCACAGGCCGTCGCCGCCCTCGTTTTCCGCGATGAAGCGGCCCGCAAAGCGCATGGAGAGCTTTTTGACATCGTAGGGGATGCCCTTTTCCTGCGCCTCTTCCTCGGTGAGGCCTACGGACGCGACCTCGGGCTTGGTGTAAATCACGGAGGGGTTCGCGTGGTAGCGCATTCCATCGCGCTTTCCCAAAATCGTGTTGATGGCGACCTCGCTCTCGCGGTACGCGGTGTGCGCGAGCATGGCTGTTCCGTTTACGTCGCCCGCCGCGAACACGCCCTCGACGTTCGTCCTGCCCTGCTTATCCACCATAATGCCCGCGCGATACGTCTCCACGCCGATGTTTTCAAGGCCGATGCCCTTGATGTTGGCGCGCCTTCCGATGGAGAGCAGCACCTTGTCCGCGGGAACTTCTATCGTCTTTCCGTCCGCCTCGCACAGCACGCTGTTTTGGGTAAGCCCCGTGACCTTGGTCGAGAGCAGGAACGTGACGCCCTTTTTCTTATACTCTTTGAGCAGGAAATCGCGGATTTCGCCGTCCGTGGGGCCGGCGATGTGGTCGAGCATCTCGATCACGGTGACATTGCTGCCCGCCGTGTTGTAATACGCCGCCATTTCCAGCCCGATGACGCCGCCGCCGATGATGACGAACTCCTTCGGCACCTCGGGAAGCTCCAACACCTCGCGGTTGGTGACGGCAAAGCCCGCATCGAGCGCCTCCCTGAGGCCGGGGATCGGCGGGACGGCGGGAGAGGAACCCGTTGCGATCAGAAGCTTTGCGCCCTGATACTCCTGCCCCGCAGCGACAACCGCAAAGCCGCCCTCGCAGCGCCCCTTGATGACCGCCTCTTCTTTGACGACCGTCACGCGGGAGGCCTTCATCTTCGCGCCGACGCCCGCGACGAGCAGCCGTACCACCTTGCCCCGCCTTGCGACGACGGCTTTGTGGTCGAGCTTTGCGCCCTCGACGGAGACGCCGTACTGCGCGCCGTGCAGCGCGGTTTCGTACACCTTTGCGGAATGGAGCAGCGCCTTGGAGGGGATACACCCCTCGTTCAGGCAGACGCCGCCCAACGATTTCTTTTCAAACAGCAGCGTGTTCAGCCCGGCGTTTCCGGCGCGCTCCGCTGCGAGATACCCGGCGGGGCCGCCGCCGATGACGATGAGATCAAACATATGCGCCCTCCCTGTCAGCCCTTCGCGAGAAGCAGCGTGAAGTTTTCAAGGTTGTTCTTCAGGTCCTTCAGGAACCTGGAGGCGGGGCCGCCGTCGAGCGCCCTGTGGTCGTAGGTGAGCGACAGCGTCATCTTGGGATAGGGCACGCACGTGCCGCCCACGTCCTTGATGCCCGTCGTGATGGTGCACACGCCTAAAATGCCCGTCTGCGGCGGATTGATGACGGGGGTGAAGGACTCGATGCCCAACGCGCCGAGGTTTGACACGGTGAAGGAGCCGTCCCTGAGCTTGTCCGGGTCGATCCTTCCGGACTGGGCTTCCTTGGCGAGCGCCTTTGCCGCATCGGAAAGCTCTTTCAGGGACATCTTGTCCGCGTGGAAGATAGTGGGCACCATGAGCCCGCGCTCGGTATCGACCGCCATGCCGAGGTTGACGCAGCGGTAGTATTTCATGGTCTTGCCGTCGATGAGGTTCGCGTTGAGCGCCCTGTGTTCTTCCATCTGCAACGTCTTTACGACGGCGTACATCACGATGTCGTTGAGCGTGATTTTGTTCATGCCCATTTGTTCGCCCTTTTCCTTGAAGAGCTTGCGCAGCGCCTGAATCTCGGTGCAGTCGAAGGACAAGTTGTGCGTGAGCTGCGCCATCTGCGCGAGCGAACCGGTCATGGCCTTGGCGATGACCTTGCGGATGTTGGAGAGCGGCTCCTCGTAGGTGTCGGACTCCGCAGGCGCAGCCTGTGCTGCGGGCGCTGCCTGCACCGCTTCTGCGGGTTTTTGTTCGAGGTCGGCGAGTACGACGCGGCCGCCCATGCCGCTGCCCTCGATGCCGCCCGGATACGCCGCGCGCGCTGCGGGGGATACGACATAGCCCTTATCGAGCAGAAGCTGCACGTCCCGCGCGATCACGCGCCCCTCGGGGCCCGTGGGGACGACCTTGGAAAGGTCCGCGCCGCGCCGCTCGGCAAGCGCCCTTGCGCGGGGGGAGATCTTCAGTTCGCCGAAAACCTGCACGGGCTCGGCGATCTCTTCCGCGACCTCGGGCGCGGTTTCCGCGCTCGGGGCTTCCTGCGCCTTCGGCGCTTCGGCTTTGGGCGCATCGGAACCTGCGGGATCGAACTCCGCAAAGGATTCGCCGGGGTTTCCGATCACGCACATATTGGTGAGGCAGGGAACGTCGTCGCCCTCGTTAAAAAAGACGGCGAGCAGCGTCCCCTCGACCTTTGCGTCCTCGTCGAAGGCGGCCTTGTCTGTCTCGTAGGAGAACAGGATGTCGCCGACGGCGACCTTGTCGCCCACTTTTTTATTCCATTTTGTGACGATGCAGCTCTCGACGGACTGCCCCTGCCGAGGCATGATTACGGGAAAAGCCATATACATCCTCCTATCGCGCTATACAATATCCTATATTAACAGTATAGCATTGAATTGGTATATGTCAATCGTGTAATTGTTGAATCCCTTGCGTTTTTTATAGAACAAACAGGACATATGTACGATCGACCGCCGCTCCGAGGGATTCTGCGGTGCGGCGCGAGGCTTCGTTGGCCTTGTCGATGACGGAGATATCGCTCGTTTCGATGCCCCGCTTCATCAGGTATTCGCACGCGGTCTTCGCCATCGAGAGCAGTATGCGGGAATTGCGGCTGCGTTCCCGAATCCACCCCGTCGCTACCCGCGCGCGCCCGCCCCGAATGAGCAGTAACAAAAAGCCGTCCTCCCCGCAAAAAACGGCCTTGGTGCGTATAAGCGGCGGGATTTCGCCGAGCGCGCGGAAGACGCCCTCCCGATCTTCGCCGAGGATGTCCGCGATGCGCCCCGCACCCGCGCGGTCTATGGAGCGGACGGCGCAGGGCAGCGCGCGAAAGCGCGCAATCTTCTCATATGCCGCGCGCACGGGGAGCGTGTATCCGTAAAAGACGGTGTGCTCCTTCGCGCCGCAGGCGTAGTACATTTCGGCGGTTTCCGGCGCATTGTGTGGAAGCAGGATGCCGCGCGGCGCATCGAACCCACCCGTCAGCACGCCGTCGCCGAAGGACAGAAAGCCGCGCCGCATGGGGCCGACAGCGCCCTTGAGCGCGGAGAACAGGCGCCTTGCCGCATCCAAATCGCCTTTTTTGACGCGCACATCCGAGAAAAAGCCGTTTTCAAGGCGCGCACTCGCGTTTTTGCATTTGACGAGCATTGCACTCCCCCTCTCCCCCGCAGTTCGGCATCAAATCAGCTTTCCGATATTATCGCGCGGAAAGCTCCGTCAGTTTTTGTTTTACCGCGCGGAAATCGGCGCGCGCGTCGGGAAGCTGTGTCTCATCCCGCAAGAGGGCGGATGGGTGATACGTCGGCATCATCCAAATCTCCTTGCGCTCGAACCACTTCCCGTGGTCGCGGCGGATGCGAATCTCGCCGCCGATGGTGTATTTCGCGGCGGTCGCGCCCAGAAGCAGCAGCACCCTCGGGCGAATCAGCCGAAACTGCTCGCGCAGGTACGGCAGGCATGCCTCCGCTTCCTCGGGAAGCGGCGTGCGGTTGCGCGGCGGGCGGCACTTGACGATGTTGGCGATGTATACGTCCTCGCGCGATATGTCCACCTCCGAAAGCAATTCCGTCAACAGCCGCCCCGATGCGCCCACAAAGGGGCGTCCCTGCCTGTCCTCGTCCGCCCCCGGCCCCTCGCCGATCAGCATCAAATCGGCATCGGGGTTCCCCTCGCCGGGCACGGCAAACCGCCTGCCCTCGCACAGCGCACAGGCACTGCAGGTGTGAATCCGCCCGAAAAGCTCCATCCAGCCCAATCCGTTTCCCCTCCCGTATATTTCTCCGCCGCGCCCGTTAAAGCGCATCCTCCGCGGCGAAAATCGCCGCCTTCTTGCCGTTGATGAGTACATCCGTCCTTCGCAGCAGGCGGAATCCGTGCGAAGAAAGCGCGGCTTCAAAGCCCTGTTTGTCGGCGGTCAGCACCGCGATCCTCCTGCCTTTTTTGAGCACGCGGCGAAACTCGGGGAGCATCCCATCGTACAATTTGGAAAGCGGTACGTCCGCCTCCCGAAACAGCCCCCACGGCGGGTCGGTCGCGATCGCGTCGATCGAGCCGTCGGGGATGTGCGAAAGGTGTCGCGCGTCCGCGCGTGCAATGGCGCACTTGCCCGAAAAGCGATTTTGCATCGCGGAAACCGCGCCCCCATCCGCATCCGAAAGGAAGACCTTGCCCGCGGTTTTGAGTGCGGCAGCGCCGACCGCGCCGCTCCCCGCAAACGGGTCGAGGAACGTTTCGCCCTTCGTCAGGCCGGATTCAAAGGCTAGGCAGGCGGCGACCATCGGGCTCAGTTCGCCCTTGGGCACGGCGGCGCGCTTCGTCAGCCGCAAAAGCAACATCGCAAAGCCTTCCGTGCGGCGCAGTACGAGAAGCTCCGTATCGGGCGATACGCGGTCGACCGTTGCCGCGCGGATGCCCTTTTCCATCGCGCTCCGCTCGGCCTTGGGCGGCGCGGCGAGCGCATTCCCCTCGGAAAACATCACGCGGAAGGTGCGAAAGCGCAGCCGCCGCATGAGCATATCCGCCTCGCGCAGGGCGGAAACATCCTTTGCCGCGAGGCGCGCCGCCCGTTCCATCGAATCGCACTTCGGATACTCCGCGAGGAGGCGATAGCTGTTCTGAAACGCCTCGCAGGCGGGCCTTTCGACGCTTGTGGTATATATGAGTGCCCCGGGCAGCACCTTCAACACGCGCGCGGAGCGCAGCATCCTCTGCGCGATCCCCTCGCAGCCGCTTGGGCAGGTGGAATAAAACGTATGCATAATCGAATCATCTCCGCAACCAGTATACCCAAAACGGCGGCATTTCGCAACGGGAAACTGCCGCAGGGCGCGCTTTTTACAAAGCGCATTTGACGCAAAGTGTATTGACGGAAGCGTTCCGACGGAGTATACTTATATCTGTAGAGGTATAGAAGGAGGCGCATTCGACATGGGCAAACACACCTTTCGCCTTTCCGCGTTCGCGGACGAGGCGGCGACATCCTTTGAGGAACAGCTTGCAGCACTTCGGGAGAACTCGATCGGGCTGATCGAAATTCGCGGCGTGAACGGCAAAAACGTCATGGAGCTTACGGACGACGAGGCGAAGGAAGCAAAGGCGTTGCTGGACAAATACAGCATCGGCCTTTCCGCACTCGGCTCCCCCATCGGCAAGATCGGCATCGACGACGATTTCGACCCGCACATGGAAAAGCTCGAAAGGGCGTTTCAACTGTGCCGCATCTTCGGCACAGACAAAATCCGCATGTTCAGCTTTTTCATGCCGAAGGATGTGCCGTATGAGGCGAAGCGCGAGGAAGTTTTTGCCCGCATCGAGAAAATGCTCCTCGCCGCCGAGGAAAACGGCATGTTTCTGTTGCACGAAAACGAAAAGGGCATCTACGGCGATACGGATGAAAGGTGCCTCGACCTCATGCGGGTGTTTTATCCGCGCATGCAGTGCGTGTTCGACCCCGCAAACTTCGTGCAGTGCGGCGTAAAGCCGGATGCGGCGTTCCCGGCGCTCGCAAAATACACGGAGTACATCCACGTGAAGGACGCGCTGCTCTCCGACGGCGCGGTCGTGCCCGCGGGCAAGGGCGACGGCGGCGTTGAGAGCGTGCTCGGGCAATTCCTGGCGTTCAAGGACGATGCGGTTTTGACCATCGAACCGCATCTTGCGGTGTTCGACGGGCTGCAAAACCTCCAGCACGAGGAAATCAAGAGGCACTATTCCTATCCCGACAAGAAGACCGCCTTCAAGGCGGCATGCGACGCGCTCAAGGAGATTCTGACAAACCTCGGCTTTGCGGAAGAGAAGCCGGGCATTTGGACGAGATAGGGCATACAGAAGGGGGAGGGCATATGGATACGGTACGGATCGGCATCATCGGCATCGGCAACATGGGTACGGGGCACGCGAAGAGCATTTTGGGCGGCGAGGTCGCGGGAATGGCGCTCACCGCGGTCGCGGACATCAACCCCGCGCGGCTCGAATGGGCGAAGGAGAACCTGCCCGGTGTCGCGCGCTTTGACGACGCGGAGAACATGATGGACAGCGGGCTGATCGACGCGGTCGTCGTCGCGACGCCGCACTACTCCCACCCCGGCTACGTGAAAGCGGCGCTCTCCAAGGGGCTGCACGCGCTCAGCGAGAAGCCCGCGGGCGTATATACCAAGGCGGTTCGCGAACTGAACGAATACGCGAAAACCTGTGACAAAACCTACGCGATCATGTTCAACCAGAGGACGAACTGCATCTACTGCAAAATGCGCGAGATCGTGCAGTCCGGCGAGATGGGCAGGATTCGCCGTACAAACTGGCTCGCCACCAATTGGTACCGCTCGCAGTCGTATTACGATTCCGGCGCATGGCGCGCCACGTGGGCGGGCGAGGGCGGCGGCGTCTTGCTCAACCAGTGCCCGCACAACCTCGATCTGTGGCAGTGGATCTGCGGCATGCCCGTTTCCGTTCGCGCCTTCATGGAAAACGGCAAATGGCACGACATCGAGGTGGAGGACGACGTGACCGCCTATGTCGAATACGAAAACGGCGCGACGGGCGTCTTTGTCACGTCCACGGGCGACGCGCCGGGGACGAACCGCTTTGAAATCGCCATGGACGGAGGAAAGCTCGTCGCCGAAAACGACAAGCTCACGCTGTATAAGCTCGAGATGCACGAGCCGGAGTTTTCCCGCACGTGGACAAAGGGCTTCGGCGAGCCGAAATACGAGGTGATCGACGTCGAGACGGACGGGCAGAACCCGCAGCACAGGGAAGTGCTCCGCGCGTTCGCCGCGCACATCCTGCACGGCGAGCCCCTGATCGCGCCGGGCGAAGAGGGCATTTTGGGGCTCACGCTCTCCAACGCGATGCACCTTTCCGCGTGGCTGGACAAAACGGTCACATTGCCGCTGGACGAGGAGCTGTTTCTCTCCGAACTCAACAAGCGCCGCGCGACCTCGAAGCACAAGGACGTCGAGAGCAGGACGCTCGATACGGAAGGCACATACAACGCGAAATAACGGGAGGATCACGGTATGATTCGCTTGGGGGTCTGCACGGCGATAGAAAACATCGCATCCGTGCAGAAATACGGGTTTGACTATATGGAAACGGGGCTCGCGACAGTCTCCGCGATGGACGAGAACGCCTTTCACATGGCGGCGCTTCAGGTCGACAAGGCGGACATCAAGGTCGAGGCCTTTAACGGCATGCTGCCCGCCTCCGTCCGCGTGACGGGGCCGGACGTAAACGCGCAGCAGATACACGATTACCTCTCCAAGGCCTTTGCCCGCGCCGTGCGACTCGGCGGCAAGGTGGTCGTGTTCGGCTCGAGCGCGGCGCGCAACGTGCCCGACGGCTTTTCCATGGAAGTCGCGTGGCGGCAGATCATGAATTTCCTGCGCGTCGCGGAAAAGCACGCGTTGACCGCGGGGCTGACAGTCGCGATCGAGCCGCTTCGGCGCGCGGAATCGAACATCATCAACCTCGTCACCGAGGCGGTGCTTCTGGCGTCGTTGGCGCAGCTTCCGCACATCAGGGTGCTCGGCGACACCTATCACATGGCGATGACGAGCGAGCCGCTTTCGAGCTTTTCGCTCGCGGGCGAACTGCTCGCGCACGTACACATCTGCAATTCGCTCAAAAGGTCCTTCCCCAAGGAGGGCGACGGCGAGGATTACAGGGCGGTATTTTCGGCACTTCAACAGGCGGGATACGACGGGCGCGTCAGCATAGAGGGCGGCTGCACGGATTTCGATGCGGAGGCGCCTGAGGCGTTTCGCGTCCTGGATGCGGCGAGGAAGGCCGTATGAACATCGTCCTCGCCGGCGGAGGCAAGGTCGGCTTCGCGCTCTCGGCAGCGCTGGTGCGCGAGGGGCACGACATAACGCTCATCGATTCCGACCAAAAAGCGCTCGACCGCGCGAGCGCGACGCAGGACATCCTGTGCGTGAAAGGCTCCGGTTCCAACGTCCGCAGCCTGATCGAGGCGGGTGCGAGCGATGCGGACATCCTGATTTCGGTGACCGCGAACGATGAAACGAACATGCTCTGCTGCCTCATGGCAAAGCAGCTCGGCGCAAAGTACGCGATCGCGCGCATCCGCGACCCGGAGTATACCGACAGCCTGTCCCTCCTGCAAAAGGAAATGGGCATCGACATGGTCATCAACCCGGAGCGTGGCGCGGCGTATGAGATTTCGCGCCTGTTCCGCTATCCCTACGCGATGGAGGTCGAGACGTTTTCCCACGGGCGGGTGGAGATGGTGCAGTTCCGCGTGGAGGAAAAGGACGGCCTGAGCAATAAGCCGCTCTACGCGTTGAAATCGCGGCTCGAACGCGTGCTCGTCTGCGCGGTGAAGCGCGACGGCGCGGCGATCATCCCGCGCGGCGATTTCGTGATCCATGCGGGCGATATTATCTACGTCGCGTCCGACATCCGCAACATGTCCGCGTTTTTCAAACGCATCGGGCGGAACACGCAGCGCGTGCGCAGCGCGATGCTGATCGGCGGCAGCCACATCGCCTACTATCTCGCAAAGATCATCGCGGGCATGGGCGTGGACCTGCGAATCCTCGAAATCAACGCCGAAAAGTGCACGCGCCTTTCGGAGGAATTGCCCGAGGCATCCATCATCTGCGGCGACGGCACGGATCAGGAGGTGCTCCTGTCCGAGGACATCGCGGGCATGGACGCGCTCGTCGCACTCACGGACCGCGACGAGGAAAACCTCATGGTCGGGCTGTTCGGCGTAAAGCAGGGGCTCGAAAAGGTGATCGTGAAGGTCAACCGCATGGGCTATCTAGACCTTCTGCAGGGCATGGGCATAGACAGCGTGGTTTCGCCCAAGAACACCACCACGAACACCATCCTGCGGCAGGTGCGCGCCCGCTCGCGCAAGCGCTCGGGCGTGATGGAGAAGATCTACCGCATCGTGGACGGGCAGGCGGAGGCGCTGGAATTTACCGCGGCGAACGATCCCCGCTATACGAACATCCCGCTTTCGCAGCTCCCCATCCGGCAGGGCACCCTGATCGCGATGATCGTGCGCGGCAAAAACGTCATCATCCCGTTCGGCTCCGATCACATCGAGCCGGGGGATACGGTGCTCATCGTCTCGCGCGAAACGAGCATATCGGGGATTGAGGACATACTGCAATAATCCGGCTCCGTCCCGCCGGGGCTTCCGACGGGGCGGATTTGTCGGGGCATGAGGGTTTATTTGAAAGAATGAACAACAAACTCGTTTTCAAACTGCTGGGAAGCGTTTTGATGGTGGAGGGCGCCGCGATGCTTCCCTCGGTCGCCGTGGCGCTGTGGTTTCGCGGGGACGACTGGAAATGGCTCCTTCTCGCCGCGGCAATGGCGGCGGCGTGCGGATGCGCGCTCAATTTCTTCATGCGCCCGAACTCGAAGACTCTGCGCGCGCGGGAGGGCTTTCTCACGGTCGCCCTGTCGTGGGTCGCGCTGTCGCTGTTCGGGTGCCTGCCGTTTCTGATGGGCGGGTATATCCCCTATTTTCCAGATGCCTTTTTCGAGTGCGTATCGGGCTATACCACGACCGGCTCGACGATTTTGACGGACATCGAGTCGCTCCCCAAGGGCATCCTGTTCTGGCGCAGCTTTACGCACTGGATCGGGGGCATGGGCGTATTGGTGCTCGCGCTCGCGATCCTGCCGTCCTCGGGCAATACCCTGTACCTGCTGAAGGCGGAATCCCCCGGTCCCACGCCGGGAAAGCTCGTGCCGAGGATCGGAAAGACCGCAAAACTGCTCTACGGGTTTTACATCGTGCTCACGGTTATGCAGGTAATCGCGCTGCTCTTTTGCGGCATGAACTGGTACGACGCGCTGATCCACACCTTCGGCACGGCGGGAACGGGCGGCTTTTCCAACTACGCGGCGAGCGTCGGGCATTTTCAAAGCGCCGCCGTGGACAATGTGATGAGCCTGTTCCTGTTCCTGTTCAGCGTGAACTTCTCGATGTATTTCCTTTTGTGGCACCGCGAATTCAAGCAGGTGTTCCGAAACGAGGAGCTGTTGACGTTTGCGGGCATCGTGCTCGTAGCGACGGGCATCATCTCCCTCAACATCCTGCCGATATACGGCACGGTGCTGAAATCGCTGCGCTACGGCGTGTTTCAGGTGCTGAGCATCATCTCTACGGCGGGCTTTTCTACGGCGGATTTTAACCTGTGGCCCCAGCTTTCGCGCACGGTGCTCATCATCCTCATGCTCATCGGCGCGTGCGCGGGTTCCACCGGCGGCGGTCTCAAGGTCGTGCGGATTTCGGTATTGGTGAAGTCCCTCAAGCGCAGTTTGCACAGCGCCGTGCATCCGCGCGCCGTATCGGTGCTCCGCATGGACGATAAGACGCTGGACGAGGGGATCGTGAACCAGGTCGTGAACTTCTTCGGCGCGTACATTTTGGTCATCATCGTTTCGACGCTGCTCGTTTCCGTCGACGGACTCGACTTCGAGACGAACCTCACCGCCTCCATCTCCGCGATCGGAAACGTCGGCCCCGGGCTTTCGCTCGCGGGACCTATGGGGAGTTTCGCGATGTTCTCGGGCTTCAGCAAGATCGTCCTGAGCTTTTGCATGCTGATCGGGCGCCTCGAAATCTGGCCGATGCTGCTGTTGTTCTCGCCTTCCGGTTGGCGGAACAAATGAACGGAAGGGAGGGGTATTCTCCGATGAAAGTGACGGTTCCCGTCGTCATCACGAGCGGGCATTTCCGCAGGGATGCGGCGCTTTCCGAACTGCGCCGCGCAGGCGCGGACAGGGTGGCGCTCGCGCTCGACAGGGAAATGGATTTCGCGTTTTCCTCGGAGGAAAACCTCGCGTTTCTGAAAGAGCTGATCGCGTATTTCGAGGGGAACGGCCTGGAAGTCATGGTGTGGCTCGGCGAGACGTTCGGGCACACGGGCGCGCCGATCGCCGCAAGGGGCAAATACACGCCCATCCGCAGGCTCGACGGCGGCGACACGCAGGCGTTTTGCCCCATGGATGCGGATTTTCGGCGCGATTTCTGCGCGTGGGTGCAAAAGGTCGCCCGCGCGGGCGCGAAGATGATCATGTTGGACGACGATTTCCGCCTCGGCTGCCGCGGCGGCATCGGCTGTGCGTGCGATCTGCATATGGCGCGCATACGGGAGCTCCTCGGAGAGGACGTTTCGCGGGAATTACTCCTTCGCGAAGCGTTTTCCGGGGGCAGGAACCGATACCGCGACGCATGGCGCACGGCGCAGGGGGATTCCTTAGAGGATTTTGCGCGCGCTCTGCGTTGCGCACTCGACGAGATCGACCCCGCCTGCCGACTGGGCTTTTGCGCGTGCATCGACACGTGGGATACGTCTTCGACCGATGCATTCAGGCTCTCGCGCATCATGGCGGGGCGGACGAAACCGTTTCTGCGCACGATCGGCGCGCCGTACTGGGCGCGCAAGCTCGGGGACACCGTGTCCTTCGTGCGCTGCGAACTCACGTGGGCGCAGGAAGAAGCGCGGGGAAAGGCGCCCATCGAAATTTTTACGGAGGGCGATACCTATCCGCGCCCGCGGTTCGCGACGCCCGCGTCGCACTTGGAGTGTTTCGACCAGATTTTGCGCGCGGACGGAAGGGCGAGCGGCATACTGAAGTACATGCTCGACTACGTGTCCGACGCGACCTATGAAACAGGCTACATCGATGCGATGCTGCGCGCAAAGCCCCTGTACGACATCCTGGAGCGGGATTTTGCGCCGAAGCGCGCGACGGGCGTTCGGATTTGGAACTTTCTGCGAAAGTTTGAATATGCAGCGCTCGATCCGTCGCGCCCGAACCTCCTTGCGGAGGTGCAGGAGGGGCTGTTCGACGCAGCGTATTATTTCGCCGTGCGATGCTCCCTTTCGATGAGCGACACGGAAGGAGACGTAAACCTCGTCTTCGGGGAAAACGCGCGGCACCTGCCGACGGACGTATTGCGAAACGGCACGATTCTCGATGCGCCGGCAGCGCTGCTCCTCATGCAGCGTGGCGTGGATGTCGGAATCGAAAAAGCCTTGGGCAGTATGGAACACACGCCTTCCGCCTTTCAGGATATGCCGAAGGAATACTACATCGCAGAAGACCAATATGTGCGCCTTTCGGAGGGCGTTTCGCCCGTGGCGTTCACGAAAAAGGCGGGCGCGGAGGTGCTGACGCGGTTCGTATTCGGAAATGCGCAAATGGACGGCGCGTTCCGCTACGAAAATCAAAAGGGAGAGCGCTTTTGGGTGCTGCCGTATTGCGCAGCGGATGCAAAAAACGCGCTCGGCTGGTTCGACAACTACTGCATGAAGCGCCTCGCGGGCGCGCAAGTCGAGTGGCTCTCGCAAAAGCGCGCCGATGCCGTACTCCTCGGCAACCACCCGATGCTGTATCTCATGACCAAGCGGGGCGAAGAGGAACTCGCCGTCGGCATATGGAACCTTTCGGACGACAGAGTGGAAGGGCTTTCGGTTCGCCTCGGCCGCGCGTATCGCGACGTGCGCTTCCTCCGTTGCGAGGGAAAAATGTGCGGCGATACCGCGACGATTGCCACAACGCTGTATCCATACGAATTCGCCGGGCTTGTCGCGCGGTAACGCCGCGCGGGGAATGTATTTTATCTGTCAGGAAAAGAGGTAGCGCGGTGCGATGCGCGCCTCCGGTTCGAGAAGCGTCGGCAGCAGCGCCTCAAACAGCGCGCCTTCGCGCGCGGGCGTTCCCGCCTGTACTGTGCGCTGAACCGCGCGGAAGGTGAAATCGGTCGCGCGCGCCATGGCCTCGGGCAGCGCCTCCCCGCGCAGAAGTACGCCCGTAAGCACGGATGCGAATATATCGCCCGTTCCGGGCAGGGCGATGTCCAGATGCGGATAGGCGCAGTACCAAAATCCCCCGGCATTGCCCGCCGTCGCGCAGATGTTGGCTTGGCAGTTTCGCCCGCAAAGCGGAACGCCCGTGATGATCGCCGCGCCGCAGCCGGTATCCAGCACCCCGTTCAGGAGCCGGATCGTCTCCGCGTTGGAAAGCATCTCCTCCCGATACGGCATGCCCGCGAGCAGAAACGCCTCCGTGAGGTTCGGCGTGATGACATCCGCCTCGGCGCAAAGGCTGCGCATGTGGTGCGAAACGTCCTCCGTCAGGTTGGAATAGAGCCTGCCGTGATCCGCCATCGCCGGATCGACGACGACGCGCGTCTCACATCGGTCGCGCTGGCGCAGGATAAACGCGCGCACGATGTCCACCTGCGCGTTGTCCGCAAGGTAGCCGCTGTATATCCCCTGAAAGCGGACATCCTCGCGCTCCCAGTGTGCGAGCGCGTTCGAGATATATCCCGTGAGCGAGACGGATACGGGCTTTGTAAAACCGCCCGTGTGCGCACTCAAGACTGCCGTCGGCATGGGGCATGCCTGTATGCCCATCGCGCTGATGATGGGCAGTGCCACCGAAAGCGCGCATCTGCCCACGCCGCTCAAATCCTGTATGACGGCGGCGCGGGGCGTATCAAACGATTCAGCCATAGTACATTTCCTCCTGATGCCCTTACCGCCATTTATAGCACAGGAGTGTGCGCCTTCGCAAGCAAATTGCGGCGATTGACGCGAATATAACAAATGAGAAGGAGAGGAACGAACCATGAAAAAACCGTATATCCCGATCCTTTCTGCGCTGCTCCTGCTGTGCATCGCGCCGTGTGCCTTCGCAGTCGTCGCGCAAAGCAGCGAGATCGTCATCGCCGTGGGGCAGACGGTTGCGATGTACCCCTCGGATTCCCCCGTCTCTTGGGTCAGCACCGATGATACCGTCGCCACAGTGTCCGACGCAGGCGAAATCACGGGCAAAAAGCCGGGCTTTACCGCCGTTTGGATGGAAAGCGGCGGGGAGGAGGACTATATCTCCGTTCGCGTCGTGCCGCCGGGAGAGGCGGTAACGGAACTGCTCCTGAGCACAAACAAACTCACCCTGATCGAGGGTTCGTCAAAAAAACTCTCCCTAAAGGTTCTCCCCCTATCCGCACTATTTCGCACCGGCACGTGGACAAGCGACAACCCGTCCGTCGCACAGGTATCGCCAAGCGGCGTGGTGACGGGCGTATCCAAGGGCGTCGCGCACATTTGGGCGACGGCATCGAGCGGTATTCGCGTTTCGTGCGAGGTTGCGGTGAAGGAAGTGCCCGTCGCGCAGGTGATGATTTCGAAGAAGGCCGCGGCGGTAAAGCTCGGCGACAGCCTGCAGCTCAGCGCCATCTGCAAACCCGTAACCGCGCCCAACAACACGCTTTCGTGGTTTTCTAAACAGGATTCGATTGCGGATGTCGATCCGTCGTCGGGTCTGGTTACGACGAAAGCCCCCGGCAAGGCGGTCATCGTCGCCAAAAGTAACACCTATCCCGACGTTTATGCGCAGTGCGTCGTGACGGTGCAGCCGATCAAGGTGCAGTCGTTTAAGGTCTCCCCCGTTTCGATGACGGTAAAAATCGGCGCCTCCCTTCCGCTCGCCACGTCGATCCTGCCCGAAAATGCGACGGATCGGACCATCGTATGGAAAAGCTCCAATCTGTCCGTCGCAACCGTTGCGGACGGCATGATCTACGCCAAAGCCCCGGGCACTGCGATGATTACGGGCACGTGCGGCGGCATCAAGTCGACGTGCAAAATCACCGTGCAGGCGCCGTAAAACTTTCCAAGCAGAAAGGACGTATGCTATGAATCCCCTCGTCAGCGTGATTATCCCTACCTACAACCGCGATCTGCGCTTCCTGAAGCGCGCGGTCGATTCCGTGCTCGCACAGACATATCCCGAAACGGAGATCGTCGTCGTAAACGACAACAAGCCGGATCAGCCAGCGCGGCAGATCGTGGACGAATATATGCGCGCCCTGAAGGCGGAAAACGACCGCGTCGTCTATGTCTTAAACGAAAAGAACGTCGGCGGCTCCATCGCGCGCAACAACGGCATCGCCGCCGCGCGTGGGCAGTACATCACCTTTTTGGACGACGACGACAGGTATCTGCCCGAAAAGGTAGAGCATCAGGTGCGATACATGGTCGAAACCGATTGCGACATGAGCTTTGAGGACTCCAAAGCCTATTCTGCGAACGATGTAATGGTCGACTACCGCGAGTTCACGTGGATCAAAGCGTTTGACAACGAGACGCTTTTGCGCGCGCACCTCATGAAGCACATCGCGCCGACGGCGACCTTTATGTACAAAGCCGAAAAGCTGCGGGAGATCGGCGGCTTTGAGGATGCGAAGATGGGGCAGGAATTCTATCTCATGCTGAAGACCATCGAAAGAGGCTTAAAAATCGGCTATGTCCACCGCTCGGACATCTATGTGTACCGCCATACGGAGGGCAGAATCTCGCAGGGGCGCAACAAGGTTACGGGCGAGGCGGCGCTATACGAGTTCAAAAAGAAGTACTTCCCGCGCCTCACGAAGGAAGAGCGGGCGTATATCGCGTTTCGCCACTGGGCGATCATGGCGGTCGCCTACAAGCGAGACAGGGAGTTTGGAAGGATGCTCACATCGCTCGCAAAATCCGTCTGCGCGAGCCCCAAGGATTTTTGGAGGGAAGGAACGGCGTTTTTCGGGAGTTTCCTGAAGAACCTCGGCAAAACAGAAGCATGAATCCGGAAATGTATACGATCGCCGCACTCGCGGCGAGGTATCTGTTTGCGGCGCTGATGGCGATCATCGTGGGCATCGCCTTCGGAATCACGAAGACGGACGCGAAGCGCGCGAGGGTATTGCACGATATGCTCGAGGACGAGCGCAGCATCGGCGCGCTCTTCGGGGACGGCAAGCGCTATTTTCTTCCGATACAGGGCATCATCGGCTCCTCGCGGCGCGCGGACGTGGTGATCCACGGCAAGGGGATACGCCGCTTTCACGCGCGGTTTGAGTGGATGAAGGGCGGCATGCTCATCGAGCCGCTGGGCAAGGCGGAGGTCGCCATCGGCAAACAGCGCGTGACGGGCGATCGCTTTTTCGCGCGCAGCGGGGACGAAATCCACCTTGGCGACGCAAAATTCCTCTTGCAGCTGCCCAAGGAGACGCCCGATCCCTTTATGGAGGAATCATGAGAAAAAAGAAAAACCCGCATGTGTTGCATAGAGCCCTGTACCGCTCGAACACCCTGGTGTTGGAAATGTTGATCGCGGCGTTTCAGGTGTTTGCGATGCTCCTTCTCACGCTAAAGACGAACCCTTTTGATATGCAGGCGCTTCTGCTGATGATCGCCATGCCGCTTTGCATGGCGGGCGCGTTGGGGCTGTATTCCAAATTCGCGCCGGTGGATCGCGCGGTGTACCTTTTGAGCGCGTTTCTGATGAGCATTTCGCTCGTGATTCTAAAGGACATCGCCAGAGCGAGCGTGACGGTCGAAAAGCAGGCGCTATCGATGCTCGTCGGCTTTTTCGCGATGGGTTTCGGCATATGGATCATCCGCCGCCTGCGCTCGTGGGAAAAGGTCGCGAAAGCCCTGATGATCCCCGCGATTCTGGCGCTGTTCGCGCCATATGCCATAGGCGAATGGACATACGGCGCAAAAAACTGGATCCGCATCACGGGCACGCTCACGATCCAGCCTTCCGAATTCGGCAAATCCTATCTGGTGTTCATGCTCGCGGCGCTCTTTTCGGGGGAGACCTCCGTCCGAAAGAGCCTGCTTCCGATGGCGTGCGCGGCGGCGTTTTGCGTCGCGCTCCTCTTGGAGCGGGATTTGGGCGCGCTCGCGATCTACTTTCTCGTGACGTGCAGCGTATATTACGCCGCGTCGCAAAACCTTTTGACGACGGCGATCGGGCTCGGCCTCGGCGCGGGCGGCGCGGTCGGGGCATATCACATGTTCGACTACGTGAAAAAGCGCGTGGAGATGTTTTTGAACCCGTGGTCAGACCCAGAGGACAGCGGCTACCAGATCATTCAGGCGCTGATCGCCATCGGCTACGGCGGCGCGTTCGGCACGGGGCTTGGCTTGGGATATCCCCGAAGCGTGCCGCTGTACAGCTCCGATTTCGTGTTCGCATCGATCGGCGAGGAATTCGGGCTGCTGTTCGCGGGCGGGCTGTTGTGCGTGTATATCCTGCTGTTGTGGCGCGGCGTCGTCATCGCCTGCGGGGCGCGGCGGCAGTTCCACGCGCTGCTCTCGTTCGGCATCGTCGCGATGATCACGATCCAGGCGTTTGTGAACGTCGCGGGCAATACAAAGCTGATCCCCATGACAGGGCTTACGCTTCCGCTCGTGAGCGCGGGCAGCAACTCCGTAATCTCCACGATGCTGATGCTCGGGATGCTGCTCGGCGTTTCGTCCATGAACGCGGAGGCGGACGTCGCGGACGCGCGCAGGGCGCTGCGCAAGGAAGAGGCAAGTGCCCGTCGGCGCGAGAGTGACGATTTGTTTGACACTGTTATTCTTTCGCGCCCTCGTTTCACGGCGCGCGGTTCGGGGTATAAAGCAAGTGAGAAGCCCAAAACCATACAGAAAGAGGATGATTTTTCATGAAGAAACTGCTTACAATGCTCCTTCTCGCATCGATCCTGCTGCTGCCCGTCGCCTATGCGGAAGCGGACGCGCCCGTTCGCGTCGCGTCGCTGAAGGGCCCCACCTCCATGGGCATGGCGAAGATGATTCACGAGGCGGATGCAGCCTATAGCTTCACCATCGAAGGTACCGCGGACGCGATCGTCCCCTCCCTCATCACGGGAGAGATCGACATCGTGCTCCTGCCGTGCAACCTCGCAAGCGTTTTGTACAAGAAGACCGAAGGCGCCGTCTCGGTTGCGGCGATCAACACGCTGGGCGTGCTTTACATCGTCGAGGTCGGTGACACCATCCACTCCGTAGAAGACCTCAAGGGCGTTTCGATGGCATCCACCGGCAAGGGCACGACGCCGGAATACGCGCTGAACCACGTCCTGAAGGCAAACGGCATCGATCCCGCAAGTGATCTATCCATCGAGTACATGGCGGAAGCTACGGAAGTCGCCTCGGCGCTGGCGTCGGGCGCGGTATCCGTCGCGATGCTGCCACAGCCGTATGTGACGGCGGCGTGCGCGCAGAACGAAAGCCTGCGCGTCGCATTGAGCCTCACGGAGATGTGGGACGCGATCGGCGACGGCAGCGCGCTTGTGACGGGCGTGGTGCTCGTGCGCGATGCGTTTATCGAAGAGCGGCCCGAGGCATTCGCCGCGTTCATGGCGGCGTATGAAGAATCCACTTCCTACGTCAACGAAAACCCCGCCGAAGCCGCGCAGTGGATCGAAGAGATCGGCATCGCGAAGGCGGCAATCGCGGAAAAGGCGATCCCCGCATGCAACATCGTCTGCATAAAGGGCGCAGAAATGCAGGAATCCATTTCCGGCTATCTGGAGGCACTGTATGAAGAAGACCCCGCTTCCGTCGGCGGCGCGCTGCCGGACGAGGCGTTCTATCATCTCGGATAAGGCAAAATCCATCGCCACGCGCACGGCCGCGATCCTCTTTTGGCTATGCGCGTGGGAGCTTTTGAGCCGCGCCGTCGCGCAGGAATTGTTGCTCGTATCTCCCGTCAAGGCGGTAAAGACGCTTTGGCGCATGATGGGTACGGGCGATTTCTATCGCGCGGTGCTGTTTTCCTTCGGGAAAATCCTCACGGGGTTCGCGTTGGGGACGATCGCGGCGCTCCTCCTCGCGTGGGCGGGCAAGGCATCCGCCTTTGTGAAGGCGCTCCTCTCCCCCCTGATGACGGCAGCCAAGGCGATGCCCGTGGCTTCCTTCGTCATTTTGGCGCTCGTATGGATCAAGGCGGACAACCTTTCCGTCCTCATCGCGTTTTTGATGGTGCTGTCCGTGGTGTACGGAAACGTCTTGACGGGGCTGGAGAATACGAGCACGGAGCTCCTCGAAATGGCGCGCGTGTTTCGGATGCGGCGCAGGGAACAAATCTCCGCGATCTACATCCCGCAGGCGTTCCCCTATTTCCTTGCGGCGTGCCGCTCCGCGCTCGGAATGTGCTGGAAGGCGGGCGTCGCGGCGGAGGTCATCGGGCAGCCGGACGGCTCCATCGGCGATAAACTATACCGCGCGAAGCTGTTCTGGTCCACGGACGAACTGTTCGCGTGGACGCTCGCGATCGTCCTGATCAGCGTAGCGTTTGAGAAAATCGCGCTCGTGTTCTTTGCGCGCCTTTCGCACCTCTTCGGGGGAGGGCAAGCGCATGACTGAAAAGATCGTATTTCAGAGTGTCGAAAAGGCATTCGGCGAAAAAACCGTGCTGCGCGATTTTTCCGCCACGTTTTCGCGCGGGGCGCCCTCGATGCTCTTCGGCGCGTCCGGCTGCGGCAAGACGACGGTTCTTAGACTCGCGGCGGGGCTGATTTCGCCGGACAGAGGGACGATTTCGGGAAATGAGGGCCGTATCGGCTGCGTCTTTCAGGAGGATCGGCTCATCATGCACCTGTCGGCGGCGAAAAACGTCCGACTGGTAACGGGAACGGATTCCGAAAGTATCCCGCGCCTCCTGTCCGCACTGGGGCTCCATCCCGAGGACGATGCGCCCGTATCGAAATACAGCGGCGGGATGCGCCGCCGCGTCGCGATCGCGCGCGCGCTCGTCGTACAGCCCGAAATCCTGCTCCTGGACGAGCCGTTTTCGGGGCTGGACGCCGCAGCGAAAGCGAACGCCGCGCGCCTGATCCGCAGGGAAGCCGAAAAGAGCGCGGTCATCCTCCTCGTCACGCACGACAGGGCGGACGCGGAAAGCATGGGCATACGCCAGATCATCGAAATGGGGTGAATCCTGTTGGATACGAGGGAAAAGCTGATCGTCGAGGGCATCCGCGAAATGGAGCGGTACGGGCTCAAATCATTTTCCGTGCGGCGCGTCGCGGCGGCGTGCGGCGTATCCTGCGCCGCGCCGTACAGGCACTTTCAGGATAAGCACGCATACGTCATGGCGATGATCGGCTATATCAACGAGCAGTGGTACGCGCGCAAGTCCATAGCGGCGGCGCGCCGAGAAGGCGATCTGCGCGGGCAGATCGTGGAGATTTCCATGGAGTACGTGCGCTTTCTCACGGAAAACCCGCAGTTCCGCTCGATCATCATGCTGCGCGACGATTCCATGACGGCGGAGGAAAAGCGGCTGCAAAGGGAAATCAGCAAGGGCACGAACGAGATCATCGACGCATACTGCAAGTCGGTACATATGCCGCCCGACGTGCGCGCGCGAAAGACCTTCGTCGTTCGGTCGCTGATCTACGGCTCGGCGCTGATGCTCGACAGCGGCGCGCTGGAAGACTCCCCGGACACGCACGAAATCATTCGCGCCTGCATCGAGCGGGAATTTATCCTCGATTGACAGAAAATGCCACACTTCCTTCATAAATAAAGATTGACAAATGTGGCAAATCGGTGTATAATAGCCCTTAAAGTTATCACTGATAACATGGGGAGGTATGACTATGGCATACGAATTTGAAATCGTAACGGATTCGTCGTGCGACTTTTCCGGGGAATGGCTCAAAAAGCTGAATCTGCATATGGTGCCGCTGGAGGTCGAGATGGAGGGCAGGCGGTTCCCGAACGACGCCGATTGGCCGCATATGTCGAGGTCCGATTTTTACAACGCGCTGCGGGAGGGCAAGAGGGCGAAGACCTCCGCGCCGTCGTCGGAGAGCTTTGCCGCCGCGATGAGGCCTTATTTGGAGGCAGGGCGCGACGTGCTCGTGGTGACCATATCCTCCGCGCTCTCCGGGTCGTTCAACGCGGCGTCGGTCGCGGTGCAGGATATGCGCGAACAGTTTCCCGAGCGCACGATCGAATGCATCGATTCGCTGAGCGCATCTCTCGGAATGGGCATGCTTTTATACTATATGAACGAGCAGCGCCTCTTGGGCCGCACCGCCTTGGAAGTCAAGGAGTATGCGGAAAAGCTCATATTCAAACAGTGCCACTGGTTTACCGTGGACGATCTCATGTTCTTAAAGCGCGGCGGCAGGGTCTCCGCAACGTCGGCGATGCTCGGCACGCTTTTGAACATCAAGCCCGTGATGCACATGGACGACCTGGGGCGGCTGACCTATGTCGAGAAGGCGCGCGGGCGCAAGGCGTCCCTGCGGGCGCTCATGGAAAAGATGAAGGAGAGCGCGGCGGAGCCTTTCGGCGAGCGGCTCGTCTTTATCAGCCAGGGCGACTGCATGGAGGACGCGCAATTTCTGGCGGATTTGGTGCGCGAAAACTGCGGCGCGCGCGATGTGATGATCGGGGACGTGAGGCCCGTGATCGGCGCGCACTCGGGGCCGGGTACGGTCGCGCTGTTCTTCATCGGGAAGCAGCGATAACTTTTGCTTGACGAAGCGCATTCTGTTGTGTAAAATAGCATGGCGGGGGATCGGTCTGTCCCCCGCCGTTTCCATAACGAAATACGGGAGGATATCGACATGAGCCGTCTCGGCGAAACGATCCGAAGGGCGAGATTGGAAAAGGGCATGAGCGAAAAGGCGCTCGGGAAAAAGTGCGGCTTCGCGGAATCCTACATCAGGGATGTGGAGTCCGGCAGGCGCATCGTGTCCGACGAGCAGGCGCAGCGGATTTTGAAGACTTTGGGCGTGAATAACCCCATCTCAACGGAACTGGAAGTGGCGCAGGAGCCGGAGGTCAAGCTCCGCCCGCGGCCGCGCCCCTACATACTGCCCGTGCGGCAAGAGGAAGCCTCCGAATCCGCGACAAAGGAAGAAGTTACCCAAGAGCAAAACGACGCATGGCTCGACGCGCTGGGCGGCGTGGTAAAGCGCGTGCCCGTCATGGACGAAGCGGGGCTCGTGCTCGACCACGTGTTGGAGCCGGTCATCGGCGGGAAGATCGAGGGCGGCGCGCCAGACAAGGTGCTGTATTTCCGCATGCCGGATAACGCCCTGAGCGGATACAGGGTATATGCGGGCGATCTGCTGCTGACCGTGCCCGCGAAGACTCCCGTGGACGATGCGATCATGCTCTTGCAGCACAGGGGCGCGCGGATCGTGCGGAAGATCGCGAAACTGGACGGCGGAAAGCTGCTCTTGCAATCCTACGACAGGGAGTTCAAGGGCGAAAGGGTCGAGCTGAAGGAAGTGTTGATCCTGGGGCAGTGCGTCCGCCTGATGCGCAGGCTGTAATTCCAACGAATCCGCGTTCGGAAGGGATTTGTGAAAGAGGGTCTGCCATGCACAGCTATTCGTCCCTTACAAATGATCTCGAAACCATGGGGCTTCAGAGAAGCGGAACGCTGCTTGCGCATACATCCATGAAATCCATCGGTCAGGTCGACGGCGGAGCAGATACCGTGCTGGATGTGCTGATGGATTTTCATCGCGATAGCGGCTTGTTTGCAATGCCGTCGCTGACTTGGGATCTCGCTCTGCAGGAAGAGCCGGTGTTTGATGTGCTCCACGAACCGACGGTCGTCGGGTTGCTTCCCGAAATGTTCCGCAGGCGGGAGGGAACGATACGCTCATGGCATCCGACGCACTCCATGTGCGCCTACGGGAAGGACGCCAAAGCCTTCCTTGCAAACGACAGAAATACGCACACGCCATGCGCGAAAGAATCCGCATGGCACAAATTGATCGAGCAAAACGCCACCATCCTGATGATCGGGTGTGATTTGACATCCTGCACATTCCTGCACGGAACGGAAGAGTGGGCAAATGTTCCGAATCGCCTGAACTCGCCCGTACGCTTCACGATCATACCGCCTGACGGCAAGAAATACGCGACAGATTCACGGCCGCATCGCGGAAATCCTTCGGAACAGTACCACCGCATCGAGAGCGACCTTATAACGGGAGGCGCTTTGACCTTCGGGAAATTCGGCGATGCCGAGGTTCGTATCCTAAACGCAAAAAAGACGTGGGAGGTCGCGCATTCTGTCCTGAAGGCAAATCCGCACCTGTTTGACGAATAATGAAGTGGTTCCCCCCGTTTTGTGGCACTTTGTATGCAATTCTCTCGATTTAGGAGCTCGATACCGTTGTTCGTTCGCATCTGCGTTCGGAAGGGATTGCAGTGTACGTTTTTCGCCGGATAGACGTTGCAGCATGGCAACGCTTGTGCTATAATCCTTATGGATGATTGCTTGTAGAATTGAGGTATATTGCCATGACAGCTGTACAGCAGCGCCAAGCAGCAAAAGAATTTGCCACATTCTGGAAGGGGAAAGGCTATGAAAAAGGTGAAAGCCAAACTTTTTGGCTACACCTGCTGCGCGACGTTTACGGCGTTGAAAAACCGCAGGAATACATCGTATTTGAAGATCAGGTTCGCCTCGACAATACAAGCTTTATCGACGGCAATATCGCGGCGACGCATGTATTAATCGAGCAGAAAAGCATCGATAAAGACCTGCGCAAGCCGATCAGGCAATCGGACGGCTCGCTGCTTAATCCTTTTCAGCAGGCAAAGCGGTATGCAGCCGAATTGCCGTATTCCCAGCGCCCACGCTGGATTGTGACCTGTAATTTCCGCTCCTTTCTCATTTACGATATGGAACGACCGTCAGGCGAGCCTGAAGAAATCCTGCTTGAAAACCTGCCGGAGGAATACTACCGCCTGAATTTCCTCATCGATACGGACGATGCCAACATCAAAAAGGAAATGGAAATTTCCATACAGGCGGGCGAACTCGTCGGCCGCCTGTACGACGCTTTTCTGAAACAATACATAGACCCGACCGCGGAACACACGCTGAAAAGCCTGAATATGCTGTGCGTGCGCATTGTCTTCTGCCTGTACGCGGAGGATGCGGGCATATTCGGCAGGCATGGAATGTTCCACGATTATTTGCGCAACAAGGGCTTGAAAAATGCCCGCAGAGCGCTGATCGACCTGTTCCGAATTCTGGATGTGGAACCCGAAGACCGCGACCCATACCTTGCGGAGGACGACCCGAAGCTCGCCGCATTTCCGTATGTGAACGGCGGCTTGTTTTCCGATGAAAACATCGAGATTCCCGCGCTGAATGAAGAGATTTTCGAGCTGCTGCTCTCCAAGGCGAGCGAGGATTTTGACTGGAGCCAAATCTCCCCGACCATATTCGGCGCTGTGTTTGAAAGCACGTTGAACCCAGAAACAAGGCGCAAGGGAGGAATGCACTATACGTCTATTGAGAACATCCACAAGGTGATCGACCCGCTGTTTTTGGACGATTTGAATGCCGAATTTGAAGAGATCAAATCCAACTCCATCGAACGCACGCGCATGCGCCGATTGGAAGAGTTTCAGGACAAGCTCGCCGAACTGCGCTTTTTGGATCCTGCGGCGGGCAGCGGAAACTTCCTGACGGAAACCTATCTCTCCCTGCGCGAACTGGAAAATAAGGTGATCGATGCAAAGTATCGCGGGCAGGTATCCATGGGGCTGGAGGGAACAAACCCGATAAAGGTTTCAATCGGGCAGTTTTACGGTATCGAAATCAACGACTTCGCCGCGACGGTCGCAAAAACGGCGCTGTGGATTGCGGAATCGCAGATGATGAAGAAGACAGAAGATATCGTCCACATGAATTTGGATTTTCTTCCGCTGAAAAGCTATGTGAACATCGTTGAGGGCAACGCCCTGCGCATCGACTGGAACGATGTTATTCCTGCAAGTGAACTGTCCTATATTATGGGAAACCCGCCGTTTGTCGGTGCGCGGATGATGGATGAAGCGCAGAAGGCAGATGTTGTGGACACATTTGGCAAACAATGGAAAAATGTAGGCGATTTGGATTATGTATGTTGCTGGTATAAAAAAGCCTGTGAAATGATGATGTGCACTTCTATTCGTGCGGCGTTGGTTTCTACCAATTCCGTTACGCAAGGGGAAGCGGTTGCCAACTTATGGAAACCGCTGTTTGAGCAGGGCGTTCATATCGACTTTGCACATAGAACCTTCCGATGGGACAGTGAATCCAATTCCACAGCACACGTGCACTGCGTAATTATCGGGTTTAGTATTGCGCCAAATCTCACGCGAAAAGTCATATACGACAACGGCAGACTGCAATATGTTTCCAATATTAATGCGTATCTGATTGACGCTGATAACGTGTTTGTGGAAAGCCGCTCAAAGCCCATATGTGATGTACCTGAAATCGGCATCGGCAATAAGCCGATTGACGACGGCAATTACCTCTTTACGGAAGAAGAAATGCATGCATTTGTCAAAGCCGAACCGGCTTCAAAAGGATACTTCCATCCTTGGTACGGCGCATATGAATTTATTAACCGCAAGCCACGCTACTGCCTGTGGTTGGGTGATTGCCCACCCAATGAGTTACGGAAAATGCCGATGTGTTTGAAGCGCGTGGAGGCAGTACGCGATTTTCGTTTGTCGAGCAAAAGCGAGGGGACGCGGAAAATAGCCGATAAACCGACGAGATTTCACGTGGAAAATATGCCGAAAGGGCGATATATCGTTATACCACAAGTATCGTCGCAAAGAAGAAAATATGTGCCTATGGGCTATATGGATGATGGCGTTCTTTGCAGTGACAAAGTACGAATTATGCCACAAGGGAGATTATATCACTTTGGCGTGTTGGAATCGAATGTTCATATGTCTTGGTTGAGAGCCGTATGCTGTAGACTTAAAAGCGATTACAGCTATACCGTAAACAACGTATATAACTCTTTCCCGTGGCCGAACCCTACCGACGCGCAAAAAGCGAAGATCGAACAGACCGCGCAGGCGATTCTCGACGCGCGGGCGCTGTACCCCGATAGCAGCCTCGCCGACCTGTACGACGAACTAACCATGCCACCGGAGTTGCGCACAGCCCACCAACAGAATGACCGCGCCGTGATGGAAGCATACGGAATCACAAGAGGACATCCCGCGTATACGTCCGAAAGCGCCTGCGTTGCAGAGCTAATGCGGCGCTATCAGGCATTAACGGCAGCAATGGACTAAAATAACGTGCCATGCTTGTCGCCTACCGATTTTCAGTAGATACAAGCGACAAGTACCAAATCGATCGAACAGGACATAAAAAGAAACCCTTATGTTGTGCTCTATCAAACGATATTGCGCGATATGGTTCTTTCTAAAATACCTTTCGGTTCTTCTTCACGAGGTCGCCACAGATAGCAAAACGCGGGCATAGGAGGGAAAACCTCATATGCCCGCGTTTCTCTCGTTAAAACGCGATATCGCCGACACGGTAGCCCTCGGGCAGCGGCTCCTCCTCCACAAAGTGAAAGGATTCGTCCTGCAGCGTCGGGAGAAAGGCTTCGTAGGGGATGGTTTCGAACTCGCAGCCGTATGCGCTCGCGCCGAACCATTTGCCCTCCTTCGCGGCGAGGTTCAGGTCGCGCGCGAATTTGGTCATGTTCGAGCAGTCGTGCACGCAGATGTCCCAGCCTTCGTCATGCGCCTGCCGCATCAGCTGCAGCGCGATCCTTCGGCTCGAAATCGGCGAGACGTAGCCGCGCCTGCACATGTACATGGGTTCGCCCAGATAGTTTCCGATGTTGTTCTCGTTGAGGTGCAGCTCCGCGCAGTTGATGAAGTCGAGCCCCGTCGCGAGGATTTTCTCCTTCTTTTTCCGAAACGATTCGGCGAACGATTCCGTCATGGGCGTTTCGATGCCGACCATGGGGATGTAGCGTTTCGCGACGGCGATTTTGTCTATTACGGCGTCGGCGCAGTTCGTCGCGCCGAGGTTGAAGCGGATTTCGTTCAGCCCGCAGGCGCCGAGCGCACGGAGGTTCTCCTCGTTCGCCGCGATGCCGTTGGTATACAGGTGCTGGTAGATGCCCGCATCATGAAAGCGGCGGATGATGCCGTAATACACCTCGATCTCCATGAACGGCTCCAAATAGACGTAGGCGATGCCGCTCGGCTTTTTCTGGACAGAGAGCAAAAGCTCCATGTCCTCCTCCCGAAATTTCGTGCCGCCGATCTCCCACATTCCCTCGCCGATGGGCGGGATCGCGTCCAACTGCCCGAAATCGTAGCAGAAGCGGCAGGCGGCGTTGCACCTGTTCGTCTTTCGCACCGCGCCGAGCCCCGTGCCGAAGAGGCAGGATTTGCAGCCCTTGGGGAATTTTCCGTCATTGCCCACGTAATTCGTGCGCCCCGCGAGGCTTTTGAGCGCGGGGATGTCTGCCATCAGCCGCGCATTTTCCGCGTCCACGGCGCGCTCGATCTGCGTGAGCACCGCGTAGACGATTTCTGTCTGCCGCGGCATGAGCTCCTCCCCTTCGGGAAGCTGCGCAAAAAAGGTAAACCATTGCAGGGCGTCTTGCTTGGAGATTTTCACCGTATCCCTCCGAAAATCAGTTGCGAATTTCCTCCTGCTTTTCCAGATGCAGGAATTTCAGGAACGTTTGGATGTGGTCATCCCAAAAGTCCCACGTGTGCGCGCCGGGGCCCTCGTCGTAGGTGTAATCGAAGGGGTTGCCCTCGATGCCCTCAAAGAAGTCGCGCGTTTCGTGCGCGCGCTCCAAGAGGAAGTCCTCCGTGCCGCAGGCGTGGTATATGCGCGGGCAGGGCTTGCCCTCCGCGAGGATTTTTTCGGCGTTGCCGAGTACGTCTTCCTCCGTACCCTGCAAATCCCTGTCGCCGTACAGCATTTGGAACCGCGCGACGCGCTCGGGCGGAAGGTCTTTGTCGGTGGGCTTGTGGTTGAACGCGCCTGCGGACAGGCAGCCGATGGCGGCATAGTTTTCGGGCTTCGACAGGCCGATCTTCATGCAGCCCGCACCGCCCATGGACAGGCCGGCGATGAAGTTGTCCTCGCGCCTGTCGGAGAGCGGGAAGAAATCGCGCATGGTCTTGGGGAGTTCTTCGGCGATGTAATCGTAATACCTGCCGCCGTGCGCCATGTTGGAATACGCGGACAGATGCGCGTTCGGCATGACGACCGCGAGCCCCAGGGGCGCGGCGTACCGCTCGATGGACGTGCGGCGCTGCCAGATGGTGTGGTTGTCGCTCATGCCGTGGAGCAGCCACAAAACGGGGTGCCTGCCGTCGCGCTCTACGGACTGCATGCCGATGAGTTTTGATGCCTTCTGCGGCAGAATCACGTCGACCGCCACGCACATGCCGAGCGCTTCGCTGAAAAAGTTCGTATGGATGAGTGCCATTACGCTTCGCCTCCCTTCAGGGGCAGCCATTTGAGGACGTTCTGAATCTCCCTGTCCCAGTATTTCCACTGGTGGTCGCCCGCCGTCTCGGTGTAGGTCAGGTCGTAACCCAAGGAAGAGAGCGCGTCCCGCATGCGGATGTTCTGATCGTACAGGAAATCCTCCGTGCCGCACCACATGAAGATGCGCGGCAGCGCCTTGCCGGACGCCTTCAGTTCTTTGGCGGCGGCAAACAAATCGTTGAAGGAGCCGGGAATCCGCTCTTTTTCGCCGAAGATGTCGCGCCACAAGCCCTGATCGGGGTTCGAGCAGGCGTAGGCATCCAGCCCGCCCGAAAGACTCGCGACCTGCGAAAAGGTATCGGACGCCCGTAGCCCCAGCTTCATCGCGCCGTACCCGCCCATGGAGAGCCCCGCCGCGAAGGTGTCCTCGCGCTTATCCGACATGTTCGGGAAGAAGCTGCGGCAGATGCGCGGGAGCTCATCGGAGATGTAGGTGAACCACTTGGGGCCGCACGCCATATCCGTATACCAGCCCAACTGCGTCGAGGGCATGACCACCGCGAGGTTGTACTCGCTCGCGTAGCGCTCGATGGAGGTTCGCCGCTGCCAGATGGTGTGGTCGTCGCTCATGCCGTGCAGAAGGTACAGCGTCGGGTACTTCTCCCCGGTCGCCTTGCCTTCCATGCCGATCTGCCCGCGCGTGCGCTCGGGCAGGATCACGTCCATCTCCACGCACATGCCCAGTACGTCCGAGAAGAAATCCACGTGAAGTAGTGCCAAGGTATATCCCTCCCATTCTCATACTATCCCGGTGTTCAAAAGCCCTGTTCCCGAAGCCATTGTACTGCCAGATCCGTCCATTCCCCGGCCTCCGTTCCGCCGGCGAGCCCCAGCCCGTGCGCGCCGCGCGCGAAGATATGCAGCGCGTAGGGCACGCTGTTTTCGGCGAGCTTCGCGGCGAGCGGCAGCGTGTGCACCTGCGGCGGGACGACCGCATCTTCCGCCGTATGCCAGATGAAGGCGGGCGGCGTGTCCGGCGTAACATTTCTTTCTGCGGAAAACGCCTCGCGGTCGCTTTCCGTCGCGCCCTTTCCGAGCAGCGTTTCGACAAACGCCAGTTCCTCCGGATCCTTCGGCTCCATGAGGGTGACGAGCGGATAGCAGGGGAGGAACGCATCCGGGCGGGAGGATTCGCGCTCGACGGGGTCTTTTGCATTCGGATCGCCCGAATCGTGGTGCACCGCCGCCATGCACGCAAGGTGCCCGCCCGCCGAAAAGCCCAAGATGCCGACTTTCTCATAGCCCATGTGCCGCAGTGTGCGAATCGCCCGCTTTGCGTCCTCGAGCGGCACGGAGATCGGGTTCGGGGTGAGCCTGTAATCCAAGCGATATGCCGAAATGCCCGCGCTTTGCAGCATGCGGCAGATCGGGTCGCCCTCGTGGGATGCCCTGAACCTGTACGCGCCGCCGGGGCAGACGATGACCGCGCTCTTGCTCCCCTCGACGGGGAACGGCTTCATCGTGACGCCCGTTTCGGGGATGCATTCGATGGGGGCATGAGCGGTTTTTTCGTGTCGGGCGAGGTTTTCAAAGACGGCGTCCCACCTGCCCTGCGCCGTATCGTCGCCCTCGCAATCGGGAACGAAGCCCAATTCCAGATATTCGTGGATCGCGGGGAGGCGGAAGTCGTCCGTCGTCAGGAAGACGTCGAATGCGCCGTTGTCCCAAAAGTATCCGAGCGCGGCGATGACGGCGCTTCTGCCCGCGCCGAAGCCAGCGCACCACGGATGCGTCGCGACCATGTGCAGATAGCCCGCGCCCTCGCGAAAGAACGCGGATGCCGTCGCGATGTCCTGCGCGTACTGCCGCGTGAAGAAGACGCGCTCCGGGCGAAACGCGGGATCGTTTCGCATGGAAGAAAACGAAACGTTCGTCCGAAAGGACGCGCCCACGATCCATTCCCACACCCTGTCGCCGCCCTCCTCGAGCGTGTGTACGGAGAAATCGTCGCTGTATAAGCGCTGCGGAATCTTCTCCTTCATGTGCAGCCGCATTTTCAGCTGCGGAATTTCGGACATTTTCTGCCGCCTCCCGTGTTTTTGTGGTATACTGTGCATGTGGGGGTGATGTGCCATGCTTCGCAACAAGACGCTGATCGTGCTTTTTGCGCTGCTTTTGATAATCGCGCTTTCCGTCGCCTTTCATCCTCGTACCGAAGTCGCGCGGTACGCGAAGATCGCGTCGGGCGATACGAGGATCGACCTCAACAAGGCGGATTTGGAGGCGCTTCTGCTCCTGCCGGGAATCGGCGAGACGACCGCGCAGGCGATCCTCGACTATCGCACGGAAAACGGGTTTTTCGCCTCGACGGAGGAGCTTTTGCGCGTCCCGGGGGTCGGGCAGGGGCGGTACGAAACCATAAAAGATTTGGTTTGCGCGGAAGCGCCGGTTCGGTAGGGGCTACTTTCCTTCGTCGATATCGGCTATGGTTCCGAAATCGACGGTTTCCATCGCCTCGGATAGCGTCGGCATCGCGGTCTGCGCGCCGATCTTCGTCGTGGAGATCGCGCCCGCCGCGTTCGCGAGGCGGATCGCGTCGAGCACCTCCAAATCCATCGCAAGCCCGACGGCAAAGGCGGCGTTGAAGGTGTCGCCGGCGGCGGTCGTGTCCTTCGCGTCCACGACGTAGCCGGGAACGAGCTTTGCATAGTCGTGCGTCACAAACAGCGCGCCCTGCGCGCCGCGCTTGTTGATGACGGCGCGCGCGCCTTTTTTCAGCAGCTCTTTTGAGGCGACAATCGCCTGCTCTACGGTTGCAGTAGGCATGTTTGTGAGCGTTGCGAGCTCCGTCTCGTTGGGCGTCACATAGTCGCACAGCGTGAGCAGCGCCTGCGGCACGGGCTGCGCGGGCGCGGGGTCGAGCACCACGATCGCGCCGGACTGCCGCGCGACGGCGGCGGCGTGGTTCACGCTGACCATGGGCGTTTCGAGCTGAAACAGGCACACGCGGCTTTCGCGCAAGAGCATATGCTTTTCCGTGACCACGTCGCAATCCAGTTCCCCGTTCGCGCCGGAGACGACGACGATGCGGTTTTCGCCCGTTTTGTCCACCTCGATCAGCGCGACGCCCGTGGGGACGTTTTCTTTTACGACGATGCCCGAAACGTCTACGCCCTTTTCGCGCAGCGTTTCGAGGTACATCCTGCCGTTGTCGTCGTCCCCGACGCAGGCGATCATGCACACGCCGTTTTTATACAGCTTCGCGGCGGCGACGGCCTGGTTCCCGCCCTTGCCGCCGGTAAAGGTGTGGAACGAATCACCCATGACCGTCTCGCCGGGCAGATGGAACCGCTCCATGTGCACCGTGAGATCGACATTCAGGCTCCCCAACACGCAGATTTTGTTTCGCATGATTTCACGCATCCTTCCATTCGCCCGTAAAGACGGTTTCCGCCGGGCCGTACATGAGAATGTGCCCGTCCTCCCGCAGGGAGATCGCAAGCGCGCCGCCCGGAAGCGCCACGTTCGCGCGCGATTTGACGTAGCCGAACCTGTTCGCCGCCGCGAACGCCGCGCACGCGCCCGTGCCGCAGGCATCGGTGGGGCCGCTGCCGCGCTCCCACACGCGAACCGCTATATCGTCGTCCCCGTTGACGGCAGTAAATTCGACGTTCACGCCGCCGGGGAAGAGCGGGCTCTTTTCGATGCGCGGCCCAAAGCGCATAAAGGGTTCATCGTCCACATTTTCTTTGCAGAAAATCACCGCGTGGGGGTTCCCCATGGAAACGGGGTGCGCAACAAAGCCCTCGCAGAGGATGGCATCGCCAAAAACGGGCTCCCCCATATCCACGGTCGCGCCCACGGCGACCCCGTTTTGCACTTCGACCGAAAGGTACCGAACGCCCGATTTTGTCATGATCGCCATATCGGTTTTCGGGCAGATGCCGCTGTCGTACAGGTATTTTCCCACGCAGCGGATGCCGTTTCCGCACATCAGTGCCTCGCTGCCGTCGGCGTTGAAGATGCGCATGCGCGCGTCCGCGTTTTCGCAGGGCTCGATCAAGATCAGCCCGTCGGAGCCTATGCCGCGGCGGCGGCGCGATACCAAAACGGAAAGGGCGGCGGGGTCCTCGGGCACTTTCTCGTGAAAGCAGTCCACATAGACATAGTCGTTTCCCAAGCCGTGCATTTTTGTAAAGCGCATGATGTTCTTCCTCCGAATATCCCTTTCCCCGCGAGGGATTGCCTCGGCAAGGGGCCTGCTTTTTGTGAATTATACCATCTTCCCCGGTCGATTACAAGCATTTCGAGCATAAAAACACGGCCAACGTTGCCGTTCGCCCACCGGAATGCATCGGACGATGCGGAACATATCGGCATGGCTGTGCTTGGCGGTTTCGATGACGGAGAGGGCGGCGCGGTAGTTCTTCGCGCCTGTCTCTGTCCTGAAACAGCCGGAGACGGATGTATCCGAATGCGCATTGTCTGCAAAGAGCCATTCGGGTGTTGAAAGCACATTGCACCGGTATTTGGATGTACCGTTCAGAGGAGACCGTTCGAGAATGTGAGCCGACCGTACGGCGGAAACCACCAGCGTTGTGCATACGATCAAGACTGCCTTGAAAAGGTATCCTATCCCCAATCCATATGCGCCGAGGCGTTCTTCGGGAATCGGCTTGACATTTGCCTCGGAAAAGGCTACTATATACGTGGAAAAATTCCGAAAGGAGCAATTCGTTATGACAAAATTCCCGATCGGCGTAATGCTGGAATCCTTCCGCCTGCCCCCGAAGGAGGCGATCGAAAGCGCCGTGAAGCTCGGCGCGCAGGGCCTGCAGGTGTACGCGACGCCGCAGGCGCTCGAGCACAACGGCTGGACGACCAGGGAGGCGCAGCAGGCGTTCTATTCCATGGTGAAGGACAACGGCCTCGTGATTTCCGCGCTCTGCGGAGATTTGGGGCACGGCTTCGGCGATGTCGAAAAGAACCCCGACCTCATCGAAAAATCCAAGCGCATCATGGACCTCGCGCTGACGATGGACACGACGGTCGTCACCACGCACATCGGCGTGGTTCCGTCGGATGCGAACCACCCGCGCTACAAGATCATGCAGGATGCATGCGGCGAGCTCGCCGCATACGCGGACGAAGTCGGCGCGCGGTTCGCCATCGAGACGGGGCCCGAAACGTCGCTCACGCTCAAGAACTTCCTCGATTCGCTGCACTCCACGGGCGTCTCGGTGAACCTCGACCCCGCGAACCTCGTCATGGTGACGGGCGACGACCCCGTGCAGGCGGTGTACAACCTGAAGGACTACATTGTCCACACCCACGCCAAGGACGGCCGCAAGCTCGCCGACATGGACCCCGAGATCATCTACGGCCTGCGCCCGGGCGATCCGATCGTGACCAGCCCCGCCTTCATCGAGCTCGCGCTGGGCGACGGCGACGTGCCGTTCGAGCCGTATCTCAGGGCACTGGACGACATCGGCTATAAGGGCTTTTTGACCATCGAGCGCGAGGTCGGCGACAATCCCTATGCCGACATCGAAAAGGCCGTGAAATTCCTGCGCGAGTTGATCGGCTGATTGCACGTACTCCTATTTGGCATTCAAAACGAAGAATGGAGGGCGATAACGCCCTCCGTTCTTTGTTATTCCTTCCAGAGGATGAGAAAACCGGGGTTGACCTTGAGCTGTCCCGCGATGAACGGCATTTCGTAGCTCTTTGCGCTTCGCGTTTCGCTGTTCGGGTCGTTGACGAGGATCGTCCCGTCCTCTGCGATGCCGCGCAGCAGGATGTAATGCCCGTCCCCCGTGAATTCGCCGGCGCCCATGTGCGCGATCACGAGCTGCCGCTCGGAAAGCGCGTTTCGCGCCTCCTCCATATCGTGCGTCCAGCGGCTTTGCAGGCCGCAGTGCGCCGCCATGGCGTCCATGCCCTCGTGCCCGATGCCGCTTCCGGCGTAGAACCTGTTTTGATACGCCCATTCGAACAGCGCCTGCGGATCGCATAGCGCATCTTCGCCGAGATAATACCGCGAAACCATGGCGATGCAGGTGGCGCCGCAGCCGCTGGACTTTACGGAGCGCTTGATGCCGTCTATGGTGCAGACGGTCTTCGTATAGTCTCTTTGCGAGATGTACGGCACCGCCATGCCCTTGTCCTCCGCGATGGGGAGGGGCTGCGGGCCGAAATGGCGATACGCGAAGAACGCGCCCGCAAGGAGCAGCAACGCGAGCAGCACGGAAAGCACCGCTTTTTTCCCGCGCCCCTTTCGGGAGAGTGCATCGGCGGCGGGGATGAATTCGTCCGCGCGGTCGATGATCATATCGGCTTTTGAGAGCGTCTCCCGCTCCCTGAAGCCCCACGACACCGCGACGCATTTGATGCGCGCGGCGCGCGCCGTCTGGATGTCGGTCGCGGTATCGCCGCAGTAGATGGGGCGTTTGCACCGAAGGAGCCTTAGCGCGAGCTGTGCACCCGAGGGGTCGGGCTTTTTGGCGATGGCGACGTGGTCGCCGCCGATCACGAAATCGATCAACTTGGGAAAGAATTTGGCGCAGAGCCGCTTTGCCGCAGCTTCGTATTTGTTGGAGAGCACCGCGATCCTGACGCCGTTTGCGCGCAGCCGGACCAAGAGATCCACGACGCCGTCGTAGGGCTTCGTGAATACGTCCATATGCGCCTCGTAATGCGCCTGAAAGTGCTGCACGCACTTTTCAAAATCGTCGCCCGTAAGCCCCGAAGCGTCGCGCACCAATTCGCGCACGCCGCGCCCGACGAGCGCGCGCACCTCCTCGACCGTCTTCTCCTTCAGACCGAATTCCCTTAGCGCCGCGTTCGTCGCCCACGTAAGGTCCTCCAACGTGTCGATCAGCGTGCCGTCCAAATCGAAAATGACCGCGTCAAAATGCATGCCCGCTTCCTCCGTGTATGTGAATGCCTTTGAGATTGAGATGGGAGATGTCCGTGTTCGTCTCGCCGATGCGCGCGTCGCCGAACGCGCCGTGGCAGTCCGAGCCGCAGGTGATGTTCTTCCCGTGCGCGGCGCACAGCGAAGCGAGTGCTTCCGTAAAGGGCGCGCCGTGCTTGGGATAGTAGCATTCCGCGCCGTCCAGCCCTTCGGAAAACAGCTCCTCCACGAGATCGAGCGGTCGTGGCACCTTCAGAGTGCCGGGGTGCGCAATTACGCACCTGCCGCCGGCGGCGTGTATCGCGCGCGCGACGTCTGAAAAATCGGGGAACCCCGCGCGCTCGTAGGTGATGCCGTGCGCGTCGTACAGGGGGATGCCCGCCTTGGGGGACGGAAGTGCGCCCTTGGCAAAGAGGTAGTCGATCCCCTTCCAGCCGCCGCGCCGTTCGTCCCTCTGATAGGCGAGGTATTCCGAAAACGATATCCGCGCATCCTCCTTTTCGAGGATACGGATGAGTTCGTCGCTCATCCTGTCGAGCACAAAGCGGTTGTACCGCACGATCTCGGACAGGGTGGGTTCGTCGAAATCCACGCCGTAGCCCAAGACGTGCAGATACACCCCGCGCCGCATGGCGGACAGTTCGCACGCGGCGATCGCGGGCATGCCCGCCTCCTTACACAGGGGCAAAAGCGCGCGGCTGCCCTTTGTCTCCTCGTGGTCGGCGACCGCGAGGAGTTGCATCTTCATGCGCAGCGCGAGTCGAAGCACGTCCTTAGGCGCATAGGTGCCGTCGGATGCGGTCGTGTGGATGTGCAGATCCGCACCGTTCATGCGTTCTGTCCGTAATAGGCGCCCTTCCCGTGCTTGCGGAAATAGTGCTTGTCGGAAATATCCTTCGACGCGGGCTGGACGTCGGGGGAAATCTGCCTCGTGAAGAGCGTCATTTTCGCGAGCTCCTCCAATACGACGGCGCACTCGACGGCCTTCAGCGCGTCCTTGCCCCACGTGAAGGGACCGTGTTTTCTGACGAGCACGGCGGGCGTCGCATCGGGGTCGATGCCGCGCGCCTTGAAGGTCTCTGCGATCACGAGCCCCGTGTTGTGTTCGTAGTCGCCGAGGATTTCCTCGGACGTGAGGTGCCGCGTGCAGGGCACGCTGCCGTAAAAATAGTCCGCGTGCGTCGTTCCCATGCAGGGAATGTCTTCCTCCGCCTGCGCGAAGGACGCCGCGTAGGAAGAATGGGTGTGCGCGACGCCGCCGATGTTCGGAAAGCGGCGATACAACTCCAGATGCGTGGGCGTATCGCTCGACGGGCGGAGATTGCCTTCGAGCACCTTGCCGTCTTCGAGCCGCACGACGACCATCTGCTCCGCGCGCATACTTTCATACGCAACGCCGCTGGGCTTGATGACGATGACGCCAGATGCCCTATCGACTGCAGAGACATTTCCCCAAGTGAATGTGACGAGCCCGTATCTCGGCAAAAGCATGTTCGCACGATAGACGGTTTCTTTTAAAGCTTCCAACATGATCAGGTACCTCCCAAGTATTTATCGCAATGCCTTCAGTTCTTCGATGCGCTGATCCAGAGAAGACAGAACGCTTTGGTTGTTCGCAAGCTTTTCCCTTTCCTTTTCGACGAGGGATACGGGCGCGCGGGACGTGAAGCTTTCGTTTGCGAGCATGTTCGTCGCGCGGGCGATCTCCTTTTCCGTGTTCGCCCTGTCCTTTTCGAGCCGCGCGATCTCCTTTTCCACGTCCACCAGATCGCCCAGCGGCACGAACAGTTCGCACGCCGCCGTCACGGCGGATGCGGACTTATCGGGGGTTGGCGCATCGGCTTCCAAAATGGTCAGTTTGCTTGCGGAAGCGAGCCTCTGGAAATACATTTCGGAGGAAAGAATCGTATCCTTCCAGTCGTCCTTCGGGCGCACGATGAGGGAGGCCTTTCTGCCCGCCGCCACGTTCATCTCGCTGCGCAGGTTGCGGACGGCGCGGATGATCTCCATTACGCCCTCCATGCGCGCGGCATCGGCGGGGAAGTCGTATTTTTCCTCCGGAACGGGCCAATCGGAGACCATGATGGAGCCCTCGCACCCCGGCAGATACCTGTATACCTCGTCGGTAATAAACGGCATGTACGGGTGCAGCAGCTTGAGCATGCCCAGCAGCACGTGGTAGAGCACCGCCTTCACCGCCTCGTCGCCCGCGTTCAGGCGCGGCTTGGCGAGCTCGATATACCAATCGCAGAATTCGCTCCACGCGAAATCGTAGATGCGGGTGGCGGCGTTGCCGAGGTCCAAATCCTCCAAATTCTGCGTGATCGTGCGCGCCGCGTCCTGATAGCGCGTCAAAATCCAGCGATCCGCCGCGTCGAGCGCGGAAGGGTCGATCTCCGAGAGCGCCTTGGGCGTTTCGCCGTTTAGGTTCATCAACACGAAGCGCGAGGCGTTCCAAATCTTGTTCGCGAAATTGCGGAAGGACTCCAGCTTCTTTTCGGAGAACCGCACGTCGTTTCCGGGGGCTACGCCCATCGCCAGGGAGAAGCGCAGCGCGTCGCAGCCGTATTTGTCGATCATCTCGAGCGGGTCGATGCCGTTGTTCAGGGATTTGGACATCTTGCGCCCGAATTCGTCGCGCACCAGGCCGTGCAGCAGCACCTTATTGAAGGGGAGCTGCCCCATGTGCTCGAGGCCGGAGAAGATCATGCGCGCATCCCAGAAGAAGATGATGTCGTAGCCGGAGATCATGACGGACGTGGGATAGAAATACTTTAAGTCCTCCGTCTCCTCCGGCCAGCCGAGCGTGCTGAAGGGCCACAGCGCGGACGAGAACCACGTGTCCAACACGTCCTCATCCTGCCGGAACGCCGTGCCGCCGCACTTCGGGCAGGTATGGGGTTCTTCCCGCGCGACGACGGTCTCTCCGCAGGCGTCGCAGTAGTACGCGGGGATGCGGTGCCCCCACCAGAGCTGGCGGGAGATGCACCAATCGCGGATGTTCTCCATCCAGTTGAGGTAGATTTTGGTAAACCTGTCGGGCACGAACTGCAGTTCGCCCGTCTTTGCCACCTCGATCGCGGGCTCGGCTAAGGGCTTCATCTTCACGAACCACTGGCGGGAGATCAGGGGCTCCACCGTGTCGTGACAGCGGTAGCAGGTGCCGACATTGTGCTTGAGCGGCTCGATTTTGATCAATAGCCCCAGTTCTTTCAGCTTTTCGACGATTTTCTCGCGGCATTCCATGCGCCCCATGCCCGCGAATTCGCCCGCCGCTTCGTTCATGCGCCCGTCGTCCGCGATTACGCGCAGAATGGGCAGGTCGTGCCGCTGCGCGACCTCAAAGTCGTTCGGGTCGTGCGCGGGGGTCATCTTGACCGCGCCGGTACCGAATTCGAGATCGACGTATTCGTCCGCGACCACGGGGAGCTCGCGGTTCATGATGGGGAGGATCACGCTCTTGCCGACGAGATGGGAAAACCGTTCGTCTTTGGGGTTCACGGCGACGCCCGTATCGCCCAGCATCGTCTCCGGGCGCGTCGTCGCAACGACGATGCCCTCTCCGCCGTCCGCGGCGGGGTAGCGCACGTACCACAGGCTCGTCTCCTGCTCCTCGTACTCGACCTCCGCGTCCGACAGCGCCGTCTGGCAAGTGGGGCACCAGTTGATGATGCGGTCGCCGCGGTAGATGAGCTTTTTGTCGTACAGCCGCACGAACACCTCGATGACGGCCTTGTTGAGCCCCGCGTCCATGGTGAAGCGCTCGCGCGTCCAGTCGCAGCTCGCGCCCAAGCGCCTTTGCTGGCGCACGATGCGTCCGCCGTATTCGTCGCGCCACTTCCACACGCGCTCCAAAAACTTTTCTCTGCCCAAGTCTTCCTTGGAGATGCCCTCTTTATGCAGCGCCTCCACGACCTTGACCTCGGTCGCGATGGAGGCGTGGTCCGTGCCCGGAAGCCACAGCGTGGGGTCGCCCTTCATGCGGTGATAGCGCGTCAATACATCCTGCGGCATGGTGTCCATCGCGTGCCCCATGTGCAGCTGCCCCGTGATGTTGGGCGGCGGCATCATGATGACGAAGGGCTTTTTGCCTTCCACGCGCTTGGGCGTGAAATATCCCTTTTCCTCCCACTCGGCATACAGGCGGCCCTCCACCTCCTGCGGAGAGAACGTCTTTTCCATCGTAAAATTCTTCTGTTCCACGGTATATCGCATCCTCCTGTAAAAAATGTTTGTACGGTTGTGCGGCACTTCTATCCGATCCCGCGCGTGGCGATGAGTGCGCCCAGTGCGGCGATAAAAAGCCCTATGAGCCGAACCGCATTCGGCGCTTTTTTCGACCTGCCCGAAAAAAGACAGGCGGCGGCTCCCGCGAGCAAAAGAATGACGCCCGGAAGGGATGCCCGCGACAAATCGATGCCGCCGGAAAACCACTCCTTCACAAAACAGCCCCCCTTTCGCAAAAAAAAGCGATCCTCCTACTTGAATAGGACGGATCGCTAAGCGCCGTGGTACCACCTAATTTTGGCCTCTGTGCGCGGTAACGGGCGCGACCGTCTTCGGCTACTGACCGTTCGCCGAAGCGCCTCCAAAGCGACCTTCCCCGATGACCTTCCGCGCAGCCTTTCAGCCGGTGGACCGCGCTCTCTGTGAGGATGTCGTTTCGGGTACTCCTCTTTGTCTCAGGCGTTTTTGGCATTATAGCACACGGTTTTGAAATCCGTCAACAGGCGCTGCGTTGAGTTTTGGCTTTTGCGCGTTCATTGAACAAAACGGGCGCGCGCTTCGTCTAAATCAAAAATATGTGTCCATATATTCGGAAGGGGATGCGCAACTTGACAGAGTTTCTGCAAAACGTAGCCGACGACCTTGCAACGTGGCTCGTCTATATCGCGATCGTCGTGCTGTTTCTCCTGAGCGTCGTGCGCTGTGTCGCGCCGGTTTGGGAGAGCAAGCGCATTTTGCGCCGCGCGACGCGGCTCGTGCGCAAGGGCGAAAAGAAGGATTCCGCCGACTGGCAGGCGGAGACCTTTTTGGGGCACGGCGCGCTGTATCCGCACTGGCAGGAATACCTCAACAACCTGTTTTTCGCGGACGGCGCATACCATAACCCCAGCAATATCGAGGACTACCTCAACGAGGACACCGTGATCTACGGGCCCGGCCGCTCCGCGTTTTCGGACGCCGCGCCGGGGCTGATGGTGTCGCTCGGCTTCCTTGGAACGCTCATCGGCATATCCAGAGGCCTCGTGGGGTTTTCCATGGACAACATCACCGAGGTGACGCAGGCAATCCAGCGGCTCATCCCCAACATGCAGTATGCGTTTAATACCTCCATCGTCGGCGTCGTCGGCTCGATCCTCTTTACGATCATCAACAAGAACGCGCAGGGCGGCGCGCGGCGGGCACTGCTCGCGTTCGTATCCACCATGAACAAATACGCGGGCATCGCCTCCGTCGACCCCATGACGCAGATCGCCATCTACCAGCAGGAGCAGACGACGATTCTGCACACCCTGTCCCGCGAACTCAAGAGCGAATTTTCGGACAGCGTCGCGCGCGCGGTGTATTCGTCGCTTCGGCCGCTGGAAAAGAACATCGACAATTTCATGTCCGTCGCGACGAAGGAGCAGATTCGCGGCGTGAACGCGATCGTCGAAAAGTTCCTGGATTCCATGGACGACGCGCTGAGCGGGCAGTTTGCATCGCTCGCCACTGCGATGACTACCGCCGCCCGCTCGCAAAAGGACTTGCAGCAGTCGCTCTCCTCCTCGATAGACGGCATTCGCGCGATGACTGCAGAGCTTCAGGAGGCCCACAGGGCGAGCGGCGAACTGCTTTCCCAATACGGCAAGTACCTCGATTCCGCGGCGGAGACCGCCCACAGCACGAACGCCGCGGCGGAGCACATGGCGATCGTCTCCCGCCAGCAGATGCAGTATCTGCAGGCCGCAAGCGGTTTGCAGGCACAGCTTTCCGAAGCCGCGCAGGCGCTCTCCCGCGCCTACGACGGACTTTTGGACGCAGTGGGTGCGATGGACGCGGCGGGCGAAAAGATGGCGGACAATTCCGAAAAACTGCTCACGGGCGTCATGGGGGACCTCGACAAATCGTACAACGAGTTCTTTGCCCGCGTGGACGATGCCACAAGGCGGCTTTCGGACGCGGTCACGAATGTGCAGAAGGGCATCGATTCCCTCCCCAAGGTGCTGGACGACGCCGCGAACCTGTACGCGGCGCAGGCGGAATACCTCGCCGAAGCACTGCGCGACACGGCGCAGCGGCTCGAGGGCTAAGGAGGAATCGCCATGCGGTACTACGGAAAACGTCGCCCCTCCCGCACGGGCAGCGACGGCACGTTTTGGCTGAGCTTTTCCGACATGATGAGCGCGCTCGTGCTCGTGTTCATGCTGGTCATGTTCTACAGCATCTATCAGTATTACGACATGATGAACCTGAAAGAGGCGGAGATCGCGATGCGGCAGGCGGAGCTTGACGCATCGAAGCTGGAACTGGACGAGAGCAAGCTGGAACTGGATGCGTCGAGGCTGGAATTGGATGCGTCCAAACAGGAGCTGGATGCGTCGAGGGCGAAATTGGAATCCAGCCGCGAGGAGCTCTCCGTGCAGCAGGCAAAGGTGCTGCTCGCGCAGAGCCAGCTCGAATCCTACGAGGCGCTGTTGCAGTCGCAGAAGGAGGAGCTGGAAAAGGCGCAGTCGCTGCTTTCCGAGCAGCAGGCGGAATACGCCGCAGCGCTCGTTGCATTCGGCACGCAGCAGGACGAATTGGAGAAAGCGCTCGCGCAGTTGGATACGAAGGAAAGCGAACTGGAAGACCAAAGGGCGCTGTATTTCGTGCAGCAGGCGCAACTGGACGTGCAGCAAAGGCAGCTGGACGAGCTGGTCGGCGTGCGCGCGAAGATCATCGAGGCGCTCGCCGAGGAACTCGCCAAGGCGGACATCCGCGCGAGCGTGGACAAACACTCCGGCGCGATCACGCTCGAAGCGAGCGTATTGTTCGACACGGGGAAGAACGAATTGACCGAAGCGGGCATGCGCGCGCTGGATAAGTTTTTGCCGGTATACCTGTCGGTGCTGTTGTCCGAGGAGAACGCGCCGAGCCTGAGCGAGGTCATCATCGAGGGGCACACGGATTCCGACGGCACGTACATGAGCAACCTGGAGCTTTCGCAAAGGCGCGCGTATGCGGTATTGTCCTACATATTGGGCGATGAATACACGTCCATCTCCCCGGGCGTGAAAATGCAGCTTCGCGGCATCGTGACGGCGAACGGGCGCAGCGAATCGCAGCTCATCTACGCGGCGGACGGCATAGAGGACAAGGACGCTTCCCGCAGGGTCGAATTCAAGTTCCGCCTGCAGGACGAGCAGATGATCGAATCCATGCGCGCGATCCTGGAGAATTTCGATTGAGCGAACGCGCTTAACGTTTCGGGCGTATAATACCCGTATATCGATCGGGTGAAACGGAGAAGACGCATGAAATACATCAGACGGTTTTTGTGGTTCGTGGCGAAGCGGCTGCTCTTGGTGAGCATCCTGTTTTCGATATTGATATTGACGTTTTATATCTCCATGAACGCCGCGAACATCTATATCCTCTTGGACGACGGCATGGCGGCGCGCGCCAAATCGATCCTCACGCGCGAGGACGCGCAGGAACTCACGAACTTCTTCACGGACGATTTCCTTGCGCACGACGACGCGCTCAATCTGGGGCTGTCGGCGGAATCGCCGTATGTCAACTACAACATCGCCGATTACGACAGCAGCGTCTCCCTCGAATGGGTCTGGACGTGGCCGTGGGAGGACACCGCACAGGCTACGATCGTATATCGCCTGTCGGGCATCAAGGGCTCCGTTGTGAGCGGCAAGTCCGCGCTCGTCAAGAGCGGGGCGCTTTCCGAAACGCCGCCCGAATGGCAGACGTGGCGATACGACATGACGCTTTTGCGCACGAACGGACAGTGGAAGATTGCCGGAATGCGGCAGACGCAGTACATCCTGGATGCGACGCCCGCGCCCGTTGCGACACTCTCCCCCGCCCGAGAAGGGTGAGGCGCAACTCCGTGCCGTTTCCCGAAGCCGTCCGGGGCGCCGCGGGTCTCGCGCCCATGGCAGGCGTAACGAGCCTGCCTTTTCGCATGCTCGCGCGGGAAATGGGCTGCGCGTGGGCGGTCACGGAGATGGTGAGCGCGAAGGGCTATTGCTTTTCGGGGAAAAAGCTCCGCGCGATGCGGGAGATTTTGGAGCGCGAAGGGGAACGCGGCATTTTGGGGCTGCAACTCTTCGGGCGCGAACCCGAATACCTCGCGCGGGCGGCCGCGGAACTGACGGAGGACGGATACGACTTTATAGACATCAACATGGGCTGCCCCGCGCCCAAAATCGTCTCCAACGGCGAGGGGAGCGCGCTCATGCGCGAGCCTGTGCTCGTCGGAAACATCGTAGAGGCGGTTGTGAGGGCGACACGCCTTCCCGTCACGGTGAAAATGCGCGCGGGCTGGGACGGGGAGAGCATCAACGCACCCGAGATCGCGCGCATCTGCGAGGCAAGCGGCGCGCGCGCCGTGTGCGTCCACCCGCGCACGAAGACGATGCAGTATTCGGGGCATTCCGATTGGGATATCATCGCAAAAACGGTCGCCGCCGTCCGCATCCCCGTGATCGGAAACGGCGACATCCGATCCGGCGAAGATGCGCTATCCATGCTGCGCGAAACGGGCTGTCATGCCGTATCGGTCGGGCGCGGCGCGATGGGGAACCCGTGGATCTTTGCGGAGATCAACGCCGCCGTGGAAGGGAAGCCGTATACGCCGCCGAGCGCGGCGGAGCGGATCGAAACCGCGATGCGCCACGTCGAGCTGCACACGGCGCTTCGCGGCGAGGGCGCGCTGCCGGAGATGCGCTCCCACATCGCGTGGTATCTGAAGGGCGCAAAGAACGCAGCGCGCGTGCGCGCCGAAATCAACGCGCTTTCCTCCAAGGAGCGCGTCCTGTCCCGCCTGCGGGAATACATGGCGCGGTGCGAGGAAGATGAATCACCGAAACGGTAGAGAGAGGAACACGATGGACGACTGTATGCTGGTGCCCCTTTTCAGCGGCTCCAAGGGAAATGCGACGCTTCTGTCCCTTCGGGGGACGCGCCTTCTGATCGATGCGGGCGTTTCGTGCAGGAGCCTCGTCGCGCGGCTCGCCGAGGCGAATGTCGCGCCGGAGACGCTCTCCGCCGTGCTCGTGACGCACGAGCATACCGATCACATCAAGGGCGTGGGCACCTTCTCCAGAAGATACGACCTGCCCGTCTTTGCGACGGAGGGCACGTGGAACGCGATGCGCGACTATTTGGGCGATATCGCGCCCGAAAACGTGCGCGTGATCCGTGCCGGCGAGGATTTTTACATCGACCGCGTGGGGGTGCTCCCGTTCGAGATTCCGCACGACGCGGCGGAGCCGGTCGGCTATGCGCTCGCGTCCGGCGGCGCGAAGCTCTGCGTCGCGACGGATTTGGGCTGCGTCAGGGACTCGTGGGTGCGCCAGATCGAGGGCGCGGACGCGGTGTTGTTGGAGGCGAACCACGACGTGGAGATGCTCAAATGCGGGCGCTATCCGTTTGCGCTCAAGCGGCGCATCCTGGGGCGGCACGGCCATCTTTCGAACGTCGACGCGGGCTCCGTCGCGGCACGGCTCGCGGAAAACGGCGTGCGGCGCATCATCCTGGGGCATTTGAGCGAGGAAAACAACTTTCCGGAGCTCGCATTCCGTACCGTGCAGGACGCGCTGGACGATGCGGGCGCTGCGGAGGCGCAGCTCTCCGTCGCACTGTGGCACAGGGGGGAAACAAATCATGCGTGAAAGGCGCGCGGCGCTGTGGTATCTTATCGCCTGCATCGGAAATATCGCGATTTCCCTTTCCGTATATTATGTCAATATACCGAGATACCTCGCGCAGCTGCTGTTTGAAACTTTGTTTCTCGCCGCACCGTGTTTTCTCGCGCTGTATAGGCGGGATATGTCATCGGAGGAACTGCTCCTTCGGCCGATGTCTTTCTCCATGGCGATAACGGGCGTTTTTTCCGCGCTGCTTTGCATGTATCTGGCAAACGACGTATCCGTCCTCTGGTCGCTGTTTCTCGAAAAGCTTGGAATGCGCATCACATCCGCCTATACCCTTGCCGCAAGCGACAAGTGGTCGCTCGCGGGCGAGGTGCTTCTGGTCGGCGCGGTTCCGGGCATCTGCGAGGAGCTGTTCTTCCGAAGCTATTTTATGAACGCGTGGGGCGGCAGGCGAAAGGTATTCCTTTCTGCGCTCTTTTTCGCGCTGCTGCACGGCGTGCTGGGCGGGTTCCCCGTGCACCTGTTCTTGGGGCTGATCCTCGCCAAACTCGCCTATGAGAGCGGCAGCGTATACACTGCCATGGTCTTCCACACGGTGTATAACAGCGCGCTTACCATCCTAAGCTTTCTGCAGGCGCGGCTGCCGGACGCGCAGAGGTACGCGGAGATGAGCGTCACACAATACGTCGCCTCCTCCGGCGGCATCGGCGCGTTCCTCCCGCAGATGGCGTTTTTGTCGCTGATCCTGTACACGACGCTCTCCTTCGCGTTCGCGCGTTGGCGCGCAAAGGGCGCGCGCGACGGATTGGATGCGCTCCCCGCGCGCGGAAAGCGCGATGCGTGGGCTGTGGGCATCCTCGCCGCCGCGGTGCTTTTGATGCTCTATGTCTATGCGACGGATGCGCAGCAGATGCTCCGATTGGGGGTGTCGTGATGCGCTGTACGATCCTCTGCGTCGGAAAGCTCAAGGAAAAGTGGCAGGTTGCCGCCTGCGCGGAATATCTGAAGCGCCTGAGCCGCTACGGCTCGTTTGAGGTCGTCGAGGTGCCGGATTACCCGGAGCCGGAAAAATCCTCCCCCGCGCTCGAAATGCAGCTCGTCGAAAGGGAGGGGAAGGGCATCCTCGCGAAGATTAAGCCTGCGGATTACGTGGTCGCGCTGTGCATCGATGGTGCTGCGCCCGATTCGGTTGCGCTCTCAAAACTGACCGATGCGTGGGCGATGGCCGGGGCTCGTGTCGTGTTCACAATCGGCGGCTCGTTAGGGCTTTCGGAGGATGTCGTTCGGCGCGCGGACTACAGGCTGTCGTTTTCGAACATGACGTTTCCGCATCCGCTCATGCGGGTGATTTTGCTCGAGCAGCTCTACCGCGCCCGAAAGATCGCCTCGGGGGAAAGGTATCACAAATGAATGCATATATGATCCTCTGCGCGCACGAAATCCTGTCCCTGGGGACGGCGGGCGGCGCGCGAAGGGCGTTCGGGCTGACGGTGGACGAGGACGCGCGGGGCGGCATCGCCTGTATCGCGTGGATAGGGTTCCTGTTCGCGTCCGCTGTGCTGCTTATACTGTATACACATCTCGCACTTCCCGCAGTGCTGTTTCAATTGCTGTGGCTGCTTTTGTCCCTCAGGGGGCGCGTGCGCGTAAAAAAGCCGAAGAAGGGGCAGATGCGGCTGCTGCTTTCCGAAGCGCCCGTGCGCGCAGTGTGCGCGGCTGCTGCTGCGGGCGGGCTGTATATGGGGGATACGCTCTCTGTCCTCGCGCTTCTCTATTCGATGCTCGCGCTCCGCTTCGACGGAGACCGCGCGAAGACGCGCTTTCTCGCGGGCGCGTTTCTGGGCGTCTCCGCGCTGTCTCTCCTGCATGCGCCCTATGCCGCGTTCGCGCTTTCCGTGTGCGCCGCGGTTGCGCTGTGGGACGGGGTTTCGCCGCTGCTCGTACTGGCGGGCGCGTCGGGGCTCTTTCCCGCGCCGATGCGGTATTTCCACATCCCCCTGTGCGCCATGGGCCTGTTTTTCCTGCGGGAGCGCCTGTATTCGGCATATCTGCCCGTGCGCGCCTATTTTCTCAAGCGCAGGCTGCGCAGAAAATCGGGCGGCAAATAAGAGATAACAGAAGTTTGGTTGCGCGCACGGTGCGCGAAGGCTATACTGTACCCATTCCAACCATCTTGGAGGAAAACAAATGTTTGAATTTATCAAAAAGCTGTTCGGCAATGCAAACGAACAGAGCATCAGGGACATTCAACCCATCGTGGACAAAATCGAATCCTATGAGGGTCGCTTCCGCGCCATGCGGGACGAAGAGCTGTGCGAAATGACGAAAGTCTTTCGCGACAGGCTGCAAAAGGGCGAGACGCTCGACGACCTTTTGCCCGAGGCATACGCGGTCGTGCGCGAAGCGGCGCAGAGGACGATCGGGCAGAAGCCGTTTCGCGTACAGTTAATCGGCGCGGTGGTATTGCATCAGGGGCGCATCGCGGAGATGCGCACGGGCGAGGGCAAGACGCTCACGGCGGCACTCCCCGCGTACCTCAACGCGCTCTCGGGGCAGGGCGTACACATCGTCACCGTGAACGACTACCTCGCGCGCTTCCACAGCGAGTGGATGGGCAAAATCTATCGCTTTCTGGGGATGAAGGTCGGGCTGATCGTGCACGACATGGAACCTACACAGCGGCAGGAGGCGTATCGCGCCGACATCACCTACGCCACCAACAACGAACTGGGATTTGACTACCTCAGGGACAACATGGTGACCTATAAGGAGCGCATGGTGCAGCGCGCGCTCCATTTCGCCATCATCGACGAGGTGGACAGCATCCTGATCGACGAGGCGCGCACGCCGCTCATCATTTCGGGGCAGGGCGACAAGTCCACCGAAATGTATACCCGCGCGAATTTCTTCGCGCAGCGCCTCAAGGAAGAGGCGGACTACGTGCGCGACGAAAAGCAGAAGACCATAAACCTCACCGAGGACGGCACGCGCAGGGCGGAGCAGTTTTTCGGCATCGAAAACCTGTCCGACATCGAAAATACCGAGATTCACCACCACATCCTGCAGGCGCTGAAGGCGAACGTCGTCATGAAGCGCGACGTGGACTACGTCGTGCAGAACGGGGAGGTCATCATCGTCGACGAATTCACCGGGCGGCTCATGGTCGGGCGGCGCTATTCCGAGGGGCTCCACCAGGCGATCGAGGCGAAAGAAAACGTGAAGGTCGAGCGCGAGAGCAAGACGCTTGCGACCATCACCTTCCAGAACTACTTCCGCATGTACAAAAAGCTCTCCGGCATGACGGGTACCGCCAAGACGGAGGAGGAGGAATTCCGCGGCATCTACGCGCTGGACGTCGTGACGATCCCCACGAACCGCCCGATGATCCGCGTGGACATGAACGACGCGGTGTTCCTCACGCAGAAGGCGAAGTTCGACGCCGTCGCGGAGGAGGTCGTAAAGCGCCACGAGACGGGGCAGCCCGTGCTCGTCGGCACGGTGTCCGTCGAAAAGAGCGAACTGGTCAGCAAGATGCTCGACAGGCGCGGCATCCCGCACGTCGTTCTGAACGCGAAATTTCACGACAAGGAAGCCGAGATCGTCGCGCAGGCGGGGCATAAGGGCTCCGTCACCATCGCGACGAACATGGCGGGCCGCGGCACGGACATCCTCCTGGGCGGCAACGCCGAATTCATGGCGCGCCAGAGCATGCGCAAGCAGGGCTATGACGAAGAGATGATCGAAGAGGCGATCGGCCATGCCGAAAACGTGCCGGACGAGGTCAAGGAAGCGCGCAAGGTGTTTACCGATTTGCTCTCCAAATTCAAGGTGGAGACCGACGCGGGGCACGACGAGGTCGTAAAACTGGGCGGGCTGCACATCATCGGCACGGAGCGGCACGAATCACGCCGCATCGACAACCAGCTTCGCGGCCGCGCGGGCAGGCAGGGCGACCCCGGCTCCAGCCAGTTCTTCATCTCCCTCGAGGACGACCTCATGCGGCTGTTCGGCTCCGACCGCATCCAGCCCATCATCTCGCGGCTGTCGCTGGAGGACGGGCAGGCGATCGAATACGGCCTGCTCTCCAAGCAGATCGAAAACGCGCAGAAGCGCGTGGAGAGCCGCAACTACGACATCCGCAAAAACGTGCTCCAGTTCGACGACGTGATGAACCAGCAGCGCGAAACCATCTACGGGCAGCGCAGGAGCGTGCTCGAGGGCGAAGACGTGGGGCAGCAGATCGCTTCCATGCGCGAAGCGCTCATCAAGGAGGCCGTGGATCGCTGCTGCGTGGGCGACGACGGCGAGACGTGGGACATCAAGGCGCTCTCCGAATACCTGGAGCGCATCTGCCTGAAGCCGAACGAGGTACAGGAGGCGTTCCGCTCGCAAGAGGACATCGGCCGCCGCGAGCTTTCGGAAACGCTGCTGCAAAAATCGCTCGAATTCTACGCCGAGCGTGAGAAGCTGTTTACGGACGCGGGCATCGACATGCGCGAATTCGAGCGCGTGGCGCTGCTCGGCGCGGTGGACAGGCGCTGGATGGACCACATCGACGCGATGGATCAGCTGCGCGACGGCATCGGGCTTCGCGCCTACGGCCACCGCGACCCGATCGTCGAATACAAGCTCGAGGGCTTTGAGATGTTCGAGGAGATGACGCATCTCATCCAGGAGGACGCGCTCAGAAGGCTGTACATGGCGACGCTGCGCGTGCGCGTGGAGCGCAAGGAGGCGGCGACGCCCATCGCGGCATCCCACGGCGGGTCGGATAGCGGCTCCGTCTCCAAAAAGCCCGTTACCGCCGGCGCAAAGGTCGGCAGGAACGACCCGTGCCCCTGCGGGAGCGGCAAAAAATACAAGAACTGCTGCGGCAGAAACGAAGCGTAACACAGGGATACTATTCTGAAGGGTGTGATTTTAGTGATCGAGACCGAGGGCTTCATGCAGGACTTGGAAGCCATTCGCGGTTTGATCGCCGAGGCAGGTGACTCACTTTGACGTGGGTCGCCTTGAAGAACAGCTGATCGAACTGCAGGAAGATATGGCATCCCCCGGGTTTTGGGACGATTTGGAGCGCGCGCAGAAGGTTACGCAGAAGTGCCGAGGCGTGGAAACGCGCATCGCGCAGTATAAGCGCCTTTTGTCCGCCGCGGACGATTTGGAGGTAATGATCGACCTCGCCGAAGAGGAGGACGACGCATCGTTCATCCCCGAGATTCAGAGCGAGATCGCCGCATTATACAAGGAATTGGATTCCATCCGCCTCGCGACGCTCCTCACCGGCGAATACGACGCGTCGGACTGCATCCTCGCGCTGCACGCGGGCGCGGGCGGCACCGAGGCGCAGGACTGGACGCAGATGCTCTACCGCATGTATGCGCGCTTTTGCGAGCGGATGGGCTTTACCGTCAAGGAACTGGACTTTTTGGAGGGCGACGAGGCGGGCATCAAGAGCGTTACGTTTGAGGTGTCGGGCGATTACGCCTACGGACATTTGAAGAGTGAGCGCGGCGTGCACAGGCTCGTGCGCATCTCGCCGTTCGACTCCAACGCGCGGCGGCACACCTCCTTTGCCTCGCTCGACGTCGCGCCCGAGATCGAGGACGATGGCGCGGTCGAGATCAAGGCGGAGGACTTGCGCATCGATACCTACCGCGCGTCGGGCGCGGGCGGGCAGCACGTCAACCGAACCGACAGCGCGGTGCGCATCACGCACCTGCCCACGGGCATCGTCGTGCAGTGCCAGAACGAGCGCAGCCAGGTACAGAACAAGGAGATGTGCTTCCGCATGTTGCGCGCAAAGCTCGCGGAGGAGAAGGCGCGGCAGCAGCAGGAGCTGATGAGCGACGTGAAGGGTGAAATGAAAAAGATCGAATGGGGCAGCCAGATTCGATCCTACGTCTTCCAACCCTACACCATGGTCAAGGACCATCGCACGGGCGAGGAAACCGCGGACATCGGCGCCGTCATGGACGGCGATTTAGAGTCGTTCGTGACGAGCTACCTGCAAAAGCTGTAAGAACGTATGCGCTACGAAGAAATTGTGAAGCAAAAGGCGCAGGCGCTGCAAAGCGCCGGACGTGCGCGGATTTTGTCCGTCGAAACGTCCTGCGACGAGACCGCGATGGCGATCGTCGAGGACGGGCGGCGCGTGCTCGCGGGCGAAATCGCCTCGCAGATCGACATGCACGCGCTCTACGGCGGCGTGGTTCCCGAGATCGCGTCCCGCATGCACGTGGAGGCGATCGACGCGCTGTACGGGCATGTCATGGAAAAGGCGGGCGTTTCGCCCGCCGATATCGATGCCGTCGGCGTGACGAACGGTCCTGGGCTCGTGGGCGCGCTGCTCACGGGCGTAAGCTGGGCGAAGGCATATGCCTATGCTGCGGAAAAGCCGCTCATCCCCGTGAACCACATCGAAGGGCACGTCAGCGCGAACTACATCGCCCACCCCGATCTGGAGCCGCCGTTCGTGTGCCTCGTCGCATCGGGCGGGCACAGCCACATCGTGCGCGTCGAGGAATACGGAAGGTATATCCTTTTGGGGCAGACGACGGACGACGCGGCGGGCGAGGCGTTCGACAAGGTCGCAAGGGTGCTCTCCATTCCCTATCCCGGCGGCCCCCTGCTCGACAAGATCGCCGAGGAGGGGAACCCAAACGCCTACAAATTCCCGCGCCCCAAGGCGGAGGGCAGGTACAACTTCTCGTTTTCGGGGCTCAAGACCGCCGTGGTGAACCTTGCGCACAAAATGCGCCAAAACGGCGAAGAGCCGAATGCCAGGGACTTCGCGGCATCGTTTCGCAAAGCCGTCGTCGATTCGCTGGTAGATAAGCTGCTCCTCGCCTGCGCGGATACGGGCGCGTCGAAGGTCGCGCTGGCGGGCGGCGTCGCCTCGAACAGGCTCCTGCGGCGCGAAGTCGCGCGGCGCGGGGAGGAGATGCGCCTTTCGGTCTATATGCCCGAGCCGCGCCTCTGCACGGACAACGCCGAGATGATCGGGAGCGCGGCGTTTTACGACCTGATGGCGGGAAAGATCGCCCCCCTGTCGCTCAACGCGCAGCCGTCCGTGCGGCTCGTGGAGGAAGAAGGCCAATCGCCGTAGCAGAAAAGGTTCATGAGGGTTTCGCAGACTGCGCGAAGCCTTCTTTTTCTTTTGTGGAGTGTGCTTGACGGAATAGGCAAACGATCGAGATTGCCCCGAAAAAATTAAGACCTTAATTCATATATGAGCCTGTGTATAGTCAAAATCGATTGCATTTTTTAGATGAAAGCGGTATAATAAGTAGAGAGTTCATTTCAGATAAACAAGGAGCGGGAATAATGTTGCAATATGCTTTTGGAGGAGGAACACCTCAAGAAATTTATGAAGCAATTTCTGACATCGCAGATGATAGGGAATTTGTTACTCTGAATATAAATAAGACATGTTCATCAATATCGATGTTTGATAAAGTTGTTTTTAGTATCAGAATCAACAGCCGCACGCAGTGTCTTGATACTGACAACAGCATTGCAGTTGAATATGTTCCTGATATTTTTGGCGCTACCCAAACTAAAGGAACTGCTCATATTCCCCTCCTTGTTGATGAAGAATCGATTCCAAAAGTCAATGCAATGGTCAGGGATATTTATGAACAGCGTCGCTCCCAAGTCATCGGAGATGCATTTGGATGTTGTAATGATCATGTAAGGTGTTCGGATGCAGGCTACTGCCTTCACCTAAAGGATAGGAAGTACTGGGGATGCTACTATAGAAAAAACCTTGAAGCAGGTCGCATTTTCTATGGTAAGAATAAGAACATCTGACAGAAGAAAGGTGGTTACCTATGGAGAAATACCATCGCGGTAATTATGTCCGTAAAATATGCAAAGACTACTGCGTCCTTGATACAGAAACCACTGGCCTTTCCGCTTATACTAACTGTATTATTGAAATAGGCATTTTAAGAGTCAGGGACAATATTGTAGTTGCTGAATATAGCCAACTTATTGACCCTGAATGTGAATTGGATCCATATATCACGAATCTGACTGGGATTACACAGAAAATGTTGGAAGGTCAGCCAACAATCGATTCTGTGAAAGACGAGGTATTGGCTTTTATTGGTGATGACATTGTAGTGGGGCATAATACACATTTTGATATGCAATTCCTTGCAAATGGGTTTTGTTATGACTTCCCATACGAATATATGGATACTCTCCAATTTGCTAGAAAGTTATATCCGGAGTTTTCGGGACATAGTTTAGGGATGCTGGCATCTCAGCTGGGGTTGCCCACCGTTGGCCATCGAGCGTTGGGTGACTGTAGATCAACAAAGGCATTGTTGGACTGCATGGTTACAAAAATGCTAGATGCTAACATGACTGTAGAACAAGTATTTCTACTTAAGAGAAAAAAGGCTCCCCATAATCGTTTTAATATTTCTCAAATAGTCCCCACAGAAGAAAAAAACGAAGATAGTTGCTTCTATGGAAAACATTGCATATTCACTGACACACTGGAAAAGATGATTCGAAAAGACGCCATGCAACTAGTTGTAAACGTCGGGGGAATACTTGATGAGAGTGTGTGCAGCACCACAGATTTCTTGATTTTTGGGAGTTTCGATTATTACAGATCTATAAAAGAAGGGAGAACAAGAGAACTAAATAAGGCTAAAGCCCTAAAACAAAAGGGACATAGTATCGAAATCATAGATGAACATACTTTGTCATGACCTTCTTGATTTGTGAAGACATGATTATCGACTTGATTGCACCTTATAAGAATATAGTATTGGCAAAGCGCCTCAAGTCGTATCGAATAATCCGCCAATCGCTTAATCCTGCACAAGCTGCTCCCCTGTGTTATTATACGAAATATAACTTGACACAGGCTGTACAATGTGCTATCATTCCTTAGAAACCGAACAGGCGTGCGCCATATCGGGGATATTGGATCGTCCATTTTTCACCACGATGCTGCTTCGGCGGTCTCGTGGTGTTTGACAGAATGGGAAACAATAACAACATAGGAAGGGATGGGGTATTCCATGAAACTCGTCTATGATGTCGAAGACAAGCCGAAATTCTTTAGGCTGCTCCTCTTCGCACTCCAGCAGATGCTCGCCATTTTGGCGGCGACCATTGCCGTTCCCATGATCATCGGCAACGGGCTGACCCCCGCCGCTGCGATGTTCGGCGCAGGCGTCGGCACGATTACCTATCTCATTTTCACCAAGCGAAAGAGTCCGGTATTTCTCGGATCGTCTTTCGCTTTTATTAACCCCATGTTTGCGGCTTTCGCGGGCGGCGTCAGCATGTCGCTCGGCTGGCTGGGGTTGATCCTGGGCGGCATCTTCGCGGGCCTCGTGTATGTCGCGATCGCCTACACCGTGAGGCGCTCGGGCGTCAATTGGCTGTATAAGCTCATGCCCGCCGTCGTCATCGGGCCGACCGTGTCCCTCATCGGGCTTTCCCTCGCGCGCAACGCCGTCGCCGACCTCGTCAAGGGCGACGTGACCGCGATGGTGACGTCGCAGGTCGCAGCGTTGGTCGACGGGCAGGCGGTGCTTCAGGAAGTCACATCGGCAGTTCCCGTCTGCTCTACGTGGATCGCCATGCTGTGCGGCCTGGTGACCCTCGGCGCGACCATGCTCTGCTCCACCTACGGCAAGAGGATGGTAAAGCTCATTCCGTTTATCATCGGCATCCTCTGCGGCTATGCGGTCGCGGCGCTTTCGACGCTCATCGGCATCGCGGCGAACGTCGACGCGCTCAAGATCGTCGATTTCGGCGTATTTACCGCCTATATGGGAACGGGCGATGCCACATTGAGCACCTTCCTGTCCGTGCCGGACTTTACCTTCACCAAGGCGTTTACCGCCTTCGGCGAACTGAACTTCAAATACGTGCTCTCCATCTTCGCGGCATATGTGCCCGTCGCCTTCGTGACCTTTGCGGAGCACGTCGCGGACCACAGGAACCTGTCGACCATCATCAACCGCGACCTGATCAAAGAGCCGGGCCTCGACAAGACGCTGCTCGGAGACGGCGTCGGCTCCATGGTCGGCGCGTTCTTCGGCGGCTGCCCCAACACGACCTACGGCGAATCCGTCGCCTGCGTCGCCATCACGGGCAACGCATCCACCCTGTCGATCCTCGTCGCCGCGATCGGCTGCATCCTGCTCAGCTTCGTCACGCCCTTTGTCGCCTTTGTGGACTCCATCCCGTCCTGCGTCATGGGCGGCGTGTGCATCGCGCTGTACGGCTTCATCGCCGTGTCCGGCCTCAAGATGCTGCAGAAGACGGATTTGGACGACAACAGCAAGCTGTTCGTCGTCTCCACGATCCTCGTCCTCGGCATCGGCGGGCTAAGCCTGTCCGTCGGCGGCGTGACCGTCACCGAGATCGCGACCGCGCTGATCTTCGGCATCCTCGCCAACCTCATGCTCACGAAGAGGGAGAGGGCGGAAGAAAAGGCAAAGGCTGCACAGTTGGCGGAAGCCGAAAAACAGGCGACGATCGAAGAACCGGCGGAAGTCGAAGAACCGGCAGAAGCCGAAGAAACGGCAGAAATTGAAGAATCGGCTGAAACTGAAGAATCGGTAGAAGCCGAAGAACCGATGACGACCGAAGAACTGGAGGAAGTCAAACAAACGGTAGATGCCGAAGAACCAGCGGAAATTGAAGAATCAGTGACGACCGAAGAACCGACGGAAGCCGAACAACCGATAGAAGCCGAGCAACCGACGGAAACCGAACAGCAGGCGGAGCCCGAAGAATCGCCGGAAACTGAAGAATCGGCGACGACCGAAGAACCGGCGGAAGTCGAACAAACGGTAGATGCCGAAGAACCGACGGAAACTGAAGAATCGGTAGAAACCGAAGAACCGGCTGCGGAAATTGAAGAATCGACAGAAACCGAAGAATCGGCGATGGCTGAGGAGCCGACGGAATCGGAAGAATAACGGGAATTTGACGGCGCACTCCTCCCCAAACCAAGCACTTTCATTGCCCGACGGGACAATCCCCGCCGGGCATTTTCTTCTTCCAAACGGAATTGAAAGGGCGTCCGTTACATAAGTTCACACATTCTTCCTTGCAAAGTCCGCGCATATTCTGTATACTATGCACCATTGACGCAAAAACACATGGGGAGGAATGGTATGCAGGGCAAGATTAAGGCGCTTTTCGGCGCACAGGACATGACGACGGGGAACCCCATGCGCAATCTGCTCCGATTTTCCGTGCCGCTTCTGATTGGCAATTTCGCGCAGCAGACGTACAGCACCGTGGACGCGATCATCGTCGGAAAATACGTCGGAGACGAAGCGCTGGCGGCCGTCGGCGCATCAAACCCGATCGTCTTTCTTCTGCTGATTTTGATGATGGCGATCTCCTCCGGCGCGGGGATCATGGTTTCGCAGTACTTCGGCGCGAAGGACAAAAAGCTGCTCTCCAAGACGATCGGTACAAGCGTCGTCATGGTGTTTCTCGCTTCCGTCGTCATCACGGCTTTGGGCGTGACGCTCTCGCCAAAGCTGCTTTCGTTTCTCGGAACGCCGGACAACATCTTCGATATGGCGCGGCAATACCTCACGATCATCTTTATCGGGACAGTCGCAAGCGCCTTTTACAACATCATCTCGGGCATCTTGCGCGGCATGGGCGATTCCGTGACGCCGCTGCTGTTTCTCCTGCTCGCGACGCTCCTCAATACGGTTTTGGACGTGTATTTCGTGCGAAATCTCGGCTGGGGCGTTGCGGGCGCGGCATGGGCGACGATCTTCTCGCAGGCGGTCTCGGCGACGCTGTGCATCCGGCGGCTGTTCCAAATCAGGGACACCGTGGACATGAACCGCGAGACGATTCGCCTCGACAAAGCGCTCGCGCTGCAGCTGCTCAAGCTGGGCATTCCTGCAGGCCTCACGCAGGCGGTGTTCTCCCTCGCGCAGGTCGCGGTGCAGCGGCTCACCAACTCCATGGGCAGCGACGTGGTCGCGGTGACGACGGTGGTCATGCGCGTGGACGGGTTTGCGATGCTTCCGAATTTCACCTTTGGCATGGCGATCGCGACCTTCGTCGGACAGAACATCGGCGCGGGGCTCATGGATCGCGTGGACAGGGGTTCGAGGGACGGCGCAAAGCTCACCTTCCTGACTTCTTCCGCGCTGACACTGTGCCTTTTGCTCTTCGGAAAGAACCTCGCGACGCTCTTCACGCAGACGGAGGCCATCATCGAGCTCGCCGGGCGAATGTTCCGAATCCTCGCCGTGGGCTACATCGCGATGGGGCTATCGCAGGTGTTTGCGGGCATCCTGCGCGGAGCGGGCGATACCATGCCCTCGCTTTGGATTTCCATCATTACGACGGTGGCAATCCGCGTGCCCGTCGCGTACTGCATCGCGTTTCTCACGAGGAGCGAATTGCATCCGAACGGGTCTCCCGATGCGCTGTATATATCGCTGCTCACCGCATGGATTTCCGGCGCAATCATAAACTATCTGTGGTTCAGGCGCGGCAAGTGGCGCGACAAGTCCATCATCGGGAAGGTTCGCTGAAAAGAAAAGGGCTCATGAAATAAAGAAGCATCCCGCCACGAATTATGCGGCGGGATGCTTTTTCATCCTTCGGATTTTAGGGAGACGTATTTGGCGACGAGGAAGGCGTTTTCGAGGTCCGCCTCGTCGAGCCCGCGATAGAGGAACAGGTCGTCGTATATGCGCGCCATCGCCTTCGTGTTTTCGCTCTCGACATGGAAATAGCCTGTGGTCAGGTCGATCCCGACATACACTGCATCCAAGAGGCGATAGGTCGCGATTTTCGGCATCGCGCCGGGTGGGAGCTTTGCCCTGCAAAAATCATCCTCTACGATAGTGGCTTGTACTGCGTCCCGAAACGCGGTACAGGCAAAGGGCGCGGGGTGGTATTTCTCCCGAAAATACGCATCGACCTCCACACCACTCTTCCTGTCGGGCGCAAGAAGCTTTCGGTTTTGTTCATATGCCTGCTTCCACGCACGAAGCATTTCGGGGGTGGCTTCGGATGTCAGCATCCCGCCTTAGCGGCGATTTCGTGCACAACCGCGCAGGAGATGGGGGATACGGTATTTCCGCGATAGGTGAACGGCGCGTTGCCGCGGTTCAGGACGACGGAAAGCTCTCCGTCCTTTGTCAGGAGCAGCACGTCGTCCGAAAGCGCCTGTGCCGAATAGACGGGGCTCTGAAGCCTTGCGTCGCGCTTTCGCGCGAGGTTGATCTCGCGGATTTTCTCGAGCAGCGCCATATCCTCGCGCCCCCACGGGTAGCTCGCGCGGCAGAACGGGTCCGTCATGCCGTACAGCCCCGCTTCGTCGCCGTAGTACATGCACGGCATGCCCGGAAGCGCGCACAGAAACCGCCAGCACGCGACGAAGCGCTGCCTGCCGAGGGCGTATTGCTGATCCGTCAGGGTGATTACGCGCCTGTGTTCGCGATCCGGCTGCATGTTGCCAGCATCCGCGAGCACCGAAATGACGCGCGCCTTGTCGTGGCTCCCCAACAGGTTCATGAGCGAGAGGAGGAACGGCTCGGGGTAGCACTGCCGCATGTGCAGCAGGTGCCGCCGCAGCGTCTTTGCGGGGGTATAGCCCAGCATGAAGGAGAGGAGTATGTCGCGCAGCGGGTAGTTCATCACGCTGTCGAGCGTGTCTCCTGCACAGTAGCAGCGCTGCTGCCCGTAGGCGATCTTGTTGGAGGCATCTTCCCAGACCTCGCCGATGACGCACCTGTCGGGGTCGACGCCCTTCACGGTCTTTCGGATGTCGCGCAAGAGCGACATGGGGAGCTCGTCCGCGACGTCGAGCCGCCAGCCCGACGCGCCCTTTTTGAGCCACGCCTCGCATACGGAGAGCAGAAATTCGCGGCAGGACGGGTCGTCCTTGTTGAGCGTCGGCAGCGTTCGAAAGCCCCACCAGCACTCGTAGTCGTCCGGGAAGCTGTGGAAGGTATACCAATTCTTATAGGGCGACTTCGGATTCGCCGTTGCGCTTTCAAAATACACGCTGTCGTCGCCCGTGTGCGAAAACACGCCGTCCAATACGATGCGGATGCCGAACTCCAGCGCTTTTTCCGCGAGGCGCCGGAAGTCCTCCTCCGTGCCGATGGCGGGATCGATCTTTCGGTAGTTGCGCGTGTTGTATCCGTGGTTGGAGGACGCCTCGAAGATCGGGTTGAGGTAGAGCGCGTCGATGCCCAGGCCCTTGAGGTACGGCAACTTCTGCTCGATGCCCTTGAGGTCGCCGCCGTAGTAGTCGTTGGCGGCGTTGTCGCCGTTCCGAATTTCGAGAATGGGCGGCTCGTACCAGTCTTTGTGCCACTTTCCGCCGTGCGGGGGCTTGCGCCGCCCGATGGGGCGCGAGGCGGCGAACCGGTCGGGCAGTATCTGCATCATGACGCTTTCGCGCATCCACTTCGGGGTCTCAAACGACTCGTCATACACGGTGATCTGAAAGGACGGCGGCTCATGGGAATAGAGCCTGCCCTCTCCGCCCAGATTGTCCTTCGGCGCGCCGTAGCAGCGCGTGCCGAACGCCCCCTGCAGGATGAAGAAATACCACACGAGACAGGGCGCGCCGGGGAGCGTAATCGTGCAGGCGTAGCCGTCTTTGTCGCGCGTACAGGCGTGCAAAATCTCCTTGCCGTCGACCCAAAGCCGCAAGAGCACGCTGTCGAATGCTTCGTCCGACAGGAGGCGCAGCGTTATTTTTTCACCGCAGACGCACGCCGCCTGTTTGGACCTGCAGAGGCTGTTATAGGAATCGTGTCGTATCACAGGGCGAGCGGCTTTAAGCGCCAGATCTTTTCGTTATACTCGGCGATCGTGCGGTCGCTGGAGAAGATGCCGCTGCAGGCGGTGTTCCGCAGCGCCATCGCGAGCCACTTGTCGCGGTCGCGGTAATCCTCGGCGACGCAGATCTGCGTATTGATGTAATCCTGCAGATCTTTCAATACGAAATAGGGGTCCGCCATGCCGCCGCCGTCGCCGAACAGCAATGCGTGGTGCAGATCCTGGAACATGCGATGGTTTTCGGGGCACAGGGTGCCGTCGATGAGTTGCGTGAGCGCCTTGCGGATCGCGGGGTTCGTCTCGTAGATTTCGGCGGCGCGGTAGGAAGAATAGCCCGCCTCGACCTCTTCCGCCGAAAGCCCGAAGATATAGATGTTGTCCTTGCCCACGGCCTCGTAAATCTCGACGTTTGCGCCGTCCATCGTGCCGATTGTGAGCGCGCCGTTCATCATGAACTTCATGTTGCCGGTGCCGCTCGCCTCCTTGCCCGCGGTGGAGAGCTGCTCGGAGAGCTCCGCTGCGGGAATCAGAACCTCCGCCGCGGAGACGCAGTAGTTTTCGAGGAACACGACCTTGATCATCTTACTCGCGCGCGGGTGCTTCGCGACCAGGTCCGCAACGGCGTTGATCATGCGGATGATGAGCTTCGCGCGGTAGAACCCGGGCGCAGCCTTTGCGCCGAAGAAGAACGTCCTCGGCTGCGTCTCGAACGAGGGGTTCTCGACGATGCGGTTGTACAGAATGAGGATCGCGAGCGCGTTCATGAGCTGGCGCTTGTACTCGTGCAGCCGCTTTGCCTGCACGTCAAAGAGCGTGTCTGGATCGACATCGATGTTCTGGCGGCGCTTCATATAGGCGGTCAGGCGGAGTTTGTTCTCCCGCTTCACACGCGCGAACTTTTCGAGGAACGCCTTGTCGTTTGCGTACGGCAGAAGATCCTCCAGCCGCTCGGGCTGCTTGCGCCAGACGGGCGATATTGTCTCATCCAATAGCGATGCGAGCCCGGGGTTCGCCTGCATGAGCCAGCGCCTGTGCGTGATGCCGTTGGTGATGCCGATGAAATGATCGGGATCGATCATGTAGTAGTCGCGGAAGGTCTGTTTTTTGAGGATGGCGGCGTGAATCTGCGACACGCCGTTGACCATATGCGTCATGGAGATGCACAGGTTTGCCATCTGCACGCAGCCGTGGGAGATGATCGCCATCTGCCCGATGCGCTCCCACTGACCGGTATACACGTCCCACAGTTTCGCGCAGACGCGGCGGTTGATCTCCTCGAGGATCATGTAGATGCGCGGGAGGAGGCGGGAGACCAGATCCACGGACCACTTCTCAAACGCTTCCTGAAGCACGGTGTGGTTCGTGTATGCAAAGGTGCGCCGCGCGATGTCTTCCGTCTCGTCCCAGCCCAGGCCGTATTTGTCCATCAGGATGCGCATGAGCTCGGGAATCGCGATGCCGGGGTGCGTGTCGTTGATGTGAATGGCGACCTTGTCCGGGAAAATCGAGAAATCCGTGCCGTACACCTTCACGAAGTCGTCCACCGCATACTGCACGGACGCGGACGAGAAGAAATACTGCTGCTTCAGGCGCAGCTCCTTGCCCTGCTGGTGGTTGTCCTCGGGGTAGAGCACCTGGGAGATGACCTCCGCCAGCGCTTTTTCCTCCATCGCGCGGGTATACATGCCGCGGTTGAAGGACAGCATGTCGAAATCGACCGCCGCGCGCGCGGACCACAGGCGCAGCATATTGACCATGCAGCCGTCGTAGCCTAAGACGGGTACGTCGTAGGGAACGGCCTTTACGATGCTCGCGTTCACCGTGCGATAGCTCTTTTTGCCGTCCTCGGTGGTAAATTCCTCCACCTGCCCGCCGAACGCCACGTCGTACGTCATGTCCGGGCGGCAGACCTCCCAGAGGTTGCCCTCCTTCAGCCAGTTGTCGGGCAGTTCGACCTGATAGCCGTCCACGATCTTCTGGCGGAACAGGCCGTATTCGTAGCGGATGGTGCAGCCCATCGCGGGAAGGTTCATCGCGCTCAGGGAATCCAAAAAGCACGCGGCGAGGCGGCCGAGGCCGCCGTTTCCGAGGCCCGGCTCCGGCTCCTGCTCGAACAGGATCGCTTCGTCAATGCCCAGCTCCTTGATCGCCTGCGCGTAGTTGTCCTCGTTGCACAGCGAAATCATGTTGTTGAGCAGCGTCCGTCCCACGAGAAACTCCGCCGAGAGGTAATATAGCTTTTTTTGACCCGCCTTCTTGCGAATGCCGCGGGAGAGCGCGCGCCTGTCCATGATTTCGTCGCGCACGGTTCCGGCGACCGCCTGATAGAGCTGGTTGGGCGTCGCATCGGCAACATCGCAGCCGTAGGCACGGTTTAACTTGGTGATGATTGATTTTTTGATTTCAAATACGCTCAGTTTGTGATATGTCATTTCGCGGGATCCTCCTTCGTCAACTGTAGCCCGAGGGGCAGAACATTCTTATTTTATCACAAAGAAACGTTCCTTGCAAGTGGGGGCGCTTTGAGTTGCGATTTACGCATCCGTTATTTTATGCAGACGTGCCCAATTATCGAGGCGAAAGTATGGGCGCTTCGTATATTTCGTGCGCTGTATGCAAAAGCGCCCTAATGTTAAATTTACACAAAGGGGACGTTTATCGCTTAGAGAGGATGTCCTCGAACGGCGTGATGTATGGATCGTATGCGTTCGGGTGCTTCAAAATCTCGATCAGTCCCTTGCCCGATGCGGCTTCCGGCTCCTGACAGATGCGCGCGGGAAGGTTCGTCCTCTTGGCGATGCGGCTTTCCATGCCGAAGGTCTGCGCGCCCCCGCCGCCGACGGTGATGCCGTTGTCCGCCAATTCCTCCATGCAGACGGGGGAGCAGCGGGACAACACGTTCTCGCACAGCGATACCGCAGAAGAAATGACGGGCTCGATCGCCTGCGCGACGTGCTTCGCCTCGATCTCGCGCTCGCGCGGGAACCCGCTCTCCAAATCGACCCCGCGCACGCTCGCCGCGATGCTCCGAAGCCCCGAAAGGTCGCGCAGAAGCGCCTCCGCCTCCCGCACGCCGACGGCGAAGCGGTGGTTCTCGCGGATGGCGCGAAGGATCGCCTTATTCGCCTCCGCTGCGCCGTAGGGCACGCACTCGCGAAGCAGCGCGCCGCTGCCTCCGAACAGCGTTGCGGAAATGTGCCCCGCGCCGACGTCGCACAGGAGAAAGCTTTCGGGGAGCAGGTTGAACAGGTTTGCGCCGATCGCGGAGACGACGTCCGCATCCGCGAAGCAGCAGCTCTGCGCGCCGCAATCCATCGCGATCGCGCCCAGCACGCGCTTTTCCGCCATCGCCATGTCGGGCGGGCACGAGAGAAGCAAATGCGCCCTGCCGCGCATCTCCTTTAGCAGCCGCCTGAGCCACGCGCGCAGAAGCGCCTCGTCCGCAAGGCGCGCGTTGCGCATCGGAAAGCCGATGTATACGCCCGGCGGCGTCCGCTCCATGAGCGCGTATGCGGCGTTGCCGAAGGATATGCCCTCCCCGTTTTTCAGCGCGACGGCTGCGGATTCGCTTAAAAACAGCCCGTCGCCGCTCGTCGCCGCGCGGATGTTCGCGGTGCCGATATCGAGCGCCATATTGATCTGCGCCATATAGTTTTTCCTCCGTTATGACAGCCAGTAGTTGATAAACCCCATGAGCCAGCCGAGCGCCGCGCCCAGCCACACGATCGCCCGAAGCTCCCTGCTCGCGATCTTGAGGATCAGCCGCTCCATCTCGGCGTTGTCCAAATTCTCGATTTTCTCCCGAACGATGGTCGCGAGGTCCACCGATTGCAGGATTTTCTCCGTGCCGGAGCGGATCGCGTCGCGGTACAGGGCGAGCAGCCTTTCCTTTATAAGCGGGATGCGTTCCTCATTTTTCGCGACGATGTCCGAAACGGGCATCTGCAGCAGCTTTTCCGTCTCGGAGCGGATCGCGCCGTACAGCGCGTCGCGCGCGTTTGCCTCCACGTATTCGTTTACCGCGTCCCGAATCTGCCCCTGCACGGAGAGCTTCACGCGGTCGTCCACGAGCTCGTGCACGAGCGTCGCCAAAAGCGATGGCGCCTTTTTCTTCGCGTATTCCGTCACGCCCTTGGACGCCATGCTGCCCACGTCCGCCGCGATGAGTTTTGCTGCGAGGATGTCCGCGAGCCTGTTTTCGAACTCCGCGCGCTTTTCGTCGAAAGCGGAAGCGTCGATCCGTTTCTTCGCGGCGCCTTCCACGGTTTCTCCGCTTTCGCGGAGCTTTGTCAAAAACGCGTCGACAGCACCCGTAATCTTCTCCGTCATGCGATCGGACAGGAGCGCGCTTTCCACGGTGTCCGCCGTGAGGAGATTCCCGCCGACGGTCTTTCCCACGGCCTCCGCCAGTCGCGCCTTTTCCTTCGGGATGAGCCCGGGCGTGAACGGCACGCGCCGCCCCAGGATATAGATGGGGTTTGTTGGGCGAAACAGCATCCTGATCGCGATGTCGTTTGTGATGTAGCCGATGATTGCGCCGACGAGCGGATCCGTGATGATCTGATAGTTCAAACCGCACCACCTCGTGCACCATTGTACACCAAGTGCCCGCCTTTGGGCAAGCAAAGAACGCGGTCGTTTGCGGCACAAAACGCACGTTTTATCGAAAAACAACTTGCAAACCGGCTTTATCTATGGTAAAATGCATACATCCACGCGGGTGATGACAGTTTTGGGCTCCGTGCGGTGTCATGCCGTGAATCGTGTCAGGGCCGAGAGGCAGCAGCAATAAGCGGAATTTGGCAAGCGCCGCGGATGAACCGGCTCGAGTTCGCGTGGTTTTTGTGTTTTTGGGAGGCGCGCATGGCGGCAGGTCTGCAAACCGCGATCCGAACGAGGCCATCAAAGAAAGGGTATGAAAGTGGCAACGGAATCATACAGTTTGATCGAGAGCCGTTTACCGACAATTCCGACGCCGCACGACTGCGTTATCAAGGGAATTACTTTGCATGACGGATGGCTTACATTCCTATTCGAAGATGACATTTTGTATCACGATTCCATACGCTATACGCATCCGAGCGCACAGACGCTCAAAATGCGTATTCACATAACCGATGCAACGGAAACAGAGCTGTATGCGTATGAACGAAGAAAATACGAAACCGTGTACGTACAGCGAAAACTGAAAAAGTTGTTTGATCTCGCAAAAAGGGAATGCAAATTGGAGTATCTGTATCACTATGTCGCCTATGGAGCAATGCAGATCGAATTGTTCGCAGATCAATGCTACATCGTCAGATTGCTCGCAGATCGGGTTATTTTGGAGTGGATTGAAGAGTAGCTTCCGATTTGACGGAGTACAAAATCGAAAACAAAAACGAATGGAGCAATTAAAATACCGGGGGTTGAAAGGAAAATACAATGCTCAAACTAACGGATGTTACCGAAGATAACTGGTTTGACGTAGCCGCCTTATCTGTAAAGGACAGCCAGAAAGGATACGTTGCACCTGCAATCGGAATTCTGGCCAGAGGATATGTCTATCGCAAGTGCAATGCCAAGGTTTTTGTCGTTGAAAATGACGGCGCCGTTGTCGGTGTCGCCTTGGTCAGAGAGTTTACCGATGAACCGTTAGGCTACGATTTACAGCAATTTATGATAGATCAACGGTACCAGGGCAAAGGATACGGTTCTGCCGCGCTTGGACTGATACTGGATGAACTGCGAAAAGAAGGTCATTTTGACCACGTGGAAGTGTGCGTGAAAAAGGAGGATGCTGAGGCTATCCATCTATATGAGAAACACGGCTTCGTCGATTCGCGGTATATCGATGAAGGCGCACCGGGTTCGCTGAATCTGATCTGCCGTCTTTTCTGAGGGTATAAAGATACAAATTCCCGTTTGAAATACAGTTGTCCACGGCCTAAGCTCAACGAAGGTCGTGGGGCTATTTTTGTAAACTTTTTAATTAGGTGTTGACTTAATCAAAAACGCTTGCTATAATTCAATTAGGCAAATGCCTGATTAAACCACAGGGGGAATTGTCATGGATATGAAAAAGATACTGAAAGCTATCGCTGATGAAACCCGCATGAACATTTTGAAACTGCTCCTTCGGCACAATTATTGTGTCCGAGCGTTGGCAAACGAGCTGCGGCTAACCGAAGCAACGATATCCCAGCATCTGAAAGTGTTGCGAGAGGCAGGCCTGCTTGTTGGAGAAAAGCGTGGATATTTCATGCACTATACCATAGAACGCCAGGTGTTGCATGAACTGGCAAAGGAGATTAAAGCTTTGGCAGACATTGAGCAGGAAGCCTGCCGGCCGGAAAAACGCGAAGATTGCCCTGCCGACAAAAAGCAAGATTGCTCAAAGAAAGGCGCGTGTAGCGACGAAGTCAAGGAGTTTTGCCACGGTGTAGATCACGGCAAGGGAGAATAAAGATCATGGGAATGGTCAGCGTCTCAAACCTTAAAAAGACATATGGTACCTTTACTGCCGTGGACGATATCTCTTTTGAAATTGAGAAAGGCGAAATATTCGGCTTTTTAGGGCCGAACGGAGCAGGAAAAACATCTACACTCAATATGATTATTGGCCTGTCTCGACCGACCGCCGGAGGGATTACGGTTGATGGCATAGACGTAAAACGCCAAACCAAAAAGGCACAGGCCATCATGGGGATCGTCCCGGATGAAAGTAATCTTTACAATGAGATGGACGGGTTTGATAATCTCTGTTTTTGTGCCGCACTGTACGGGATGCGTAAGGAGGAAAGAGAGCCGAAAGCCCGTCGGCTTTTGGAACAGTTCAGGCTAAAGGATGCAGGCAAACGTCCGTTTAAGGCGTATTCCAAAGGAATGCGTCGTAAGCTGACAATTGCAGCAGCGCTTATCCACTCGCCTCGAATTTTGTTCTTGGATGAACCGACGACGGGAATCGATGTAGAGAGCTCCAGACAGATTCGCGATATGATCGTGGAGCTGAAAAAGAAGGGAACAACCATCTTTCTTACAACGCACTATATCGAGGAAGCCGAGCGCATTTGTGACAGGATTGCCTTTATAGCGGAGGGGCGGCTCGTTGCATCAGGTACTGTTCCCCAATTGATGGAAAGCGTTTCCCATGGTCATGCTATCCAATTCCTTACCGATAAAAACATCGAAAGTTTATCCGCTGAACTTCAAGCCCGTTTTATGGGAAGCGAAATCACAATCCGACCCGATCATTCTCTTGTAATGACATCTGAGCAGCGCATTCCGCTATTTCCGGTCATGGAGTTTTTTCATGACAAAGAGGTTGAAGTATATGAAGCGCGAGAACTGCGTCCTTCCTTGGAAGATGTCTTTGTAAAGCTGACCGGCATTGAATCTTCTGTGTTGAAGAAAGACAAGGAAAAAGGAGGACGCCAATGAAACGCTGGATTGCATTTTGGAACATCTTGAAAAAGGATGTAAAAAACTATTATCTCAAACCTCCAAACATCAGCTGGGGCATTATCTTCCCCCTTTCATGGACGCTGATGCAGCTCATACGTTCTCCTAACGGGAGTTTTTTGGAGTTGCTCTCCGGCCTTATTTCCATGAGCGTTCTGTTTGGTACGACCTCTATGTTAGCTGTTACGATTACCTTTGAGCGAAGCGGGAGGTCGTTTGATCGATTGTTGCTGGCGCCCATAAGTATAAATACTATGGTGATAGCGAAAATAACGGGAACGGTTCTGTTCGGCATTTTCAATGCATTTGTCCCGGTCATTTTCGCAAGCTTTTTTATCGATTTGAGTGCGGTAAAATGGGCTTTGCTGCTGCCCGCGGTTTTGATGATTGCCATAACTTCGGCGTTAATCGGACTATTGATTGCGGTGTCGGCAAAACAGGTATTTGAAGCGCAGACATTTTCGAATTTCTTCCGCTTTCCGATGCTGTTTCTCTGCGGACTGTTTATACCGGTTTCAAATCTGCCCCTTGTTCTGCGGCCTGTTTCGTTTTGTTTGCCGCTCACTTACGGAACCGATATTCTAAAGGGCGCAATTATGGGAGAAAACATTCTCTCGCTGTTGCTATCCTTCGGGATGTTATTAATCTTCGCAGTGACGTTGTTTTTCATATGCCGACATAATATCAATCGGAAATGGATAATGTAACTTGTATGCGATGAATTCCGGTAAGAATTGGAGTAAAACGGTACATAGTAATAATCATTGGCGACCATATGCCTTTATTATAGCAATGTAAGCGGTGATGTTCGACCTGTTTTATGCCTGAACGTCATCATGCCATCTCGGTCAACCGTCGCTTGGTCAATCGCGGCAAGTGGCGGTCTTTTGTCAAATTTGGTAAGAATCGGAGGTCGCGCCTCGATATCGCGTATGAAACCTTCGATGATTTTACTCTTTGCTACGCGTTCCGCTTGCGTGCTTCCGACGCACAGCATAATGGATACGGAGATAAATAGGTAATTATATGGGACGCGACGTGTCCCATCGCGCAAAACAGGCCATTTGCTCACTTTGTGTCCTGTTTTATCAATGGAAAGAGCGGTATACTGGGGTTGAAAGGAGGGCAGCGGTACGATGGATCTCGTAAGGATAGGGAAATTCCTGCAGGAACTGCGCAAATCCAAGGGACTCACGCAGAAACAACTCGCGGAGAAGATGTGCGTTGCGCGCAGAACCGTTTCACGCTGGGAGACCGGCAGCAATATGCCCGACATGGACATATTGATCGAACTGTCCGATTTCTACGAAGTCGACCTTCGCGAAATCCTGGACGGAGAAAGGAAAAGTGAGCGCATGAATAAAGAAATGAAAGAGACCGTATTGCAGGTTGCGGATTACGGCAATGAGCAGAGGGCAAAGCTTTTGCGCAGGATGCATTGGCTGTTCATCGTTGGCCTGATAGGGTTTATGGCGTTTCTCGCAATCAAATTGCTCGACCTCGACACGACCGCGCCGTATGAATGGATCGGCGGGTTCGGCCTCGGATTCGCATTCGGAACGACGATCCTCGGCGTAATCATCACGAGCAGATACGCGGTCAGGATTCGGGAATTCAAGCAGAGACTCCTGAAGAAATTCGATCGGGACCGATAACGCGCGCCGATTTGTAGGTGCCCGCTCCCCGTCGCCCCTGCGCGGCGGGGAGTTTCGCGGCGCAAAAGTATGCCGCGCGGCGCATGGTTTTCGGGGAAAGAGGGGATACTCCGCAAAGAGGTAGAGGTTTTAACAAAATTCTGCTATAAAGAAGCCGGGCAAAGCAATCGTCAAGCTTGAAGATATGGGGGTGCAACAGATGAACCGGGTTCTTCCCAAGATCGGCGCGGCGGTCGTCGCAGTCACCGTATTTCTTTTTGCCGTATGTATGATTGTCGATTTTTCCTTTGGCTCATACCTCGTGTGCATGATTTTGCCGCTTGGGTATATCGTGATGGCGGCGGGGTTTGCCCATGAAAGCCGCGAAGATCGAAAAGTTGCCGCCGTGATCGGCCTCGTTTTTTCGGCGATCTATGCCGTACTGATTCTATTGGTCTATTATGCGCAGACGACGAGCGTACGGCTGGAAGAGATGAGCGAGCAGGCTCTGACGATCATGGATTACCAAAGGGGCGGCCTGTTCTTCAATTATGACCTGCTCGGATATGGCATGATGGCCCTTTCCACCTTTTTTATCGGCCTGTCCGTCGAGGCGGAGCGCAAAGAGGACAAGTGGCTGAAATACTTGTTGCTGATACACGGGGTCTTTTTCGTCGGCTGTTTCATCATGCCGATGACGGGCGTTTTCGTCGGCATGGCAAACACAGAGGCCGGAAACGGCGGCACGATTGCGCTGCTTTTTTGGTGCGCCTATTTCTTTCCGATCGGCGTATTGGCGTACAGACATTTTCGGTAGAGCGAAGTGGCAAATTCCCGTTTGAGGGATGGGGATATTTCACGCAGCACAAAAACTGCGGAAGTTTACAATAGTATGATGCGACAAACCGGCCGACTCCGACGAAGGGCGGGAGACCATGCTCGACATTTCAAAGCTCAGCAGTATATATGCCGTTCGCATCCTGCGCGATTCGGACGCGGACGAAATCCTCGACCTCTGCATGCAAAACACACAGTACTATCGCTATTGCAATAAGAAGCCTTCCAAAGCGCTCGTTTTGAACGACCTTCATAGGACTCCGCCGGGGATCGGAGCGGCTTCCAAGTATTTTATCGGATTTTATGAGGGTGCCGTCTTGGTCGCGATCATGGATCTGATAGAAGGCTATCCCAATTTCGGTTGCTGCTATATCGGTTTCTTTATGATGAACAAACGCTTGCAGGGGAAGCAAATCGGGTCGGGAATCATACGGGAAGTATGCCGATATCTCAAGGAATGCGGGTTTGCATCCGTGCACCTGGGCATGGAAAAGGACAATCCCCAATCCACCCATTTCTGGAAAAAGAACGGTTTCGCCGCAATAAAGGAAACAGAACGGGACGGAGTAACGGTTTTGGTTGCGGAAAAAACGCTCTGACACAATCCCGATGCTTATCGATGCGCACAGTCGGGATACGTGCAGGCCAACGAACAAAGGGCGCATAGATATCGTATTCCGTCGCCGCCGTGCTTGCTTTTGGTGGCGCACTTTTTATAGTCAAGAAGCGCACTTCGCTGCACGTTCTCATGCCAAGTCTGCCCCGCAATATACCCGTGGGGGCAAGCCCTTACGCAGATATCACACGCGCCGCATTTGCTATAAACTTCACCGGTATAAACGGACATTGCATAGTCGATCAGCAGACACGAGATCCTCACGCGCTGCGCGTATTTTTCGTGTACGAACACGTCGTTTTTTCCGATAAAGCCGAGCCCCGCATGGATCGCCGCCCACTTATACGAAAACTCCGCAAGGTGCTCGCCGTCGTCCTTGGGGGAAGCGGGAGGCGTTGCATACCTGACGGAGTTTCGGTCGAGAAATTTTCTCAATTCCGCCATTTTCTCGCCGTGCTCTTTGCGAAGCGATTCGGTCATCTCAAAGAATTCCACGGGATTGTAATAGGACAGGTCGGGATACGGCATCAACGTAGTGACGGCGCATTTGCACCCGGTCTTCTCTGCCAAAGTGCTGTCGATAGCGGAAAAGCCGTAGAGCGATTCGTCGTTGAAAAGTACTTTCAGGCAGTTGAGAAGCGAAGTTGCAGTCACAATGCATCACCCTCTCTATGTATAGTGTTATGACAACGCCGCGCTCCGTCTCCTATGGCGGGGCGCGCGGCGTTTTTCGATCAATAGACCGTGACGGTCGTATTTCGCGGGCAGTTGTTCCAGAGCCACTTGGCGTCCTCGACGGAGAGCCGTACGCAGCCGTGAGAGGCCTTCCTGCCGAGGTTTCTGACGCTGCTCTGCACGACATTGCCGTTTTTCGCGCCGTACAGCACGCTGTGGAACATGATATCGCCCTTGATGTAGAAGGCATACTGCGCCCAGCACTTGAACTTCGTAAAATAGTGCCAGCGCGCGCCGGGGCCCGTCGTCGATTGATAGGTGCCCTTGGGCGTGGGGGTCGCGTTGACGCCCGAGGAGCACTTCATCGTCTTCACGAGCACGGTGTATTCGCCGCTGTTGTCGGGAGAATACACGTATACGCGCTGCTTCGAGGTGTCCACCTTCACCAAATAGGGCTTTTGCGCCTTAATCGCCTCCGAGGAGTAGAGGACGGACAGCGTATCGCGCCCCGCGACGCCGTCCTGCGAGAGGGAGTTGCGCCGCTGGAACGCCTGCACCGCATTTGCGGTGACGGAGCCGTAGTCCCCGTCGGGCGCGGAATACAGGTAACTGAGGTCTGCGAGCCGCCGCTGCAGCCGCACGACTTCCTGCCCGCGGTCGCCCGCCTTGAGGAGGTCGGGGACGGCGGGGAAGGAGTCCGCGTAGAACGCATCGAGAAGAAGCGGGTCGGCAATGCCGTTGACGGCGGTTTTGACCTTGGACATATCCACGTCGTTTTCCGTCGCCGCCATCGCCATGCGCGTGGGCGGGGCGGGCGCGATGTCGTCGGAATCCGCAGAGGGTTCTCGCACTATGCTCTCTATGAGCAGCGCGTCCATCTCCCGCTGCCGCATGTACGTTTGCAAGTTTTTTACGCCCTCCGTCGTCGTCGCGCCGTATGCGCCGTCGATGCCGCCCTTCATGAAGCCCAGATATTTGAGCCGCCTTTGCAGCACCTTCACGGGTTCGCCGGAGGAGCCGCTCGCGAGCATCGGGTTATCCGGCAAATGCGCGTCTTCGGAAAAGACGGAAGATAGCGTCTCCGTGTCCGCGCTTCCCGTTTCGGGGAGGTTCGCGTAATGCTGATACAAAAGCACCCCGCGCTGCGCGTTCGCGCCGTACATGCCGTCGGGCGCGTCCGTCGCGTAGCCGAGCGCGGAAAGCCGCCGTTGCAGCCGTATGACGTCGCTCCCGCTGTCGCCGTAGGAGAGCGGCCTTTCGTAGGCGGTGAACAAATCGCTTTGGAGGTAGAGCTGCAGCCTGTCGTCCGCGATGCCATTGACTTCGGTCTTTGGCTCCGCGACGGGGGAAGCACCCAAATCGCGCATATCGGCGGAAATGTGGATTGCCTCGTCATCCGCATCCGCGTAGCGCAGGGAGAGGGCGAGAATCGCCTGCTCTTCCCTCTCGCGCATGAACGTCTGCACTTCCTTTACGGCGGCGGCGGTCATCTCGCCGTATTCGCCGTCGGATACGCCCGTATAAAAGCCCGCGGCATAGAGTTTGTTCTGCAGGAGCGCGACGCTCTTTCCGCGCGCGCCGATTCCGAGATCGGGCGTATACGGGGAAGTGACCTCGATCCGTGTAAAGAGTAGGCTCTTATCCGCCCACAGCGGAAGCGCCGCGCCGTCCTCGAAGTGGAAGTGCGCGCGGCGGTCGGAAATCGCGCCCCACAGCGCGTCCGCGATGTGTTGGCTGTCCTCGCCCTCCGTATCGGCGAGCACCGCGCTGGCGAGGTCGAGCACCCACTGCTTCGTCTCCTGCCATTCGTCGGTGGAAGCGGTTTTGCCGGAAAGCGCCATTTTGACCGTTATAAGGGAATATCCGTCCTCGCACGCTACGTCGATGCTCTCGCTGCCGAGGGGCTGCTCGTCGGGCGCAAGGCGCGCCCTGTCTCCGGTAGGGAGGTCGTAGGCGACGTCGCGCGCGCGTTCGATCTCCGTATAGGGGATTGCTTCCGCAAAGGCGAAAGACTGTAAGAGCAAGAGCGCGGCGATTAGTCCCCAAAGGAAGCGGCTGATTCGCATATTGTGTTCCTCGTAGTATACAATAGTAGTACTTGTAGACCTCTCTCCAGAGGTGTGACAAAACACGGTACGATTAAGACGAAGCGAGGCACTTATTTGTTGCATCGCTTTGTCGCGGCGAAAAAACGGACTTGACAGATTGCGCGTTGTCGCGTATCATGAACGCGGGAAAAAACGCCGGAGAGGAAGGTTTGCTATGCTTTTGATTCGGAATGCGAAGGTTTTTGACGCTGTACACGAAACGCCGTATCAGGCGGATATCCTGATCGACGGGGGCAAGATCGCGGACATCGGCGAGGCGCTTTCCGCGCCCGAGGATTGCGAGGTCTTTGACGCGGCGGGGCTGAACGCCTATCCGGGCTTTGTCGAGGCGCACGGGCATACGGGGCTGGACGGATACGGCATCGGCTATGAGGGCGCGGATTACAACGAATACAACGACATCCTCTCCCCGCAGCTGCGCGCGATCGACGCCATCCAGCCGTTCGATTTTGCGCTGAAGGAAGCGGCGCGCGCGGGCGTTACGTGCCTTTGCGTGGGTCCGGGCAGCGCGAACGTATTGGGCGGCACCTTTGCGGCGATCAAGCCCGTCGGAAAGCGCGTGGACGACATGTGCATCAAGGAAGAGGTCGCCATGAAGTGCGCGTTCGGCGAAAACCCGAAGCGCTGCTATCGCGAAAAGGGCGATTCCACGCGCATGTCCACCGCCGCCAAGCTGCGCGAGATGCTGTTCAAGGCGCGGGAATACATGCAAAAGCTCGAAAATGCGGGGGAGGACATCTCCAAACGACCTGCGTTTGACCTGAAGCTGCACGCGCTGATCCCCGTTTTGAAGGGCGAAATGCCGCTGAAGGCGCACGCACACCAGGCGGACGACCTGTTTACTGCGATCCGCATCGCCAAGGAATTCGGTGTGCGACTGACGCTGGAGCACGTCACGGAGGGGCACCTCGTCGCGGAGGAGCTTGTGAAGGAGGGCTACCCCGTAGCCGTAGGTCCCACGCTCGGCCACGCGAGCAAGTTTGAGCTGCGCAACAAGAGCTGGACGACGCCGGGCGCGCTGAACCGCGCGGGGCTGAACGTATCCATCATCACGGATTCGCCCGTGATCCCGCAGAAATACCTCGCCATGTGCGCGGGGCTCGCCGTGAAGAGCGGCATGGACGCCTTCGAGGCGCTCAAGGCGATCACCATCAACTCCGCAAAGCACATCGGTCTCGAAAATCGCGTGGGCTCGCTCGAAAAGGGCAAGGACGCCGACATCGTGCTGACGGACGGCTGCCCGTTTGAGATTTCGACGAACGTCGTAAAGGTATATATCGACGGCAAAGAAGTCGAATGACGAAGGGCGGCTTCCGCACGAACAAGGAGTGTGCGATGAAACAATTTCTTGCATTGCTGGCAGTGCTCATTCTCCTCGCGTCGGGCATCGCGTATGCGGAGGGAGAAGGCGGCGCGCTTTTGATTTTGAACTACGGCACGGAAAGCCAAGCGGACTACAAAGCGGTGGGCGAGGTGCGCGCGCCGAGCGGCTACGTCCCCATAGAGGGGATTTCGCCCAACACGGAGGGCGCCGAAAGCGAACTGTACTATAAGCCGGAGGATTCGGCATCGTCCGTTCGTTTCTTCTATTATACGACGGGAAACGGCGACAGCGCGGAGCTGGCGCAGAAGCTTCCGGAGATGTACGCCTCGTTCTACGAAGATTTCACTGCGGAGGATGTCCGAACGGAATCCGTCTTGGGGAACGACTGGCTGATCTTCTCCTACAGGTGCAGCTATCCGAATGCCGACGGGACGGGAGCGGTGTACGAGCAGACCGCTGTCTGCTATCGCCAGCTTGGGGATGTCGGCTATGTCGCCTGCATCGTTTCCGCAGCGTTCGCAGCGCCCGAGGAATACTACGCGTCAGAGGGCTTGCGCGCCCTGATAGAGAGTGCCATAAGCGCCGTCGAGTTTAAGCAGTAGCCCAATGAGGCAACAAAAATCCCGCTCCGTCGCCGGAACGGGATTTTTGTTGCTCGCGATTACCCCTTGATGCCCGTCAGGGAGATGCCCTTGACGATCTGCTTTTCAAACAGCACGAAGAAGATGAGGATCGGCAGCGATGCGATGGAGTTGACCGTCATCGGCACCGTCTTATCTACCGTAAACTGGCTGATGAACGTCGGGATGCCGACCGGCAGCGTGAAATTGTCTTCGCTCATCGCGCAAAGATACGGCCAAAGGTAGCTGTTCCAGTTGCCGATGAAGGTGAAGATCGAAACCGTCACCAGCACGGTTCGCGAAAGCGGCAGCACCACGTGGATGTACGTCGAGACCTCGCCCGCGCCGTCGATGCAGGCGGCGTCGATCAGGTCGTTGGGGATGCCCGTCAAAAAGCTCGTCATGATGATGATGTTCATGGAGCCCGCGAGCGCGGGCAGAATCAGTCCCGCGTAGGTATCGATGAGCTTCAGGCTGTTCGTCAATACGAACAGGGAGACGATCGTCGCCTCGCCCGGCACCATGAGGCCGATCAGAAAATAGAAGTAGAACGCCTTGCGGCCGCGAAACTGCATTTTTGCCAGCGCGTAGCTCGCCATGGAGCAGAACAGCCCGACGAACGCCGTGACGATGGCGGCGATGCCGACAGAGTTCGTGAGCCAGCGGACGACCTTCGTACCGCCGGACAGCACGTCGATGTAGTGCCGTACGGTAAACGGCGGGAAGAAATAGTGAAACGCCGTCGCCAGGCTGGACTCGTTGATCTTGAGGGATACGCATATCATCCACAGGAGCGGAAAGAAGCAGATCAATGCGAGAAGGCACGACACGATTTCGAGCACCACGCTGCCCGCCGTCACATTGCGCCTGCGCCCGGAGGAAGGCTGTATCTTCTTGGAAGTTTGCGCCTGAATCATTCTTCTTCCCCCTTCCGCCCGATCTTGCGCTGGATGACGGTCAACACGATCAGGATGAAAAACAGCATGAAGCTCATCGCGCAGGCCTTGCCCATGCGCTGCTTCACAAACGCCTGTTCGTAGATGTACTGGATCAGCGGTCGCGTCTCGCGCCCGGGACCGCCGCCGGTGATCAATTTGATCTGTTGGAAGACCTTAAACGACGCGATGAGCTGCAAGAGCAGGATCAGCCACGTCGTCTTGCTCAAAAGCGGCAGCGTGATGCGGAAGAGCTGCTGCCTCGGCGTCGCGCCGTCGATCTCGGACGCCTCGTACAGGGTGTCCGGGATGTCCTGCAGCGCGGAGATATACAGCATCATATTGTAACCCTGCGTCCACCACATCGTCGCCACGACGATGGTCACCCACGCGAGATTCTTGTCCGCAAGCCAGTAAATCTCAAAATCTTCGCTGACGCCCAGGGAATGCATCAGATTGCTGATGAAGCCCATGTTGTGCGGCTGACACAGAAAAATCGTGATGTAGGAGATGACCGCGACCGACAGAAGGTTCGGCATGAAATACGCGGTGCGGTATATCCGCTTCATCCGCGTCGCGCGGTTCGCGAGCAGCGCGAGGCTGAGCGACGAAACCATGATGAGCGGCGTGGAATACAGCACGAATTTCGTCGTGTTCCAAAGCGACTGCCAGAAGAACTTGTCCGAGAACATCGCGCTGTAGTTCTCAAAGCGGATGAAATCCTGCTTTCCCATGAGCGTCCAGTTGTGCAGGCTGATATAGACGCTCTGGAAGACGGGATAGATGGTAAAAATCGAATACAATACCGTAAACGGCAACAGGAAGCAGAGCGCGACCCCAAATGCGCGAAGTTCTTTTGCGTGCGCTGTCTTTTGCTGCATGGCAATGGCCTCCTCGGAGAAATACAGGGTGCTTTCCCCGAGAGGGCTCGGGGAAAGCACGGTGCGCCCTTGTACTTAGGAAATCGTCGCTTCGATCTCCTCGACGATCATGTCGTAGGTGGTCTCCGCGTCCTGTTCTCCGGTCAGGTATGCGCCGATCTGCGCGATCAGAGCGTCGCGGATCGGGTAGGAATAGGGGTTAGACTCGAAGTATACGACGTAGTTCGCGGCGTCCTTATAGTCCGCGCGATACGGCATCGCGGCATACTCCGCAGATTCGACGACGTTCACGTTCGCGACGACGTGCCCCGCGGTCGCCCACTGGATGGAGTTCTTGGAGGCATAGTCGAAGAACTTCATGCATGCCTGCACGATTTCGTCGGTATGCGTGGACTTCACCGGCACGATGAAGGTGTGGGAATCGCCCCAGATTGCATAGTCGCCCTCGCCGCCGAAGCACTGCGGGATCAACGTGACGCCGAAGTTCAGTCCCTCGACGTTTTCGACCGTGAAGGTGTTCCAAACGCCACCGATCGCGAGCGCGGCATTGCCGGCGGTGAAGTACTGAATGTAGCTGCTCAGGTTCATCGGGATGTAGCCCGCGTCGAACCAGGACTTCATGTATTCGAGCGCCTTGATCGTCGCATCCTTATCGATGGTGATCTCCAGATCGCTCGTGATGACGGGCGCCACACCCTGCTGGTGATAGAGACCCCACCACAGGCGGAACGGGTCGTCTCCGGTGGTCGGGAACGCGAGCACGGACTGACCATCCGAAAGCGTGGCCTTGATTTCGCCGAGCCATGCATACACTTCGTCCGCCGTCTGCGGGACGATCAGGTTGCCGTTCTCGTCGAGGAAATCCGCCAGCAGATCCTTGTTGTAGAACATGACGTTCGGGTGCGTGTCCAACGGAACCGCGTAGATGCCGCCGTCGATGGTGCAGGCGGCGAGGTTGTTCTGGTTGACCATGCTCCAGTCGAACCCGATCGCTTCCGCAGCGGCCTTCAGGTCGGTGACGACGTCGAGGTTGCGCAGCTCGGGCAGCTTCGCCAGATGGCTGATGCCGATGTCGGGTCCCTTATCGACCGCCACCGCCGTGGTCAGCTTGGTGTAGTACTCGCCCCAGGCGAGCTGGACGTTGCGAACGGTGTAGGCGGGGTTGGTGGCGTTGTAATTGTCGACGATGTCGACCATGACGCTGCCCTCGCCGCCGCTGAACAGCGACCAGAACATCAGTTCGTGTTCGCCTGCGACGATCGCCTCGGGGTTCTCGACCGAGCCTCTTTCGTCGACGATGATCTCCTCCTCCGCGAATGCGCAGCACGAGAGCGCGAGCAACAGGGCCAGTGTAAGTGCCAGGAACTTCTTCATGGGGGTCTCTCCTTTCGAAAATGTGTTTTTCTATATTCACCTGCAGGTGCAGGGAATACGCACCTTTGTGTAAACTCCAAGTACTTATGTTAATTATACGATATCCATACGGCATTGTCAACAGGAAATTGCGCGCTTACCCAACCGTCGGCGCGGACAAGGCACGATGCGTTGCGCAAAGAGGAAGCGTGGAAGAAACGCCGCACGTGCCGCGATTGAAGGGTGCCTTCGGAGGAGTTTGGCCATGAAAAAGGACGGAAGGCTTTTCGCTTTCCGCCCTTTGTTTTCAGTCGATCGTGCCGCCGCCAAGGCACTCCTCGCCCCGATAGACGACCGCCGCCTGCCCGCCGGTCACGGCGCGCTGCTTTGCGGCGAATTCCATGTGCATTCGGTCGCCCCGAATGGCAATGACGGCGTCCTGCAGGGGTTGCCGGTGGCGGATGCGGATTTGGCAGGGGAAGGGTTCGCCGTCCATGGCGGGTGCGCTTCCCGATGTCCACGTGAGCGCGCTCGCGGTGGCATGCCCCACGTACAGGCGGGATTCGTCGCCCTGGCTCACGACCAGCACGTTTCGTTCGAGGTTCTTTTCCACGACGAACCACCTGCCGCCGTTTCCGCCGCCGATGCCCAAGCCCCGGCGCTGGCCGAGCGTGTAGTACATGAGCCCGTCGTGCGTGCCGACGACGGTTCCGTCCTCCGTCTGTATCTGCCCTGGCTGTGCGGGGAGGTATTGCATGAGAAACGGCTTAAAATCCCGCTCGCCGATGAAGCACACGCCCGTGGAGTCCTTTTTGGAGAAGGTCGGAAGGCTCGCCTCCTGCGCGATCTTCCGCACCTCGGCCTTTAAGAGATTCCGAAGCGGGAAGCAGGCGTAGGAGAGCGCCCGCTGCCCGAGCATGTAGAGGAAATACGTCTGATCCTTGTTTTCGTCCTTCGCACGGAGCAGGCGGTACCTGCCGTTTACGCAGTCCACGCCCGCGAAATGCCCCGTCGCAAGCTTTTCCGCGCCCGCCTTTTTCGCGAAATCGAGAAACGAGCTGAATTTGATTTCGCGGTTGCACAATACGTCCGGGTTGGGCGTGCGTCCCTTTCGGTACTCCGAAAGGAAATGGCTGAAGACGCGCTCCCTGTATTCTTTCGCGAAACTCACGCCGTAATAGGGGATGCCGATCGCATCGCAGACGTCGCGCGCGTCCGCCCAGTCGCGCTCGGCGGTGCATACGCCCGCGCCGTCTACTTCCTCCCAGTTGTTCATGAAGACGCCGATCACCTCGTGCCCCGCGCGCTTGAGAAGCAGCGCCGCGACGGAGGAATCCACGCCGCCGGATATGCCTACCACGATCCTCGCCATAGCGCCCTCCGCGTCATTCTATGGGCTTGGTGAAGGTCGCGACATCTTCCGGGGCGAGTTTTGCGAGGAAGGATATCGTCGCACCGTCCACTTGGTCGGTGACTTCGAGCGTGCCTTCTCCGAGGATCGCATTGACGTACTCCTGGAACAGGGCGACCTTGCCCTCGGGAAGTGCCTGCGTCAAATCCTCTTCCGCGAGCCAGCCCATGTCAAGCAGGAGCATCATTGCCGTTTCCGCATCGGTGACGGCGGGCACTTCCGGCTCATATTCCGGCTCAAATTCGGGCTCCGGCTCCGGTTCAGGCTCCGGTTCGGGTTCGGGCTCGGGTTCCGGCTCGGATTCGGATTGGGGTTCGGGTTCTTCGGCAGGCTTCGTCAATACAGGGATGTCGCTCTCCATGAGGTTGCAGAGCAAGATGCCCGTCGCGTCGTCCAATTCACCCGTGACGGCAAGGGTGTTCTCTCCGAACTGCGCGTTGACATACGCCTGGAAGCCCGCGATGTCGTCCAGCCAGCCGAGCCGTTCGAGCAGCGCGTTCGCATATTCGCGGTCGAACGCGGGCTGCGGTTCGGGTGTGGGCGTAGGTTCGGGCGTCGGCTCGGGCGTCGGCTCAGGTGTCGGTTCCTGTGTCAGCTCGGGCGTGGGTTCAGGCGTCGGTTCGGGCTCCTCGGAGGGCTTGGAAAGTACCGGGATGTCGCTCTCCATGAGGTTGCACAGCAATATGCCCGTATCATCGTCCAATTCGCCCGTTACGGGAAGCGTGTTTTTTCCCCACTGCGCGTTGACGTATGCTTGGAAGCCCGCGATGTCGTCCTGCCAGCCGAGCCGCTTGAGCATCGTCCTCGCATATTCGCGGTCGAACGCGGGCGCGGGCGTGGGCGTCGGCACATCGGAGGGCTTGGAAAGCACGGGGATGTCGCTCTCCATGAGGTTGCATAGCAGTGTGCCCGTCGCATCGTCCAGCCTGTCCGTGACCTTGAGCGTGTTCTTCCCCCATTGCGCGTTGACGTGGCGCTGGAAATCGGCGATCGCGCCGCTGTGGTAGTCCGTGTCGTCCTGCCAGCCGAGGCGAATCAGCATCGCAAGCGCCTGATCCACATCGAAGGCGGGCTTTTTCGTGGGGGCGGGAGTCTCCGTCGGCTTCTTGGTCGGCTTTGCCGTATGGAAGGGGGTCGAGCCGGGTCGCATCGGCGCGTCCTCATCCTGCAGCCACTGCACGGTCTTTCGCCCCGCCGTGCCGTCCACGGTGAGGTTCGCGTTGTAGTATTTGTTCATATACGCCTGGAAATCGTATACGGCGTCCTCGGTCGCGCTGTCGTACCTGCCTGTCGCCGTGTCGGAAAGGAGCCAGCCCAGCTCGATCAGCCGCCACTGGAGCGCGCGAATCTGCGCCCTGGAGGCCTTGCGGTAGTTCGCGACGGGCGTCGCGGACGGCGATCCGCCGCCGAAGTCGTCGTCCTCAAAATCGTCGTAGTCGTCGGAATCGTTGTAGTTGTCGGAACCGTCCGAAAGGTCGGGCGCGCCGTCCTCGTCCTGCCAGTCCCGGCTGCCGGGATCGACGATCTCGAGGTCGTCCGGGTCGGTCGTCGATGCGGGCTGCCCGGGTTCCGCCGTCGGCGCGGTCCATTCGCTGCCTGCGGGCGGGGTCGTGGAATAGGGCGAGCGCGTGCTGTCGCGCGCGCTGCGGCTCAGCATCGAGATGAGAAACGCCGCGCCGCCGATCACGATCAAAACGATCACAGCGCCCAAAATGACGATCTGTCGCGTGATCTTTCTGCCCTCGATCGGCTCCTCAGAACCTGCGGGAAGCGCGCCCTCGCCCTCCGGCTCCGCCTCGGGCTTTGGCGCGGGGCGCTGACGGCGCGCGAGATAGCCCGTGCCGTTCTGCTCGAAAAACACGCCGTTCGCCTTTTCTTCCAGCGCGCGCAGCGCTTCCTTCCCCTCGGCAAAGGGTTCTTCCGCGCCCGCCCTCGGCTGGACGCTGCCGTCGGGCATGCGCTGCGCGATGCCCTGCGGGAAATACTCGCGGATGCGCAGCGTCTTTTGCTTTTTCGTATCGTATGCCGTGTAGACGATGCCGTCCGCCTCCTCGCCTGCCGCCCTGCCGACGACAAACCGCCCCGCGAGCACGGTGCCGGGGGTCAAATGGTCGATGGGCACGGGATCGAAGCAGCTGTTGCCGCAGGACGGGCACACATCCCCGTCCGCAAGCGGCTGAAAACAATACAGGCAAAGCCCTTGGTAATCCGTCATATAGATATCCTCCTTTATAAAACGGCGGAAAGTGCACGCTTCGCCTCGGCGAGCACGGTGTCCATGTCGCCCGAGGCATCGATGCGCCTGATTCGGTCCGGGTGTTTTTCCGCGAGCGCGAGATACCCTTCGTATACGCGCCGCGAAAACGCGGTTTTTTCGCGCTCAATGCGGTCGGGCGCGGAGGTCTCCATGCGCCGCGAAAGGGCGACATCGGGCGAAACGTCGAACAACAATGTGATGTCGGGTATGCACGTGCCGATCGCGAAGCCGTTGATTTGTGCGACCCGTTCTGCGCCGAGCCCCCTCGCATAGCCCTGGTACGCGACGGACGAATCGACAAAGCGGTCGCACAAAACGACCTTTCCCGCGTTCACGGCGGGCGCGATCAGGCTCTCTACGTGCTCCGCGCGCGCGGCGGCGAACAGCAGCGCCTCGCACATATCGCTCATACCCGCGTTTTCGACGCTCAATAGCAGTTCGCGGATCTTTTCGGAGATCGGGCAGCCGCCGGGCTCGCGCGTGACTGTCACTTCCCAGCCACGCTCCGCAAGCCACGCGGCGATTTGGTTCATCTGGCTGGTTTTGCCGCAGCCGTCCGTGCCTTCGAGCGAAATGAAAAGCCCCTTTGCGGCGGGCGTATCGCCCAAGAGGATGCGGGAGAGCGCTTTAACGTCTTCTGCGATCTTCGTCGCGCCCGCGCCCCGCAATTCCTCCTCCGAGCCGTAGCCGTACAGCACGCCCACGGAGTCGATGCCGCACAGGTTCGCCCCCTCGATGTCAAACTTCCTATCGCCGACCATGCAGGCGTTTCTCGATGCGCCCCGAAGGGCGTCTTCGATGAGCTGCTGCTTGTCCGCGTGCCTGTCCGCGAGGGAGATCGCGCTGATGCCGTCGAAATATTGCAATAGGCCGAATGCGTCCAAAATGCGCTCCGCGAACGGGCGCGGCTTGCCCGTCGCGAGAAACACACTGCAGCCGTGTTGCTTCAGCGTCCGCAAAATGCGCGGGATGCTCGTATAGACGCGGTTTTCCGCCCAGCCGCGCTCGCCGTAATAGACGCGGTAGATTTCCACCGCTTTTCGGGCGTCACTGTCACTTAGACGCGCCAGATCGCGAAAGGATTCATACAGCGGCGGCCCGATAAAGGCTTTGAGCAGCTTTTCGTCCATGGAAACCCGCGTTTCGGCGAGGGCGTATTTCACGGCGTTGGTAATTCCGATGCCGGACTCGGTCAGCGTTCCGTCCAGATCAAAAAGTACGGTATCGTATGGCAGCAATCCTATCCGCTTCTTTCCGAATGTTTGCACCTATTGTAGCGCGGATATGGGCCGCAAGTCAACGGATTGAAAATTAACTCTTGAGAAGTACCGCGATTTGGGGTATAATGGTTTTATTGACGAATCGAAAGCGGGAGGGGTTCATTTTGGCGGGGAAGAATGTCATCGTTTCGCAGTCCGGCGGGCCGACGCCGGTCATCAACAATTCCCTGCGCGGCGTCGTCGAGGCGTGCCGCGCGTATCCGGACACGTTCGGCACGGTATACGCGGGGTTTCACGGCATCGAAGGCGTGCTGCGCGAGGAACTGATCGACATGATGCACCAGCCGGAGGAGGAGATCGCGCTGCTGCGCACGACGCCGACGGCGGGCTCCATCGGCACATGCCGATACAAGCTCAAAAAGTCCATGCCGGAGGATTTTGAGCGCGTGATCGAGGTGCTGCGCGCGCACGACATCGGCTATCTCTTTTACATCGGCGGGAACGACTCCATGGATACCGCCGAGAAGATCGCCTCTCTCGCCGCTGGGCGCGGGCTCGACCTCGTCGCGACGGGCGTTCCCAAGACCATCGACAACGACGTGGGCGACAGCGCGTTCCGCCTGATCGACCACACCCCGGGCTACGGCAGCGTCGCGAAATACTGGGCGACGTATGTGCAGAACGCGAACGAGGAAAACGCGGGCTCCTGCCCCGCAGACCCCGTGTTGGTGTTGCAGGCCATGGGGCGCAGGATCGGCTATATCCCGGCGGCAGCGCGGCTTGCGGACCCAAAAAGGGAAATGCCGCTTCGCATATACCTTGCGGAGTCGAGCCTCACGCTCCCCGAGATCGCGGACGACGTGAACGACGCGCTCGTGAAATGCGGCAGGTGCATCGTGGTTGCGAGCGAAGGGCTGAACGTGGGCGACCTCGGCGAGACGCGCGACCGCTTCGGGCACGCGCAGTTCGGCGCGAGCCGGACGACGGTGGCGCAAACGCTCGTCAATTACCTAAACGGCGTGGGTCTCAAGGCGCGCGGCACGGCGCGTGGGCAGGTCGCCGGCACGGACCAGCGCGGCGCGATCCAGCTTGCGAGCGTCGTCGATCTCGACGAGGCGTATGCGCTGGGCTGCAAGGCGGTCGAGATCGCGGCGAAGTGCGGCGGCGGATATATGTCGACCATCCTGCGCGAGGACTCCTTCCATTATAATGTGCGGTATGATAAAGTGCCGCTCTCCGAGGTCGCCAATTCCGAAAGGACGTTCCCCAAGGAATGGATCGCGCCCTCCCGAAACGACGTGACGGACGAGTTCCTGCGCTACGCACGCCCGCTGATCGGGAACGACTGGGTGAGCGTGCCGCTCGAGGACGGCATCATGCGGCTTGCGCGGATCGAAAAGAAGTTTGCCCCGCAGGTGCTCCCCGCATATGTGCCGCAGGGCTATAGAAATACCTGACGAAACGGAGGAAGTGATATGGCGGATTTGAGCAGGGCGCTTAGGGAGATGGAAAGGAGCGCGGACTATCTCGTCTGCGTGGATTCCGACGGCTGCGTGTTTGACACGATGGAGATCAAGCACAAGGAATGCTTCATCCCCAATACCATCAACTACTGGAATTTGCAGGCGATCTCGAAATACGCGAGGGAAGCGGCGGAATACGTGAACCTGTATTCCAAATTTCGCGGGATCAACCGCTTTCCCGCGCTGATCGAGGTACTTGACCTTTTGAGCGAGCGCAAGGAATGCATTCGGCGCGGCTTCAAAGCGCAGGACATCGCGAGCCTTCGCAAGTGGTCCAAGACCGAGACAAAGCTCGGCAACCCCGCGCTGATCGCGTATTGCAAAGGGCATCCCGAGGATGCCGTCATGCAGCAGGCGATGGAATGGTCTGTTGCGATCAACGAAACGGTCGAAAAAATCGTGCGCGGCGTTCCGCCGTTCCCCTTTGTGCGCGAGAGCCTTGCCGCGCTGCAAGGGAGGGCGGATGTGATCGTCGTCTCCGCGACGCCGACGGACGCGCTCGTGCGCGAATGGCGCGAGCACGGCATCGATACATACGTCAAGGCGATCTGCGGGCAGGAGATGGGCACGAAGGCGGAGTGCATAGAGATGGCGATGCGGCACGGCTACGCGCCCGACCGCGTGCTGATGATCGGCGACGCGCCGGGCGATTACAACGCGGCGCGGAAAAACGGCTGCCTCTTCTACCCGATCAACCCGGGCGCGGAGGAAAAGAGCTGGGAAAAATTCGCCGAAACGTATAAGGACATGTTCCTTGCGGACGCATATGCGGGCGAGGCACAGGCGCACCTCATCGCGGAGTTCGACGGGTATCTGCCGTCCGTTCCGCCGTGGAAAAAGTGAAAGGGGAGTAGGGTTTCATGCTTTGCGACATCGGTCTGGTAGGCCTCGCCGTGATGGGCGAAAATCTGGTCATGAACATGGAGAGTAAGGGCTTTTCCGTGTGCGTGTACAACCGAACGACATCCAAGGTGGATGCATTTTTGGAGGGGCGCGCGAAGGGAAAGGCGATCTGCGGCGCGCATACGCTGGAAGAACTCGTTGCACAGCTGAAAACGCCGCGCAAGGTGATGCTGATGGTCAAGGCGGGGCAACCCGTGGACGATTTCATCGAAAAGCTGCTTCCGCTCCTGGAGAAGGGCGACGTGATCATCGACGGCGGCAACAGCCACTTCCCCGATACCGCAAGGCGCTGCGCGTATGTGGAAGAAAAAGGGCTGTATTACATCGGCACGGGCGTATCCGGCGGCGAGGAGGGCGCGCTGAAGGGCCCCAGCATGATGCCGGGCGGCTCCCCTGCGGCGTGGCCGCTCGTGAAGCCGATCTTTCAGTCGATCTGCGCGAAGGTCGAGGGCGGCGTACCGTGCTGCGACTGGGTCGGCGCGGGCGGTGCGGGCCATTTCGTGAAGATGGTGCACAACGGCATAGAATACGGCGATATGCAGCTCATCTGCGAGGCGTATCAGCTGATGCGCGACCTCTTGGGCATGTCCGCGGACGAAATGCAGCAGGTGTTCGCGAAATGGAACGAGGCGGAGCTCGACAGCTACCTCATCCAGATCACGCGCGACATCCTGGGCTATAAGGACGAGGACGGGGAGCCGATCGTGGACAAAATCTTGGACGCGGCGGGGCAGAAGGGCACCGGCAAATGGACGTGCATCGCGGCGTTAGATGAGGGCGTGCCGCTGACGCTGATCGGCGAGGCGGTGTTCGCGCGTTGCCTTTCGGCGGCGAAGGAGGAGCGCGTCGCGGCGTCGAAGGTGCTGACGGGGCCCGAGGTGAAGTTCACGGGCGACAAAGAGCGCCTGATCGAGGACATCCGAAAGGCGCTGTATGCGAGCAAGATCATCTCCTACGCGCAGGGATATACGCTCATGCGCACGGCTGCCGAGACCTACGGCTGGAACCTCAACTACGGCGGCATCGCGCTCATGTGGCGCGGCGGCTGCATCATCCGCAGCGCCTTCTTGGGGAAGATTAAAGAGGCGTTCGACGAGGATCCCGCGCTTTCCAACCTGCTGCTGAACAGCTATTTCCACCGCGCGGTCGACGACTGCCAGCAGGGCTGGCGCAACGTCGTTGCGCAGGCGGCGCAGAGCGGCATTCCCACGCCCGCGTTTTCCAGCGCGCTTTCCTATTACGACGGGTACCGCACCGCGCGCCTCAGCGCGAACCTGCTGCAGGCGCAGCGCGACTATTTCGGCGCGCATACCTACGAGCGCGTGGATCGCCCGCGCGGCGAGTTCTTCCATACGAACTGGACGGGCGAGGGCGGGGACACCGCGGCTACCATCTATACGGTATAAAGGCATTTATATGCAGGGGGCTTTGCACAAGCGGCAGAGCCCCTTTTTTATACCCGAAGCTTTTTTTGTGAAATAATCCGCGCGATGCAACGCTTTTTTCGTTTCCGCGTCAAAGGAGTATTCGCGCGGAGGAGGCTCATTTGCCGCCCGAAGCGGGGGGATGAAAAAAGAAATCCGGAAGATGCAACTCTTTCTTCATTTCCGCGTCAAAGAATTGTACGGTATGAAACGGGCGAAAGAGGTGAAGAGGTTGGATGAGCAGGAAATGATCGGTCTTGCCTCGAAAGGCGATCCGACGGCGTTTGAATCGCTCATGCGCGAGCACGAGAACAAAATGTACGCCGTGGCGCTTCGGATGTGCGGCAACCGGGACGATGCGCTCGACTGCGTGCAGGAGGCAATGCTGCGGGTATACCGCGCGATCGCGGATTTCAAGATGCAATCCTCCTTTGCGACATGGGTGTATCGCATCACCATGAACGCCTGTCTGGATGAGCTGCGCCGCAGGAAGGTGCGAAGGAGCGTCTCCTTAGACAATATGCTGGAGACGGGCTGGTCGCCGTCGGACGAGGACGACACGCCGGAGCGGCATTCCATCCGCTCGGAGCAGAGGCGCTGCATCGAAAGCGCGATTGCGGACCTGCCGGACGACATGCGCGCCGCCATCGTGCTGCGTGACGTGCAGGGCTTCAGCTATGAGGAGATCGCGCAGATTCTGCGCGCGAACATCGGCACGGTCAAATCGCGCATATCGCGCGGACGCGGAAAGCTGAGGGAAAAACTGATGGAAAGCGCGGACTTATTCGGTCGTACGCAATGGAAGGAGGGAGAAGAATGAAGCCCATCACTTGTGAGGATTTTCGCTCGATGCTCGACAGGTACTTAGACGGTGATCTGTCCAAGGAAAAGCAGCAGGCGTTTCTGCAACACGCGGAAACGTGCAGAGCGTGTGGGGAGGAGTTGTCTTTCGCAGAGGAGGTGCTGCGGTCGATTTCGACTCTCGACGAAGGCGTCGTCATGCCGCTCGAATGCCAGGCGGCGTGGCGCAGCACGATACGGCGCGCGGCAGCGCCCGTCAAAAAGCGGCGCGTGACGCTCAGGACATTCCAAATCGCGGGCACGATCGCGGCGGCGCTGGTTTTGATGCTGTTCGGCAAGATGCTGTCCGATTCGATGAACGGCGACTACAAGTCGCAATACAGCCCGCCCTCCGGCGCACAGACATATTATGATTACGACACTGCCTTTGGGGATTACAACATCATGGATATGGCGGACTCCGTGGTGACGGAGGAGGCTGCGCCCCGCGAGGCGGGCTCCGCTTCGGCAAAGATGGCGCTGTTCTCCGACGGCGGCACGGAAAATGCGGTCGACGTGCAGGAGACCTCGCGCGCCAAGGTCATCAGAAACGCCTCCCGCTCGATAGAGACCACGCAGTTCGCGCAGGATCTGGCGGCGATTGAGGACCTGGTCGCGGAATACGAAGGCTATTTCCAGTCCAGCAACGTATACGGCAAGGAGCCGAACCGCTCGGCATCCCTCACCGCGCGCATCCCCGCCGAATCGCTCGACGCGTTTTTGACCTCGACCGGTGCGATCGGCACGGTGCGCTCCGCATCCGAAAGCGCGGCGGACATCACCTCGAGCTACATCGACACCGAGACGCGGCTCGCGACCAAGAGGGAGCGGCTCGCGCGGCTGCAGGAGCTCGTCGCGCAGGCAAAGAACCTGAAAGATTTGCTGACGCTCGAGGACAAGCAGAACGAACTCCTGTACGAAATCGAGTCGCTCGAGGCGCAGATTCAGTCGTGGGATCAGAGGGTAAGCTATTCGACGGTCGACATCAGCCTGGAAGAAGTCGTCGATAACACGAAGGTGCAGCCGATCGACGAGACGCTCTCCACGCGCATTCGCGCAGGGTTCGCCAATTCGCTGAACGCCCTATCCGAAATGGGGCAAGGGCTTCTGGTAATGCTCGTGGCGTTTGTGCCGCAGCTGATCTGGATCGCGCCGCTGGGTGTCATCATCGCGCTTATTGTAAGGCGCGTGAGGAAGAGGAGGATAAAATAAAATGAAAAAAGTCGCACTGTTGCTGTTGGTATTCATGTTGGCAATCCCCGCCTGCTACGCGGACAGCCTGATCGTCACGGGAACGGGGATCGTGGAGACCGCGCCGGACTGCGCGGTGGTGGATCTGGGCGTCTTCGTGTCGGAGAAAACGGTTCTCAAGGCGCAAAAGAGCGTGAACAAGAAGATCGCCGCTATCCGCAAAGCCGTCCTCGGTCAGGGCGTGGACGCGGGCGATATCTCTCTGAGTTCCGTTTCGTTCTACCCGGACTACGACTACAACGAGGACAGAATTCGCGGGTATAACGCGGCGCACGCACTCACCATCCGCGTGAAAAACGTCGACGACGTGGGAAAAATCATCGATGCGGCGATTAACGCAGGTGCGAACAACCTGAACAACGTGGCATTTGATGTGGCGGATCAGGCGGATGCCGTCAACCAGGCGCTCGTACTTGCGCTGGACAATGCCAAGGCGAAGGCGCAAGCCATTGCGCAGGCAGCGGGCGTGAAGCTCGGAAAGATCGAGAACATCACCGTGAATGACGATTATTACAACATCCCGATCAACGCGTTTCGGGGGAAGACTTCCATGGAAACGGATGAGGGCACGGTGCTCGACGCGGGGACGACGAGCATTACCGCATCTATCACGGTGGAATACAAGATCGAAGACTGACGGGGAATAAAATGGCGGCTGTCGGGCATTTGCATCCGGCAGCCGCTTTTTTGCGGTGTATATATGGATAATCAGCTGATTTCGGAGCCGATTTCCGCGCCCTCCTCGACGGTCAGCAGCCTGAGGTTGCCCTTTCCGTCGTCCGCACACAGGAGCATGCCCTCGGAGAGGATGCCCCGCATCTTGCGCGGCGCGAGGTTGGAGACGAGTACGACCGTCTTTCCGACCATCTCCTCGGGCGTATAGTGCTGCGCGATGCCGGAGAGCACCGTGCGCGTCTTTCCGCCCCCGACGTCCAGCGTGGACTTGAGCAGCTTGTCGGATTTCGGCACGCGCTCGCAGGCGACGACCTTTGCGATGATGAGCTTCACCTTCGCGAAGTCCTCGATGCCGATGCATTGCTCCGCCTCATCCGCGGGCGTTTCGGGCGCTTTGGGTTCTTCGGGCTCTGCCGCCTCCTGCTCCCTTTCGGCGGCGAGCGCTTCCAGCTCCTTTTTCACGTCGATGCGCGGGAACAGGGCTTCGCCCTTTTTGACGATCGTGCCCGCCTGAAGCCGGCCGAACTTCTGCACGGATTCCCACGTCTTGAGCGCGTCGTCCTTCACGCCCAACTGTGCGAAGATGCGCTCCGGCGTTTCGGGCATGGTCGGCGCGATCAGAACCGCGATGGCGCGCACGCATTCCGCGAGCACGTACAGCACCGTCGAAAGGCGGGGCTTATCTTCTTCGCTCCTGCCGAGCACCCACGGCTGCGTGAGGTCGATATAGCGGTTGCATTCGCCGACGAGCTTCCAAATTTCGGTAAGCGCGGCGGAAAACTCCATCGCGTTCATGTCCCGCTCGACGGCTGCGGGGAGCGCCTCAAAGCGGGAGATGATCTGTTTGTCCACGTCCTCATATCCCGTGGGCGCGGGCACGACGCCGTCGAAATACTTTTCGATCATCGCGACGGTGCGACTGACGAGGTTGCCCAAATCGTTCGCGAGGTCGGAATTTAATCTGGTCAGCATGGATTCGTTGGTGTAGTTGCCGTCCGCGCCGAAGGGCATTTCGCGCATGAGGTAGTAGCGCAGCGCGTCCACGCCGTATCGTTTGACGATGGGGGTGGGGTAGACCACGTTGCCCTTGGACTTGGACATCTTGTCGTTGCCGAAGAGCATCCAGCCGTGTGCGAACACCTGCTTGGGCAGCGGAAGCCCCAGCGCGTGCAGCATGATGGGCCAGTAGATCGTGTGGAAGCGGATGATGTCCTTGCCGACCAGATGCACGTCGCACGGCCAGTATTTTTGGAACAGGCTGTCGTCGTCCGAGCCGTAGCCCAGCGCGGTGATGTAGTTGGTGAGCGCGTCGATCCATACGTAGATGACGTGCTTCGGGTCGAAATCGACCGGAACACCCCACGTGAAGGACGTGCGCGACACGCACAAATCCTGAAGCCCCGGGCGCAGGAAGTTGTTCAGCATTTCGTTGGCGCGCGACTGCGGCTGGATGAACTCGGGGTGCGCCTCGATGTAGTCGATCAGCCAATTTTGGTATTTGCTCATGCGGAAGAAATAGCTCTCCTCCCGCGTCTTTTCGACGGGACGGCCGCAATCTGGGCAGCAGCCGCCCTCAAGCTGCGTCTCCGTCCAGAAGGATTCGCAGGGCGTGCAGTACCAGCCCTCGTATTCGCTCTTGTAGATGTCGCCCTGCTCGTAGAATTTGCGGAAGATCTTCTGCACGACGCGCACGTGCCGCTCGTCCGTCGTGCGGATGAAATCGTCGTAGCGAATCTGCATCAGATCCCACAGCTCCTTGATGCCGACGACGATGTCGTCCACGAATTTCTGCGGCGACTTGCCCGCCTCCGCCGCCTTGCGCTCGATCTTCTGCCCGTGCTCGTCTGTGCCGGTCAGAAAGTAGGCGTCGTAGCCGGTCATGCGCTTGAAGCGGGTCATCACGTCGGCAGCGACGGTGGTGTAGGTGTTCCCGATGTGCAGATTGCCGCTGGGATAGTAGATGGGCGTCGAGATGTAATAGGTTTTCTTCATGCGCTACCTCCAAAAAGAATCGCCCCCGCTCTCGGCGAGGGACGTAATTGTCTTACGCGGTACCACTCTCGTTTCCCCATTTGCATGGGGCGCTCTGCCGACGACATGATCGGCCTCGCCTGTAACGGGGCGCACCGTCCCGCACTACATATCGCGCGGGAGACTCCGAAGCCATGTTCGCGGAAACGCCGTGCCGCCGGCTTGCACCTCGCCCGGCTCTCTCAGGACACGCGAAAATCCGTTACTCTCTCCTTCAACGTCTCTGAAAACATTATATGCGGGAAAGGCGGCGCTTGTCAAGTAAAATATCAGGAAGCCTCCGCCGCCGCCCCGCGCGTGAGGTTTTTCATCCAGTCGAAGCGGTTCACCTTCACGACCGCGACGAAGCACTTCAGAATCTGATCGCACTTCAGGCAGAAGAACACGACCCACGGCGCGGCGCCGAGGCGCGAGGCGATAAACGCGCTCGGCAGCACCACGAGGAACACGAAGATCGAATCATTCTTAAACACGAAGGAGATGTCGCCGCCCGATTTCACGAGCCCGAACAGGCACGGCATCTGATAGCACGTGCCGATGATCGTCACGGAGAGCACGCGGATGAACTGGCGTGCCTGTTCTGCGGCTGCTGGCGTTATATTTTCGTAAAGAGATACGAAGGGTGCGTTCATGAGGGCAACAAAAGTGCCCATCACCGCGCCTAATATAAGAAAAATCGCCTGCGTCGTATAGGCGTATTCCTTCATGAGCCCTGTCTTGCCCGCGCCGATCGTCTTTCCGGTGATGATGCCCACCGCCGTCGCCATGCCGCCGATGGTCACATAGGCGAGCGTGTTCATGGTGTTCGCGACGGAAACCGCGGTGATGACCGCCGCATCGTATTGGCCGATGATTGCGCTGTTTGCCATCATGTTGACGGACCAAACGATTTCGCCCGCGACGAGCGGCGCGCCGTAGCGCACAAAATCGCGCAGCAGCGCGGTATCGCGCAGAAGGAAGTCCGAAGGCGTAAGACATAGCCGTTTGTCCATTTTGAGCGCGATACAGAGGATGCATATGGTCTCCGCGACGCGGGAATAGACCGTCGCGATCGCCGCGCCCTTTACGCCCATGGCGGGAAAGCCGAGTTTGCCGTAAATCAGGACATAATTCAGCCCGACGTTGACGATGAGGGATGTCAGAGAGACGATCATCCCCGTGTTTGTGCGCTCGACGCTGCGCATCGCGGCGATGAGCGGCTGCGTCGCGCAAAAGAAGAAAAACGAGAAGGAAACGTATTTGAGATAGATGGCGCCCTCCCGCACCACGCCCTCCTCCTGCGTGAAAATGCGGACGATGGGTTCGGGAAACAAAAACCCCGCGAGCGTAAAGACCGCACCGACGGCGACGGAGAGCCGCATGCCGATGGCGACGAGTTTTCGCATGGAAAGGGTGTCGCGCTTGCCCCAATACTGCGCGCCGATGATCGCGATCGTGCCCGAGACACCGAAGGAGAGCATGCCGAGGAGCGTCTGAAGCTGCGAGCCCATGTATACGCCCGAAACCGCTTCGTTGCCGAGGCTGCCGACCATGAGGTTGTCGGCAAAGGTCACGAGGAAGGAAATGAGGTTTTGCAGCGCGACCGGCACTGCCAAAAAGAACAGGTCGCGGTAATAGGCGCGGTCTTTCGTGAAGGGATTTCGCATTGCGGATGCCCCTTTCTGTATCCAAACGTATTACATGTAGCCCATATTTTACGCGAAAGACGGCAAAAACGCAAGCGTTTCTTCAAAAGAATACGTTTCTTTCCGGCGGAAATGTGCTATAATAAGATTGGCGGTTTTTGCGGCGAAGGATGCCGATTCCGAAAGGAAAAAAGAAAAGATATGAAAAATAAGAAAGGATATTTCCAAATAATAAAAAGGAAAGGGATTTATGGCAAGTAAAGGAAAAAAGAAACGTGAGCCGAAGCTGCGCATCATCCCGCTGGGCGGGCTGGGCGAGATCGGCAAGAACCTGACGGTATACGAGTACGAGGACGACATCATCGCGGTGGACATCGGCTCCACCTTCCCCGGGGACGACATGCCCGGGGTCGATTTAGTGATTCCCGATGCGACGTATCTGGCGAAAAATGCCTCCCGCGTGAAGGGCTACTTTATCACCCACGGCCACGAGGATCACATCGGCGCATCGCCCTACATTCTCAGGCAGGCGCCCGCGCCCGTATACGGCACGAGGCTCACACTGGCGCTTTTGGAGCACAAGCTCAAGGAACAGCGCGTGACGGGCATTCCGCTCAACGTCGTGAAGGCAGGCGAAACGCGCGAAGTCGGCGCGTTCCGCGTGGAATTCATCAAGGTTTCGCACTCCATCGCCGGCGCGGTCGCGCTGGCAATCCATACGCCCGCGGGCACGGTCATCCATACGGGCGACTTCAAGGTGGACTACACCCCCATCGACGACGAACTGATCGACCTCGGTCGCCTTGCGGAACTGGGCAAGGAGGGCGTGCTCGCGCTGCTCGCGGACTCCACGAACGTGGAGCGCCCCGGCTACACCATGTCCGAGCACACGGTCGGGGAGACGTTTAACGACCTGTTCGCGAAGGCGGACGGGCGCATCATCATCGCGATGTTCGCGTCCAACGTCCACCGCGTGCAGCAGGTGGTCGATTCGGCGGTGCGCTATAACCGAAAGGTGTGCCTCATGGGGCGCTCCATGGTGAACGTCTCGAGGGTCGCCATGCAGATCGGCGAACTCAAGATCCCCGAGGGCAAGCTCGTGAGCGCGGACGACCTGGACCGCTACGACGACAACGAACTGATCGTCGTGACGACCGGAAGCCAGGGCGAGGCGATGAGCGGCCTCACCCGCATGGCGTTCGGCGAACACAAAAAACTGGACATCCGCGCGACGGACATGGTCATCGTGTCGGCGACGCCCATCCCCGGCAACGAAAAATCGGTCTCGAAGGTCATCAACCAGCTCGTGCGCACGGGCGCGAACGTCATCTACGAGGCGCTCGCGGACGTGCACGTTTCGGGGCACGCCTGCCGCGAAGAGCTGAAGCTGATGCACGTTCTGACCAAGCCCAAGTTCTTCATCCCCGTGCACGGCGAGGCGCGGCACCTGCACCATCACGCAAACCTTGCGAAGTCCTTGGGCATGCCCGAGGCGCGCATCATGATCGCGGACAACGGCGACATCATCGAGCTTTCGCCCTCCAAAATGCGAAACATCGGAACCGTCCCGAGCGGCGCGGTTTTGATCGACGGGCTGGGCGTGGGAGACGTAGGCGCGGTGGTGCTGCGCGACCGCAAGCATCTGTCGCAGGACGGGCTTTTAATCGTGGTCATGGCGATAGACCGCGAAAACGGCACGGTCGTTTCGGGGCCCGATATCATCTCGCGCGGCTTCGTGTACGTGCGCGAATCGGATGAGATGCTCGACGGCGCGAGGGCTGCCGCGCGGGAGGTCATCCTGCGCTACGGCAGGATCGACATTTCCGACTGGAGTCGGCTCAAGAACGACGTGCGCGAGGTGGTACAGCGCTACGTGTACAACCAAATCAAGCGCAGCCCGATGATCTTGCCGATCATCGTGGAGATCTGAGGAGGATCGGCATGGCGGACGTATACAACATGGCGCATGCGCTCGCTGCGGAATTGAGGCAGAGCGAGGAATACAGGGAGTTTAAGCGCTGCAGGGACGTCGCCTACGAGGACGACACGAACCGCAGGCTGCTGGACGAATATAAGCGCTTGCAGCTCAAGATGCAGGCATCGATGCTCGCGGGCCAGGCGACGGACGAGGAGGAGATGCGCCGCCTGCAGCAGATCGCGTCCCTCTTGCAGTTCAACGCCGACGCGCGCGATTTTCTGATCGCGGAGCTCCGCTTTCAGAAGATGATGGCGGACGTGTACAAGATTTTGGCGGATACCGCCGGCTTCGATCTGGACGTATTGCAGGGAAGCTGACGGAACTCGGCACACGGAGGACATATGGCAAACGGCAGAAAGAGAAGCGCGCCCGGTCGCGCGTATACGCAAAAGACCCTGATGCGCGACCGCGAATACGGGTTCTATTGGTATGCGTGGCTGTGGAAGATCGCGCGGCCGGTTTTGGTCTTTCTATGCAGCGCGATCATCGTCGCGGGCGTCATGGTGACGGGCTGGGATTATCTGGACAGGCAGTTTGTGCAGCCCGTGGACCCTACCGACCAGACCGTGCGCGAATTCACGATCGAGAGGGGTTCGTCCATCACGCAGATCGGGAGCGACCTGTATGAGCAGCGCTTTTTGCGCAATAAAGGCATCTTCAAATACATCGTGCAGTTTCAGGGGCTGACGAACGACATCCAGTACGGCAGCTACCCCCTGTCCTCGAGCATGGATGTCAACACCATCATCGGCATCCTGACATCGGGCAGCGCGACCAACGAGCGCACGATCACGATCATCCCCGGCTGGACGGTCGAGAGCATCGCGAACTACCTGGTGAAGATCGGCGCGCTCGAACAGACCGACGAATTCCTGAAGCTCGCGAACGATTTCGACGCCTACAAAGACGATTCCTACGCCCTGCAGCAGGTGGAGGAGGCGGGCACGCGCGACGGGCGCAAATACGCCTTGGAAGGCTATCTCGCGCCGGACACCTACCGCGTCTACATGAACGCCTCGGCGGATACGATCCTGCGCACGCTCATCAAGCAGATGGACGCGGTATTGGACGACGTGTTTACCGCGCCCGCGATCGAGGACGTGCAGTATAACGAATACGGGGAAATCGTCAATGCGGACGGCGAGGTCATCGAGGAGGAAATCCCGTTTGAGACGACGCTCTCGCGCGATCAGACGATCATCCTTGCCTCCCTCATCGAAAAGGAAGCGGGCAGGGCGCGCGATTACGCTAAGATTTCGGCGGTTTTCCACAACAGACTGGAAGCCGGCATGAAGCTGGAATCCGACGCGACGGTGAGCTATATCACGGGCGCGACGCGCATCCTTCTGACGGGCGACGAACTCGCGACCGACAGCCCCTATAACACGTATCTGTATGCGGGGCTTCCGCCGGGACCCATCTGCAACCCGTCCCGCGCGGCGATGAAGGCGGCGCTGTATCCCGATACGGACTATGTCTACGAGGATTACCTGTACTTCTGCGCGGGCGATCCGTCCAAGGGCGAAACGGTGTTCAGCAGGACACGCACGGAGCACGAGGCAAACGTCGCCCGCTATAAGCCCCTGTGGAAGAGCTATGACCAGGCGAACAACGCAAATCGCCCTTGATAACGTGCCGCTCGGGCGCCATATCGTCTTGGGGCTCTCGGGCGGCGCGGATTCGGTGGCGCTTTTGATGCTGCTATTGCCCTACGCGCGCGACGGGCGCATACGGCTTTCCGCCGCGCACATGGAGCACGGGCTGCGCGGCGAGGATTCCGCCTCCGACATGCGCTTTGTCGAGGAATTGTGTAAAAGGGAGAACGTGCCGCTCGCCGTTCGCCGCATCTCGGTTTCTGACATCGCGCGATCGCGCGGCATCGGGCTCGAGCAGGCTGCGCGGGAGGAGCGATACGCCTTTTTGCGCTCCTTGGGTGCGGACGTGATCGCGCTCGCGCACCACGCGGACGACCAGGCGGAGTCGATCCTCATGCACCTGTTTCGCGGCAGCGGCATGCGCGGCGCGATCGGCATGGCGGAAACGGAAAACGGCATCTGGCGGCCGCTTCTGCGCGTCGGGAAGGAGACGATTCTTTCCTATTTGAAAGAGCGGAACATCCCGTGGCGCGAGGACGCGACCAACGCCCTGTGCGACACGCCGCGAAACATCCTGCGCGGGCGCGCTGTCCCCGCGATCCGGGCGGCATACCCCGCCTACCGCGAAGCGCTGATGCGCTTTTCGGACATACTGCGCGGGGAGGATGCGCTGCTTGACGACCTGGCGCGGGAGTGCGCCGAGAAGAACGCGGTGCAAATTTCGCCTGCCTGCGTGCGCGTCGAGACGCAGGGCGTACCCATCCCCCTGTTGCGGCGCGTGCTGCACAACCTCACGGGCGCGACGCTCGCGGAGACGGACAGGATGCTGTTGGCGGGAAAAGGCGCGGATATCGCGCGGTATCGCGCGGAATACGCGGGAAGCGCACTCTATATTGCGCAAACGGGCGCGGCGGAGGAGGAATACGCCTTAAACGAGGCATTTGACATCGAACCGTGCGACCCCGTGCCCATCAAAAGGGACGATTTTTGTCAGGCGCTCAATGCGAGCGCACTCTTTGGCGCGATCGTTCGGACGCGGCGCGCGGGGGACAGGATCGCGCCGCTCGGTATGCGCGGCACAAAGACGCTTTCGGATTTTTTCACGGACAAAAAGGTGGAAAAACCGCTTCGGGATCGGCTGCTTCTGGTCGCGAAGGGGCGCGAGATTTTGTGGATTCCGTCGCTGTGCGTGTCGCGGTACGCCGCCGTGGCGCCCGATGCGCGCGCCGTGCGGCTGACGATGAAAGAGGAATACAAAAGGGAGGTTCGTTTTCATGCATGAGGATTTGCGGGAGGTACTCTTTTCGCGGGAGGCGATTCAAAACCGCGTGAAGGAGCTGGGCGAGGAGATTAGTAGGGATTTCGCGGGCGAGAAGGTCGTGCTCGTGGGGATTTTGAAGGGCGCGGTGCTCTTCCTTTCGGACCTTGCGCGCGCGCTCGATCTCGACGCGCGGATGGATTTCATGGCGATTTCGAGCTACGGGGCGTCCACCAAGACGTCGGGCGTCGTGCGGTTCCTGAAGGATCTGGAATACGACGTGTCCGGGGAAAACGTCATCGTCGTGGAGGACATCATCGACAGCGGCAAGTCCCTTTCGTTTCTAAAACAAAACCTGATAGCGCGCGGGGTGAAGGATCTGAAGGTCTGCGTGCTGCTCGACAAGCCCTCCCGCCGCGAGGTGTGGGTGGATGTGGACTATCGCGGATTCACGATCCCGGACGAGTTCGTGGTCGGCTACGGGCTCGACTATGCGGAAAAATACCGCAATCTCCCCTACATCGGCATATTGAAGCCGGAAATTTACACAAACGTTTGATTGAACGTTTGAATTTCGCCGCAACCGATGGTATAATGAAAGGCATTGCAGGTTTACCTTAGTTTCGCCGAAAGCGAGGTACGTTTTTTTGAAGAATAACAGATTCAGGCTGTGGCAGGGGCCTTTGCTTTATGCGCTGCTTCTGATCGGCATTTTGTCGATCGTGAGCATGATAAGCTCCACGCCGCAGGACAAAATCGACGCGCTGTCCTATTCCGAGGCGCTGACGCTCGTCAAGGAAGACAAAGTCCGCAACGTGATGACCAGCGGGACGACCGTCATCATCCGCTACAAGAACAGCGCCATCCCCCAGGCGGAATTCGGCATGCGCTACGACGCGTATGCGACGGTGGATTCCGTGGAGCGGTTCTTTGCGGATGTCAATGCGATCTACGCCGAGAAACTTGGCAAGGACGCCTCCCTCATCACGACCACGGACTATGCGTTTTCCGTCGAGGTCAAGCCGCCGCCGGAGACGCCCTGGTGGGTCGAGTGGCTCCCGCTGCTCGTGTCGTTCCTCCTGTTTGGCGGGCTGTGGTATTTTATCATCAGCAGGCAGGCGGGCGGCCCCAGCGGCATGATGAATTTCGCCAAGAGCCGCGCGCAGATGTCCGATCCAACCAAGAAGAAGGTGACCTTTGCGGACGTCGCCGGCGCGGACGAGGAAAAAGAGGAACTGATGGAGATCGTCGAATTCCTGAAGGACCCGAAGCGCTTTACCGAGGTGGGCGCGCGGATCCCCAAGGGCGTTCTGCTCGTGGGCCCGCCCGGCACGGGCAAGACCCTGATCGCCAGAGCCGTTTCGGGCGAGGCGGGCGTGCCGTTCTTCTCGATCTCCGGCTCCGATTTCGTGGAGATGTTCGTGGGCGTGGGCGCGTCCCGCGTGCGCGACCTGTTCGATCAGGCGAAAAAGAACACCCCTGCCATCGTTTTCATCGACGAGATCGACGCCGTCGGCAGACAGCGCGGCGCGGGCCTCGGCGGCGGGCACGACGAGCGCGAGCAGACGCTCAACCAGCTCCTCGTGGAAATGGACGGGTTTGACAACAACAGCGGCGTGATCGTCATGGCGGCAACCAACCGCGCCGACATCCTCGACCCCGCGCTCCTGCGCCCCGGCAGGTTCGACCGCCGCGTGACGATGAACTACCCGGACATAAAGGGCAGGGAAGAAATCCTCAAGGTGCATTCGCGCGGCAAGCCCCTAAGCGCGGAGGTCGATCTCAACATCATCGCGCGCAGAACGCCGTTCTTTACGGGCGCGGATCTGGAGAACGTGATGAACGAGGGCGCGCTCTTGGCCGCCCGCGAACACGGGAAAGAGATTCGCATGGACCACATCGAAGAGGCGATCACGCGCGTGAGCATCGGCCCCGAAAAGAAGTCCCGCCGCATCAGCGAGGCGAGCAAGCGCCTCACGGCGTGTCACGAGGCGGGCCATGCAATCGTGACGTACACGCTGCCCGAGTGCGACACCGTTCGCGAGATCTCCATCATCCCGCGCGGACAGGCGGCGGGCTACACGATGTCGCTGCCATCGGAGGAGCTCACGAACATGTCCTCCAAGCGGCTGAAGGCGGAAATCTGCAGCCTGCTGGCGGGGCACTGCGCGGAGGGGATCGTCTTTGGGGACGTATCGACCGGTTCGCAGTCCGACCTCAAGCGCGCGACGAACATCGCCCGCAGCATGGTCACGGAATACGGCATGAGCGAAAAGCTCGGCCCCATCTTCCTGGGCGGCGAGCACGAGGTGTTCTTAGGGCGCGATTTCTCGCAGACCCGCGCGAGCTTTTCCGAAATGATCAACAACGACATCGACACGGAGGTGCGGAGCCTTCTCGACGCGGCATACGACCGCGCGAAGAAAATCCTCACCGGGAGCCGCGCGCAGTTGGACGAACTGACAAATCGGCTCGTCGAGCGCGAAAAGATCGAGCAGGCGGAGTTCGAGGAACTCATGCGCAGCTTTCTGAACCCCCCCGCGCTTGCGACCGAATAAGCAAACGAAAAGGGAATGCCGCAAACACGCAAAATATGGCGCCGATTTGAATTTTCTGTTCATTCGGCGCCGTTTTTTAACATATAGAGTGATATTCGCCCCTTTGAGCAGCGCATCTCCGAAAGAAAATGTTCGTAAATTTAACAATTCTGTTTTTTCGGGAAGGGGTCAGGGCGACATCATTTACTTTGAGAAGAGGCGAGTGCGATACATTAATATTTCGTTAACCAAAAGGAGAATCGCAAGAAATGTCGAATAAATCAGCAGAGGTGAGCTGAATGAAACGAATAGATA
>JBMNUF010000008.1:0-118192 GCA_050946115.1 Christensenellales bacterium
AAGAGCGCAACGCCTGATACGATCACAAAGGCGGGCGACATAATCACGTACACCGTGACATTGACGAACGAAGGCAACGTGACGGTGTCGAAAGCGACGATCACGGACACCAAGGAAGGCCTGACGGACATCTCATACAAGCACGTAGCGGCGGACGACACGGAGACCGCTGCAACGAACGGCGCGACGACGCTTCTGCCGGGCGAGAAGCTTGTAATGACGGCGAAGTATGCGGCGACACAGGCGGACGTGGACGCGGGTAAGGTTACGAACAGTGCGACGGGGAGCGGCGAGGCGCCGAATCCGGACGATCCGCAGAATCCGACGCCAGTGGTACCTGAGAATCCGGGAACGGTGGACGTACCCGCAGACCAACAGCCGGGCATGACGGTATCGAAGAGCCTGGTATCGATCAACGGCGACGAGTCGGCGACGAAGTACGAAGCCGAAGGCGACGAGATCGCGTACAAGGTCGTCGTGACGAACACGGGCAACGTGACGCTGACGGAAGTAAATGTCGAAGACAGCATAGTAACGCTGACGACGGCGATGCTGACGGAATCGAAGGCGACAGACGGCAAGTTGGAAGTGGGCGAAACGTGGACATATGAATATACGTACACGATAAAGCAGGCCGATCTCGACGCCGGGAGCGTGACGAACGCAGTGAAGGCGACGAGCGAGGAGATTTCGGGCGACGATCCGGACAACTCGCCGCCGAGCGACGAAGAGACAGTAGACGCGGATCAGCGACCGGGCATGAAGGTCAGAAAGAAAGCCGACAAGGTCTCATTTGCGGCGGTAGGCGATGTAATCCGCTTTACGATCGTCGTGACGAACACGGGCAACGTGACGCTGACAGAAGTGGTGGTCAAGGACAACCTCGTGAAGCTGAAGGATTCCATGCGTAAGGAATCCAAGAACGCAGACGGGAAGTTAGAGGTCGGCGAGACGTGGACATATACCTATACGTATACGGTGAAGCAATCCGACTTGGATGCGGGCAAGGTACTGAACACCGTCTCCATCAAAGCCAAGGAGCTTCCGAAGCCCGTGAAGGACGAAGTGACGGTTCCTGCCGAGGACGACATTGCGGATCCGGCCAGCGGCATCACAACCATCAACGTCGGTGACTGCTATGAATAAGCAATCCATACATCGACTGAATTCGATTTTTGCGTTGGAATGGAGGAAGATTATGAAACGTATTATACCTTTGCTGGTTGTGGCAGTGCTGCTGCTTTCCGTTCCAACGCCCGTGCACGCGGGCGCCCAGGCAACCGGGCGTCCCGCGGTGTTCACCGTGGGGCACACCACCATGCTCAACGGCAATTTCTTCTCGGAGCTTTGGGGCAACAACACCGCGGATATCGACGTGCGCAGCCTGTTGCACGAGTATCCCCTGGTCGCACAGACGCAGGCCGGCGAATATCAGATCAACCGAACGGTTATCAAAAAGATCGACAAAGTGACGGAGGAAGACGGCGACATCACGTATAGCGTGACGCTCAAAAAAGGACTCAAGTACAGCGACGGCACGCCCATCGATGCGAGGGACTACCTGTTTTCCTTCCTTCTCCTCTCCTCTCCCGAGGTTCGGGCGATGACCGGGGTGACGCCGTCCTATGCCCATATCGTCGGCTTTGACGAATACCACGAGGGCACGGCAAATGGTATCAGCGGATTGCGCCTGACAGACGAACAGACCTTTACCCTGCGCATCAAAAGCGAGTACTTCCCCTATTTCTATGAGATGGCGTACATCAACATCAACCCATACCCCATTTCGGTGCTCGTCCCCGGTGCCGAGGTCAAAGACGACGGCGAGGGCGCCTATATAGACGGCGAAATGACCGAGGATGTCCTGCGCGAGACGATCTTGGACGGCGAAAGCGGGTATCTTTCCCATCCCTCGGTGACGAGCGGCCCGTATCGCTTGCTCTCCTACGATCCCGAGGCGCATGTGGCGGAATTTGAGATCAATTCCTACTATCAGGGCAATTACGAAGGACAGATGCCCGCGATCCCTCGGCTGCGCTTCCGGGAAGTCCGTAACCAGGATATCCACGAGTTGCTCGCACAGGGAGAGGTGGACTTGGTCAATAAAGTCACGGACGGCGAGGTGATCGACGAGGCCATCGCGCTCAAGGAAGAGGGTGCGCTGAACATCAGCGGCTATCCTAGAACTGGCTCGGCGTACCTTGCGATTGCCAACGAGCGCCCCATCGTGTCCTCCGTGCGGGTGCGTCAGGCGTTGGCGTATTGCCTGAATTATGACGTATTGCCCAGAGACTTTCTCAAGGGACACGGAGAGAAGGTCTACGGATACTACGGCTTGGGACAGTGGATGGTGAAAGCCGTGGGCGATGATATCGACCGACTGCCCAAGTACCAACCGGACCTCGACAAGGCGGATCAACTCCTGACGGAGGAAGGCTGGGTCTACGACGAAGACGGCGGGGAATACCGCAAGGGAGAATCCGGCCTGCGCTATCGGATGACGGATGAGGGCAATTTGGAACCCTTCAGCCTGCGGATGATCGTAACCTCTCAGAACAAGGCGGCGCACATGGTATATGACATGCTGCGAGAGAATCTAGCGAAGATAGGCGGCGAGGTCGTCGCGGAAGAAATGCCCATAAACCAAGCCCTAAGCCAACACTACCGCCAGGAACAGCGCGAATTTGACCTGCTCTTCATGGGTACAAACTTTGTCTATTTCTTCGATCCGGCGAATACCTATCGCATTGGCGAGGAACACCAGGGCACGATGAACACCTCGGGCCTTCAGGACGAAAAGTTAGCGGAGCTTGCGTCCGCTGTGACCAAGGTACCCTCGATGGATCGGGAAGCGTTCCTAAAAGGGTGGCTGGAGTTTGAGACGTATTGGGCGGAAGTACTGCCCATGATCCCGCTCTACTCCAACATCTACTACGACCTGTACACCCCGGAATTATCGGACTATCATCCGGAACAGTACTGGAACTGGGGCACGGCGATCATCTACGCTACATTGGATCGATGATTTGCATATCAACGAGGAGGACATTGCGGTGAAAACAAAGCTTGTCGGGTTGGTACTCATATTGTGCATGGTCTTTTCTATGGCACACGCCACGGCGGAAACGGCAAGTGTGGAGGCACAGCTGGCGGATATTGTCAAGAGCGCCCTGGATAGCAAGGAAATTCGCTACGAGTACGACGCGGAAAACAACCGGTTCTCGCTCGAATTTGCGCTGGACAGCGCGCTGGGGTCCGCGGTAGTGACGATTTTCCTGTATGACGACATGGTATCCGTGGTTGTCGACAGCCCGATCAAGGTCAAGCAGGAGCGGTTTGAAAACGCGGCGGTCTTTACGACGCTCGCAAATTGCGAACTGTACTATGCGCAATTCCGCATAGATTATGAATCCGGCTGGCTCTCCTGCAGGTCGTGCAACGTCATCGAAACCGTCCTTCCGGCGGAGGAAGAGATTATCACCCTGCTGTATATGCCGATCGGGTCGATGGACGACTACGGCGACGGCATTGCGGCCGTCTGCACGACCGATGCCGACCCCTACGAAGCCTTTGAGGCATGCAAGGCGGCAAAAGATGCGGCGTAAGGCATAGAATATCTCCGTAATGAAATCTCCCGCAGTCATCTAATGTGGATGGCTGCGGGAGATGTGTTTTGTCAAAACTCGCGGAGACTGTGGGAGAAAGAAAATCAGAAGAACCGCATGTGGAGTTTAAACGTTACGAACCACCAAAACGCGGCAAGCAGCAGGGCGAAGAGGATGCCGAGCGCGATCTGCGCGATGCCCAGCGCATGGGACGCGCGGAACTTTCGCGCGAAAATGCCAAGGGCGATGGAGGACAGCGCGAGCATGATCGCGCCGAATACGCACACGTACATGTTGATGCTTTGGATCATGCTCACGAACGTCAGCAAAATGGGGAGCACACCAAAGAAAAGATGCGCTGCGCCGAGGCGCGCCATTTTTTTGCGCGTTCGCTGTTTTTTGACGACTTTGCGCCTATTGAAGAGCTTCCCGCCGTTAATAAGCATGACCGCGACCAGCGGCAGCCCCAGCACGAGCACCGTGAGCATGGGCGCGTAGATGAACGCGCCGACCAGATCCTTCAGCATGTGGATGTACACCTCTTTTTCTCTTTGCGATTATTATATTTCATCGCGTGCCATCTGTCAAGATGTTGCATGTTGCGCGCGTTCTGTTATATAATAGGGAAAAAGGCAGCAAAGGATGGTGGTGCAATATGTTTCTGAACAAGGCATCTCTTCGGGATTCCGCACCGTGGCGCGCGGGTGGCTTCGCACTTCCCGCTTTTGATTGGGAGATGGGTGCGGAAAACACCCTCTCCGCGCCGAAGTGGATCCATTTCGGCGCGGGCAACCTCTTTCGCGCGTTTCCCGCCGCCGCGATGCAGCGCGTATTGGATAAAGGGCTTTCGGACGGCGGCATCGTCGCTTGCGAATGCTTCGACGGGGACATCATCGACAGGGCGTATCGCCCGTTTGACAACCTTTCCGTTGCGGTGACGCTCAAGAGCGACGGAACGGTCGAAAAGACCGTAATCGCGTCCGTACCGCTCGCCCTGCGCTGCGACGGGGCGAACGCGGCGGATGAAGCGCTGCTTAAGAATCTGTTCGCCTCCGAAACGCTGCAAATGGTCTCCTTCACCATCACGGAAAAGGGCTATGCCCTGTCCTCCGTAAAGCCCGACATCGAATCCACGCCCGATGCCCCCATCTCCATCATGGGAAAGGTCGCCTCTCTCCTCAAGGCGCGCTTTGAGGAGAATGCCGCGCCGCTCGCGCTCGTATCCATGGACAACTGTTCGCGCAACGGCGAGAAGCTGCGGAACGCGGTTTTGGCTATCATGGAGGCGTGGACGGAAAAGGGCTGCATCTCCCGCGAATGCCTGGACTATGTGAAGGACGAAAGCTGCGTGTCCTTTCCGTGGACGATGATCGACAAGATCACGCCCCGCCCCGATGCCAAGGTCGCCGAAATGCTGCGCGAAAGCGGCTTTCAGGATACGGAAATCATCGTAACCGAAAAGCACACCCACACCGCCGCCTTCGTGAACGCCGAGGAGGCGGAGTACCTCGTGATCGAAGACAACTTCCCGAACGGCAGGCCTCCGCTCGAAGCGGCGGGCATCTATTTCACCGACCGCGATACCGTAAACAAGGTCGAAAAGATGAAGGTGTGCACCTGCCTGAACCCGCTGCACACCGCGCTCGCGGTGCTGGGTTGCATAATGGGCTATCCAACCATCGCCGCCGAAATGCGCGACCCGCTGCTTTCGGAATTCGTAAAGCGCATAGCCTACAGGGAGGGCATGCCCGTCGTGACCGACCCCGGCATCCTCTCGCCCGAAGCGTTTGCTCGCGAGGTGATCGAAATTCGCCTGTCCAATCCCTTCATGCCGGACACGCCGCAGCGCATCGCGACGGACACCTCGCAAAAGCTCTCCGTCCGCTTCGGGGAGACGGTGAAGGCGTATATGGGCAGCGACAATTTGGATGTCAGGTCCCTGCGGTGCATCCCGTTCGTCTACGCCGCGTGGATTCGCTATCTCACGGGCATCGGCGACGACCTTATACCCTTTGCCGTGAGCCCCGACCCGCTGCTGCCGCAGCTGAAGGACGCGATCGACTGCCTTGCCGTCGGAGAAAAGCCCGAAGGGGAGGCGCTCGATGCACTGCTCGCGCGGGAGGACATCTTCGGCGTATCGCTCGAAAGGGCGGGGATGAAGGACGCCGTGCTCTCCCACCTCACAGACATGCTCAGGGGCAAGGGCGCGGTGCGCGAATCGCTGAAAAAACTTCTCGAGGAGGGGTAGACCTATGAAATTCAACCTCGGTCACTGGGTCGTAAAGCCGAACATGGTTCCGCTGTACGCGCATGAGCTCTATCGCCATTCCATGCGCGGGAACAGGCTCGAAATGCTCGTCCCCACGCGGCACGTCGCGGGGCGGGGCGACATGCAAATCGCGGCGCTCTCGGTCACATTGTCTTCGCCTATGGAGGGCGTGATCGGCGTGACGCTCACGCACCACAAGGGAAGGCCCGATAAACCCCCGTTTTTCGCGCTGCAGAAGGAGGACGCGCCCGTGACATTGCGGGAGACGGAGGACGCGCTCGAATACTCCTCCGGCTGCGCGACCGCGCGCATCTCCAAAAAGCCCAATGCGTGGCGCATCGATTTCCTGCAAAACGGAAGGTCGATGACGTCCACGAATTTCCGTGCGATGGCGCATTTTACGGACAGGGAGACGGGCAAGACCTATGTGCGGGACGAACTGGAGCTCGACGTCGGCGAATGCGTATACGGCTTGGGCGAGCGCTTCACGCCGTTCGTGAAAAACGGGCAGGTCGTCGAAATTTGGAACGGCGACGGCGGCAGCTGCTCCGAACTCGCGTACAAGAACATCCCGCTGTATCTCACGAACCGCGGCTACGGCGTGTTCGTCGATACGCCTGCGGACGTCGCATTTGAGGTCGGCAGCGAAAACGTCGAGCGCGTGCAGTTTTCCGTGGCGGGCGAAACGCTGACCTATTACGTCATCGCGGGCGATACGCCGCGCGAGGTGCTGCGCCGCTATACGTCGCTCACCGGAAAGCCCGCGCTCCCGCCGGCGTGGTCGTTCGGGCTGTGGCTCTCGACCTCGTTCACGACGCAGTACGACGAAAAGACCGTCACATCCTTTATCCAGGGCATGACGGACAGGGACATCCCGCTGTCCGTGTTCCACTTCGATTGTTTCTGGATGAAGGGCTTCCGCTGGTGCGACTTCCGCTGGGACGAGGATGTCACGCCGGACGCGCGCGCGATGCTCTCCCGATACAAGGCGCGGGGGCTGCACATCTGCCTTTGGCTCAACCCCTATATCGCGCAGGATTCGCACCTGTTTGAGGAGGGCATGGAAAAGGGCTATCTCGTAAAGCGGACGGATGGCTCCGTGTGGCAGACGGATCTGTGGCAGTCCGGCATGGGACTTGTGGATTTCACGAACCCGGATGCGACAAAATGGTATCAGGACGCGCTTCGCCCCCTGCTCGAGGACGGCGCGGACTGCTTTAAGACCGATTTCGGCGAGCGCATTCCCGTAAGAGATATCGCGTGGCACGACGGCAGCGACCCCGTGAGGATGCACAACTACTATACGCACCTGTACAACCGCGCCGTGTTTTCGCTGCTCGAGGAGGTGCGCGGAAAAGGCGAGGCCATCGTCTTCGCGCGCAGCGCGACCGCTGGCGGCCAGACAATGCCCGTCCACTGGGGCGGCGACAACAGCGCAACCTACGTCTCCATGGCGGAGACGCTGCGCGCAGGGCTTTCGCTGTCCATGTGCGGATTCGGGTTCTGGAGCCACGACATTTCGGGCTTTGAATCGACCGCGCCCGCCGATGTCTACAAGCGCTGGTGCGCGTTCGGGCTTTTGTCCTCGCACAGCAGGCTGCACGGCTCGTCCTCCTACCGCGTGCCGTGGCTGTTCGACGAGGAGGCGTGCGACGTGCTGCGCTTCTTCGTGAAGCTGAAGCATCGGCTCATGCCGTATCTGTACGAGATGGCGCGCATCGCGCACGCGGAAGGCATCCCCATGCTGCGCCCGATGATTATGGAATTCCCAAACGACCCCGCCTGCGACGCGCTCGACAGGCAGTATATGCTGGGCGAAAGCCTGCTCGTCGCGCCCGTGTTCTCAAAATCGGGACGCGTCGAGTACTACCTGCCGCGCGGCACGTGGACGAACCTGTTGGATGGAAGGGTTCGGAAAGGCGGAACGTGGACAGAGGACACCTGCGATTTCTTCCAAATCCCGCTCTGGGTGCGCGAAAACACCGTGCTCTGCACGGGAAAGACCGAGGATCGCCCCGATTACGACTATGCGGACAACCCCACCATCTCCGTATACGCGCTTTCGGAGGGCGCGGAAAAAACCGTGCACATCCCGGACGTCCTCGGGAACATCGCCGCGACCGTTACAGCGAGGAAGGAAAACGGCGAGGTAAAACTGACCGCGCAGGGGCTTACAAAATACGACCTGATCGTATAGCGCATATGCATCCATAAAAACGGGAGGGCTTCGCACAATAGGGAAGCCTTCCCGTTTTCGATTTTTCGACTCAAGGAGTATTTCGGCGCGTTTTCGTTTGCTTCAAATAGCGGAAGCGGCGCGGGATAGAGGATGTCCTCCCGCTCCCGCGCGCTGCCTTTCGCATGGAGGAATCGGTCGGCAGAAGCCCATCGTCCACTCGATACAGGCGGGATTCACGGATTATCCCAGCGCGTTTCCTTTCGCGTCAAACAGCGGGAGCGGCGCGAGATAGAGGATGTCCTCCCGCTCCTGCGCGCTGCCCTCCGCGAGGATGGCCATGCGCCCGACGACGGTGCCGCCCGCGGCGGTCACGAGGTGCTCGACCGCGTGGAGCGATTCACCCGTGGAGATCACGTCGTCCACGATCAGAACGCGCTTGCCCTTGATGTAGGCGGCGTCCTTGCCGTCCACGTGGAGCTCCTGATGTGCGGCGGTGGTGATGGAGTCCACGCCGACGGAAAACACATCCGACATATACAGTTTAATCCCCTTGCGCGCGACGATGTACCTTTCGTCGCCGTGCTGGCGAGCCATTTCGTGCGCGAGCGGGATGCCCTTGGATTCCGCCGTAATCAATACGTCGTATTCGGGCGCCTTTTCAAGCAGCGCCTTTGCCGCTGCCTGCGTCAATTCCACGTCGCCGAAGATCACAAACGCGGCGATCATCAGTTCGTCGTTCAGCCTGCATAAGGGGAGCTGCCGCACGAGGTTTGCCACATGCAGTTCATAGGTCATGGGAATCCGTCCTCCTTGTGTCATCCCTGTTTTTCCAGATATTCCAGCGAGACGTAGCCCTCTGTTTCGGCGGTCTCTATCTTTACCCAGCCGTTTGCCTCTTCCGCTTTCACGATCACGCTGTCGCCGTGCGTCAGGAGCGCGACGATGGCGTAGTCGAGCCCCGCGCCCTGCCGCACGTTGAGCGTGGACGATTTTGAGCCGAGCGCGACCTTTGCGTAGTACTCGCCCTCTTTCAGCGCGCGAAGGGGAGCGGGGGTCGGTTTCGGGGTCGGCATCGGGCGCGCCGCGCCGACGTTTTTCGAAAGTGCCGCAATCTCTTTTAGTTCCTCCCGCGCGTATTCCATCCGCACGATCTCCGCCTTGGGGTAGTAGAACGCGAGGATGTCCTGCCACATTTTGTTGTGAACGCCCGCCATTTGCTGCGCGCCGCGCTGGCTCATGCCCACGCCGTGCCCGAAGCGCCGCGCCTCGACGGCGAAGATGCCCTCCTCCTCCGACACCGAAACCGTTTCGATGTTTGCGCTGTTGATCGAAAGCCCGAAATTCGGCTTGAGATCGGCATAGAAATCGAGCGTCGCGGAGCCTTCCGTTCCGTCCTCTTTGGTATACGCGACGAGGATTTTCGTATACATCGAGGTATTCTCCTTTTTCGGCTCCATGGGTGTAACGGCAGTTATGGTAGCGGCATCGCGCCCGATGCGCTGCCGGAGCTTTTCCGAGAGCAGCGCGGCATCCTTGGGGATTTCGAGCCGCTTCACGACGGAATACGGGTTTTCAAGGTCATACGGGTCCTTGTGCGCATCGAGATAGCCGTAATCGCCCGCATAGCCCCAAATCATATCGGGCATGGCGGTTTCGCCGCCATTGGACGCGCCGAAATACGCCGTCGCGTAGCCGCCCTTATAGAGCAGCACGACGCCGCGCGTATCCTGTGCTGCGAGCGCGGCGTTTTCGTGCAGCGCGTTGCGCCCCTTGAAGACCTGATCCGCCGTGGTGTCCACCACATCATACGGGAAATTGCCGCGCAGCGCCTTTCGCGCCATGGCGTATGTGCGCGCCGCGACCGCCTGCGCCTTGAGCGCTTCGATCGGGAAGGAATCGCTCATCTCATACGGCACGACGCCCAGGAGGTAGTCCTCTATGTCGATGGTCAGGACGGGGCGCAGCGCGCCGCCCGAGGCCGAGACGGTCAAATCTCCCTCGTAGAGCACATCGCGCCCGGCGTCGTGAAGGCGCAGGCCGTTTTCCTCGCCCTCCCCTGCCTTGTGCCGCGTGAGCGTAAGGGAAGTGCCCATGTTTATGGTCATGCCGCCGCACGTCAAGAGCACGTTTTCGCCGTCCGCGGTGAGTTCTGTCGCGGTATCGCGCGCGAAGCGAAAGCCCGCATCCCCCTCGAGCGTATAGATGCCGCTGAATGTGACCCCCATCGAGACGGGGTCGCCCAAGGATTTCAGATACACGCGCAACAGCGCGGACTCCTCCGTCTGCCGCTCTTCGATCCCGGACCGGAAGAAAAAGGGCCAAAATGCGCGCGCCGCGCCGCCCGAAAGGAGAGCGAGCAGCACGACAAGTGACAGTACTTTCCTTCTCATGGCTTCCCCGCGAGGCGCACGATCGCATGCGCCATGATTTTGACCGACAGCATGAGTTTTTCGATGTCCACGTATTCATCGGGCATGTGGCAGAGATCGACGTCGCCCGGGAAATTGATACCGAACGCCACGGTGTTGGGCATCGTGCGCGAATACGTGCCGCCGCCGATGGCGATCGGATACGCCTCGAGCCCCGTCACCTCGTGATACACTTCGAGCAGCCCCTGTACGATCTCCGAGTCCTTCGGCACGTGCAGCGGCGGATGCCCGCTCACGCGCCTCACGCTCATCTTGCCCGAAAGCGTCATGACCGCCTGCCCGCACATGGTCTCCTCGCACGCGGAAATGGGGTAGCGGTTGTCGAGCTGCGCGGAGAGTTCGTTTCCGTCGTAGCGCAATATACCCAGATTGCACGTCAGCGCGCCGGATTCCTCGTCCGAAATCGCGATGCCCAGGCTCTTCCCGTCGCCTTCAAAGCCGATCTTGTCTGCGAGGAGTGCGATAGCCTCCCTGCTGCCGCCGCCTGCGGAGAGCTTTTTGAGCGCGATCAGGAGCATTCCCGCCGCGTTCACGCCCAAATGCGGCAGCGAAGCGTGCGCGGAAACGCCCGTCGCTTCGATCTTCGCCCTGCAGTTTCCCGCTTCGGAAACCGCGATCTTCAGCCGTTCGTCCTCCGCGCAGAGCGCCCGTACGCGCTCCCGCAATTCCTGAAGGGATACCTTTTCCGTGCCGACGATGGCATAGGCAGAGCCGGGCACGACGTTGCACCGTTCGCCCGCGTAGAGTTCGTATATCGGGATTTCCGCGCCGTCCTCGCCGCCCGTCACGCAGGAGAGCAAAAGCCCCAGCCCGCCCTTTTCGATGTTGATGAGCGGATAGTCCGCGTCCGGCGAAAAGCCGTAATCGGGCAGCTTCTCGTGCTGCGCGTAGTGGCGCATATCGGTCATGCCGGTCTCCTCGTCGCAGCCGACGATGAGTTTGACAGCGTCTTTCAGCTCGATGCCCGCCTCGCGCACCGCCTTCATCGCGTACAGCGCAGCGACTGCGGGGCCTTTGTTGTCGGTCGTGCCGCGCCCGTAGAGCTTTCCGTCCCGGATGACGCCCGAAAAGGGGTCCACCGTCCAGCCGTCGCCGGCGGGCACGATGTCCAGATGCGCGAGGATGCCCATCGTCTTCTCGCCCGTTCCGAGCCGCACGTCGCCCGCGTAGCCGTCGATGTCGCGCGCTTCAAAGCCGTTTTCCCGCGCGATCGTCAGAAACGTATCGAGCGCGCGCCGCACCTCTTTTCCGAACGGCTCGTTCGGCGCGCTCTCTTGTGCGGCGACGCTATTTATCGCGACGACCCTTCGGATGCTCTCTAAAATGTCCTCCCGCATGGAGGCGATGATATTGTCGAGTTTTGTGTAATCCATGTCGGTCCCTCCCAATTCCGCGTCGTTTCGGTTTGCCATGCCCATTATACCACATTTCTCGGCCTTAGGGTAGGGGCAAATTGCCGCACCGCCCGAAGGCGCAAAAACGCCGCCGCGGTTTGTCCGCAGCGGCGTTTGCCGAATTCAATCGGGGATTAGTAGCGATTCTGGCGCGACTGGTCGAAGCACTCACGGCAGTAGACCGGACGGTCGCCGCGGGGCTGGAACGACACCTGCGTAGGACGGCCGCAGTTATCGCAAACCACGTCGTACATCTGCCTTTCGGCGTTGCGGGCCTGACCGCTCTGCTGGCGGCGCGCCGCGCGGCACGCGGGGCAGCGGCCGGGCTCGTTCTGGAAGCCCTTATCGGCGTAGAACTGCTGTTCGGACGCGGAGAATACGAACTCAGCACCACACTCACGGCAAACCAAAGTCTTGTCTTCAAACATGGGGAAAAACCCTCCTTAACATGATACCCCAGATATGAGCTGCCTTGCGTGTCCGAGCCCCTGTCGTCGGTAGGGTTCCACCGGAGGGATGCGGGAATTCAAAGGACGGATTCATTCTGGCGCTTATCTGAATTATACCACTTTTATGCACCATATGCAAGGCATTTGCGCCCTCTCTCTAAATCTTCACAATTGAAGTTACAGTTTAATTTTTGATGACAACGGTCGTTCCCGCGATGCAGTTTTCAAACAGCCACTTCGCGTCCGCCACGGACAGGCGTATACAGCCGTGCGAAGCGCGATGCCCGAGGCTGTACACGCTTCCCCGGCGAATCGTGGATACGTCCTGCTTGTCGTACAGCACCGAGTGGAACAGGATATCCCCCTCGATCGCCCATGCGTACTGCGCCCAGCAGTTGAATTTCTTAAAATAATGCCAGCGCGACGCGGGGCCGGTGTTCACGGAGTAAATACCCAGCGGCGTGGGATCCGTTCGCACGCCCGTAGAGCACTTGAAGGTCTGTATCAGCGTGTTGTATTCGCCGTCGTTCCACATGTAGACATAGGTGCGCTGGTCGGATACATCCACCACGATCTTGTATTCGTGTACGGGCCTCGTCGCCGCGAGCGCATTTTCCGAAAACAGCGCTTTCTGCGTCGGCTCGTCCGCAACGCCTGTGGCCTCCAGCCCGTTCGTCTCCTGAAACAGCTTCAGCCCCTGCAGCGTCTTTCTGCCGAACTGCCCGTCCGCGCCGTTGTGCAGATAGCCGAGATAGGTCAGCCTATACTGCACGCGCAGCACCTGGTCGTTTTCGTCGTTTTCCGTCACCGTGTACTGATAATACGGGAATGCCTCCCCGTCGAAGAGGAATTTGCGCATTTTCGCGTAGACCTCGCCGTTCACGGGGTATTCCAGCGTCGCTGCGTCCGCGCTTTCGACGTCCGTCGCGGAGAGCGTCTGCACGCCCGAGGAGATGTCTCCCCAATCCAAGGACGCGCTGTGGTCGGCGATATTCAGATAGGTCTGCAGCCGCATGACCGCGTCCACGGTGTTTTTGCCGTAAATGCCGTCCGCCTTTTCCATCGCAAAGCCCCATTGCAGCAGCTTTTCCTGCAAAATCGTGACCTCCTGCGAACTCGCGCCCTTTACGATGGGCGGGGGCTCGGGCGTCGGCACAGGGGTCGGGCGCGGCACGGGCTTGTTTGTCGCGACGGGCATAGGTTCCTCGACCGTTTCCGCAGAGCCTTGTATCGCGGCGGATGCGATGTCAGAGGGCGTCGCTTCGTGCCTCGGGTACAATGCCGCCGCAAAAAATACGAGCGCACATAAGAGTATGGGGAAGATTTTTTTCATTTTTGTCACCTCCGGGGAAACCCAGGTTTTGATTTTTTATGCGCCGTATCCCATGTCGTTTAGCCAACGCGAAAGCTGCGCGGCCCAGTCCGCGACGACGGGGGAGTCCGGCGCGAGCCCCAATCCGTGGGGGCCGTCCGGATAAATATGCAGCTCAAACGGCACGCATGCATGGGACAGCGCGCTCGCAAGCATCAGGCTGTTTTCGACCGGCATGACCTCGTCGTTCGCCGTGTGCCAGATGAACGCGGGCGGCGTGTCGCCGTCTACGTGCAGCTCCGCAGAGAACCTGCGGATCAGGGCGATGTTCGTCTTCTCCTCGCGCAGCAGGCTCTCCAGCGAGCCCTGGTGGCGGAACGAGGCGAAGCTCACCACCGCGTAGCACGGCACGAACGCATCGGGGCGGGAAGAGAGCCGCTCCAAGGGGTCTTCGGCATCGGGATCGCCGTCCGTATACAGCGTCGCCGCCGAGCAGGTCAAATGCCCGCCCGCAGAAAAGCCCAAAATCGCGACCTTTTCATAGCCCATGCCGCGCACAACGCGAATCGCGCGCGAAGCGTCCCCAAGCGGCGCCTCCCTGTGGCACGGCATGACGCGGTAATCCAATACATAGGCGGAAATACCCGCACTGTTCAGCATTTCGGCGATCGGGTCGCCCTCGTGCGGCGCCTTCATCGTATACCCGCCGCCCGGGCACACCACGACCGCGCCCTTCGAGCCCTTTACGGGAAAGCACTTTACGGAGGGCTGCGCCTGATCGGGCGAATATTCGCTATAGGGCGCCGTGCCGTTCCAAAGATACACTTTTTCTCTCATCGTCTCTTCCTCCGATATTTACAGCATGGGGATCATGTCGGCGAGCCCCTGAAGCGTCATGTGCGGCTTCGTCTCGGAGGCCGCCGCCATCTCGGGCGTCGTCTCCCCGGAGAGCACCAGCACGCTCAGCATGCCGAACCGAAGCCCCGTCTCGATATCCGTATACAGCCGATCTCCGACCATCGCCATATCGCTTGCATTGAGCCCCGTGCGCCGAATCACCGCTTCCACGATGCCGCGGTTGGGCTTTCCGACGACCAAATCGGGCACGCGCCCCGTCGACGCCTCGATAAACGCGATGATCGCGCCGATGTCCGGCGCAAAGCCCGTCTCCGTCGGGCAGTTGAAATCGGGGTGCGAGGCGATATAGGGAAGACCCGCGCGCACGAAGTCGCACACGGCGGTCATCTTCGCATAATCCAGCGTCGTATCGTAGCCGATGATCACGATTTCGGGGTTTGTGTCGTCGACCCGAACGCCGCTTTCGGAAAGTTCCTCCCGCATGAAGGAATTTCCCAGCACAAACGCGCGCTTTCCGGGGTACAGCTCGTTCACCTTTTCGGCGGTCGCCAGCGTGGAGGTGAGAATCTTCTCCCTGTCGACGACAAGCCCCATCCGCGCGAGGCGCTCCGCATAATACTGCGCGTTGTGGGAGGAATTGTTCGTCAGAAACAGAAAATCCCTGCCGCTCTCGCGCACTTTTTCGATAAATTCCAGCGACCCCGGAAGGATCTTCTCCCCGAGGTAGAACGTCCCGTCCATGTCGAGCAAAAACAGCTTTACATTCTCTATAGAAGGCATTTTCGATCAGTCCTCACATAATTCGATAAAGTCGCGCTCCATGCGCCTGACGCGTGCCTGCGCGTACACGGCAAAGCCCGCCTGCATCAGCCGTTCGCGCCCCGGCTGGAACGCCTTTTCGATCACGATGCCGATCCCCGCGACCTTCGCGCCGCCGCTGCCCTCGATCAGGCGGATCGCCCCGAGCGCCGCCTCGCCGTTTGCGAGGAAATCGTCGACGAAAAGCACCCTGTCGTCCGGCTGCACAAAGCGCGCCTTGAGCGTCAGAAGATAGCCGGTCCCCTTCGTGAACGAATGTACGCCCGTCTGAAACACATCCTCCGAGAGGATCGAGGAGGTGGATTTTTTCATGATGACGAGCGGAACGTTCAGTTCCAGCGCGGTCATCGCGGCGGGCGCGATGCCGCTGGATTCGATGGTCATCACGCGCGTAATCCCGGCATCGCGGAACTTCTCCGCGAAATCCCGCCCGATTTCCCGCATGAGCGTCACGTCCACCTGATGGTTCAGAAACGAATCGACGAGCAATATATCCGAATTGATCGCCTTTCCGTCCCGCAGGATTCTTTCCCTGAGCAGCTCCACGCTTGCTTCACCCCTCGCTGTTCCTTTTTGTTGCCGTTGCCTGATTGCCCGCAAAAGCCGCGTTACCTTGTAACTTAGGGCGGGTGGGCGGGCGTTCCCGTTGCGGCATTTGCATTGCCGCTTGATGCTTACTTTGCCGCGATGACGTATACGACGCTGTCTTCGTCGCTTGCTATCGCTGCGAGGGATGCCGGCAGCGTCCCTTCCGCGTCTGCGAACACGCCATATCCGTCCCGCACCGCGACCTCCAGATATGCGCACTCCGGATACTCCGCGAGGAGCGTCTTTTCGCCTTCCGTGCCCGCATATACGACGATATAGATCGCGCGCGTGGGAAGGTTCGGCTCCGCCAGGGCTTTGAGAGAATCGGGAAACTTGAAGCGCGCCCCGCGAACGACCTCGGCGCGGCACAGGATTTTCTCCGCGCCGTCCTCCGTGCGCAAGGACTCGGTCAGCGACTTTAGGATGAGCGTGTCCTTCTCCAAAAGGTGCTCCGTGACGAGCGTGCCCTCGGTATACCCATGGCCCCTGCCCGCGACGGGTTCCTCCGTCACGATCAACACCGTCGTATCGTCTACCTCTTCAAACCGCGAGATCGTCTCGTTCCCGTCGATGTTCACGAGCAGCGAGTGGCGCATTTCGGAAAACATCTCCTCGAATGCGCCGTCTATAAACGCCACGACATAGGGCTTCCCCGTCGCGCCGTCGATGCCGCAGCCCTCGCCGCTGCCCAGCGCGCGCACGTTCCCCGCGCTGTCCTCGTAAGCGATGCGCAACTCCCCGCCGACCCTGTAGGCATAGCTCGAAAGCGCGAGCGATTCCGCGCCCTCCCCGTCGTAATACACCGCGTTCACCGAAAGGCTCCCGACGCGGCTGAGCACCGTTTCGATGTCGTTTCGCGCCGCGAGCGTCTCGACCCGCAAAACGTCGTCTTCGTCCTCGCACATCGCGCCTGCGGGCAGCAGCAACAGAAGCATCGCGGCGCACGCGATAAGCAGTTTCTTCATAAAACAAATCCCTTCCACCGCACAGTCTGCGGGAACTCTTTCCCGTATGTGATGAAGCATTCCTTAAAGCCGCCCTCGTCAAACGCCGGAAGCTGCTCCAAAAGCCCCTGCGAAAGCGGCTGGCTTTCGATCTCCCCGATCGGCACCCAGAAATTCACGCCCTCTGCCGTCTCGGCAACGAGCTCGCCCGAAAACCTGTCCGCGACATAGCAGAAGATGATCTCGCGCGCATCCGTGTCCACATCCACGAAGTGTACGCAGCCCGTGCAACGCGGATTTTCAATCACAAGCCCCGTTTCCTCCCGCACCTCGCGGATGGCGGCATCTAAGAAGCTCTCGTTTTTCTCCACGTGGCCGCCCGGAAACGCGACGCCCTTCCAATAGAGCAGGCGCCTTTGCATGAGCACGAGCCCTCTTTCGCGATCGACGATCTTGCAAATGCTCGTAAGGTCCGCATTTGTCATGGAAACCCCTCCCGATCATCCCTATTGTATCGCAAACATGTGCCCCCTTGCAATGCGCGCGGTGTAAAATCCTATGGCAAACAGAGCGGGTGCGCTCCCGTTGCGGGTGCCCCGCTCTATGCACAACATTCCTCAGAACTTGTCCTGCGCGGACAGGTTGAACGGCAGCGGCATCCACTTTTCGCGCCCGACAAACCGCGCCAGGGGCGAATAGATCGCGCGCACGGCTTCCAGCCCCGAAAGCGTCACGTCGCACACCGCGCCCACTTCCATCTCCTCCACCGAGGCGATGCCGTCTTCCACGGCGATCCTCACGACCTGCCCGTCGAGGCAATAGGTTCGCTCGCCGTCTTCGAGCACCTCGTACAGCGCCTTGTACGAAAGCCCCGCGCGCATGCAGTTCGCCCAGTTGAGCGGCAAAATCATCTCTTCAAAGGGGAACTCCGCGTTCTCCGCAAATTCCGAAAGGCGCGCGATGCGCTGTGTCTCGTGCGGCTTTACGGGGATGCGCACGCTGTCCGCGCCCATGATAGAGAGCCACGCGCCTATGATCTGCGGAAGAGTCGCCTCGTCCTCGAGCACGACCTCGCTCAGCGAATCCTTGCCGCCGGAACAGACGTAGCCCAGCATTTGGTCTCCCCGCATGACGGCATAGACCGACGCGCTCCACGAGCGCGCGATCTCCAAAAAGCTGTCCAGCGGGCGCTCCGCGTGCAGGGGCTGCTCCATATACAGCGCATATGCCGCCTCGATGCGGCCATCGCCCGAATGCATTTCGTCAAAGCGGATGTCGCCTGCGGATGCGCCGCCGAAAACGTGGCGCATGTTCGTCCTGTTGACCGAAAACGCAATCTCCTCGCCCGCGACCTCGAATCCGTAGTAGTTGTACCGCTGCCGCTGGCCGCCCAATACCAGCGCGTCCACGCCCTTTTGGCGCATGTCGTCGATCATCATGTGCATGAGGAAGCGCATGTGCCCCTCGCCGCGCGCATAGGGGTGCACGGACACCGTGCCGACGGTTCCGACCTCGAGCGGCGTGCCGGCAAAATCCACCGTGATCGTCGGGCAGCAGGCGAGCGCCTTGATGCGCCCGTCGCGCATGGCGATGTAGTGGCAGGCAGCCATTTCTTCATCCGTCACGGCATCGCCGTACACCTTGGGCAGAAGCTTTCGGAAGTCGTGCGGCCTGTGCGCCTGGCTGAACACGAAATTCGCAAAATCCAGAAGTTCCCAACGATCCGAGGGCTTCGCAACCCGATAGCTGATTTCAGGCATAATCCATTCCGTCCTTTCCCATCGTTTCGGCGTAAATCGCCGATGTTCCCATCCTTCGCACCGCGTCCCGCGCGGACGCTTCGTCGCAAAACGCGCCGAACACCGCGCTGCCGCTCCCCGTCATGCGCGCGTACTCCGCGCCGCAGTCCAAAAGCCTTTGCAGGGCGTCCGCGATCTCCGGCATCAGGCGGATCGCCGCAGGTTCGAGGCTGTTGCCGCCGTACTTTGCAAGCAGCGAAAAATCGCCCCGGGAAAGCGCATGTGCCGCGCCCGCCGTATCGACGGATGCGGTGCCTGCGCCCTCGTCGTATGCCCGGAACACTTCCTCAGTCGAAAGCCCGCCGCCCACGGGGTACAGCGCGAGATGCGCCTTGGGGGAGGCATTCATTCGCTCGACCCTCTCGCCGAAGCCCCGCACGCGGCAGAAGCCGCCCGCCAAACAGAACGGCACGTCCGCGCCGAGGTTCGCGCCCAGAAGGTACAGCTCCTCATCCGTGAGATTCGCCTGCCAGAACGCGTTCAGCCCCCGAAGCGTTGCGGCGCAGTCCGCGCTGCCGCCGCCGAGCCCCGCCCGCACGGGGATCCGCTTGGTGAGGCGAAGCCTTGCGCCCTTTGCGAAGCCCGCCTTTTTTTGGATCGCGCGCGCCGCCCTGAGCACGAGATCGTCCGCATATCCGTTTTCGAGGATGAGCGCGTCGTTGTCCTCGATTTCCAGCGTATCGCGCAGCGAAATCGTCTGCATGAGCGTGTCCAGCGAATGATAGCCGTTCTCGTACCGCCCCGTGACTGCCAGCGTCCAGTTGATTTTAGCATATGCGTGTATGACCATGCGTCGCCCTCCCTCGTGTGCCACCAGTATAACAAGCCGTTGTTAATTCCGTACCTTTTTTCTTATTTTCCTATTTTTTTTGATACAAAAGACGAATTATGTGCTATAATAAGTGTAACTGCCGATAATATAGCAGAGGAGGCATACGAATGCATTTACCCGGTAAGTTGGCGATCGGCTTACTACAGGAAGACAATCCCATCAAATTCTTCTTCCGGATTCGTCCCGCGTTTATTCGCGAGCAGGACGGATTCGTCCCCGCGGAAAATGTGTACACAGATTTTCCCGAGGACGGCTATATTCGCATCGTCCCCGACAAAAATGAAATCAGCCACTTCAAGACGCGCATGCTCAGGCTGGGCTGCTACTGTGCGCTCGACCTGCGCAAATACCCCGGCGAAAACGAAAAGATTCGCGTCAACAAAAACTACCAGACCAATCCCATGGAGCCGAACGCGAACATCGTCTATTCCGACGTGATCGGCAAGGTTTCCAGCGGCATCGCCTGCGAGATCGTGGATGTCGCGGGCGTGTTCCCCGGCGACGAAATGACGCTGCGCATCCCCCAGCCCGGAACCTTTTTGGTGATCGCGCGCCGCGACGGCGTGCTCTTCGGCCCCTACAGGTGGCGGCCGGATACCGCGATCGACGGATGCTACACGCTCACGATCGCGGACGGCTTTGAAAAGAAGGAGCTCCCGCTTGCCGAGCACGAGGGCGACATCCTCTCCTTAGAGCCGCAGGACGGACGCACGGTGTCCCTTTTCACCGCCCCCGCACTGTTCGGCATCCCCGAGGATTTCGAGGAGCCCGCGCCGGAGACACAGCGCCCCGCGCGCCCCGTCGCCGTCGTACGGCCGGCGCCCGTGCGCCCCGCACCCGCGGAACCCGCGCCCGAGGCGCCCCCCGCGCCGGAACCCGCCGCCCCCCCGCAGGAGGAAAAGAAGGCGGCCGGTGCCGCCGCACAAAACGCCGTTTCCAAGGCGGAACCCGCCATTGAGGCAGAGGCTGCAAAACCCGCAGCCCCGTGGCTGCAATCGTCCGGTTCCCGCGCCGTCAATATGCGCCTTTCCCTCAGGGAGCAGGCCCTGCAGGCGCGGGCAAACATCAATCCGCGCCGCAGCCGCAGCCTGCACGAGGTCGTGGACGAGCAGTGGCGCAAATCCCGCATGGATCAGTTGGGCCATCCCGTCCCCGCGGGCGCGACCAGCGTTCCCGTTGCGAGTCCCGTCGAACGCGCCGCGAACGCGGTGGAGGAGGCGTGGAACCTCGCAGAAGCCCGTTCAAGCCTGCTGGGCAGTTTGCTGAACATCTCCGCGCTGCGCGAAGCCCTCGCCGAATGCCTCGGCCTTTCGCGCCAGGAGGCGAAAAAGAAGCCTTCCGACGAGCTGCTCACCCAGTTGGAGGCGGAACGGCTCAAGATCATGGGCGAGATCGACGCGCTCAAGCAAAAGCGCTCCGAGGTGACCGCGGCGCTCATGGAGGAGCTCCGCGCCGCGAATCGGCAGGAGATCGCGGGCTTTGAGGCGAGAAATCGCGCGCTGAAGGAGGAAATCGCCAAAAACGAGCGGCTCGCCGCGCAGGCGCACAAGAGCGCCGAGACCGCGCAGGAGGCGCTAAGGCGGGTCGGTACAGACCTCGAGAAAAAACTCTTGGAGGGCGCCGTATCCGAGCATACGCTGTCCATCATCCGCGAAGGCGTCGGCGCGATTCCCGAGCAGGCGGAGAGGCTTTCGCTGTACGACCCCGGCGCGGGCCAGTTGGTGAGCGATTTGCGCGTGCAGATGGAAAACGCGGGCTTTTACCTCTCCAACGCCGAGATGGTGAACCTTTTGATCTCCATGCATGTGGGGAGGCTCGTCATCCTCTCAGGCCCTCCCAATACGGGAAAGAGCGAACTCGCCAGAAGGCTTGCCGCGTCGCTCGGTTTAACGCCCGAAAACGGGCGCTTTGTGGAGCTGCACAGCCTCGGCGACGAGGCGCTGGATAAGCTCATCGAAAACAGCGACCGGCTCACGCCCGTGGTCGCGCTGTACGACGACGTGAACTTGGACGCGGATACGAACAACCGCAACGCGCTTTTGCGCAAGTGGGAGCGCGCGAAGCGCGCGGGCATCCCGCTGTGCGTGATTTTCACCGCGCAGGATGCGCCGATCGGCGAGCCGCTCTCCGCGAGGCTCTTGTCGCGCTCGTTCTTCATCCGGCTGGAGCGCACGCCGTTTGACGCGCCGTGGCGCCCGATGCGCGAGGTGCTGCCCTCTGCCGAAAAGGCGGTTTCCTTTGCGGCGCTCGAGAAGATGCTCAGGCCCGCGCAGGATGTCGATACGACGATCGAGCTCCGGCTCGAGAAGCTTCGCGCGGGGCTGAAGGAGCACGACTGGACGATCGACAGGCGCACGTTGTCCGATTTGTGGCTGTACTGCGCGATCGGCACGTCGCTGCTCAAATTGACCCCGATGGAGACGCTCGATTATGCGCTCGCCCAGCGCGCGATGCCCGAAATGCTCGCTGCGATGGATATCGACGCGCTTTACGAATTGCCCAACCTCTTCTGTGACATGCCGCGCTGCCTCAGCCTGATGGATCAGCCGCTGCCGCTGCCGCCGATCTAAAAACATATGCAAAAGCCGGTCCCCTGCGGGATCGGCTTTTTTGCGATGCGGGGCTATTCTTCCGCGGTCATCCTTCCGACGCAGTCGTCGTTGATCATGATGATCTTCGCGCCGTTGCGCCTTGCGACATCGGGCAGGGCGGCGGCGGGATACGTCACGAGGGATGTTCCGATCACGAGCATCAGGTCGCAATCCTGCGCCATCTCATACGCGATATCGATGCCGCGCACATTGTCCCCGTACAAAACCACGTCCGTGTCCCACATTGCGCCGCACCCGGGGCACGAGAGCGCCTTTTGCAGGGCGATCCGGTCGCGCGCGTCGTACAGCGGCTTGAGCGCCTTTCGGAATTCGCGCGCGTCCATGGTGTTTTTACACCTTGGACAGACGACCTTTTGCAGCGTGCCGTGCAGTTCGATCACGTCCTTGCTGCCCGCGCGCGTGTGCAGCCCGTCGATGTTCTGCGTGACGACGGGCACGTTCCATTCGGCCAACTTTTTGTGCGCCTCGTTCGGCTCCTTGTCGCACCAGGACACCATGTCTAAAAACAGCTCGAAAAACTCCGCGCGGTTTGCCTCGAAATAGTCCCGAGAGAGGAAGTCCCGAATCGGCCGCCCCTTCCACGTCCCCTGAAACGTGGGGATGCCGCTCGGCGCGGAGATGCCCGCGCCCGTGAGCGCGACGGGGCGCTTTGCGGATTTTACGCAGCGTTCTATCTCGTTCATGCGAACACATCCTTTCTGCATTATTTAGAATATTAAAAACGCCTGCGTCCTTTATGGAGACACAGGCGGCAGCATTACTGTCCGAGCGCTTTCTTCGCGGCGTCCACGAGGCTCGTGAATGCGGCGGCGTCGGCGATGGCGATCTCAGAGAGCATTTTGCGGTTGAGATCGATGCCGGCAATCTTCAGACCGTTCATCAGCTTGGAGTAGCTGATCCCGTTCATGCGCGCGGCGGCGTTGATACGGACGATCCACAGCTTGCGGAAATCGCGCTTCTTCAGTTTTCTGCCGATATATGCGTAGCGCAGGGAACGGCGAACCTGTTCGCTGGCGGCGCGGTACTGCTTGCTCTTGGCCCCGAAGTAGCCCTTCGAGAGCTTAAAAACCTTGCGACGTTTCTTGAGGGCGTTCACGGCCCTTTTCACTCTTGCCATTCTTGATTCGCCTCCTTACTTATACGGAATGAGTTTTTTCACGGTCTTCTCCATGGCTTTCGCCACGTATGCGATCTTGCGCAGGTTGCGGGTACGTTTCGTGGGCTTCTTGGTCAGGATATGGCGCTTATACGCCTGGCTGCGCTTGATCTTGCCGTTTTTGGTGATGCTAAAACGCTTGGCAGCGCCGCGATGCGTCTTCTGTTTGGGCATGGGAAACTCCTCCTCTCATTCTAATCCTTATCGCGCGGGGCGAGGATCATGCTCATGTTGCGCCCCTCCATCAAGGGACGGCGCTCGATGATGGCGTGCTCCTTGATGCTTTCCGCAAACTTCTGCATAACCTCAAGGCCGATTTCGGAGTGGGCAATCTGCCTGCCGCGAAAGCGGATGGCGACCTTCACCTTGTCGCCGTCGCCGAGGAACTTGATCGCAGCCCTCCGCTTGACGTCGATATCGTGGTCTTCGATCGTGGCGGAAAGGCGCACCTCCTTGACGGTGATGACCTTTTGATTTTTGCGAATTTCCCGCGCGCGCTTGGACTGCTCGAAACGGTACTTGCCGTAGTCCATCAGCTTGCAAACCGGCGGCTTTGACGTTGGCGCGATCTTGACCAAATCCAGCTGACGTTCCTCAGCCAGACTCAGCGCGTTTGCCGTAGGCATGGCACCGAGCTGTGTCCCGTTTTCGTCGATCACTCGAACTTCACGGTCGCGGATCTCTTCGTTAATCATCAGATCGTTAATGCGGACGCACCTCCTGAAAGTATGCATAAAAAATTGCGGACAGCCTGCCGCTTCCGCATAGGAACGGATGTCTCCGCCCGAAAAACGACCCGTTCGGAAGCGAATGCCCCGAAAAGCAGGTGAGAAGCGACAAACTTCTTCTTGACAAACCTTATTATACACCGAAACGGGCATTCGGTCAAGCGAAAAGGCGAAATTTAACACCCCTTCCGACGTCCGTTCCCCAATAAAAACCGGCGCGCCGGAGGAAAAAACCGGCGCGCCGAAAGGGAGTTTGGATTAGTACATGCCGCCCATGCCGCCGCCGGGAGCCGCCGGGGCGGGGGGATTCTTCTCGGGCAGATCCGCCACGAGGGACTCGGTCGTCAACACCATCTGTGCGACGGAGGCGGCGTTCTGCAGCTCGCAGCGCAGTACCTTGGTCGGGTCGATGATGCCGCGCTCGGCCATGTCGCCGTACTCGCCCTTGGCGGCGTCGTAGCCGTAGCCCAGGGTGTCCTTGTGCTTGATGTTCGCGACGACCACGGAGCCTTCGTCGCCCGCGTTGATGGCGATCTGGCGAATCGGTTCTTCCAGCGCGCGCAGCACGATGGCGATGCCGGTCTTCACGTCGCCGGAGGCGCCGTCGAGGAGTTTCTCGACCGACTTGCTCGCGGCGATGAGCGCGGTGCCGCCGCCGGGCAGGATGCCCTCTTCCACTGCGGCGCGGGTCGCGGCGAGCGCGTCCTCGATGCGGAGCTTGCGCTCCTTCATCTCGACTTCGGTGGCTGCGCCGACGTTGATGACGGCTACGCCGCCCGCCAGCTTTGCAAGGCGCTCCTGCAGCTTCTCGCGGTCGTAATCGGAAGTGGTCTCTGCGATCTGCGCGCGGATGGAGGCGATGCGGGCCTTGATCTCGGACGCGTCGCCCGCGCCCTCGACGATGGTGGTGTTTTCCTTGTCCACCTTGATCTGGCGCGCCGTGCCCAGCATGTCGACGGTCGCGTCCTTCAGCTCGATGCCGAGCTCTTCCGTGACGACCTGTCCGTCGGTCAGGATCGCGATGTCCTGCAGCATGGCCTTGCGGCGATCGCCGAAGCCGGGCGCCTTGACGGCGACGCAGGTGAAGGTGCCGCGCAGCTTATTGAGAACCAGCGTCGCGAGCGCCTCGCCCTCGACCTCTTCGGCGATGATGAGGAGCTTCTTGCCGCTCTGCACGACCTGCTCCAGAAGGGGCAGGATCTCCTGGATGTTGGAAATCTTCTTGTCGGTGATGAGGATGAAGGGGTTGTCGAGTTCTGCGACCATCTTCTCGGGATCGGTCACCATGTAGGCGGACGCATAGCCGCGATCGAACTGCATGCCTTCGACAAGCTTCAACTCGGTCTTCATGGTCTTGGACTCTTCGACGGTGATGACGCCGTCCTTGCCGACCTGCTCCATCGCGTCGGAGATCAGATCGCCCACGGTCTCGTCGCCGGAGGAGTTCGCGGCGACCTGCGCGATCGCCTTCTTGTTCTCGATGGGCTTGGACATTTCCGCGAGCGAATCGACGGCGGTCTCGGTCGCCATCTCGATGCCCTTGCGCAGCCCCATGGGGTTCGCGCCTGCGGTGACGTTCTTCAGCCCCTCGCGGATGATCGCCTGCGCGAGCAGCGTCGCCGTGGTGGTGCCGTCGCCCGCGACGTCGTTGGTCTTGGTGGCGACTTCCTTTACGAGCTGCGCGCCCATGTTCTCAAAGGCGTCCTCCAGCTCGATTTCCTTGGCGATGGTCACGCCGTCGTTGGTGATGAGCGGTGCGCCGAACTTTTTGTCGAGCACCACGTTGCGGCCCTTGGGACCAAGGGTGATTTTTATGGTATCAGCCAGCGTATTGATGCCCCTTTCCAGAGCATGACGGGCTTCTTCTCCGTATAGAATCTGCTTTGCCATTTGTTCTTCCCTCCTAAATTATTCTACCACGGCCAGAATGTCGCTCTGACGGACGATGATGTATTCCTCGCCGTCCATCTTGCACTCCGTGCCGGCATACTTGGAATAGATGACCTTCTGCCCGACGGAAACCTGCATGACGATGTCCTTGCCGTCCACGTTGCCGCCCGGCCCGACGGCGAGCACTTCCGCCATCTGCGGCTTTTCCTTCGCGGTGCCCGCGAGGAACAGCCCGCCCTTGGTGGTCTCCTCCGCCTCCAAGTTCTTAATCACGACGCGATCGCCCAGCGGATGAATTTTCATTTGACAGCCTCCCTATCTCGGTAATTCTTGTTAGCACTCTTGTTGGTCGAGTGCCAATCCACATCTATAGTGTATCGCATACGGAGCCCTTTTGCAACACTTTTTGATGGAAAATATGTAAACTTTTTGTGAATCAACCCAGCCAACGCAAAAAAACGGCACTTCGGAGCGTGTCGGGGCACAAATGTTCGAATACGCCTGCCTTGCGCGCGCTCACCATCTTGCCCTGCCCCATGAGCACCCAGTCTACAAGCTGCAACTGGGCGTCCACAAACACGCCGCAGAGTGCGTTCAGAAAGCGGATATCCTCATCCGTAAACGCCATGTCGCCTTCTCTTCTGTAATCGGCGATTGCAACCGCCTGCGCGTGGCACAAAAGCGCGTCCCGCACGAAATGGCGCACGGACTTTCGCTCGATATCGACGGAGGCGGCGCTCAGAAGATGCCCCGCGCTCCCCATGCAGAGAAGCCGCGCTTCGTTCTGCGGCGATGCGAGGAACATGCCCAGACAGTACAGCCTGAAAGATGCCATATCCGTGATCTTCGCCCTGTCCGTAAGGCGCGATGCGGCATATGCATCCGCCGCGGAGGCGACGCATTCGAGAAAGCGCGCCGTCGCGAGGCCTATGCCCCTGCATTGCGCGAGCTCGTCTTTCTGCGCGTGGAGCGCGCCCGCAAGCGTCCCGAAGCGGCGGAGAGCCTCGTGTGCGACGGGGTTCATATCGCCGCGCGGGCGCGTGTAAAACAATAGAAGTTCCAGCACCTCGTGCGGCGCGAAGGACTCGATGCCCTCGTCCCGCGCCCGCTTTCGGAGCCTTTCCCGATGTCCCGCGTGCAACTTTTCCATCCGCCGCGCCCCCTTTTCCTTGGATTATACAATTTTCCGCGCAAAAAAGCAACGCCGATGGAGGAATCCCGAAACTTTTGTCGAATACGAATATGGGAAAGAATCTACGCGGAAGGGGAAGGTAGCGTGCCTTCGAGAAGGAAAATCAAGCGCGTCAAAACGCGCTTTTACGCCATCGCGCTGGGAACGGTGCTCGTCATCACCGTATATATCCTGCTGATACAGCTCACCGACAGGAACAACGCGCTCATCCGCGAGAAGGAAGAGAGCGTATTGCAGCAGCAGCAGAAAAATACGGAAATGCAGCGGAAGATCGACTTTGCCAAGACCGAGGAATTTGCCGAGCGCGAGGCGCGGCGCATACTGGATCTTGCGAGAGAAGGGGAGACGCGCTATGTCGTCGAGGACGGGGATTAGGCGGCAGGCGGTATTGGATATCGGCTCCAATTCCGTACGGCTCGAGGTTGCGGACGTATCGAAAGACGGCATAGAGCGCGTGTATCACGAGAAGATCACATCGCGCCTCATCGAGGGCATGGAAAACGGCGTGCTTTCGGATGCGGCGGTCGCGCGCACGCAGAGGGCAATCCGCGCGTTCGCGGACGACGCGCGCGCGAGGGGCGCGGAACACGTATACGCCTTCGGCACGAGCGCGCTGCGCGACGGGGAAAACCGCGCCGCGATCATCGACGACGCGCGGGCGTACGGCATAAGGTTTCGCCTGCTCTCCCCCGAGGACGAGGCGATTTTGGCGTTCGATTCCGTGAAAAAGGACGGCGCGCGGGGCGTCATCGACATCGGTGGCGGCAGCACGGAGATCGTCACGGGCGTAAACGGCGTCGTCGCGAGCGTCTTTTCCGCGCGGTTGGGCGCGGTGCGCCTCTTTGACATGACGAGCGGCTCGCGAAACCGCGACTATCTGCTTTATACCGCAAAGCGCATTTTGGAAGAACCCTGCAGGGATGCCCGTGCGCTGGGGGATGCCGAATGGACGGCGGAGGGCGGAACCTCTACGGCGCTCGGCTGCGTCCTCATGGGGCTTCCCAAGTACGATCCATTCCGCGCGGAGGGGTATCGCATCGAAAGGAGCCGCCTTTCGGACGCGCTGGATCGCTTTTGCGCGCTGTCGCCCGTGAAAATCAAGGCGATTGAGGGCATGGAGGAAAAGCGCGCCGACATCATCCACTGCGGCGCGGCAATCCTGCTCTGCGCGATGGAATTGCTCGGCGCGGAGAGGGTCGCCGTGAGCAGCCACGACAACATGATTTCGTTTCTGAACGGCCATATCCGAAAGAGCCTGTTCGGGTGATTCGTTAGGCGCCCGCGCGGGCTCTTTTTACGCCATATAACAATTCCTGCCTTGCGCAGAAAAAAAACTCTGCTATAATAGAAAATAGAATACTTTGCACCCGAAAAAGCGAAAAGGAGCGTGTGAGATATGCGGGAATTTCCGAGGCTGAAAGATCAGGTCATCATCATCACGGGCGCGGCGCAGGGGCTGGGCGAAGCGCTCGCCCAAAGGCTCGACGGGGAAGGGGCGAGCGTGCTCGTCGCCGACATGAATATCGAAGCCGCGTCGAAGGTCGCGGAAGGTCTTCGAGACGCCATCGCCGTGCAGGTAAACGTGTGCGACCCCGAGCAGTGCGACGCCATGGTGCAGGCGGCTCTGGATAAATGGGGGCGCGTGGATAAATTGGTCTCCAACGCCGGTATCGTCATTTCCGGCGCGATCGAGGAGATGACCTACCGCCAGTTCGCCAAGGTCGTCGACGTCAACCTGAACGGCTATTTCAACGTGTGCAAGTCCGCGATCGCGGCGTTTCGCAGGCAGGGCAAGGGCGTCATCGTGCAGATCAACTCCAAGAGCGGCAAGAAAGGCTCCGCGAAAAACGGCGCGTATGCCGCGAGCAAATTCGGCGGCATCGGGCTCACGCAGTCGCTGGCGCTGGAGCTCGCGCAGGAAAACATCCGCGTGAATTCCATCCTGCCCGGAAACCTGCTCGATTCCCCGCTGTGGGTCAATTCGCTGTACGAGCAGTACGCCCGCAATCAGGGCACCACCAAGGAAGCGATCCGCGAAAAGTACACCAATCAGGTGCCCATGCGCCGCGGCTGTCAGTATGAAGACGTGGCGAACGTCATGGTGTTCCTCCTGAGCGACGAATCCTCCTACATGACCGGCCAGGCCATCAACGTGACCGGCGGTCAGCAAATGTTCTAAATTACGGAAAGGATGGGAAGCAATATGAAAACCACGGCAGTCCGCCTGTACGGCGTGAACGATCTGCGGCTCGAAACCTTCGAGCTGCCCGAAATCAAGGACGACGAGATTCTTGCGCGCGTCGTATCCGACTCCATCTGCATGTCCACCCACAAGGCCACCCTGCAGGGCAAGAACCACAAGCGCGTGCCCGACGACGTCGCCGAAAACCCCGTCATCGTGGGGCATGAGTTCTGCGGCGTGATCGAAAAGGTCGGCGCGAAATGGGCGGACAAATTCCAAGCGGGGCAGAAGTTCACCATCCAGCCCGCGATCAACTACAAGGGCTCCATGGCGTCCCCCGGCTATTCCTATCCCTATGTCGGCGGCAACGCGACCTATATCATCCTCCCCAATGAGGTCATGGAGTGCGACTGCCTCTTGGATTACGAGGCGGATGCGTTCTTCTACGGCTCCCTCGCGGAACCGCTCAGCTGCATCGTCGGCACCTATCACGCGATGTATCACACCACCGCCGGCTCCTACGAGCACAAGATGGGCATCGTAGAGGGCGGCAACCTCGCGATTCTGGCGGGCGCGGGCCCCATGGGTCTCGGCGCGATCGACTACGCGATCCACAGCGACAGAAAGCCGTCGCTGCTCGTCGTAACGGATATCGATCAGGCGAGGCTCGACCGCGCGCAGACCATCTACACGGTGGAGGAAGCGGCGGCAAACGGCGTGAAGCTGGTATACCTCAACACGTCCGGCGACGATCCCGTCGCCAAGCTCCGCGCGCTGACGGACGACAAGGGCTATGACGATGTGATGGTCATGGCGCCCGTGCGCGCCCTGGTCGAACAGGCCGACAGGATTTTGGGGCGCGACGGCTGTCTGAACTTCTTTGCCGGCCCCACGAACACGCAGTTCGCCGCGGAACTCAACTTCTACAATGTGCACTACAATTCCACGCACATCGTCGGCACCTCCGGCGGCAACACCGCCGACATGGTCGAATCTCTGGAGATGATGGCGCAGGGCAAGCTCAATCCCGCCGGCATGATCACCCACATCGGCGGCCTGGACGCGACCATTAATGCCGTGATCGACCTTCCCAAGATTCCCGGCGGCAAGAAACTCATCTACACCGGCATCGCCATGGAGCTGACCGCCATCGACGATTTCGCCGAAAAGGGAAAGACCGATCCCCTCTTCGCGCAGCTCGACGCGCTGTGCAAGGCGAACAACGGGCTTTGGAACGCCGAGGCGGAAAAATACCTGCTCGCCCACGCGAAGCCGATCGAATAACCCATACGACGCGCCCCTCATTCAAATCAGCGGGAGGAATGCCTTTTGATCATGGATAGCATCGCCATTTTGGACCTCGGCGGAGGAAAGAGCGCCGACATCGCACGCAGCATTCGCGCCATGGGCGTGTATTCCGAGATATACCCCCATGACATATCGGTGAAGGAACTCATGGCGCACCCCGGCGTCCGCGGCATCGTCGTGGACGGCGGGAGCTGCCGCGCGTACCCCGGGCAGGTTTTGACGCTGCCCGAAGGCTTATACGCCTGCGGCGTCCCCGTGCTCACGGTCGGCTTCGGCGAAAAGCCCGATTACGCCGCGTGGCCCGAAAATTCCAAAATCGTGCTGAAGGCATTCCTCGACCTGTGCGGCGCGCGGCACAGCTGGACGATGCAGAATTTCATCGATGACCAGGTCGCGCGCCTGCGCAAGGAAATCGGGGAGAAAAAGGTCATCCTCGCGCTCTCGGGCGGCGTGGATTCCTCCGTCGTGTGCGCGCTGCTATACAAAGCCATCGGCAAAAACCTCATCTGCGTACACGTAAACCACGGGCTCATGCGCAAGGGCGAGCCCGAGCAGGTCGTGCGCGTGTTCCGCGAGGAGATGGGCGTAAACCTGATCTACGTGGACGCGACCGAGCGCTATCTGGAAAAGCTCGCGGGCGTCTCCGATCCCGAGGAGAAGCGCATGATCATCGGTGGCGAATTCATCGACATCTTCGTCGAGGAGGCGAACAGGCTTTCCGACGTGGAATTCCTTGGGCAGGGCACCATCTATCCCGACATCCTCGAGAGCGGCACGAAGACCGCACCCGTCGTCAAGAGCCATCACAACGTCGGCGGCCTCCCGTCGCACGTGCCGTTTACGCTCGTCGAGCCGCTCAAATACCTCTTCAAGGACGAGGTACGCGCGGTCGGCGAGGCGCTGGGGCTGCCGCACGGCATGGTCTACCGCCAGCCGTTCCCCGGCCCCGGGCTCGGCGTGCGCTGCATCGGAGCCATCACCCGCGACAGGCTCGAAGCCGTGCGCGAGAGCGACGCGATCCTGCGCGAGGAGTTTGAAAAGTGCGGCCTCGCGGGCAAGGTGTGGCAGTATTTCACCGTCGTGCCCGACGTCCGCTCGACCGGCGTGCGAGACGGCGAGCGCTCCTACGAGTGGCCGGTCATTCTCCGCGCCGTAAACACAGTCGACGCGATGACCGCGACCGTCGAGCCGATCCCCTACGACGTATTGGACGCCATCACCCGCCGCATCACGCGCGAGGTGAAGGGCGTGAACCGCGTGCTCTACGACGTTACGCCCAAGCCCGTCGCGACCATTGAGTGGGAATAATTCCATACCACATGGAGCGTCTATAATTCTTGATTTTCAAGGATTATAGACGCTCTTTTTGTATTCTGGGAATTTGACTTTGTGGTATTTTTGTGGTATAGTGGTGGAGAAGATTAAGGAAAGAATCTATGGTGGAGGTACTAAAGATGAACAAGTATGCGTCTTTTTCTGTGCGTCTTATAGAGGGTGATGGTGAGAAGAAGAGTAAAACATGGCAAGCAAGACTAAGGTATAAAGACGCTACTGGCAAGTGGAAAGAAAAGTCTAAAATGTTGAATGGTGCTAAAGGTATTAGAGAAGCAAAACAAATGGCAAGAGAATATATGGATAAACTCAATGCCGAGGCTGATATAATGCCCACTATTAAGAAAGAAAAGACTGTTGATGATGTCTTTATTGAATACATCAAGAAGCAATTAGAGACAGGTGAAATTGAGAGAAGTACATATAGCAATACCCTGTACTCTTATAACAAGTACATAAAGCCATGTTTGGGTGAGTACATTTTCCATTTGGTTGATAGGGCGATTATTGAAGAATGGATTAAGTGGATGTATCAATTAGGACTATCTCAAAACACCATCCACACTACCTATTCAAGATTGAAAAAGGTTTATAACTACTACTTCAATATCGACATACTAAAAAAAGACCCATTCAAAGGTGTTAAGATGCCCAAGAGAGGCGAAGCAAAGATAACACATTTGACAAGGGAACAAATGGATGATGTGCTGACCGCAGTCTATACTAACTATACGCCAGATCATCCTATGTATGTTGGTATTCTGTTGGCATTATACACAGGTTTAAGGCGTGGTGAGATATGTGGTTTGAGATGGAATGATATAAACTTTACCACACATACCATAACTGTTAGAACTGCTGTTGGTGTTAGTGAGGGTGATGGTTTAGGAGACTACACTAAAAGCCCCAAGAATAAAAGCTCCAACAGAACATTCCCCATCGTAAGCCAGATTGAAGAAGCACTTTTAGCAAGAAAGTCTATCATCAATCCAAAGAATAATTGGTTTGTTGTTGGTGATAAAGACCAATTCATGCGCCCACAACATTATAATCGTCTCTTTAGTGAGTTTGTTGATAGGAACGAATTGGTAGATGCTTATGGTAATAAGATAGTCCCACATGGTTTAAGACATAACTTTGCGACTGTTGGTATTCGTGGAGGAATAGATATTGCCAGCCTGTCCTTGATGATGGGACATGCAAGCAGAGCTATGACATTGGACACTTATGGAGACGCTAACGCTGATGCTCTGATATTGGCAAGCTCAAAGCTGAATGATACATTTAATAGAGATACAGACTATTTTGCAACAGAAGAAGATAAGGAAGAATAAAGACTAATGTTTAGAGTTATTATCGCTGGTACAAGAACATTCTCAAACTATGCTCTATTGGCTGATTATGCAGATAAGAAGCTATCAGCAATCTCTGAGCATGAAGTTATAGAGATTGTTAGTGGTGGTGCTAATGGTGCTGATACATTAGGCGAACAATATGCGAAGGAAAGAGGCTATCATGTAAAGAGGTTTAATGCAGAATGGGATAAGTATGGTTATTCCGCTGGCCCAAGGCGTAATAAACAGATGGCAGAATATGCAGATGCATTATTAGCCTATTGGGATGGGCATAGCCGAGGCACAAGAAACATGATAGAGTTAGCTAAAGAGTATGGATTAAAGATTGGAGTGAAGATTTATGAGTGATATGAATTTCAATAATCTATCTGATGCTGAATTGGAACAAAAGAGGAAAGAAAGTTGGAAGAAGATTGAAGCGGAGTTAAAGAGGCGCGAGGAAGTAGAAGCTAAGAAACCTGCTATCATTAGGTGGATTAGAAAGGTTTATCTAAAGATAGTAACAAAAATAGAATTGTTGCATGTAGAATACAAGATGCGTACAGATCGAGAGTTTAGAGAGATGGTTAAAGCTCTGGAGGCTGAGGCGCAAAATAAAGAGTGTTCGTAAATCCAAGGATTTAGAGAATGTTGTAAAGCCCACTAATAGAGCGTCTCTAAATCTTGAAAAAAATATTTAGACTGCGTCTATAAATTGATTGACATTTATAGACGCTTTTGCTATAATGAGTGTGTCGAAAGGCAGGATATAAAGCTGGAGGAAAAGGACATGGCGAAAATAAAGTACATCAGAGTTTCAACTACTCACCAGAACACAGATCGACAGGAACAGAACACACAAGACTTCGATAAAGTGTTCATTGATAAGATTAGTGGAAAGAACACCAATAGGCCAGAGTTTCAGAAGATGATGGACTATGTGCGCGAAGGTGATGTAGTAGTCTTTGAGAGCTTTAGCAGGATCAGCAGAAGCCTCCCTGATTTGCTTAATATCCTTGATACCTTTGATAAAAAAGGTGTAGTGTGGTATAGTGAGAAAGAGAACATCAACACAGATGGAGCAACAGGACGCTTGATTGTAGCTGTGTTGGGTGCTATTGGAGCTTATGAGCGAGAGATTAACGCAGAGCGCAGAGAGTATGGCTATAAGAAAGCTCTTGAAGCTGGAACTGTAGGAAGACCCAAAGCAGAGATAACCCCAGCCTTTGAGCAGGCTTATGCTGATTGGAAAGCTGGTAAGATTAAAGCTGTTGAAGCAATGAAGCTGGCAGGGATGCCGAAAGCAACATTCTATAAGATGGCAAAGACAATGGAGGGGGCTTAAAGCCCCTTCCAATAGGGCTGGATAATGAGTTGTCATTAGTGGAGGGAAAGGAAGAAAGCGCCATGGCAAAGAATAGAGACTTGATTAAGGCAAAAGAACAAAAGAAAGATGAGTTTTATACCCAATTAACTGACATTGAAAAAGAAATGAAGCATTATACAGCTCATTTCAGAGGGAAAACTATTTTCCTTAATTGCGATGATCCAGAATACAGTAATTTCTGGTTGTATTTTCAGTTGAATTTCTATCAGTTAGGATTAAAAAAGCTGATTTCAACACATTATGAAGAAAACAAGCCCAGCTATAAAATGGAGATAGTAAGTACAAATAAAGATGATGGCCAAGCAGGAACACAGTTAGGAATACCTGATTATGTGAAAACACCATTGAAACAGAATGGTGATTTTAGAAGTCCAGAGTGTATTGAAATATTGAAAGAGGCTGATATAGTAATTACAAATCCCCCTTTTAGTCTGTTCAGAGAATATGTGGCACAACTGATGGAGTATGATAAAAAGTTTATTATCATAGGAAATCAAAATGCGATTCATTATAAAGAGATTTTCCCACTATTGAGAGATAATAAAATGTGGATTGGTGTTTCAATACATAGTGGTGATAGAGAGTTTCAAGTGCCAGATGATTATCCATTACAAGCCTCTGGATGGAGAGTGGATGAAGAAGGTAGGAAGTATATTAGAGTTAAGGGTATTAGGTGGTTCACAAATCTTGACTTTGAGGAACGACATGAAGACATGTTGCTTTATAAGAGCTATTGTGAAAGTGAGTATCCTAAATACATAAACTATGATGCTATTGAAGTGAATAAGACAGCAGATATACCTTGTGATTATTATGGTGATATGGGTGTTCCTGATAACTTTATGGATAAATACAATCCAGAGCAATTTGTTATTGTAGGATTGGCAGAGGGTGAGTTGGGAAAAGAGATTGGATTTAGCGCCAACTTGACAGAAGAAGAATGTAAAGCGCTATCCAGAGAATACAAGCCATTCAGAAAAGGTAATCCCATATACAGAAAGAATGATGGAACATTACACAAACCATTTGCGAGAATTATAATTAGGCGAAAGGAGCAAAACTGATGAAGATACACCTTGAAGAAATCTCTGTGGCGGAGGTTGCTAATGGCTATTTAGATAGTGCTGAAAATGGTGTAGTCGCTTATGGTGGAAAGTTGAATGTGCGCCCTGCTTATCAAAGAGAGTTTATATATAAGGATAAGCAGAGAGATGAAGTTGTAAAGACCATCAAAAAAGGATTCCCTTTGAATGTGATGTATTGGGTAAAGAATGGTGAAGATAGCTATGAGATAATGGATGGACAGCAAAGAACTATCAGCTTTTGCCAATACATCAAAGGTGAATACTCCATAGATTATCAGTATTTTCATAACCTGACAGGGGAAGAACAAGACCAGATCAAGAACTACAAGCTGATGGTTTATATCTGTGAGGGTACAGATAAAGAGACATTGGATTGGTTCAAGATCATCAACATAGCAGGAGAAGAATTGACCCAACAGGAATTGAGAAATGCGATATACACAGGTGAATGGTTGGCAGATGCCAAGCGCCATTTCTCAAAGACTGGATGCCCTGCCTATGCCCTTTACAAAGACTATTTTAGTGGGACAGCGATTAGACAGGACTATTTGGAAACTGCTATTAGCTGGATCGCAAGCAAGGAAGGGCAAGCTATTGAGGAGTACATGGCTATCCATCAACATGACAAAAATGCCAATGCGCTCTGGCTTTATGTTCAAAGTGTGATGAATTGGGTGAAGGCCATATTCCCCCACTATCGCAAGGAAATGAAGGGCATAGCATGGGGCTTGCTTTTCAACTCTTATGGAACATCAGATTATGACACAGATGCTTTTGAGGCGCGCATAGTCCAGCTCATGAGCGATGATGATGTAAGCAAGAAGTCTGGCATTTATGAATACCTGTTGGATGGTAAGGAAAAGCATTTGAGCATTAGAGCTTTTACCCCTTCTATGAAGCGCTCAGCATTTGAGCGCCAGAAGGGAAAGTGTAGTGTGTGCCAGAAGGTGTTTTCAATAGAGGAAATGGAAGCAGACCACATAACTCCATGGCATGCTGGAGGAAAAACAACGCCTGATAATTGCCAGATGCTATGTAAGGATTGTAATAGGCACAAGTCTGGTAAATAATTCTCACAGGGTAGGTGATAAACCTGCCCTGTTTAATTTTATTTCTTATAGCAATATTATATCAAAATTTTATATAAAAATCAATTAAGGGAGATTTCCATACAGAGTCTATGAAGAACATTTGTTTATAGAAACGCTTTATTAGACTGGGTGGAGGGGGGTATATTATGGGAAAAATTTAAAACATAATTCAATGATGGGTATGGTGTGGCTCACAGTCCCACCAAATCATTCTGTGATTCCTAAAGACGAAGTGGAACGAATTGATTTTATAGAAAAATTTTGTTATAATATTGGTATGAAAGCAATGGACAAAAGACATTAACTAAATATCATTGAGATTCATTATATAGTGGAAACACTAATAGAAAAATGGAGGTATTATTATGGCTGACAAGAAAACAAAGGCATACAATATTCGATTTACTGAAAAGGAGTATCAGTATATCAAACAATAGGCGGAGCTAAATCATTGCTCTATTTCACAGTATATCAGGATTGTTCTTTTGAAGGGGGCTGTTTTATAATGAATACTAATAGCGCCCATTGGCGGAGGATACAACATTAGATTTACAACATGACACACCCAGCGCAAGACGGCGATGAACTAACAAGGAGACTGTTTGAAGCAAAGAGTGATATGTGGAATGAATATATTGAAAGCAAACAGTTTGAAAAGACAGAAGGAAAATTAGTGGAAAGAGTATTGGATAAAGTGAATGTTGAAATCGTTGATAAAGCAAGACCAGCTATTAAAGAATTATCGAAAGAATTAAATGAACTGTTGTAAGTAAAACATTGACGGCAATGACGGCAATGACAGTATGGAAGGGAGAAAGACGAAGTGGCCTCATGTAAGATATTCAAATATCCAAACCAGAAGTAGATTTCAATACACAAAGAATTGTGTGATGAAAACCACATCTACATGAGAACAAACATTAAAGCGATGTATCAAGCAATGAAAACATTTTCTGGATAGAAAGCACCATCTTTTGAACTGTGGTGTTATCTATCAGCCAACGCAAACAACTACACCTTTGCGTTAAGTCAAGTAGCAGTTGAAGAAGCTATAGGAATGAAAGCTGATGCCTATAAGACTGCTGTTAAAAACTTAATCGAAGAAGGATATTTGGTATTGAGAGAAGGTAATACAATCTATGACTTTTATGAGATGCCACATAAGCAACATTAACACCTTCAAAAATGGTTATCAGCGATGGTAAAAACATGCTTCAAGCACCTTTTTAGAAAGGCTTCGAAAGCAATGAAAAGATGGTGCGAGCATTGAGAAATATTATAAAAAGAACATACGAAACTATCCCACAAACAATAGGGATATTCACAATATGAATTATTATGTGTAGCTTTATTTCAAAGCTACACTATTTTTGTATAGGAGTGATTGATGGTGAATGACTATAAGGTTGGCGAAGAACTGGCAATTAAATGCCTACGCGCCCGAGGATTTTAGATAATAGATCAGAGGAACAATCCTGACTACTGGAAAAGAGACATTGATATTGTAGCTATAAAGGATGGAGTGAAAAACAACATAGAAATTAAGTGGGATAGCAGAATAGGAATTAGCAATGCCTACTTCTTTGAACTCTATACTGATATTGATAAAGACAAATTGGGATGGGCGAACTATACAGAAGCAGACTACATCTTTTATGGCGATAGTAGAAGCAAATATTTTTATGTATTCAAGAGCGCAGATATGCGCAGATATTTGGAGGAGCATAAAGGCGAATACGAAACCAGAATAGCAAGCGACTATAAGCGAGATGGGACAGTAAGAAAGAGAGCATTAGGAGCTATTGTTCCTGTTGGAAAGTTTGATTAGGTGGTAGGTGTGTAGAAAATTGATATTGAATAGCGATTGAACAATGCTGGATTTTGATATATAGTCAGACAAAAGTGTTGATAGAAGCGAAAGTGTATTGACATTAGCATAATACATGGCTATAATGTTTGATAGGGAAAAACCCAAGAGAAAGGAAGGTATCTCTATGGCTATTGATATTACGAGCAAGGAAGCTATTCGCAAGCTCACCCTCAAAGATTTGGTGGATGATGCTGTTGAGCGTAAAGACATTGAAGCTTTGCGCTATCTGGAAGATGAGAGTAGTAGAAAGGAAACTAAGACCAAGGCAGATGGAACTACCTATGAGGCCAATATCAACATCATTAAGATTCGTACTGGCTACTTGAAGAAGTTTTTAAACTATGTTCCCCAGAGTGAATTGAGCAAGGATGCTAAAAGCGCGCAACAGAAAGCCAAGAGGGAAAAGGAAAAGTCTGATATGTTCGCTACTGCTTTTAAGGCACTGAAAGGACAGAAGGACGAATAAGCGCATTTTAAGGGCTTGTGATGATCCAATACCACATAGACAGTATAATCCTCATGAGCTGTCTTAAATGTGATTGTAGAGCCATTCAGATGCCTTAAAGCGCAATCCCCTATTGAAGGGGTGGAGGAAGGGGCATACTGCAAAGGTATCTCCAATTTGTGGCATTCCTTTAGTTTGTGGTAGAATTTGTGGTATTTTGCGAGGCGAAATCCCAAAAAGTGCCGTAATTACAGGGCTTTTAGCTGTACAGACATTATTGAGTGGGAGTAAAGCAATCAATGCGTATTCGATGAAGCGCCAAAGGGGGGAACATTCATGAACAACAAGGCGAAAGACTTGGGAAAAGTAGCTCTTGGCGTTGCCATGATGTTCGGCCTACACTGGCTGTATGCAATCGTTCTAAGGCCGTACCTGCCTTTTTCGGAGGCTATAAAGGGCGTGGTCGGCCTTGCGGTACTGTACGGGCCGGGGCTGGGTCTGTTTGTTTTGATTACGAAGAACGTATCCAAACATCCGTACGCCCACAAAGGAAAGGGCAAAGTCTCAATCAAAACCGTTTTCCTGTGTTTCCTGTTGCAATGCACCGCCTTTACGATCTTGAATGCCTTGACGATTGCAACTTCAGTTTTTGGCGGCGCCGGTTCTTCGGCCGATACGACGCCGATGACCGCCTCCATGCTGTTTATGCTGCTTTTGTTCAATCCCGTCGTCGAGGAGTTTGTCTTTAGGCACCTGTTTGCGACAAGGCTGCTACAGCACGGGGAGAGGCTTTATGTCTTGGCATCGGCGTATTGCTTTGCCGTTGTGCATGGGGTATCTGTCGGCTTTGTGCACATTATTTATACATTTATCTTGGGTCTGATATGGGGATATCTCACGGTCAAATCGGGGAACCTTGTTTTGGCAATTGTTATGCATGCCGTGTCCAACCTGTTTAACGCCGTGATAATACAGCTGCTGCTTGACACTTCTTCAATGAATGCATTGGCAGCCTATTCCTTACTGATTGCGGCACTGGGCGTAATCGGCCTGATCTTGTTTTTCAAAAACAGAAAAGAAGCTGTCTTGGACGACGCTCCGGGGCTCATAGACAAACAAGCCGTAAAAGATCTGTTCACCAACAAGGGCATTTTATTCTACACGGCACTGACCCTTGTTGCAATGGTGCTAAAAGGCGTCATTGTTTCCCTATAAGTTGGTATACACCAAATAGAGTATGGTCGCTTCGACAAATGGAAGATATTCGAGGAAATGTGGCCCGAAGAGGGCAAAAAATGAAAAGAATTGAGTGGCAGCAGTGCGGAGGTGACAAAAATAGAAGTACCGTACAGAGGAAGCGGGAAAGTATATTTCGATGAAAAGGAGTACCAATGTGATTTATATTATAACGAAGAACAAGGTGGAATCAGGATATTACTTAATGTGAAGAATGAAAAAAGCTTGGGTAATTTCTTACAAGTGCCATTGGAGCTACCACATTTATGTGGTAGGCTAGAAAATGGTTTTATGTTTACCCTTCTTCGGCTTAAAAGAATCAAAACGGAAGGCCTAGTTTCTTATAGAATGACGAGATTTACTTATAATGCTGAGTATATTTTGTGTGGCGTTATAAGCGAGGGAAATCACGAGCAGACGTTTCATACAGTGGAGTTTGTCCTATCGAATATTGTAGAATGGGGCGAGGAGTCAGTTTACAAAATCGGGGAACGGTCCGAATTAACAAAAAAATGTGATGAAGTTAAAAAAGTAATATACACTGGGCGGGGTGTTTGTATCAATTATCTTGTCCGAGGATCAATTCTTCCGATAACAAATTACGACTTATTAAAAGAACATATAGAAATAAGACAGTACGGAATTATTGAGATTAGCTTCGAGAAAGAAGAAAAGTTTGGAGAGTTTATTGAAATATTCAGAAAACTGAAGGGGTTAATAGAAATAGCTTCATTGAGGAAGGCTAACGTTGAAAAAGTATTTGCTTATTCAGAAGAAGTTGTATATGACATGAGCTATAATGAGCTTGAACATCCGGTTGAGGTATATGGTATTGATATTCAAGAGAATAATAATGGTATACACTCTCAAAGTAGCAGAAGGAAATGGATAAGCTTGTCAGAACTTATTGCGCAGAATTCATTTGAATGTTATTTTGAGAAACACTCGGAACTGGCTCCAATAATAGAACTCTATTTAGAGCCGTTTTATGTGGAGTTCAGTTCTGAGACGAGGATATTTCTTAATATTGTTCAGGCGTTAGAAACCTATCATTCACGCTTCATTACTAACGATACTGATGAATTCAGGGAGAGAGTTGAGAACCTTGCCAAAGCTTTCCCACCAAAAAGGGGTGAAGATATTCGTAAGCTTTTAATGGCGAAAAACAAGAAATTCATTACGCTCGAAAGCCGTATTTTTGATCTCTTGATTGCAAATGGACAGTATCGTTTTGACACTGGCGAAATCCAACTTGAGGAATTTCCATCTGTCATCGCATATACCCGAAATTACTACATTCATTACGATGAACGTATAAGGAAAAGTCGCAGAGTTTTGAAAGAAGAAGAATTAAAATTCTATAATCGCTCATTATTCCAGATATTGGACTACTATATTCTTTTGGAACTTGGTTTTTCTGATTTATTTGAGTTGAAACGCAAGCTCGATGAAAGGTGGGGCAATATATCACAGCAATTAAGTATGTTGAAATTGTCAAGGTTTCGAAACAATCCTCAAACTTAATTATATGAATTCGCAGCAGAACGAATAATTCCTACGTATAATTTAGTGTGCTGAAAAATGTCAAATAATACAGACGAGAGTGAAAAATACAAGCAATCAAACAAAGAAACAGCATGAACTATGTGTGAAAGTAGTCTATGTAAGCCTCAATAGCAAATAAATTGAAAACGATAAAATGTAAATCTAAGGGGAATGCATTAGTATTACTATGAAAACTAACATAGAACCACAAATTATACATGTATTGTAAATAACTCGACAATTTTTATTGGTGGTGTGGATTTGGTTTGCGGAAAGAGGGTAGGACTTGCTAAATGTAACAACCTATTTCGCTGGATGGTAAAAGAAAGGATAGTCTTACCTGTTGCTACTCTACCATTTGTCCTGTATAGAAGAGTGCGCAACGCAGTGAAAATCGTCCTTGCGCGACAGGGCTTGTAACGGAATCCATGAGGAGGAAATCGCATGAAGCGAATATCTGCTATCTTTCTTGCCGCGGCACTGTGTGTCGTGGCAATATTGTTTGTTTTCCTACCGACGGACGCCCACTCCGCCGAGGCGGATTTCATTTTATACGAAAACAATGCGGTGAAAGCCGTGCTGGTTGTTCGCGATCGCGCAGACCTGACGGACGCGGAGTATCGATATATTGCGGACTCCGCGGCGCTGATCGAAAAGCACTTTCGGGATGCGACCGGGCAAACGCTTCCGCAATACACGGAATCCGAATTTCGCGCTTCCCCGGATGCGGAGCGCTTTGCCGGGAAAATCAAAATCCATCTCGGCTGGAACGGGCTGAACCCCCATCCCGATCTCGCGCAAACCCTGATCGATCTGAACGCCGAAGCCGCAAATGACGGGAACCACGGCTACGTATTCGCGCCGTATGCCGACGGCATCGCGATTCAATCGCCCACGCCCTTGGGCATCCGCTACGGCGCCGCCGCCTTTCTGCGGAAATATCTCGACGTCGAATGGCTGATGCCGGGTTCTTACGGGGCGGATACGCCCGCTTGGGATAAAATCGCCATCCCCCCGGCGTTGGTATCTTCGGCGCCCGCCTTCAATATGCGTTACGGGTATTGCGAACGGACTCCCGTCGACTGGCTGCTGAACCAGGGGCTGCAGTTGTACGACCACACGAAAATGGGGAACTTCAGCCATGCCCTCCACCTGTATTTCGACCCCGCAAAATACTTTGACGAACATCCGGAATACTACCCCGTCCGTGACGGCGCGCATTACCGCCCTACCGACGAGATCGCCTGGCAGCCGCGCTTTTCGGAACCGGGAACCGTCGATGTCGCCGCAAGCGAGATCATCGCCCTTTTGCGGGACGACCCGAATCTGCTCTGCGTACCGTTGGGCGTAAACGATTCGGGGGGCTATTGCGAAGAGGAACTGGCCGAGCAGCAGGCGATCCACGGCCTGAACAGCGAGGGCATCGTCCATATGACCGACCTCTACTGCAAGTGGTGCAATGCGGTCATCGAAAAGGTTTTGGCAGAGTTCCCCGGAAGGGATATCCGGTTCGGCATGATCGCGTATCGATACACGAACGATCCGCCAAAGGAGCCGGGGCTGAAATTCCACGAAAGCATGATCCCCTATATCACAAAAGACCGGTCGGCCTGGGTCGATCCCGGGCAGGAGGCGCAGGGGCATCGGATCACGCTCGATTGGCTGGAGAAGTGCGCGCAATTGGGCTGGTACAACTATGAGTACGGCTCCGTCTACCTCGTGCCGCGCATATACACCGCGACGATGGGGGAGTATATGCGATTTGCAAAGGAGAGCGGCGTCAAATATCTCTTTTCCGAAGCGCTGTTCAGCTTTGCCGAAGGCGCGAAACCGCATCTGTTTGCGATGCTCAATTGGGATCCCGAATGTCCTTTGCGAGAGTTGGAGAGCCGCTGGTACAAAAAGGCGGTCGGCCCGCAGGCTGCGCCGCATTTGGCAGCCTTCTACAGGGTTTGGGAGGAGATATGGGCAAAGGACATTCCGCAAGGCGAGTGGTTTAATGATTGCAAGAATTTCACCTACCTCCATTTCGGATACCTTGACTATATAAAGGGCATTCCGCTGCATAAACTGGCCGCCGCACGTCGGCACCTCGATAGGGCGTGGGAAGAGGCGCTAAAGAGCGGCAATGCGGATCAGAAAAAGCGCATGGCGGCAATCCGCAGGCTGTATGATTTGCAGGAGGCTACCGTTCTCGCCTACCCGCGCTCCTACGGCGACTTGAATCAGGCGGAGGCGTTGGCGATACTGAGCGACGGTTTTCTCGACCGACAGCAAAGGATACGCGAGGAAGCCCTGTCCGCCTATTCGGATTTGCTCAACGAAATCGACCCTTTGATCAACCGCCCCACGGCGTATTTTGAAGAGGCTCTGTCCGAAGCGGGCGCTTTTCAAAGTCCGTTCGGGGCAATCGTCGACCATATCGAGCGGAATGAGTCGAATGGCGGGCCGGTCACGAATCGCGTTTTGGCGCTTGCGGGAACGTGCACGCCCTCTTATGGCCGGCAATTCTGCCGCCTGATCGTCAGCCGTTTCCGCGGCGAAAACCTGATGCGCGACCCCTCCTTTGAGGAGGGACCTTTTGGGGAGTTGGGGCAGACGGGTGACGCATGGATTCCGCAGATACCCGATGACGGCACCCTGGAGAGGATCGAGGACCCGGCATTTGCCCGAACCGGAATACGGAGCGTAAAAGCGGAACACCATTGGTCTTTGGGCGCCGCGACGCAATCGGTGCCTGTGCGGCCGGGGCTGATCGCGTTTCGCGCGCACTATTACGCGTCGCCCGAAAGCGAGCCGGACGCGGTTGTGCGGCTGAAAGTGGATCTTTTGGATGCGGAAGGCAATCTCTTAGATGCCGATTACGCCCTGGGCGCGCCCTGCGAACTTTTCGAATCGCCCGGGGAGTGGAGGGCGGCGGAGGCCATCTTCGAGGTGCCCGAAACCCGATGGGGGAAAAGGGTAGCGTTTGTCAAAATATGGGCGATGCAGGAGCTGCAAAATGCCGTGCCCATGTACTGGGATGACGCTGAGGCCTATCAGGCGCCGGATACGGAAAGGCTCGATGCCCTGATGGCCGAAATCGCCCCGCTCGGGAACAATCCCCTGTACACTGCGGAAAGCCGAAACAACCTGCATGCGGCGCTCGATGCCGTAAAAACGCGGCTTGGAGAGCACTACATGGAACTCGCCCCAAGCGATATGGACGATATGTGTTCCCTCTTGCAGGACGCGAAGGACGGGCTTGAAGCGCGCCCGTTGGAGTGCGTCGAAACCGAGCGCCTCGAAATCGAAGACGCACGGGCGCGCGCGGTATATGCTCTCGAAGCGAAGGGCGCGCTTACGCTGCTTGAGGCGGAGATCGGCTATGCCGACCGACTGCCCGAACCGGACTGGGCGCTCGGGTGCATGCCCATAGAAAACCAATCGTACCCGGAAGATGCCGCCGCATACAATGCGCTGGACATCACGGAGTACTTTCGGCATCAATTCCGGCACAAATACCTCTCGTTCCGACTAAGCAGCGCCTGTGAAGGCGGCAACAATTTCTACCTGCATTCCCATAAGGTGGCGGGGTGTGCGCCGCGCATCGTCCTCAAAAAGGACGACGGAACCGAACTGATTCTGAATGCCACGAACGGGCTCGAGGTGCGAACCGAGGATCCGAATACGAATTACAACGACATCGAGGCGTACGATTGGAGATATACCCTTTTCGATGCTTCGCACAACACCGGGTACAACTCCGTCCTCTATCTCGTCTTTGACCTTACGCAATATCCCGAAGCGGATGCGCTCGATCCCGAGGAGATTGCTTCGGCGAATCTGGAACTCAGCGTGTTTTTCGGCGCCTCTTCTCCGTATGTTCGGTCGCTGATTCGCGTCACCGGGCTGTATGACCATCCGGGGAATGCGCGCTGGACGCCCGAGACGATTGCGTGGAATACGCAGCCGGAGATTGTACCAAACACCTATGACGACCCAGGCGTCCTCTTTCGGGTATACGGCGACGGGGCGCTGCTGTATGAGGGCGCGGTCCGCGGCGATCGGGATCAGGCGGCGCAGCGGTTGCGCATCGATGTCACCGGTATCAAAGAGCTCGTCCTCGAGACGGAAAACCGCAGCCCTTTCTTCGACCGGCGCGCTTCCTGGGGCAATGCAAGGCTGCTGCACTATGCCGAGCCGCCAAAATAATTTTTCCGCAAATGCTTGACAATCTAACGATCGTTTGGTATGCTGTGTCTAACGATTGTTAGACAGGAGTGACGGCATACGATGGCGACAAGGGAACGCATTTTAGAAGCGGCGCTCGAAATGTTTTCGGAGCGCGGCTTCGGCGCGGTATCCATCCGAAACATCTGCGGAGAGGTCGGCATAAAGGAGAGCACGGTCTACTACCATTTCAAGAACAAGCAGGACATCCTGGACTGCCTGATGGCTCGATTCGAGGAGCATGTCGATGCCCTTTTGGGCGTACTCCGCTCTGCGCTTCCGTCCGCCCATGAAGGCCTGTCCTTCGACTGGATGGATGCGTATTTCTTTGAACAATACCTGTTTGATCCGTTTTGCAACAGGATGATGCGGCTCATGATGATCGAGCAATTTCATAACGAACAACTGCGCGCCGCGTATGAACGCTGGCTTTTTGAAGAGCCGTATGCCGTCGAAACCTCCGCATTTCGAATGCTTTCGGAGGCGGGGCTGCTGTCCGAAGCGGAAGCCGCGCGGACGGGGCGCGATTTCCATGCGTTCCTGACGACGATGACCTTCCGATACCTCTTAAACGGAGAACTGACCCAAGACAAGAAAGAAGCATTTCGCAGAGAAGTGCATTCTTATATGGCGTCGCTCTTTGCGCGGCGGGGAGGGGAACATGTCTAATATCGTGATTGTCGGGGCGAACCGGGGCATCGGGTTCCATATGACGCAAAGCCTCTTGGAGCAGGGGAACCGCGTCGCCGTTCTGGACATTCGGACGGAACAGATCGAACAGCTCAGGGATCGATATCCGAACGCACTGACGGTTCTTTTCGCGGATGCGGCGGAGGATGCGTCCGTCGCCGATGCCGTGGAGAAGGCGTATCGCGCGCTCGGTTCCGTGGACATCGCCGTTTATAACGCCTGCCTGTGCACCTTTGAAAGCGAAGAGGATACGGACATCGCGGTGTATCGACGGGTGATGAATGTCAATTACTTCGGCGCGCTGAGGCTTGCGAAGGCTGTCCTGCCGCACATGCGGGCGCAAAGGAGCGGTCGGCTGATTTTTACGTCTTCCGGCGTCGGCGTTACGGGGTTTCTGAATATCTCCCCGTATGCTTCCTCGAAAGGCGCGATGGAATCCCTCGCAAAATGCCTCGAAATCGAAAACGCCAAGTACGGAATCTCCGTACACATCTTCCATCCCCCGCTCACCGATACGGAATCGGCAGCGGGTCTGCCGATTCCGAAGGAATTTAAGACGGACGCGCAAAAAGTCGGCTACGGCCTCGCAAAACACATCAGATCAAAGCGGTTCGTCATTTGCCCCACGATCCCGCAGTCGATTTCCATGGCTTTGTGCTACCGCTACCCGCTCCTGTTCGGCAAATTGATGGCAAAGGCAACCGCAAGGCAAGCCGAGAAGGCGTGAAAAAACCTCTTGAGGGACGGGCGCGGATGTGGTAAAATATAAGAACGAAAGGCAATCAAATTGAAAAATCGGGAGGGGCAGCATGAAGGAACTCGACAGAAAAGAAATCGAGCGGATCATCGAGAGCAGGGATGAGCGATTGGTCGATGAGCTGATAGCACTCATGAAGCAATCGAACGCCGCCCTAACGGCGAAGGAGAAAAAGTATACGTTTGGCGACAGGGTCGCCGACAAGATCGCGGCCTTCGCCGGATCGTGGACGTTCATCATCATTTTCGTGAGCGTGCTGATTTCGTGGATCATTTTAAACGTCGTATTGAAAACCCCCGTGGACCCCTTTCCGTTTATCCTGCTGAACCTGCTGCTTTCGATGGTCGCCGCGATCCAGGCCCCCCTGATCATGATGAGCCAAAACAGGGAGGAGGAGCGAAACGAGGAAAAGGCGACATCGGATTTCTTTGTGAACATAAAGAGCGAACTGCTCATCGAGGACATCCACACGAATATCGAGCGGATCGCGGAGCAAAACGAGGAAATCCTGGAGTATCTGAAGGCAATTTACGGCGATACGGCGAAAGAAGACGAGCACGAGCGGGAGTGACCGCGAGAGAGGGTGACGTATGACAAAAGAACTGTTCTTTCAGGCGACCGGCAAGTTCCTTTTGGGCTTGCTGCTCACCGCGCTCTTTTTGTTTCTGCCCGCGGGGACGCTGCGATACCCGAACGGGTGGCTTTTTATCGGCATATTGTTCGTCCCGATGCTCCTCGTGGGCATCGCGCTGATGATGCGCAACCCCGCGCTTTTGAAAAAACGGCTCGATGCAAACGAGCGGGAAGAGGAGCAGAAAGCGCTCGTCCTGCTGAGCGGAATGCTGTTTGTTGCCGCGTTTGTCGTCGCCGGGCTGAACTTTCGGTTTTCGTGGATGCTCCTGCCGCGCTGGGCGGTATATGGCGCAAGCGCGGTTTTTTTGGCGGCGTATTGGATGTACGCGGAGGTATTGCGCGAAAACGCCTATCTGTCGAGGACGGTAGAGGTGCAGGAAGGGCAAAAAGTCATCGACAGCGGGCTGTATGGAATCGTCCGCCACCCGATGTATTCCGCAACGCTCATTCTTTTTCTCTCGACGGGGCTCGTGCTCGGTTCGCCGATTTCCTTTTTCATCCTGCTGCTGTATATTCCCCTTATCGCGAAAAGAATCAGACGGGAAGAAGTGCTTTTGTCGCGCGAGCTCGAAGGGTATGAAGAATATAGGAGTCGGGTAAAATACAGGCTGATTCCGCGGATTTGGTAGCGCATATCGGAACAAATGGAGCACTGCAGGAAATGTTTTCATGAGGTGGCTACGATGTATACCGAAAAAGAATTGCGGAAAATTCTGGAGAACTGGGATGTCGAAAAGGGATTGAAAATCGAAGGTGTGCAGATAGCAGACGGCACAAAGGCATCCGAAAGCGTGTGGAAGGTCGGGCGGGAATTGTATCTCAAGACAAACGACCGCGAGAGGCTTTTGAAGAATCTCAAGGTTGTCAGGGCACTCCTTCATCAGGGGTTGTCCGCCGCCGTACCCGTTCCTACGCGGAGCGGCGCCGATTTTCTCGACGGGGAGGCACCTTTTGTCTTGACGCGCGGATTAAAAGGGTGTCCGCTTCCCAAGGGCGAAAGGTTCGGCGAGAACCGCATTGTATTCGGGAGGAAATATGGGCAGAGTATCGCGCGGCTCCACAAGGCGCTCAAGGCGATACAAAAGGATGTTTCGACGGATGCGGTCGATCTGTATCAAAACGTCGCGGACTGGGCGCTTCCCGCTGTGCGCAAGCAAAACATGGGGATCGAAGAGCGTTTTTTTGAGGATTATATCGATGTGTTTGGGCGGCTATATGAAGTGCTTCCCAAACAGCTCATCCACCGCGACCCGAACCCCGGCAATATCCTGTTCCATGAGGGCGAGGTGAGCGGATTCATCGATTTTGATTTGAGCGAGGCGAGTATTCGCCTGTGGGATGTGTGCTATTGCGCGACGGGGATCTTGAGCGAGGCAGGCGACGCGCAGTATGAACCGTGGTTCGATATCCTGCGGGGCATTTTGGAGGGCTATGATACGGAAAATCCGCTGACCCGCGAAGAAAAGCAATCCGTACTCTATGTGCTTTGCTCCATACCGATGATTTGCATCGCATATTTTGAAGGCCGCGGGGAGTGCAGGGAGCTTGCCGAGGCAAACAGAAAGATGCTCACCTTTTTGATCGAAAACAGAAGCCGAATTTGTTCGAGTGCGATGGTATGAATTCGAGCGATACCGCACAGAAAGCCTTGCGGACGCGCCGTCGGATGTAGTATAATACCGTTAAGAAGAAAAAGGCGCGCTTGCCGAATGGAGGGGTATCATGGGAAGGCCTTTATCGAAGACAGACCTCATGCATGCATCGCAAGCCAATTTTGAAAAACTCAATGCGGTCATTGCGTCGATGTCGGAGAAAGAACTCGATACGCCGTTTGATTTCTCCGCGGATCCAAAGAAAAAGGAAGCGCACTGGAAGCGGGATAAAAACCTGCGGGACGTTCTCGTTCATCTGTATGAATGGCATCGGCTCCTCTTAAACTGGGTTTCCTCGAATGCGAAAGGCGAGGAGACGCCGTTTCTCATTCCGCCCTACAATTGGAAGACCTATGGAGACATGAACGTCGCGCTTTGGGAGAAGCATCAGAACACGACGCAGGAAGATGCCGAGAGGATGGTCAGGAAGACCCATGGAGAGGTTATGGCGCTTGCGGAGACGTTTTCGGATGAGGAACTGTTTACCAAGGATGTTTTTCCTTGGGTGGGAGGCAGCACGCTCGGATCGTATTTCGTGAGCGTGACGGCAAGCCACTACGATTGGGCGCTGAAAAAGCTGAACGCGCACAAAAAGAACTGTCAATGAACCGAAACGGGGGGGATGCGCATATGGGCGGCATACGGCTCATCGTGGTCGACCTCGACGGCACACTCCTCAGAAACGATAAATCAATTTCCTCTTTTAGCAAGAAGAGCATCGCGGATGCCCGAACAAAAGGCATTCGCTTTGCTTTTGCATCCGCCAGAGGGGCGTCGACGGAAAGATATATTGCGGAAAACCTGTTCGATGCCTATATACTGTGCAACGGCGCCGCGATATATGCCGACGGGAAGTGCATCCGCCGAAACCGCATAGAGCCTGCGGTGTACGTGCCGTTTTTGCGGGGATTGAGCCAAAAAGGCATTCCCGTCGCGGCGGAAGTTGAGAATTTATGCTATGCAAACTTTGCTCCGTCCGAGAAGTGGCCGCTGTACGCGCCCAATGTATTTACGGATTTTTCGGATGTGCAAAACACCCTTGGCATTTTGGAGAGCGCGGATAAATTGCACGCGCATCCGCGCTCTGCCGATGACATCGCTGCGATAGAAAACACACTGCCGGATTTTCTGTATCTCAAAATGAGCAGGGACGGGCTTGCGATGATCATGCATCAAGAGGCGACAAAATCAAACGGAATCAAATGCCTTGCGGAACATTACGGCATCGAACTTTCGGATGTGGCAGCCTTCGGCGACGATGTGAACGACATCGACATGCTGAAAACCGTAGGTATTGGCATAGCGATGGGCAATGCCGTTGCCGAGGTAAAGCAAATCGCATCCGAAGTATGCCTGAGCAATGAGGAGGACGGCGTGGCACATTGGATTCGGAAGTTCTGCCTGTCATAAAGCCCCGCCGCGTTCTTTTCGTTAAACTTTGATGCCCGCTTGACAGCGAAGATATGTAGGAATATACTATACATGAACATTCGTTCAAGTGAGCAAACGATAGGTTGGAGGTGTCCCCATGAAAATCCGTGTCGCCGTGGCGGTCGTGCTCCTCGCAGGGTCGTTTTTGCCCGTATCGTGGGCGTTCGCGTTTTCTCTCGCCGCCTATATCGCGATGGGCTGGGACGTCCTAATCGCGGCATGGGAAGGGCTGCGCGCCAAACAGCCGTTTGACGAACGCGTGTTGATGTCCGTCGCATCGCTCGGCGCGGTCGCGATCGGCGAATATCGCGAGGCCGCGCTGGTCATGCTGCTGTATCAAATCGGGGAGGCGCTGCAGGACGCGGCGGCAGACAGGAGCCGCGATTCCATTCGGTCCGCGCTCGATCTGCGCCCCGACGTTGCGCGCCTTGCCGACGGAAGGATGGTTTCGCCCGAGGAAGTGCCCGTCGGGAGCGTTATCATGGTGCGTCCCGGGGACAGGGTGCCGCTGGACGGCATCGTGACGGAGGGCGCTTCCGCGCTCGACACGGCGGCGCTCACGGGGGAGAGTGTGCCGAGGGACGTATTACAGGGCGACGACATTTTGAGCGGCTGCGTGAACCTCACGGGGCTCTTGAAGGTGCGGACGACCGCGAATTTCTCCGAATCCACCGCATCCAAGGTGTTGCGGCTCATAGAGGAATCTGCGGAGAAAAAATCGAAGCAGGAGGATTTTATCGAGCGGTTTGCGCGGGTCTATACTCCTGCGGTCGTCATCGCGGCGCTTCTGCTCTTTATCGTGCCGTCCGTTGCGGCGGGCGGCTGGCTCGCGTGGGGAAGGCGCGCGCTGAATTTTCTCGTCGTGTCCTGCCCGTGTGCGCTCGTCATCTCGGTGCCGCTCTCGTATTTCTGCGGCATGGGGCGCGCGTCCAAGGAGGGCATCCTCATCAAGGGCTCGGCGTATCTGGAGGCGCTCAACCGCGCGAAGACGGCGGTGTTCGACAAGACGGGGACGCTCACCAAGGGCGAGTTCCGCGTAAAAGCGGCGCACCCCGCGCCCGACGGCACGCGGGAGGAACTGCTCTATGCCGCGGCGCTCGCGCAGGCGCACTCGACGCACCCCATCGCGCTTTCACTGCGCGAGGGGATGGACGCGCCGAAAGAGGGCGTCGTTTCGGAGGCGATCCCGGGCATGGGCGTACAATCGACATTTGAGGGTAGGACGATCCACGCGGGGAACGAAAAGCTGATGGCGCACATCGGCGCGTCCTGCGAAAAGGCTCGGGAGGCGGGTACGCACGTATATGTCGCGGAGGGCGGCAGATGCCTCGGCCACATCGTGCTTTCGGACGTATTGCGCGACACGGCGAGATCGGCGGTGGCGCGCCTGCGCGAACAGGGCGTGGAGCACATCGTCATGCTCACGGGCGACCGCGAGGACGCCGCGAAGGAGATCGCCGAAGCGCTCGGCATTGCGGAATACCGCGCGAACCTCCTGCCTGCGGACAAGGTGCGGGAGGTTGAAAAACTGCTCGCGCGCCCCGGCGCGCTCCTCTTTGCGGGAGACGGCATCAACGACGCGCCCGTCATCAAGCGCGCGGACGTGGGCTTTGCGATGGGCGCGCTTGGCAGTGACGCGGCGATCGAGGCGGCGGACGCAGTCGTGATGGACGACGACCCGGAAAAGATCGCGCGGGCGGTCGAGATCGCAAAGAAGACGGCGAGGATTGCCCGACAGAACATCGCGCTGGCGCTGGGCATCAAGGCGGCGGTGTTGGCGCTAAGCGTTGCGACGGAGATTCCCATGACGCTTGCGGTATTCGCGGATGTGGGCGTTGCGCTCTTGGCGACCGGTAACGCCATGCGCGCGGGGCGATAGGAAAAGCGGCGGGCTTGGACAGCGGAAAATGCGGCGTATCATGCTTGATTTTTCATACAAAAACAAGTATGATAGAATAGAGAAAATCTCATCGGAGGGAACGCTGTGTCCAAGCATAATCGAAAAAACATCCGCAATTTCTGCATCATCGCGCACATCGATCACGGCAAATCCACGCTCGCGGACAGGCTCCTCGAAAAAACGGGCGTCATGGCGCTGCGGGATATGACGGATCAGGTGCTCGATTCCATGGAACTGGAGCGGGAGCGCGGCATCACGATCAAATCCAAGGCGGTGCGCATGCCCTATACGCACGACGGACAGGAATACGTGCTGAACCTCATCGACACGCCCGGGCACGTGGACTTTACCTACGAGGTTTCGCGCGCGCTCGCGGCGTGCGAGGGCGCGGTGCTCGTGGTGGATGCGAGCCAGGGGATCGAGGCGCAGACGCTCGCGAACGTCTACATGGCGCTGGATCACGATCTCGAAATCCTGCCCGTCATCAACAAGATCGACCTTCCCAGCGCGCAGCCGGACGTCGTAAAAAAAGAAATCGAAGACGAGATCGGGCTGGATACCGAGGGCTGCCCCCTCGTTTCGGCAAAGCAGGGCATAGGGGTCGAGGACGTTTTGAAAGCCGTCGTCGAAAAAGTCCCCGCGCCCGCGGGCGACGAAGACGCGCCGCTGCGCGCCCTCATTTTCGATTCGTATTACGACAATTATCGGGGCGCGATCTCGTCCGTGCGCGTCATGGACGGCGTGGTCAAGGTCGGCGACCGCATCCGCATGATGGCGGGGGAGTGCGAGTTCGAGGTGACGGAGGTCGGCGCGTACCTGCCGCAGGGCGGGCTCCTGCCGGAGGCGGAGCTCGCGGCGGGCGATGTCGGCTACATCGCGGCATCCATCAAGGACATTCAGGACATCCGCGTGGGCGATACGATCACCCTCGCCGAAAACCCCGCGCGTGCGCCCCTGCCCGGCTACAAGCAGGTGCTGCCGATGGTGTACTGCGGCATCTACCCGGCGGACGGCGCGGACTACGAAAGCCTCAAGGCGGCGCTCGAAAAGCTGCGCCTCAACGACGCGGCGCTCTCCTTCGAGCCGGAGACCTCCGTCGCATTGGGCTACGGCTTCCGCAGCGGCTTTTTGGGGCTGCTGCACATGGAGATCATTCAGGAGCGGCTCGAGCGCGAGTTCGATCTGGACCTCGTGACCACCGCGCCGAGCGTCGTCTACCACGTGCGCAGAACCGACGGGGCTGAACTCATCATCGACAACCCAACCAACCTTCCGCCCGTGACGGAGATCGAATACATGGAGGAGCCGTTTGTGGACGCGCAGGTTATCACGCCGCAGGAATACGTGGGCGCGGTGATGGAACTGTGTCAGGACAAGCGCGGCACCTTTAAGGACATGAAATACATCGAGGGCGGCAGGGTGCTCATTCGGTACGACATGCCGCTGAACGAAGTGATTTACGACTTTTTCGATTCGCTCAAGAGCAGGACGCGCGGCTACGCCTCGTTCGATTACGAGCTCAAGGGCTATGTGCGAAGCGATCTGGTGCGGCTCGACATGCTCTTGAACGGCGAGCCGTGCGACGCGCTGTCCATCATCGTCCACAGGGATCGCGCGTATGCGCGCGGGCGCTCCATCGCGGAAAAGCTCAAAGATGCGATCCCGCGCCAGCTCTTCGAGATCCCGATTCAGGCATCCGTCGGCGGCAAGGTCATCGCGCGGGAGACGGTCAAGGCGCTGCGCAAGGACGTGCTCGCCAAGTGCTACGGCGGCGACATCTCGCGGAAGAAAAAGCTGCTCGAAAAGCAGAAGGAGGGCAAAAAGCGCATGCGTCAGGTCGGCTCCGTAGAGGTGCCGAGCGAGGCGTTCATGTCAGTGCTCAAGATGGATTGATGGGGTTATGCGGCATATGAAGAGGGTTTTGCTCCTGCTCTTTGCGCTGATGCTCGCCGCGCCCTGTGCGCCCGCCGTCCGCGCGGAGACCGCATCGAAAAAGATTACGAACAAGTGCAAATTCCGCGTGTCCGAAGGCTCCGCAAAGCTCCTGCACGACGGAAAGCTCAAGACGGAATGGACGTACAGCGGGAAAGGCGCGCAGGTCGAGATCGCGATCCCGCCGTCCGTTACGGTTGGGGGAATGCTCGTTTGCTGGACGTTTGAGCCGGAGGACTATGAGATCATAGAATACGACGCGGAGAACGCAGAGATCGCGCTGCACGATTCGAGCGAGACGTTCCCGTGCATCACGGCGTATCAGGCGCTGCAGCCCGAGACGAAATATGTCAGAATCAAATGCCGAACGGCGGGGCAGGGCATCGCGGAAATCCGCGTGTATTCCGAAGGCACGCCACAGTCCAACCTGCAAACGTGGGAGGCGCCCGTCGAGAAGGCGGATTTCATGCTGGTCTCCACGCATCAGGACGACGAGGAGCTGTTCTTTGGCGGCGCGATTCCCTATTATGCCGTCGCGCAAAAGTGCCCCACCGTCGTCGTCTATATGGCGAACTGCACGCGCATGCGGCGGCAGGAGGCGCTCAACGGCCTGTGGGCGATGGGAGTGCGGAACTATCCGGAATTTATCAACCTCGCGGACAAGTCTGTTCCTTCCATCAGCGAGGGGATTTCCTATTGGGGCGGCGAGGAGAAAATCCTGGGCGAACTCGTACAGCGCATACGCAGGTATAAGCCGGAAGTGATCGCGACGCACGATTTCAACGGCGAATACGGGCACAACCAGCACAAGATCACCGCGCGCATGATGCCTAAGGCGATCGAAAAGGCGGCGGACGGGGCGCAGTATCCCGAATCCGCGGCGCAATTCGGCGCGTGGCAGGTAAAAAAGCTCTATATCCACCTCTATAAGGAAAACGCGATCCGCATGGACTGGGACACGCCACTCGAAGCCCTCGGCGGGAAGACCGCGCTCGAGGTCGCAAAGATCGGCTTTGCGGAGCACAAATCCCAGCAGAAGTACTACAGCATGGATAAGGCGGGCGTGAAGTACGACAACCGTGCGTTTGGGCTGTATGCTTCGACCGTCGGGGCGGACGTAAAAAAGAACGATTTTTTTGAGAACTTGTCGGCTGCCAAAGCGCCCAAAGCAGCCGAACCTACGGCGGAGCCGACGAATACGCCCGAACCGACGGAAGCGCCCGAGGCGGAACCTAAGGAAACGCCTCCGCTCGCCGAGGCATCGGAGGAGAGTGGCGGCAACTCCCTGTTGCCGTTTGCCCTCTTGGGCGGTGCGGTGCTTACGGGCGGCGCGGCGTTTGCGGCGCTTCGGGGGCGAAGAAAGCGGCGCAGGAGAAGGAGATAGGCATGCCTTCACTATACATCCACATCCCGTTCTGCGCGAAAAAGTGTGCGTATTGCGATTTCGCATCCTACGCGGGGCGACAGGACGTCGAGGCGGAATACATCAAAGCCGTTCTTCGCGAGGCGGACAGCTATCGCGGGGAGCGGCTTTCGACGGTCTTCATCGGCGGGGGCACGCCCTCGCTGTTGTCTTTGGACGCGGCGCAAACGCTGCTTTGCGGCATATGCGAAAGGTTTGATATCGAGGACGGCGCGGAGTGGACGATCGAATGCAACCCCGATTCGGTGGATCGGGAAAAGCTCAGGCTGTATAGAGAATATGGCGTGAACCGCATCTCCCTCGGGGCGCAGGCTTCGCAGGAGCATCTTTTGCGCATCCTGGGGCGCATCCACACGTGGAACGAGGCGGAAAATGCCGTCAAAATGGCGCAGGCGGAAGGATTTGCCAATGTCAATCTCGACCTCATGTACGCACTGCCCACGCAGACGATTGCGCAATGGCGCGAGACGCTGGAAAGGGCGGTCGCGCTCGACATCCCGCACATTTCGGCATACAGCCTGATTTGGGAGGAGGGGACGCCGCTTACGCGCCAGATGGAACGCGGCGCGCTTTCCCCGTGCGGGGAGGAGGAAGCGCTCTTCATGCAGCATATGGCGGAGGATTTCCTGAAAGAAGCGGGGCTTTTCCGATATGAAATATCCAACTACGCAAAAAAGGGCTTTCACTCCCGGCACAACATGGTCTATTGGACGCGCGGGGAGTACATCGGGCTCGGCTGCGCGGCGCATTCTCTCTTTCGCGGGGCGCGCTATCGGAATGCGGATGCGATCGAGGAATATATGGCGGGCGGCATCGGGCGGGAGAAGACGGTGTTGTCCTTAGAGGATGCGCTCGAAGAGACGGTGCTCTTGGGGACGCGCACTTCGGAGGGCATAGACCTTCGCGCGATCGAGGAGAAATTCGGCGCATCGCTTTGGGAGCGGGCAAAGGCGCTCGAAAGCATGGGCTATGCCGCGCTTGAAGGAGACATTTTGTGCCTTACGCAAAAGGGGATGGACGTGCACAACGCGGCTGTGGCGCGGCTCCTCTTTTGAAGCGGATTGGGAGCTTCTTTATCTCGGCATGATGGGATTGTAGGTATGGATATCCTACCTTTTGCCCGATAACAATTATATTGCGTTTGCTTTTTCTTCAAGGTATCGAAGCTTCGGCGTATTGAGTTGCTGTTTGACATATTGCCCCATATAGGCATAGTCTGGCTTGCCATCATCCATACAACAACCTTGCTGAGCGCTTTGAGGCAGTCAAGTAAAAGCGCTACCAAGTGCAGAACGCCATCTCCATGAAAATGTCCGCCAAGGTTGTCAGCCAGTAGTTCATCGCCGAACTGAGAGGCCTTGGTCAGCTACTAACAGAATTCAAGATAGAACTTGGGGCACACTGCTCGATCACGCTACGGTCTGCGCGGCGGACGACATCAGGGTCACCTTGCGGAACGGGTTAGAAATCAAGGCACAAAACAAAACATCCTGCGGTTCAGCGTTTCAGGCTGAGATCGCAGGATACTTGGTTTAGAAATGCTAATTTTCGCTTTTATTTAGCTATCTTTGGGGAAAGGAAATGGAGAATTATCTTCAGTAATTGTTGCGTCATCATTGTTGAAATACGCCATTCTTGTCGGAGGGTCAACAATGACATTGTTGACAGCATCATCGGTATCACATAGCTTGAATATATATGTTATTTGTCCAAACCATGTTAGGCATCCGCATAGCTCTCCGTGTCTATTTCCCGGGTAAAACATATATCCCACTACATGTGCTGTCTCATTCGGCATATCTACGGAAGAAACCGGACCTTGGGAGTATCGAAACCATAGATCATTTGACCATGTTCCATTTCGTATATAATCCCTCAAAGCACTAAATTTACCTGAAAGCACATAATCTTTTCCAAGAGAATAGCAAATATAATTAAAAACTGTTTTGGCGCAAAGTCTCCTAACAATCGAGTCGATAGATATTTTTATATGGGCCAAAAACGCATCGTCTTTGAATAAATCTGCCAGAGGGGGGTTACTATAAGAAGAATGATCTCCCAAATATCCTTTACGCATTAAGCATGGTGTAGCTTTAGCTTCCGGGATGTCAAAAGTGATTATTCCGTTTGATTTATTTCTGAGCCGCGATAACACCTCCGGTGTAGCTTCTGGAAGCGCATCTAAAGTATAATACTGATACGCTAATGGAGATTCATTTGTCATTATTCCTATTTGCGGCGGTATATAAAGAGATATTTTTTCATCGTTTGCTTTGTCGACGATTGGCGTAAATTCTAATCCCTTAAATAATCCCTCTGCGCCAATAAAGGACACACGATCCTTTTTTAGTTTTCGTCCATCACTCATTGGTCGCCCGTATTTCATTCTTAAGAAGCTTTCCATTGAGTTGAGGCTGATTTTATCCTCAAGTTCTTTGCTAAAATACGAATTGCACTCTTTACACACTTGAAAATTACTCAAAACAAAGCTGTTTGTATATGTGCCCATCATTCTCGGAATGACATGCTCACGGTTAAACTCAGATTCTTCCTTTTCTTTTAAGCAATAGATACACTTATGCTTACTCATATAGCATACTCCAATCCGCCGCAGAAAAATGGTCTCAAATTTGAGACTTTTTGAGACCGCCTCAGAGTAACGTGCGTTTGTATCATAATAGAAAAGTTTTTTTCAAACAGGACATCTGTAAGCTTTAAGTCTACCAATTCACAGAATAACTCCGTTATATGTCGAGGCGTGAGAACAACGCCCAAAGATTGCCCGTCGCCGCCGGAATAGGAAACAGATTCTCCATAAAAGCGCCCCGGATAATCCTCCGGCGAATTGGATACTACCGCCTTGAAGATGTTTGCATTGATATATTCGGCAAAGAATTTGAGAGGCGATTTATTGCCCAAATCATCCCGTTTGGTGTTTAACTGCGGACGGTCTTTAATCAGCGTAAATTGATTGCACACGCGTTCCTTTTTTACTTCGGGCGCTACATTGGAACGTTTCAAATGGTTTTCAAGGTATCTGAACAGCAACTCGCCATCCTTATTCCCGGGCACCGTGTCACCGACAAGCATATCAAGGCGAAATCCGAACTGCTGTTCCCGCAGCGCAAGCAATATTGCGGAGACAACGAGCGGCTTTTCGTCTTCGCCCAAACCGCCGTAGTTTCTGAGGTGTTCGTGCAGTTCTCTTGCCTTTTTGAGAATATCGCTAAGTTCAATATCCTCCGGCGATATCTCTTCCAAAACAACGCGCCGATAATATTCATCTATGTGGGTTTCTGAAAAGTTTTCAAACGTTTCCACATCCGGCAGAACCTTATATCCGTTTTCGTCGACGAATAGCGGGCGCAGAATATGATGCTTTTTATCGCCTGCATTGCCGAACGCAAATACTTTTTTGAACGAGGTTTGTTCGATGATTTTTTTGGCGTAGAATAGGGCACCGTTGACGGCATAGTTCGTCGTTGCCATAACGGTTTGGGAAACAGAGCCGTCTGCTTCTAACAGGCATAGATTCGCACGGTCGGTTTTATCCTCCATAACGAGAACGAAGTCCCGAACAACCGCGACGTATTCAGGAAAGCCTGCCCTGCCGGTTTGTTGCTTCGACGCAGTTTTCAATGCTTCGTTGAGCGGGGCAATCGTGCTGCCCTGCGTGTCAGCATGAATGCCTGCCTCAACTAACAAATCGTGTATGTAAAGATCGAAATTCGCTTCTTTCTTCGCCATATCCTACCGCCCCGTATACCATGATTTAGGGAATCACTCGGAACAAAGACTGTGCGCCCGAGCAAAACGACCTATGGTCATTGTACTACAGTATCGAACCAAATTCAAGAATAGAAACGCACTTTTGCAGTAAAAAACGCTCCCTCTCGATTGCGCCGCATATTTGCGCATGGGGGAGCGGGTCGGATTTGCTCTTTCATACATAAAAGACGTTTCGCGCCTCTCGGTGCCATCATAGACAATACCAAGCAGGTACGGGGTTGCGCATGGCATCATACCAGGACAAAATGTCCTTGGCCTGGTTCACCATGGTATCGACTTCCTCCTGCCCGAACGGGATTGCCCAGTACAGCGAAGAAAGCGCGTTGCTTGCAATGTAGAGCGCCAGCAGTTTCCAAAAGTCCATTGGCACGTCGCCGTCAAAATATCCGTCCACCATGCCCGAGGCAAATCGGGGGGATTTCTGCGCGCACCAAACGATGCGGTTGAATTCTTCCCACGGGTCCCCGTAATCGTTTCGGTTAAAATCGATGACAAAGAGCTTGCCGCTGCGATCTATCATGAAATTGCCGATATGATAATCCCCGTGTTGATATACCTGCGGCCTGTCTTTCAGCAAATGGCGGTTTTCGTCGATGTAATCGATAAACGCCTGTCCGTTTTCGTATTTGAGGGGGCACGCAGTATAGTTTTTGATTTTGTGATCCATCTTTCGATTGAAACGGGTTTCCCAATCCTCGACGGTTGCAGGCGCGGGGATGGAATGGATTTTCCGAAGGATGCGCCCCGCTTCAATGCCATACGCATACTGCTCGGCATCGGAATAATCGGAAATCACCTGTTCGGCGTCTTCGCCGTCGATCCAACTCAGGACGGAATACACGCCATCCTCGCATGTGCCGAACGCGACGGGCAGGCACATGGGGATTCCGAGAGACGCGAGGCGCTGCATCATGGTAAATTCGGATTGCTTTTTATCGCGTTGGGTGATGTCGGATACGCGCAACAGGTACCGCGTGCCGTTTTCGTCGGTAACGCGGTATTTTTTATCGCCCGACCAGCCCTTGTATATCGGTTCTTTCGCAACAAAATGCATCGGGAATCCTCCCCGTATTCCGCGAGAATCTATCCGAGCACGACAGCCCATGGCACATTGTACCACGGTGCCGAACCGAATGCAAGAAAAAACTCCCCCGTAGGGGAGTGGGGAGGTTGCATATCAGCCCTTGACGGCGCCGATCATGATGCCCTTGACGAAATACCGCTGCAGGAAGGGGTAGATGCACAGTACCGGAATGACGGTGATCATCGTGACGGTCATACGCACGCCCTTCGGCGTGAGAATCTGGTCGGAATTGAGGTTTTTGCCTTCCGCGAGGAGCTGGCTGAGCCGTTCCGCCTGATTCAGGTAGTTGTAGAGCATGTACTGCAGGGTCGTAAGGTTTTCATCGAACGCCGTGTACAGGTGGTTGTCAAACCAGCTGTTCCACTGCGCGACGGAGGAATACACCGCGATCGTCGCCAGAATCGGCAGCGACATCGGCAGGATGATGCGGAACAAAATCGTGAACACGCCCGCCCCGTCGAGCATCGCGCTCTCCTCGACCGATGCGGGCAGCTGCTCGACGAAGGTCTTCACGAGCACGACGTTGTACGCATTGACCGCCCACGGGATGATGTACACCCAAAAGGAATTCATGAGCCCCACGTACTTGACGGTGAGGTAGCTGGGAATCAGTCCGCCGGAAATGTACATGCAGATGACCAGCATCCTGTAGAGCAGCCTGCGGAAGGGCATTTCCTCCTTGGAGAAGAGATAGCCCAACATCATGCAGCAGGTGACGGTGATGAGGCAGCCGAGCCCCGTCCTTGCGGCGGAAATCTTGAATGCGGTGCCGAGCCCTTTCAGCTTCATAACCTGCTGGTAGTTCTTTAGGGTAAACCGATACGGCACGACGATGCCCTTGCCGGCGACGATCTCTCCGCTGAGCGACTGCACGAACACATACCAGAGCGGATACGCGCAGATGAGGATCAAAAGCGTAAAGAACAGGTAGTTGCACACCAGAAACGCCTTGCGCCCGGCGGTAACCTTGATCGCTGTTTGCTGTTTCATGATGCCCGCCTCCTTACACGATGGATTCGCCGCGCACCTTTTTGGCGATGGCGTTGGTGACAAAGAGCATGACGAGCGAGATCAGCGATTTGCACATGCCGACCGCGGTGGCGTAGGAATAGTCCTGATTCTTGAGACCCACGCGGTAGGTATACAGGTCGATGACCTCGATATTTTTCATGACGACGGAGTTCTGGAACATGAAGTACTGGTCCAGCCCGCTGTTGATGAAGTTCGCGACCGCGAGCAGCGCAACGACGAGGAACGTCGGCATGAGCCCGGGCAGGGTGATGTGGATCGCGCAGCGGAATTTGCCCGCGCCGTCCACCGCCGCGGCTTCGTACAGCTCCTGATCGATGCCGGTGATCGCCGCGATGTATATGATGGAGTTCCATCCCAGGGATTTCCACTGCGATATAAAGGTCTGGAAGGGATATACCGCGTTCCTGTCCTGAAGCAGTTTTTGCTGCTTCATGCCGAGCATGGAAAGGAGGGTGTTTAGCAGACCGTCCGTCGAGAAAATGGCGAATGCCAAGGAATAGACGATGATCCAGCTGATAAAATGGGGCAGCGTCGTCAGCGTCTGTGTGACCTTTTTGAACCCCGTGGACTGAATCTCGTTCAGGAGGATCGCGAAGAGCATGGGCAGGGGCATGAGGACGAAGTTGAGGCCGGAGAAGATCATGGTGTTTGTGAGCACGCGGCGGATGTCTTTCGAGTTCAGGATCATCTGAAAATACTTGAGCCCGACAAATTCGTTTTGCGTGAGCGGCGTGCCGGGTTTGTATTCAAACACGGAAAGCGCCCAGCCGAACAGGGGCACATAGTTAAACACGAGCACGATGCACATGAGCGGGAACGCGACGAAGAACAGCTCCCAGCGCCTGCGCTTTTTTCGCCCGCCGATGGCTCGAGATGTTGCTGTCATACGGCTGCCTTCTTTCTTCTTGTAGTGATTTGCCCGCCGAAAGATACGTCTCTTCCGGCGGGCAAGGATTTCCTATGCGGCTGCCGTATCAGGGACGGCCTGCGGGATGCGCAAGGTAGGCGGCCTGGAGGTCTTCAAAGATGGGGTTGATGCGCTCGAAGGAGGCGTCATACGCCTCGGAGCACCACGCCCACGCGTCGGCTTCGCCGGCGGCCGCGAGGTCGTCCAGCACGTCCTGTACGAGGGCGTTGAACGTATCGTCGTCCTCCGCCATGACCAATTCCGCCGCATACTGGAACAGGATGTCGTTGCAGTTGGTCATGGTGCGCTGGATATCCAGCGGGATATCGGTGATGCCGAGGGTGACGAGCAGCCCGCGCTCGCCGACAAGGGTCGTGGTGTTGCCCTCGTCGATGATGGAGCAGTGGTATGCGGAGGGCGTATCAAAGCCATAGGTCTTTGCGTAGTCCTGGTCGAGCTTGGTCAGGGACAGCTTGCGGTAGGTCTGCTCGTTGAACAGGTCGTAGAAGTAGCCGTCCGGATGCGTGCCGGTGTTCGTCCAGACGGACAGCTCCCAATAGCCGCCCCACACGCCGCCGGTCGCCTCGACAAACGCGTTGGAGCCGTAGCCGTATTCCGAGGCGGCCTGCACGATGTTCTCGAAGAGGTAGGGCTTGCCGTTCTCGTCGTAATCCCAGTGTACGCCCTGAACGCCGCTGAAAATCATGCGGCTGGTGTCGGGATCGTGATAGAAGTTCATGACGGCTGCCGCCGCTTCCCAGTTTTCGGTGTTGGCATTGATAAAGGTATAGTCGTTGGGCGCGTAGCCGCAGGGCGTCAAAAAGTCCGCGTGGATGACGGCGCCCTTGGACGGGACCATGACGAAGCCCTTGAGCGTCTCCGGATCGTCCATCGCGTTCAGGTTGTACATGCTGTTGTCGCGGCTGCGCGTCGCGACGTAGACGCCCGCCTTGACCTTCTCGCTCAGTTCGGAAGAGGTCATGGAGAAGCAGTCCGGGTCGAGCAGGCCCGCGTTCCACATGTCGTTATAGAAGCGAATGTCTACCCAGAAGGGAGAACGTGCGAGATCGGTGTAGCCGTCAATCAGCGTGCCGTCGACGACGGAAGCTTCATACAGGAAGCCTTCGTAGGTGGGGCGGGTCGCCGCTTCCGCGATGTAGCGGCCGCGGGAATACCAGTCCGCGAGGTTGGTGCCCGACATGCCGATGCCGTACATCGCGGCGCCGTCTTCGGTCACGCCGCCTGCGGCTTCGACCATCTGCTTCAGCACGTCGACATAGTCGCGGTCGTCCTTGATTTCGGGCATGCCGATCTGCTTATACAGATCCCAGCGCACGATGTAACCGCGGATGTTGCGGTCATTGGAGCCGGCGTACTCAACGCCCTGTCCGGGGACGAAGAAGTACAGGTTTCCGGTGCCGCCGGACATCTGCATCCTGAGGATGGAGGTGCAGGTGTCATAGATGGGGTTGAGGTAGTTGGGAATGTGCTCCTCGAGGATGGGGTCCAGGTTCAGCGCCATGTTGTTCGCCATGATGTTGGACAAAAACGCATACTCGCTGATGACGATGTCCGTCAGTTCGTTGGAGGCGAGCATGAGCCCCAGCTTCTCGGTGTTCGTATACACGGCCTGCAGGAAGATGTTCTCCTGTTCGAGAAGTTTCTTGTTCTCGACGGTGTCGTTGAAGTAGTCCGGTACCTGCCAGGTGGTGGCGATGGTCACGACCTTGGGTTCCGCCGCATCCGCAAGGGATACACAGGGCAGGATCGCGAGCAGCATCGTCAGCACGATGAGGATGGAAAGGGTTCTCTTCATGTTGGTTCCTCCCGTCTTAAATTTGGGACGCATCCCAGATGCTTTTGATTGTAGCACGAAAGCGACATCGTGTCAATCGGAAATTCCAAATTATTGGCGATTTGGCACGAAATCGCGCGCGGAATATCGGGCGGCATGATGGAAGGTTTACGGAAAACGACGACGCCCGCCGCTTCCTCGCGAATCGGCGGGCGCGCGCTTCAAAAGGGTTATGCGTTTTCGGTGCCGTCGAACACCACAGCGACCTTGCCGCAGTGCCCGCTCGCCATGAGCGCGTACGCCTTGTCCGCGTCCTTTAGGGCGAAGCGGTGGGTGATGAGGTCTTCGGGGTGGATGTTCCAGCGCACGAGGCGCTCGACGAGATCCTCCATGTTCGCCAGGTTCGTGACCCAGCTGCCGTAGAGGGCTTTCTGCGGGTGGATCAGGTCGGGCGAGGGGTCGAAGTGCACGGAATTTCCCTCGCCGATGAAGGCGATCTTGCCCCACTGGCGCGCACCGCGCAGCGCGACTTGGCGGCCCGAATCGCTCGCGGAGGCATCGAAGGATTTTTCGCAGCCGAAGCCGCCGGTGACTTCCTTAATTTTGTCGACGACGTCGTCTGTGGGTTTGAACACATGGTCCACGAGGTTTAGCTTTTTCGCGAGCTCGATGCGCTCGTCGGACATTTCAACGCCTATCAGCTTGTCCGCGCCGAGCGCCTTGCACAGCATGAGGCACGCGAGCCCCACCGGCCCCAAACCGACCACCAATACCGCGTCGTTGCCCGATACGCCTTGCACCTTCATGATCGCCTCATACGCCGTGCCGAAGCCGCACGCGACCTGCGCGCCGTCCGCGTAGGAAAGCTCGTCCGGCAGCGCGACGAGGTCGTTTTCGTCGCAGAGCATGTATTCCGCCATGCCGCCGTCGCGCTGCCAGCCGTATGCCGCGCGCAGTGGGCTGGAGCAGGAAATCTGATAGCCCATGCGGCAGTCGTGGCACAGCCCGCAGCCGTGGATGTGGTACACGATGACCCTGTCGCCCTCTTTGAAGCGCTTGAGCCCCGGCCCCTCTTGAACGATGATGCCGCAGGGCTCGTGGCCCGCGATCATGCCGGGGATATAGCCCTCCGCGCCCTTTCCGGTGTGCTCGCGGTAGATGCAGCGGATGTCGCTTCCGCAGATGGTGGACGCCATCGTCTTGACGAGCACCTGCCCGTGGCCGGGAACCGGGATGTCGAATTGTTTCAGCTCCACCGTGGAGTTGCCGGGCAGGATCGCGCCGAGCATGGTTTTGGTTTCAGGCATGAGAAAACCCTCCTGTTCTTATTTTGTGATCGTTCCGTCGATGTCCCACAGGTCCAGCCAGCTCTTCGCGCCCTCCCAGAGAAACACCTGCCCCTTGATCATGCGGCTGTTGCGGTCGAGCGAGCGCATGATGTGCATTTCCTCCGCCGTGAGCGGGTCTTCCGTGACGGCTTTGAAGTTCGAGAGGATTTGCGGCGGCTTGACCGAAAACGGAATCGGAATCTGGCCGCGCTGCACCGCCCACTTCAGGCAGATGAGCGCGGGATGGACGTTGTGCCGCTGCGCGATCTCGACCAAGGGCGGCATTTCCATATCGACGACGTCGTCTTCCGCCTTGTCGCGCTCCGGGCGGGAGGGCGAACCGAGCGGGCAGTAGCCGACAGGTTGGATGTCGTTATCCAGCGAGTACTGAAACAATTCGCCCTGCTGGAAGGAGGGATGCAGCTCCATCTCGTTCAGAACGGGCTTGATCTTCGCGTCGCGCAAAATCAGGCGGAGCTTGGGAATGGTGACGTTGCTCACGCCGGGGTTGCGCACGAGCCCTTCTTCGACGAGGCTTTCGAGCGCGCGCCACGTTTCCATGAAATTCTCGTGGATATAGGGCTTGGAATCGGGGTTGCGCGCGTCCACGCTGCAGCCGGGCGCGTGGTAATTCGGGAACGGCCAGTGGATGAAGTACGCATCCAGATAGTCGAGGCGCAGGTCGGACAGGGATTTCTTGCAGGAGGCGATGAGGTCCTTGGGCTTGTGGCAGTCGTTCCACACCTTGGACATGATAAACAGCGACTTTCTGTCGACGCCGCCCTTCATGGCATTTTCGAGCGCGACGCCGACCTCCCGCTCGTTGCCGTAGCAGGCGGCGCAGTCGATTAGCCTGTAGCCGACGGAAATCGCGTATTCCACCGCGCTCGCGATCTGCTGCGCGTTGTATTTATCGGAACCGAAGGTGCCCAGCCCGATAATGGGAATGGAGTCGCCCGAGGAAAGAAGACGGGTCATATGGATCCCTCCCTATGATTTATTTTTTGATCAGCTGTACGGCGAATCCGGCGAATTCCTCTTGGAGGAAGACGGCGGTGTTGCCGCTTTTTTCGGTGTCGACGGAAAAACCCCGCTTTTCCATGGCGAAGACGGCGCGCCTGAGGTCGTTCGTGCCGATAGAGATATACCCTGCTTTGCCTTTTGTGGGCGCCCACGTGAGGTCGAGGCCGTCATCCCCCGAAAAGCGCGCATTTCCCGCATCGCAGAATTTCCAACCGAGCATTTTCGAGAAGCTCTCCGCTGCGCGGCGCACTTCCTCTTCCGAGGCGAAGTACATGCCCATGCCGCAGATGGAAAAGCCGAGCATCGCATCCACCGCGTCGCGCGTTAAGCGCTCGATTTTGTCCCAGTCCTTCGCTTTGACCGCATCTGTCGGCACCATCCAGCTCCCGCCGACCGCCATGACCTTGGGAAAGGCGAGGTATTCACCCATGTTTTCGCGGGTGATGCCGCCCGTAGGCACAAAGGAGATGCCGCCGTAGGGCGCGGATATCGCCCTGACGGTTTTGATGCCGCCCATGGCTTCTGCGGGGAAGAACTTTACGGCATGCAGCCCCAGCCCGATCGTCCGCTCGATGTCGGATGGCGTGGCGCAGCCGGGCAGCACGGGGATGCCGTTTTTGACGCAGTGGGAGACGACCTCGGGATTGAGCCCGGGGGATACGATAAACGATGCGCCCGCATCCACCGCGCGCTTTGCCTGCTCCACGGTGAGAACCGTCCCCGCGCCGAGGAGGATGTCGGGCAGCGCCGCGCGCGCGTTTCGGAGAGCCTGCTCCGCCGCGTCCGTTCGGAACGTGATTTCCGCAGCGGGAATGCCGCCCCTTTGCAGCGCGGCGCAGAGCGGCGCCGCATCCCGCGCGTCTTCGATTTTGATGACAGGTACGATGCCGATTCGGGAAAGCGTATCGAAAATTTTCACGGAAATCCCCCCAAGCGATATGCCTCAATGCTATTATCGCCCCAAAACGCGAATCTGTCAACCGCAAATGTGCATTTTCAGGCAGCTGTTTGCCTTCGGAAAGAATCGATTGACAGAGGACTTTTGGGGGTGTATAATTCATAGTGGGAGGGGATACGTATGACAGAGAGAATCGGTTTCTTGCGAAATGACGCGATCGAGCGCCCCGCGCCGGAACTCTTCAGCCCCGAAATGCGCTATCTGTACGCAAAGGGCTGGCAGGAGGCGCGGCATCTGCCGAACCTCAAAATGCGCCAGACGGCGGCGCGCGCGAAAATGCTCAGGGGCATGACGCCCGCGATTAACGAATGGGAACTGATCGTCGGCAGGCAGAATTTTGACGTCCTTCTCACGCAGGAGCAAAAGGCGTTTTTGGAATTTGCCGAAGGCATGATGCCCTATCGCGTGGGGCAGGATTCCCATATGGCGCTCGACTACGAAAAGCTGCTCGCGCTGGGTACGGACGGCATTCGCGGGGAAATCCGCGCCCGAAAGGCCGCACTCGATACGCGAGAGAATCCCGACGACCTGGAAAAAGAAATCTTCTACGACAACTGCATCACGGTGCTCGATGCGCTGGACGAACTGGCGGCGCGCTATGCATCGCACGCGAAAGAACTCGCCGCATCGGCAAGTGAACGGCGCAAAAAAGAACTGCTGCAAATTGCAGCCAACCTCGAAAACGTCCCCAAGCACCCCGCGAAGACGTTTTACGAGGCGCTGCAGGCGATTGAGATATACACCTTCCATTTGGGTGGGCTGTACCAAATGGGGCGGCCCGACAGGTTCCTGCTCCCCTATTACGAGCGCGACATCGCCTCGGGCGTTCTCACGCGGGAGGGCGCGCTGGAGCTGATCGACTGCTTTTGCCTGCTCTACAACAAGACCGTGCCGAAGGGGCTTGCGGTCGGCCTGATGGTGGGCGGAAGGGACGGGGACGGCAACCCCGTCGAAAACGAACTGACGAGGCTGTTTTTGGAGTCCATCCTCGATACGCGGCTGCCGTACCCGGGCGTGGGGCTTTGCGTCACCAGGGAGACGCCTGATGCGCTGTTGCGCCTCGCGGTGAAGGCGCTGGGGGAGGGGCTGACGCATCCTGCGCTGTTTAACGACGAGGTCATCGCAAGGGGGCTGATGGACAAGGGGCTTCCCTTCGCGGAGGCGGTGAACTACATCCACTCCACGTGCGTGGAGATCACGCCCATCGCGTCCTCCGGAGTGTGGGTGGCTTCGCCCTATCACAACCTGATGCAGCCGCTGCTCGATATCATCGCGGAAGACAAAATGCCCGATGCGTTCGATGCGCTGCTGCGGGAATACGAAAAGCGCCTGTCCGAATGCATCTTCCGCTGCGCGCGGGAGGAGAATTTGGGGAGGATAAGCAGGCGCATCTGGTATACGCACCCCCTGGTGTCCTGCCTCGTGAACGACTGCCTCGAAAAGGGGAAGGACATCGACGAGGGCGGCGCGCGGTACGCGTGGGTGATGCCGTCCTTCGTCGGCATGGCGAACCTTGTGGACTCCTTGGCGGCGATCCGAAAGCTCGTATATACCGATAAATCGGTTTCGCCCGCCGAATACAGGGCCGCGCTGCAAAGCGGGTTCGAGGGGAGAGGCGATCTGTTGCGGAAGATCGACGAATGCCCCAAGTACGGCAACGACGACCCCGAGGCGGACGGCCTGGCGCAGAAAATCTCCTCGTGGATCCCCCAAGAGGTCGCGAAGGCGCGCATCTGCTACGGGGAGACGCTGTCGCCGAGCATGTTCTGTTGGGTGCAGCACGCCGAGATCGGAAAGCGCACGGGCGCGACACCGGACGGAAGGCCCGCGGGCTTCCCGCTGGGCGACGGCTCGGGCCCCGCGCAGGGCAGGGAGCGCAACGGCGCGACCGCGTCGATCCTCTCGTCCACGTGCTGGGACCATACGCCGTTTATCGGCGGGATCGCGGTGAACATGAAGTTCGGAAAGGCACTGTTCTCCGAGGAGACGGCGGAAAAGCTGTTGAGCCTCATCCGCGTGTTCATGGCGCGGGGCGGGTTCGAGCTGCAGATCAATACGGTGGACAGGGAAGTGCTTTTGGACGCCAAGGCGCATCCCGAGCGGCATAAGGATTTGGTGGTGCGCATCGGCGGATACAGCGACTATTTCACCAATCTCTCCCCCGCGATGCAGGAGGAGCTGTTGCTCAGAACGGAGCACGATTCGTGACGGGGATCGTATTCAACGTGCAGCGCTTCTGCGTGCACGACGGGCCGGGCATACGCACGGCGGTGTTTTTGAAGGGCTGTCCGCTGCGCTGCGCGTGGTGCCACAACCCGGAGGGGCTCTCCCCGCGCAAACAGCTCATGCTGGATACCGCCAAATGTACGCATTGCGGCGCGTGCGCCGCGGTGTGCGAAAGGCATACCGTGCGCGGCGGCGTGCATACGATAGACAGGGCGAGCTGCGCGGCGTGCGGAACATGCACGAAGGCTTGCCCGAACGATGCGCTCGCCGTCGCGGGGAAGGAAATGTCCGTTTCGGAAATCATGAACGTCGTCTTGCGCGATGCACCGTTTTACGCCGAAAGCGGCGGCGGGCTCACGCTTACGGGCGGGGAGCCGACCCTGCAGGGCGGTTTCGCGCTCGCCTTGGCGAGGGACGCAAGGCGCGAGGGAATCCACGTCGCCGTCGAGACGTGCGGATTCGCAAAGCCCGAGGTATTGGCGGCGCTTGCGGAAACCGTGGACCTTTTCCTGTACGACATCAAGGAGACGGATTCCGCGAGGCATTTGGCGTATACGGGGCAGGGCAACGAACTGATCTTAGAAAACCTTCGGATGCTCGATTCCGCGGGTGCGAAAATCATACTGCGCTGCCCGATCATACCTTCTTTCAACGACAGGCGCGAGCACTACGAGGGCATCGCGCGCCTCGCAAACGGACTGCGCAATGTTCAAGAGATCGAAATCGAGCCGTACCACCCATTGGGGCTTTCCAAGGCCGAAAAGTTGGGAATGGCAAAGGATGCGCGGCTTTCGGAGCGCGTCATGCCAAAGGACGATGCGAAACGCATTGCGCGGGAGATTCGCAAGCATACGGATGTCCCCGTGAAGCCGTAGAAGAACAGAAAAAAGCCCCGGCGCGCGTCCGGGGCTTTTGCAACCGTCGGAAAACCTGCTAAGTTTATAGAGAAACCCCTTGCAATGGGCTTCGATTGGCAGTATAATAGCAACAAAATAGCAGGTGGAAAGCAGGTCGTGTGCAATGGAAGAACTGATTGCCCGGTTCATGGAACGCTACCTCCCCCGGAAGGAAATCGTTCACCGTTTGCCTGTATCCGTTTCCATAAACCGATTCTGGCCGGAACTGGAAAAGGAACGACGCAGGCAAAGCCAGGAGCTGCCGCTGCCCGACCAAGGCGGAAAGCTGTTTTGGTTTGTCTTAAACGGCAGCATCGAAAAGCAGTGCGATGCGATCGCCGCGCTGGCGCGCCGGGATATCGCCTTTTCGGGCACTCTGTTTGATGCGCTGATGGAGGACGCGGTATTGGACGAGGCGGTGTATTCCGTCGCCATCGAGGGCGCGTTTACAAGCCGCAAACAGGCGGCGGATCTGATTCGTCAGAACAGGCAGCCGCGCAACAAGTCCGAGCAGATGGTAAAGAACAACTATGACGCGCTGACCTATGTGCTGGAGCATTTGGAGGATGCGATAAACGAAGAGATGATCCTTGCAATCGCCAAAATCGTGACGCGCGGCGCGTCGGAAGTGCAGGTAATGGGGTATCGCGAAGGGCAGGTGTACGTAATGGGGCGCGAAGGCGTCGTGTATACGCCGCCCAAGGCGGATGCGGTTCCCCAAATGATGCGGTCGCTGACAGAATTTATCCAAGAAAGTGAGCTGCACCCCCTCCTGAAGGCGTGCATTGCGCACTTCTATTTCGTCTACGTCCACCCCTTTGAGGACGGGAACGGGCGATGCGCACGTGCGTTGAGCTACATGATGCTCCTACAGGCGGGGTACGATTTTTTCCGCTACGTTTCCGTTTCGAATATCGTGGCGGAAGAGCGGAACAAATACTACCGCGCCATGCGAAACGTCGAAGATTCCGACGGGGACATGACGTACTTTATCGATGCGTACAGCGATATGCTCGCGCGAACCGTCATCAAAATGGAAGATCACCTGCGGTACCATGTATTTGCCGCGCAGAAACTGAAGGCGCTTGAAGAAGCGGGCGCGCTGAATGATCGGCAGTTGAAAGGCGCGAAATGGCTGCTTGAAGGCGGCGGCGCAAGCGTTACGGTGGAAGCGTGGCGCAAAAAGTATAAAGTCGTCACGGAGACGGCGCGCCGAGACCTTCTCGCGCTTTGCGATGCCAAGGTGGTCGAGCGGAAGACGGAAGGGCGCAAAGCGGTATTTCACGTCTTGCGGGAACCGTGAGAGAGCCGAACGAAAAAGAGCCCCGGCGCGCGTCTGGGGCTCTTTTGTATGGAATTACTTGAAGATATCCAGCAGCGAATCCACCGCGCCGGGGAGCCCGGGCATCGGGATGTTGCGGATGCGGATGACGTTTTCGAGGTTCTTCACGTCGCCTTCGGCGATGGGCTTGGGGTTGCCGAGCATCTTTGCGACGAGGATGGATTTCCCCGCGGCCTCCATCATCTCGAGGAATTCCAGCGCGCGCCAGATGCCCTCGGGGCTGACCATGAGCGCGCCGTGGTTCTCCATGAGGAAGCCGTTCGACTTGTCGAGCACGGAATCGAAGTTCTCGGCGAGTCGGTCGCTGAGCGGCTCGGCATACGGCACCATGACCATGGGGCCGACCTCGATCACAGGCTCGGGCAAGAACGGCATCTGCATCCAGTCGCCGCCGGCGATGGCGAAGCCGGTCAAAATCGGCGGATGGGCGTGAATGATGCCCTTGACATCGGGGCGGCGGTTCATGATGCGCACGTGGAACGGCCATTCGCCGGTGGGCTTGCGCCCTTCGCGCGCGTAGAGCACTTTGCCGTTCATGTCGACCGCGCAGATGTCCTCGAACGTGAGCGCGATTTTGGCGACCTTGGTGGGCGTGATCAGGATCGTGTCCTCCGCCACGCGCATGGAAAGGTTGCCGCCCTGGCTCGTGACGAAGCCGATCTCCGCCAAGCGATTTGCGGTCTTGACGAGCTCCTTGATCTGCTCGGAATACTTCTCCTGAATGGGATGCATGATACCCCTCCTGCTTGTATGTATTTGCCCCGTGGTTCGCGGCGATTTGCCGGGGCGGGCTGGGGCAGCCGCCCGAAACAATGCGTCAGTACGCGATGGTCGTCATCAAGGCTTCGTTGGGCTGCGTGGTGTCCAGCCTCGAATACTGCATGACGACGGGCACGCTCGATATCGCGTAGATTGCGTAGGGCTTGCCCATCGGGACGTGGTTGCCGCCCTCGTCCAAGAGCTTGTCGAGGCGGACGTGGTGCGTGCGCCGCGCGCCGCAGAAGGTCTTGAAGCCGTACATCGGCTCCTCGTCCTCAAAATAGAGCGTCAGGTTGATCTCGGCGTCCGTATCCCCCGTGTTCAGCACGCAGATCGCCTCGTGGCTCACGTAGTGGCCTTCGGTCGTGATCTCGGGCCAATAGCAGTCGGGCACCAGCCATTCCTTTTTGCCGCAGAATTTCGTCATATCCTATGCCTCCCTTTTTGTTTATATCGAATCGTTCTCGTCGTCCGCGATACCGTTCTCGTCCGCGATATCGTCTTCGTTCGCGATGTCGTCTTCGTCGTATTCCTCTTCGGGTTCCGCGCGCGCCACGCAGACGATCTTGTTTTCCTCGTCCACGCGCATGATGCGTATGCCCTGCGTGTTGCGCCCGAGCACGGAGATCGAGGAGACGGGCGTGCGGATGATCGTGCCGTCGTCTGCCATGAGCAGAAGGTCGACATCCTCCGGCACAGGCAGCTGCGCCGCCAGAAGCCCCGTCTTTTCCGTAATGTTGAGCGCCTTGATGCCCTTGCCGCCGCGGTTCTGCAGGCGGTATTCGTCGGGATTCGTGCGCTTGCCGTAGCCGTTTTCGGTGATACAGAGGATCATCGTGTCGTCCTCGATCGCGCACAGGTCGACGACCTCGTCGCCCTCGGCGAGGGTAATGGACTTGACGCCCATCGCGGCGCGCCCCATCGCGCGCACATCCGTCTCCGCAAAGCGGATCGCCATGCCCTGCCGCGTGCCGATCAGCAGGTCGCGCGAGCCGTCGGTCAGCGAGACGCCGATCACCCTGTCCTCGTCGCGCAGGTTCAGCGCGATGAGCCCGCTCTTTCGGATGTTGATGAATTCGTCGAGCTTTGTGCGCTTGATCAGGCCGTCCTTGGTCGCCATGATGAGGTAATGCCCCTCCACAAACTCCCGCGGGATCGGCAGCGCCTTTGTGATCTTTTCGCCCGGGGCGAGGTTCAGAAGGTTCACCACGGCGGTGCCCTTCGCGGTGCGGCTCGCTTCGGGAATCTCGTAGCAGTTGAGGACGTATACGCGCCCGCGATCCGTGAAGAAGAACATCGGGTCATGTGTGGAGAGCACGTACATCTGCTCCACAAAGTCTTCTTCGCGCGCCCTTGCGCCCACGACGCCCTTGCCGCCGCGCCGTTGCGCTTTGTAGGTAGACCTCGGCAGGCGCTTCACGTAGCCCAGGTGGGTCATGGTGAAGACCATGTCCTCCTCCTGAATCAGGTCGAGCATGTCGATCTCGCCCTCGATCGGGGAAATCTCCGTTCGGCGCGCGTCCGCGTACTTGCCGCGAATCTCCAAAATCTCTTTTTTGATGATGTCTACGACCATCCACTCGTTTTCGAGCACTTCCTTGAGGTGCGCGATGAGCTTTACCAATTCGTCGTATTCCGCCTGAATCTTGTCGCGCTCGAGGCCGGTCAGCCTGCGCAGGCGCATATCCAGAATCGCCTGTGCCTGCCTGTCGGTCAGCGCGAGGCGCTCCATGAGCGTTTCCTTCGCGTCGCCGTCCGTGCGGCTGGAGCGGATGATGCGGATGACCTCGTCTATGCGGTCGAGCGCGATGAGCAGCCCCTCTAAGATGTGTGCGCGCGCCTCCGCCTTGCCGAGTTCGTAGCGCGTCCTGCGCGTGATGACCTCTTTTTGGTGGTCGATATAGTGGTGCAGCACCTGGCGCAGGGACAGCACCTTCGGCTCGCCGTCCACGAGTGCGATGGTGATCACGCCGAAGGTGTCCTGCAGCTGCGTGCGCTTGTACAGCGTATTCAGAACGACGTGCGCGCTCACGTCGCGCTTGAGCTCGATCACGATGCGCATGCCGTTGCGGTCGGACTCGTCGCGGATGTCGGAAATGCCCTCGACGCGCTTGTCGTGCACGAGCTGCGCGATGTTTTCGACCAATTTCGCCTTGTTGACCTGATAGGGGATTTCGGTAATGATGATGCGGTCGCGCCCTGCCGACATCGGCTCGATCTCGGTCTTCGAGCGGACGACGATGCGCCCCCTGCCCGTCGCGTACGCCTCGTGGATGCCCGCCTTGCCCAGGATGATGCCGCCGGTCGGGAAATCGGGCCCCTTTACGAACTGCATCAAGTCTTCCACGGTAGCCTCGGGGTGATCCAGCATATACACGGTCGCATCGATCACCTCGCCCAGGTTGTGCGGGGGGATGTTCGTCGCCATGCCGACCGCGATGCCGCTCGAGCCGTTGACCAGAAGGTTTGGGAAGCGCGAGGGCAGAACAGACGGCTGCATGAGCGTTTCGTCGAAGTTGGGGTAATAGTCCACGGTCTCCTTTTCCATGTCCGCGACCATTTCCATGCTCAGTTTGGACAGGCGGGCTTCCGTGTATCGCATGGCGGCCGCGCCGTCGCCGTCCACGCTGCCGAAGTTGCCCTGCCCCTCGACGAGGGGATAGCGGATATTGAAATCCTGCGCGAGGCGCACCATCGCATCGTAAACGGAGGAGTCTCCGTGGGGATGGTATTTACCGAGCACGTCGCCCACGATGCGCGCGCTCTTGCGGAACGGCTTGTCGGGCGTCACGCCCAATTCCACCATCGAGTAGAGGATGCGCCGATGCACGGGCTTTAGCCCGTCGCGCACGTCGGGCAGCGCCCGCGACACGATGACCGCCATCGCATAGGATATAAAGGATTTTCTCAGCTCGTCCTCCACGTCAAGCGGCATGAGGCGGCCGATGTTCATTTCGTCTGCCAAAGGGGATCACTCTCCGATCCGTCGATACTTTTTTGTGCGTTATATGTCAAGGTTTGCCACGAGCTTTGCGTTCTGCTCGATGAATTCCCGCCTCGGCGCGACCTGGTCGCCCATGAGCAGGGTGAACATCTCGTCCGCGGCGATCGCGTCGTTTACCGTCACGCGGTACATGGAGCGCGTCTCGGGGTTCATGGTCGTCTCCCAGAGCTGCTCGGCGCTCATTTCGCCCAAGCCCTTGTAGCGCTGGATTTCGGGCTTGGTGTCGCGCCCCATCTCATCCAGCAGGTTTTGCAGCTGCTCGTCCGAATACACGTATTTCGAGGTTTTCCCGCGCGTGACCTTGTACAGCGGGGGCTGCGCGATGTATACGTAGCCGTCCGTCACGAGCTGGGGCATGTAGCGGTAGAAGAACGTGAGCAGGAGGATGCGGATGTGGCTTCCGTCCACGTCCGCGTCCGTCATGCAGACGATGCGGTGGTAGCGCAGCTTTTCGGGGTCGAACTCCTCGGCGAAGCCGCCGCCGAAGGCGGTAATCATCGCCTTGATCTCGTTGTTGGCGAGGATGCGTTCCTCGCGCGCCTTCTCGACGTTTAAGATTTTGCCGCGCAGCGGCAAGATCGCCTGAAAATGCCTGTCGCGACCGGATTTCGCGCTGCCGCCTGCGGAATCGCCCTCCACGAGGAAGATTTCGCACTTCGCGGGGTCGCGCTCGGTGCAGTCCGCAAGCTTTCCCGGGAGCGATGCGGACTCGAGTACGGTCTTTCTGCGGGTCAACTCGCGCGCCTTGCGGGCGGCTTCCCGCGCGCGCGCCGCGGCGAGGCACTTGTCGAGGATGAGCTTTGCCTCCGTGGGGTGCTCCTCGAGGAAGATATCCATCGTTTCGGAAACCTTGGATGCCACGATCTGGCGAACCTCGCTGTTGCCGAGCTTGGTCTTCGTCTGCCCCTCGAACTGCGGCTCCTTAAGCTTGACGGAGACGATCGCGGTGAGCCCCTCGCGGATGTCCTCGCCCGTCAGGTTTTGGTCTGAGGGCTTTAGGATGCCCGCCTTTCTGGCGTAGTCGTTGACGGAGCGCGTGAGCGCCGTGCGAAAGCCCTCCAAATGCGTTCCGCCCTCGGTGGTGCGGATGTTGTTCGCGAAGGTGAACACGCTCTCGTTGTAGCTGTCGTTCCACTGGAGCGCGACTTCCACCGTGGTGGTATCTACCTTGTCCGCATTGTAGATCGGGGGCTTGAAGAGCGGCTCCTTGTGCTTGTTGAGGAATTCCACGAAGGAAGTGATGCCGCCCTCGTAGTGGTATGCGACGCTTACGGGTTCCGCGCCGCGCTCGTCGATCAGCTCGATGCGAAGCCCCGCGTTCAAAAACGCCGTCTCCCGAAAGCTCATTCTGAGCGTTTCGTAATTGAAATTGCCCGTCTCGAAGATGCCGGGTTCCGGGATTTCTCCGGTCTTTACGTCGGGATGAAAGCGGATGGTCGTGCCCGTGCGGTCGGTATCGCCGATGATCTTGAGATCGTAGAGCACCTTGCCGCGCTCGTATTCCTGCTGATAGATATTTCCGTCCTGATATACCTGCACCAGCATGCGGCTCGAGAGCGCGTTGACGACGCTCGCGCCGACGCCGTGCAGTCCGCCCGACACCTTATATCCGTCGCCGCCGAACTTGCCGCCGGCGTGCAAAATCGTGAGGCACACCTCGACGGCGGGGCGGCCGATCTTGGGGTGAATGCCGACGGGGAAGCCGCGCCCGTCGTCCGCCACGGACACGGAGCCGTCCTTATGCAGCGTCACCGTGACACTCGTACAAAAGCCCGCGAGCGCCTCGTCCACGGCGTTGTCCACGATCTCATAGACCAAGTGGTGCAGCCCGCGCTCGTCCGTGGAGCCGATATACATGCCGGGCCTGCGGCGGACAGCCTCCAGCCCTTCCAGCACCTGAATTTGATTCTCGTCGTATTTGTTTGCCATTTTTCCTCTCCCCATGCAGTGGTCAAAAAATTTTCTCTACTATATTATACCACGGAAATATGTAGTTATCGTTATCGGAGGAGGATTTAATACAATTCCCTATCGGTTTCCTGTAAAAACGCGCAAAAACGGGAGCCGCCCCGTTTGGAGCGGCTCCCGCAGGATGCTTTTGGATCAGTCCACGAAGTGCGCGTATTCGAAGTTGATGTGGCCGATGTAGTTTTTGATGATACCCTGGATGTTCGGCTTGACGAGGAAGGAGTCCTCGTAGGAATAGACCGGCATGCCGGGCATCTGATCGACCAGATACGCCTCCGCCGCGATGATGGCCTTTTCGCGCTCGGCGGGATCGGTAATCTGGTTGGCGGCATCGACCATCGCGTCGAAGGTCGCGTCGTCCCACGCATTTTCGTAGGCGTTGGAGCCCGTCACAAAGATCGCGATGTTCGCGACGGGGTCGCGATAGTCGCAGGTGTAGCCGTTGCGGTCGACGGAGAAGTTGCCGTTTTCGAGCTCGTCCCAATACGTTGCGGATTCATAGGTGGTGATGCGGTAGGAGACGCCGAGGTTCGCCTTCCACATTTCGCCCACGATCTGCGCAAACAGCTTCTGGGCGGTGTCCGCCTTGGTTACGATCTCGACCTCGGGGAAGCCTTCGCCGTTCGGATATCCGGCCTCCGCCATGAGCGCCTTTGCCGCCTCGACGTCTTCCGCAAACATATCGCCGGCGACCTCGCGGTAGCTCTTGCTCGGGTCGGTCAGAGAGGGCTGGGAATAGGGGATGAAGCCGTACAGGGGCTTTTGCGTGTCGCGCAGCGCATCCATAATCTGCTGGCGGTTGATCGACATCGCAAATGCCTGCCGCACGCGCTTGTCGGAGAACTCGGGCTTTGCGCAGTTGAAATCGCAGTACTGGATGCCGATGCGGCCCGTTTCGAGGTATTCCGGAGTGCCGACATACTGATCGACCGCGTCCGCAGACAGGTTGTCGGAGACGTTGATGTCGCCGTTGTTGTAGGCGGTCAGTTCCGTCGTGCTGTCGGGGATGATGACGTAGGTGAGGCTTTCGACCTCGACCGCGTCGGCGTTGTAGTAGTAGGGGTTCTTGACCATCTTGATGTGCTCGAGCGAGGAGAATTCGACCGGGATGAACGGGCCGCAGCACACATAGGTGTCGGGAGACTTCGTCCACGGGGTCTCGTTCTCGACGACTTCCTTCTTCACGGGGAAGTAGGAGGTGATCGAGGTCAGGGACAGGAACCACGGCGCGTAGCTCTCCAATTCGACCACGAGGGTCTTCGCGTCCGTCGCCTTGACGCCGACGTCGTCCGCCGTCGCTTCGCCCTTGGAATACGCCTTGCCGTTTTTGATGACCCACATATCGCTGCAGGCCTTGGAGGCGACCTCGGGGTTGAGCACGCGCTTCCACGCATACTCAAAGTCGTAGGCGGTCAGGTCGGAGCCGTCGGACCACTTGAGCCCATCCTTCAGCGTGAAGGTGTAGGTCATGTTGTCGTCGGACACGGTGTAGCTCTCCGCCAGCGCGGGGATAAAGGTCTGCCCGTCAGTATCGAGCTTGTACAGGCCGCGGAACAGCTGCTGCAGCACCATGGAGGAGCGCGCGTAGGAGTTCAGCGTGGGGTCCATCTGCTCGGGGTCATCCGCGATGGCGTAAATGATCGAGCGATCCGCCGCTTCCGCGAGGGATGTTGCCGGCACGAGCGAAAGGATGAGAAGCAGCGCCAGCGCGAGGGAAAGAAGCCTCTTCATGATAGCATTTCCTCCTGTTAGTAACGTTCTATGTCAAAGCACATGTTCGTGCCCCAACCGTGCATACCGCGCGGGAAAATGAATATTTATTCGAAAAAACCTTCATACATTGCCTTATATGATACCACAAACCGACCGTTTCTGTCAAATGATTTCCCGCGCCCGTACGTTAATGTTTCGGGATGAAAAGCGCAGATTGCGCCCGATTTCCCGAATGCAAGCAGAAATGTACGATATACATAGAATATTCTTGCGGGATTAAGCCGTAAAAGGTCGCCGTTCGAGCGCGCGGGCGAAATGTAAAAAATGCAGGAATAACCGAATTGCCTTGCAATTTGGCGGGGCTTGCCTTATAATCATAGCTACCGCGATGCAGGGAGGCGGTCCCTTTCGGTTCGATATGTCCGCAAGGGGCTGCGTTTCGGGCTTCTGACGGGCTTTTTACTGCCTGCGCCCGCATTTTCCGCGGCGTAGGAGAACGTGCCGCCGCCCAAGGCAGCGGAACGGATCGCCGAAAAACGCGATTCGGACGAATTCGTGCAGGCATATCCCGCGAAGCCCGTATCGTCATCCCGTCCGTCGCGACACAGGGAAGGGAGGGCCCTTTTTGATTCGATATATCTGTAAACGGCTGTTTGCCGGGCTCCTGACGGTGTTTGTCCTGATCACGCTCGCGTTCGCGCTTATGCACGCGATGCCGGGCGGCCCGTTCAGTCCGGCGGAGGAAAAAAAGGTGTTGCCGGAGGTCTTGGAGCAGGTCGCCGCGAAATACGGGCTGGACAAGCCCGTGTGGGAGCAGTATCTCCTCTATTGGAGAGACCTTCTGAAGGGCGACATGGGCATATCCTATAAAAAGCTGGATACGACGGTGAACGAGATCATCTCCGAGCACTTCCCCGTGTCCGCGAGGGTCGGCGCGCTGGCGGTGCTGTTTTCGCTGTTGATCGGCATCCCCCTGGGCATCCTGTCTGCGATCTACCGCGGGCGGCTCATGGACTGGGCGTCGATGTTTTTTGCGACGATCGGCATATCGGTGCCGGTGTTTGTGATATCGGTTTTGCTCATGTATTTCTTTTGCAGCGTGCTCAACTGGCTGCCCTCCTTCGGCCTCTCCTCGTGGAAGCACTATATATTGCCGGTCGCGTGCCTGTCGTTTAACCCCATCGCCTACATCGCGCGGCAGACGCGCTCGTCCATGCTCGAAACGCTCGAGGCGGACTACATCCGCACCGCGCGCGCGAAGGGCGTGAAAGAGGTCTCTGTCATCCTCGTACACGCGCTGAAAAACGCGATCATGCCCGTCGTGACGTATCTGGGGCCCCTGATCGCGGGACTTCTGACGGGTTCCTTCGTCGTGGAACGGCTCTTTTCCGTGCCGGGCATCGGGCGCAACTTCGTGCAGTCCATTTCCGACCGCGACTATACCGTGATCATGGGGCTTACGATCTTCTTCGGCATCTTCGTGGTCGTCTGCAACATCCTGGTGGACATCTTTTACGCGATCATCGATCCGCGCGTGAAAGTGGACGAGTGAGAAAGGAGGCCGCGTCATGGAAAACCCCTATTCGTTTGTGGACAACACTTTTTCTTCCATGGAGGAGATCAGCCGCCCGTCCACGACCTATTGGCAGGACGTCAGGCGGCGCTTCTTCAAGGATCCGCTCGCGGTCATCGGCATGTTCGTTCTGATCGCCCTCGCGCTGATGTCGATCTTCATCCCGATGGTTTCTCCCTACAGCTACGACGGCATGGACCTCGCCAACATGAACCAATGGCCGAGCGCCGCGCACATCTGCGGCACGGATGCCATGGGGCGCGACCTGTTCATCCGCATCCTGTACGGCGCGCGCATTTCGCTCACCATCGGCGTCGTCGCCGCCGCAATCAATTTCGTGATCGGGGTGGTGTACGGCGGCATCGCGGGCTATGTGGGCGGCAAGGTGGACATGGTGCTCATGCGCATCGTGGACATTTTGATCGGGCTTCCGTCGCTTTTATACGTCGTCCTCATCATGCTCGTGTTGGGCAGCAACATCGGCTCCGTCATCCTCGCGCTGTGCTTCACCTCGTGGATCGGCACGGCGCGCGTCGTGCGCGGGGAGGTCATGCGGCTCAAGCACTCGGAATACGTGCTCTCGGCAAAGCTCGCGGGCGCGACGACGAGGGACATCCTGTTTTCGCACCTTCTGCCCAACAGCATGGGCCCCATCATCGTGTCCACCGCGTTTCTGATCCCCTCGGCGATCTTCTCGGAGGCGTTTTTGTCCTTCCTCGGCATCGGCATTCAGGCGCCCATGGCGAGCTGGGGCACCTTGGCGAACGACGCGATTCCGCAGATGAAGATGGCGCCCTTCCAGATGGCGTTCCCCGTGCTCGCGATCTGCATCACGATGTTCTCCCTGAACTTCGTGGGCGACGGACTGCGCGACGCGCTCGACCCCAAAATGAAGAAGTAAGGAGGCTTGACGCATGGGACAGCTCTTGCAGGTGGAAAATCTGCACACGACCTTTGACATCCATGTGGGCAGCGTACAGGCGGTGCGCGGCATAAGCCTCTCCGTGGACGAGGGCGAAAGCGTGGGCATCGTGGGGGAATCCGGCTGCGGCAAGTCCGTATCGATGATGTCCATCATGCGGCTGCTGCCGAAGCATGCGCGCGTTACGGCGGACAGGCTCGTTTTCGGCGGGCTCGATCTGCTCTCCGCGAGCGATGCGACGCTCAGGAGCATCGCGGGCGACCGAATCGGCATCGTCTTTCAGGACCCGATGACATCGCTCAACCCCTTATTTACCGTCGAAAAGCAGCTCACCGAGCCCATGCGCATCCACCGCCGCATGGGAAAGAAAGAGGCGCGGGAAAACGCGCTGCGCATCCTGAAGACGGTCGATATGCCCGACCCCGAAAGTCGCCTGAAGCAGTATCCGCACGAACTGTCCGGCGGCATGCGCCAGCGGGTCATGATCGCGATGGCGATCGCGCTGGAGCCGCAGCTCGTGATCGCGGACGAGCCGACGACGGCTTTGGACGTGACGATTCAGGCGCAGATTTTGGACCTTTTGCGCGATCTGAAGCGCCGCCTCAATTCCTCGGTCATTCTCATCACGCACGACTTAGGCGTGATCGCCGGCATGTGCGAGCGCGTGATCGTGATGTACGCGGGCAAGATTTTGGAGGAGGGGAGCGTCAGGGAACTGTTCTACGAGCCGAAGCACCCCTATACGTGGGGGCTGCTGCGCTCGCGCCCCGCGCCGGACGGGGAAAAGCGCAAGCTGATCCCGATACCCGGCACGCCGCCCGACCTCATCGCGCCGCCCCCCGGCTGCCCGTTCGCGCCGCGCTGCCCGTATGCGATGCATATCTGCAATTCCGCAATGCCCCGCAGCACGCGCCTTTCGGACACGCACAGCGTTTCGTGCTATCTGACGGATGCGGGCGCACCCAAAATCGAACGGGGAGGGCGTGTGGGATGAAAGACGTTCTGATCGAGGCAAAAAATCTCAAAATGTATTTCCCCGTGGGGCGCTCGTTTTTCAAAAGCAGGATAAAAACGCTGAAAGCCGTGGACGGAGTGGACCTTTCGGTATATCGCGGAAAGACGTTCGGCCTCGTGGGCGAATCCGGCTGCGGCAAGACGACCATCGGCAGGACGCTCGTCAGGCTCTATGCGCCGACCGACGGGCAGATCCTCTACGACGGCGCGGACATCGCGCGGCTGGACCAAAAGGCGCTTTTGCCGTACCGCCGCCGCATGCAGATGATCTTTCAGGACCCGTATGCTTCGCTCGACCCGCGCATGACCGTGAGCGCGATCATCGGGGAGCCGCTGAAATACCGAAAGGATATGTCCTCCAAGGACAAGATCGACCGCGTGCGCGAATTGGTCGCGACGGTGGGTCTCAAGAGCGACCACCTTCTGCGCTATCCGCACGAATTTTCGGGCGGGCAGAGGCAGCGCATCGGCATCGCCCGCGCGCTGGCATCCGACCCGGAGTTTATCGTGTGCGACGAGCCGATCTCGGCGCTGGATGTGTCCATTCAGGCGCAGATCATCAATACCTTGGAGGAGCTTCAGGAGAAGTTCTCGCTGACGTACCTGTTCGTGTCGCACGATTTGTCCATGGTGCGCCACATTTCGCACGACGTGGGCGTAATGTACCTCGGGCGCATGGTCGAAACCGCGCCGGTGGATGAACTGTACCGCAACATGCAGCACCCGTACACGAAGGCGCTGCTCTCCGCCGTACCCGTGCCCGACCCCGACATCGCCGCGAGAAATGAGCGGATTCGGCTGGAGGGCGACGTGCCCACGCCGATCGATCCGCCGCCCGGCTGCCGCTTCGCGTCGCGCTGCCCGTATGCGACGGCGCGCTGCACGCAGGAAATGCCGCAGCTTCGCGACATCGGCGGCGGGCATCGCGTGGCGTGTTTTTGCGTGTAATCCCCGACGGATCCCCTGTAAAAATACAAGCGGCTGCCGCAAATGTTTGCGGCAGCCGCGTGGTCTACAGAAATCAGTAGTTCGTCGCGTGAATCTGGAAATAGCTCTGCGGGTGGTCGCACACGGGGCAGACCTCGGGCGCCTGCTTGCCGATGTGCAGGTGGCCGCAGTTGAGGCAGTGCCAGATTTTGTCGCCGTCTGCGGAGAAGACGACGCCGTTTTCGATGTTGGCGACCAGCTTGCGGTAGCGCTCTTCGTGCTCTTTTTCGATCGCCGCGACGCCCTCGAACTGTGCGGCGATGTCTTCAAAGCCCTCGGCGCGCGCCTGCGCGGCGAATTCCTTATACATTTCCGTCCATTCGTAGTTTTCGCCCGCGGCGGCGTCCAAAAGGTTTTCCGAGGTCGTGCCGATGCCGTGCATCAGCTTAAACCACAGCTTGGCGTGCTCCTTTTCGTTGAGCGCGGTCTCCGTGAACAGATTCGCAATCTGCTCGTAGCCGTCCTTGCGCGCCTTGGAGGCGTAGTACAGGTACTTGGTGTGCGCCTGCGATTCGCCCGCAAAAGCGGTCTTCAGGTTTTCGAGCGTCTTGGTTCCTTTGAGTTTTTCAAGCATGATACGGTTCCTCCTTTATTGTTTCTATACTGCATTATACCACGCATCGCGCCGTATGATGCATAAAACCCGTTATTTTACGAAGCGTCCCGCGCGGAAAGGCATATCCGCGTACTCTCGATGGCTTCCCGCGCATCCGCGTCGGTTTCGCCCGTTTGCAGCTTTCGGACGAAGTCTGCAAACGGATTGATATCCTCCGGCACGGAAAGCTCGCGCCTGGGCAGGTCGTTTTCGAGAAAGACCCTGCCGTCTATCGCTTCGATCATGCCCTTTGTGCCCGTCACGCGCAGGCGGTCGTCGTCGTGCCGCGCGGAGGCTACAGGGCGCAGGAAATCCGCCGTGACGGTCGCAATCTCGCCGCCCTGAAATTTCAGAAGGAGCGCTGCGGCCGTCTCCATTTCGCCGTTTCCGCGGTTGTGCGCGTCGCTCGACGCCGCGGAAAACGACAGAACGGGCTTTTGCAGCAGGCGGCACACCCAGTTCACGCCGTGGATGCCCACCCATGGCAGCATTCCCCCGTAGGTCTCGATCCTGCGGTATACCGCGCCGCGCGTCCCCATGCGGTAGCTCTTTTGCGCGTGCAACATGCGGATTTCGCCGATTTCCCCGGCTTGCACGGCGCGCTGTACGGCGCGGAACCAGCCGCGCGAAGGCCCGTCCAGCATGCAGCCGAGGGGCGATTTCGTTTCGCCATATGTGCGGGAAAGCTCCGAAAGCTTTGGAAGGCTCGTCGCGAGCGGCTTTTCGCTGTATACGGGGATGCCTTTTTTCATGCACGCGATGGAGATGTCCGCGCTGTCGCAAAACCAGCCGTTGACCGCGACGATGTCGTATTCCGCGCGGGCGAGCAATTCTTCGGGCGACGCATACACCGCCGCGCCCTTTACCTTTTCCAAAAGGCGTGATATGTCCTCCTCGGGCCGCGTCGGCGCGACGGATGTTACCTCCGCACCTTCGATCAGGGGCAGCGCGTCCAATACATAGGGATAGTGCCCGCTCGCGCCCAAAATCGCGATCTTCACCTCGCATCGCCTCCGCAGATTCTGTAGCCCGATGATATCATTTCGCGCGCCGTTTGTCAACCCGCGCGGCGGGCACGCAGCGGTCTTCGGAAAACCGAAAATCGCGCTTTTCTTGACGTACAGTGCGAATTGTGGTATGATAGCACCACTCAAAAGGAAGTATCGAGACGGGAGATGGGCACTTCGATGGCTGAAAAAATCCTGCTTGTCGACGGCAACAACATCATGCACAGATCGTATCACGCGCTGCCCGCGACCATGCGCAATGCGGACGGCGTGCCGACCAACGCGATCTCGGGCTTTTTGCAGACGCTTTTGCGCGCGCTGGAATTGGAAAAGCCCGCATACGCCGCAGTGGCGTTCGACCTGCACGGCCCGACCTTCCGCCACGAACAGTACCCGGACTATAAGGCGAAGCGCCCACCGACGCCGGACGACCTCGTTTTGCAGTTCGATTGGGTCAAGCGGCTGTTGGAGAGCATGCACGTCGCCATTTTGACCGTACCGGGCTACGAGGCGGACGACATCTTGGGCACGGTCTCCCGCTACTGCAACGATTTGGGCATGGAGGCGGTTTTGCTCACGGGGGATAAGGACGCCTTCCAGCTGATCGGAAACGGCACCTACCTGATGTATCCTTCGGGCAAGGGCGATACCGAACGCGCGGACGAGGCGTACCTTCAAAACCGCTATTCCCTAACGAGCGACCGCATGACGGACCTGAAGGGGCTCATGGGCGATCCGTCGGACAACATCCCGGGCGTTCCCGGCGTCGGCGAAAAGACGGCGCTGAAGCTCTTAAGCAAATACGGCACGCTCGAAAACGTGCTCGACGGCGCGGACGCGGGCGAAAAGGGCGCGCTTCGCGAGCGGCTCATGGCAAACCGCGAGCAGGCGCTCTTCTCCAAGCAGCTCGCGACCATATCCCGCGATGCGCCGATGGAGCTGAATCTGGAAAACTGGAAGATTAAAAACCCGGCGGAGGACAGGCGCGTGCTCGAATACCTCGAACAGCGCCGCGCCCTCGCCAAAATCCGCGAACTGTTTCCGCCGCAGGAAGCGCAGGCGGAAGGCGATGCGCTCCCGCCGTCCGACGCGCTGGGCGACCTCGTGCAGGCTGCTGCGTGGGCAAAGGCACACGCGAAGGCGGGCGGCACGGCGGCGTTTTCCGCCGAGGAAAAGGGCATGGCTTCCGTTTGCGACGATACGGGCGCGGGCGCGGCGCTGCCGCTCGGCAGCGACCTTCTTTCCATCGAACCGAAGGATGCATACGCCGCGCTTCTGCCGTTCCTGGAAAACCGCGAAACCCTCATAGTGCACGACAGCAAGGCGCTGTGGGGCATGGGCATCTCCCTCCCCGAAAGCGCGTTCGATGTGATGCTCGCAGCCTACTGCATCGACCCGCAGGGCAAGTCGTTCGACATCGAATCCCTCGCGGAGGGCATCCCGGGCGATACCGACGCGCGCAAACTCTTGGGCGCGGCGCAAACGCTCATGCCGCGCATCGAAAAGGACGATCTGGGCGAAATTCTCTACGAGATCGAAGCGCCGCTCGCGCGCGTGCTGTCGCAGATGGAGCAGGCGGGCTTTGCGGTCGACCGCGAGGAGCTGGTTCGCCTCGGTGGCATCTACGCCGAGAGGATCGAGGAGCTGCTCGAAACGGTCCGTGCGGTGGACGCGGAGGTAAATGTGAATTCCCCCAAACAGCTCGGCACCCTGCTCTTTGAAAAGCTGGGCCTTCCGGCGACAAAAAAGACCTCGCGCGGCTACTCCACGGACGAGGATACGCTGCTCTCGCTCATAGAGAAGGATAAGACGGGCGTCGTGGAGGCGATACTGGAATACCGCAAGTACGCGAAGCTGAAATCCACCTACATCGACGGGCTCTTAAAGCAGGTCGGGAGTGACGGCAGGATCCACACATCGTTCGACCAGACGAAGACGGCGACGGGGCGCATCAGCTCCAAGGAGCCGAACCTGCAGAACATCCCCGTGCGCACGGAGCTTGGCAGGGACATCCGCCGCGCGTTCATGGCGGGGGAGGGCTGCCTCTTGGTGGACGCGGACTATTCGCAGATCGAATTGCGCGTATTGAGCCACATGTCGGGCGACCCCGTCATGACGGACGCGTTCTTAAAGGGGCAGGACATCCACGCCCGCACCGCCGCAGAGGTCTACGGCGTGCCGATAGAATCGGTCACAAAGGAGATGCGAAGCGCCGCAAAGGCGGTCAATTTCGGCATCGTGTACGGCATATCGGATTTCGGGCTCGCAAAGAACATCGGCGTGTCGCGCAAGGAAGCGGCGGGCTTCATCGCGCGGTATTTCGAGCGCTACCCGGGCATCAAGGGCTATATGGACAAAATGGTCGAAGAGGGCAAGAAAAACGGCTACGCGACGACCCTTTTCGGGCGCAGGCGCTACCTTCCGGAGCTGAAGTCGCCGAATTACGCGGTCAGGCAGTTCGGGGAACGCTGCGCGATGAACAGCCCCATACAGGGCACGGCGGCGGACATCATCAAGCGCGCGATGATCCGCGCGGCGCGCGCGCTGGAGGACAAAGGGCTTTCGGCGCGGCTCATTTTGCAGGTACACGACGAACTCATCGTAGAAGCGCCCGTTGCGGAGGTCGAAACGGTAAAGGCCATCCTCAAAGAAGCGATGGAGAGCGTGGCGGATCTGAAAGTGCCGCTCAAGGCGGATTTGTCCGTCGGCAAATGCTGGGCGGACTGCAAGTGAAACGGGAGTTTAGGGGGCTTTACGCATGAATGAAACCGAATTTGTGCTGGGACTTACGGGCGGCATCGCCTGCGGAAAGACGCGGGCGGCGGCACACCTTAAAAAGCTCGGCGCATGTGTGATCGACGCGGATGAAATCTCCAAAGACCTCACTTCGCGCGGCGGCGCGGCGCTCGGGGATATCCGCGCAGCGTTCGGGGACAGCGTGTTCTCGGACGAGCGCACGCTCAACCGCGAGGCGCTCGCGGAGATCGTGTTCACGGACGAGGAAAAGCGGCGCGCGCTGGAGGGAATCCTCCATCCGGCGATACAAAACGAGATGCTCCGCCTCATGGAAGAGGCGCGGGAGCGCAACGAAAAGGTGATCGTGCTGGATGTGCCGCTCCTGTTCGAAACGGGCATGGACGCGCTGTGCGACGACGTGTGGGTCATGACCGCGCCCAAGGAAATACAGATCGAGCGCATCATGAAGCGCAACGGAAAGACGCGCTCGCAGGCGGAGGCGCGCATCGCCTCGCAAATGCCCCTCTCCGAAAAGGAAGAGCGCGCGGGGCGCGTGATTCGGACGGACAGGCCGCGCGAGGAGACGGAGAAGGAACTCGGCAACCTCTATCAGGAGCTGCTCAAGCGGCTATAGCGGGAGGATGTGCGTATGAACCGCTCGGAGCGGAGACGACGAAGGAATGCGCTTCGAAAAAGGGCGATGCTCCTTGTGATTTCGTGCGCGCTTTTGTGTGTTCTCGGCGTGGTCGCCTCCCGCGCGATCCGCACGGAAGCGGCGCGGCGGGAGAGGGAAATACTGCTTGCGGCATACCCGATCCGCTATCAGGAGGTCGTGGAGGAATGTGCGGCGGAATTCTCCCTCGAAACGGAGCGGCTGTACGCCGTCATGCTGTGCGAATCGTCGTTCCGGGCGGATGCGGTGTCCGGAGCGGGCGCGGTCGGGCTGATGCAGCTTCTCCCCGACACGGCGAAATGGATCGCGGAAAAGCTGGGCGAGGAGTATAACGATGCGATGCTTACCGATCCGCGGCAAAACGCGCGGCTCGGCTCGTGGTACCTTTCGTATCTGGATCGGCGCTTCGGCGGCGATCTGACCAAGGCGACGGCGGCGTATCACACGGGGCAGAACCGCGTGGACGAATGGCTCAAAGACCCCGCGAATTCTTCGGACGGCGCGGCGCTCGAACACATCCCATCGGACGCAACGCGCGGGTATGTCGAGCGCGTGCTAAAGGCCGTCGAAATGTATAGGGAACTGTATGGCGGAAAATGAAACGGAGAGCATGATGAAAAAACGGCATCTTTTTGCGGCGTTTTTGATTTTGACGCTGCTTTTATACGGCTGCGGCCCCGAGGAAACGGGCGGGCTCGGCCACATTACGATTGAAGAACCCGTGGCGACGGTCGTGCCTGCGGCGTACAATCCCTCCCAAAGGGAGCCGGATCCGGACGCAGACGGCACGGCGGATTTCTTTTCCGAGGAATCGACCGACTATTACAACGGCGAGGCGATGCCCGCGCCGCCGATCGACATGGGCGCAGCGCCCGAGGCGTCCGACGAGAACGGCATCCGGGAGGTTGCGCCGAGCGCGGCATCACCGGGCGTGAATCTGGCGGCGGGCGACATCACCATGGGCGTCGTCGTATCGACGGACGCGGACATCAACCCGCTTTCCACCGACTGCCGCGATTTTATCAACATCGACAGCCTCGTCTACGAATCGCTTGTCGAGCTGAACGAGAATATGCGCCCCCAGCCGCAGCTTGCGGACCGCTGGACGTTTGACGGCGATCTGTGGACGTTTACGCTTCGAAGCGGCATCGTCTTTCACGACGGCGCCGCGCTCACGGCAAACGACGTGGTCGCGAGCTATCAGGAGATATTAAACCACCCGACGGGCAAGTGGTATAGCCTTGTGAGCCATATCTCCGCGATGCGTGCGGTGGACGATCTGACGCTCGAGGTCAAATCGGCGAGCGAAATGGGGTATTTCACGCTCTACTGCATGACGTTCCCCGTCGTTTCCGCCGCGAGCATCGCGGCAGAGACACCCATGGGCACGGGCGCGTACTGGTTTATCGATTTCAGTCGCAACAACGCGCTGCGGCTGGAGAGCAACCCGCTCTGGTGGCGCAGGGCGTCCGGCGGCGTGGAGAGCATCGTCGCGATTTTCTACCCTTCGACGAAGGCGGCGATGCAGGCGCTGGAGACGGGGGAGATCGACACGCTCGCAACCGAGAGCGCGACGGCGTCTTTGTCCAAGAACCTGAGCGACCGCGTGACGGTGGATTTTCTCACGCAGACCTATGAATGCCTGTTGCCGAATCTGGACAGGCAGATCATGGCTTCCCCCGCCGTCCGAAAGGCGATCATGTACGCGATCGACCGAACGACCGTCGTCGAGACCGTATACGCCGGCCTCGCGCAGGAATCGGAGGTGCCCGTGCAGCCCGGCACGTGGCTGCACGACCCGCAGTCCACCAAGTACAATTTCAGCCCGGAGCGCGCGCTGTACCTCCTCTACGAGGACGGTTGGAGCGACCCCGACGGCGACGGCGTGCTGCAAAAGGAGATGGAGGGCAGCGTCGTGCGGCTGGAGATTTCGCTCGCGACCTACGACCGAGGCACGACGACCACGCGGACGGACGCGGCGAACCTCATCGCCGAGCAGTTAAAGACCGTCGGCTTCGCCGTGACGGTGGAGACCGTCTCCACGTCGGATGTGCTTCCGACGCTGCGCAACGGCAAGTTCGACCTCGCGCTCGTCGCGTTCGAGCTGTCGGAGCTTCCGGAGCTGTCGTTCCTTCTGTATTCTTCGGGGAATTGCAACTACTCGCGGTATACCTCCGCGTCCATGGATACGCTGCTCAGGGAGGCATTCCAAACGACCGACGAGGAAGCGCTCAAAAACACGATGGGCAAAATCCAGCTGCAAATCGTGGAGGAGCTGCCCGTGATGGGGCTGTTCTTCCGAAGCGGCATCCTCATTTGCAAACAGTCGCTGGGCGGGATCGTGGGCTCGCGGCAGGGCAACGTGCTGCGCGGTATCGCGACGGCGATCAGGGATTAGGCGGGCGGCGCATCCCCGAAAAGACAAAAAAAGAGCGCGGCTCGTCCCGCGCTCCCCAAGCGGCGAAGGCTCAGCCCTCCGCCGCGTTGTCATACAGTTCGATGTATTTGTTGTACATATAGCCCGTCCTTCCGCGATAGCGCACCTTGCTCCACTTTTCCCCGAGCGTGAGCACGGCGATATTTGATCCCTTGTCGGGCGAGGCGATGATCGCGGCCTTGGGGCTTGCGCCCCTTCTCAGGTTCACCATCGCGGTGGTCCTCGCGGGGAGGCCTTCGGCGAGGTGGAGGCTGTAGGCGTTGCCCGTGCGCTCCGTCGGGATGAGCTGCACTTCGTACCAGCTGCCCACGTGCCCGATCGCCGTCTGTTTGTCGTCGTTTTCCAGTACGCCCGTGACCGCGAGGCGCGTCCCCCGATCCACGAGCAGTTTTCCGTTGCCGCCTGCGCGCTTGGAGATGCCGAACGCGACGCTGCCCCACTTTTTCACGCTCGTCACCGGGATATATTCCGATACGTAATAGCTGTTGACATACCCCTCGATGCCCGTGGAGAGTATGCGCACCTTGATCCACACATTCCCCGTGGAGAGCACCTCGATCGCGTCGCCGTAATATGCGTAGCCGAGCACCTTATACCGTGTACCCGTGCCCGCGCGCACGTGGATGCAGCCGCTCGTATATGGCGTTTTGATCGCGGCGTGGATCGTCGACGCGCCCGCCGCAGGAACGAACAGGGATGCGCACAAAAGCGCGACCAGCGCCGCGCATAGCAGGCGTTTCATCCGTTTCACACTCCCTTTTCGCGTTAGCGATAATCATACACATATTATACAACGGATTGCGAAGCCAGTTGTTTCAAAGGTATGAACTTTTATGTAAAGATTGTGTGTCGAACGCAAATGCCGCACCGAAAATGGTATAATGGGGGCGAATCGCAAGGAGGGAATTGTGTGACTTCAGAGAATCGGGATACCTGTGTGCTGATCCCGGCATATAAGCCGGACGAAAGGCTCAACGAAATGATAGACCGCCTGTTTGCGGCGGGGTTTGAAACCGTCGTCGCGGTGGACGACGGCGGTGGCGAGGCGTATCGGGCGATTTTTGAAAAGGCTTCGGCGCAAGGCGCGCACGTTTTGACGCATCCCGTCAACCGAGGCAAGGGCGCCGCGCTCAAGACGGGACTTTCGCATATCGCGGCGCATTTTCCCATGCCCGTCGTGACGGCGGACGCGGACGGACAGCATGCCGTCAAGGACATCGTTCGCGTCGCGCAAAAGCTGCGCGAAGAGCCGGAGGCACTCGTCCTCGGCGCGCGCGACAAAAAGCAGATGCCGCCGCGCTCGAAGGTGGGAAATACCATTACCTGCACGGTGCTCGGGCTGCTTTCGGGGCTTTGGATCGACGACACGCAGACGGGTCTGCGCGGCATCCCGCGCTCGCTGCTCGAGGAGTATGCAAAGCTTGAGGGCGACCGCTACGAGTACGAGATGAATATGCTCCTGGAGACGCGCAAGAAGGGCACGATCGTCGAACAGGTGACGATTGACACCATCTATATCGACGACAACAAGTCCTCGCACTTCAGCGTCATACGGGACAGCGCGCGCATATACGGCCTGATGCTTCGGCAGGAGCTCGCCTATATCGGCTCCGCCCTGTCCTGCGGGCTGATCGACTGGGCGCTGTTTGCGCTGCTTCACTACCTTTTGCCCGCGAACCTCAACCATCTGGACGTGTCGAGCCCCGTGCTGCACAAGATCGTCGCCGCGCTTTTGCCCTCGGGCGTCGGCGTGCCGTTCCTTGTGGCGCGCTTCCTGTCCTCACTCTTGAACTACCGCGTGAACCGCGATGTCGTGTTCAAGGCGGGCAAGCGAAAGGGTTCGCTCGCGGCGTATTATGTGCTGGTCATCATAGTGATGTTTGCGAGCATACAGCTCATCAAGCTCTTGACGAAGGTCGGTATTCCCGCCGTCGCCGCCAAGCCGATCGCGGATTTGGTGATGTTCGTATTCAGCTTCATCATCCAAAATAAGGTGATTTTCAGGAAAAAGAAGGAAGGCTGATCGCGTGAAGCGGATTTTGCCCTGCGCGCTCGCGGCGCTGCTCTTTCTGTCCACGGTTCTCCCCTGTTTTGCGGAGGAAGAAGCGGGCTTCACCTTTGAAAGAGGCGCGCGCTGGGGCATGTCGTATGCAGAAGTCTTGGCTTTGGAGAATGCCGATGCGGATGCATCCCATAGCATGGACGAGGATGTCGTTATATGGTTCTTTGAGGTGCCGGGCGTCAATGTGGGCAAATACACGGGGGATCTGGTGTATATGTTCATTGGGGACGAACTCATGCTCATCGCCTATAGGATTCCGGAGGCTTCGGACGCATCCTACGGGGATCTGCGAGGCGCACTTTGCTCCCTGTACGGCGAGCCGTACGGGGAGGACAGGTCTGCGCTGGTAAGCTTTGTAAGCGATAGTATGCAGTGGGATTGGGACGAAGCGGAACGGGCAACGGAAAACGCTGAGGTGTGGCATGTTGCAAGCGACGCGGATGTAAGTTTGGGCACGGCGGAGCGCACGATCTTCATCGTCTATTACGATACCGCATACAGTTTCGGGTGCGCCGACTTCGACGCGACGGAGCCGTAATGCGCGAAATCGCCTTGTCGATTTTCGATAAAAAGAAAGGAAGGCTAAGCGTATGAGGAGATTTTTTGCTTTTGCGCTTGCGGCGCTGCTGACACTCTCCGCGGCACTCCCCTGTTTTGCGGAGGGAGAAGCGGGCGTACCCTTCGAGCGGGGTACGCGGTGGGGCATGTCGCGCGAAGAAGTCAAAGCTTTGGAAAACTTGGGCGAGGATGCCAACTACAGCGAATATGAGGAGGATGTTTTTTCGACGTTGTCGGTGCTCGACGTGGAGGTGAGCGAATACACGGCGGAACTGGGGTATCTGTTCGTGAGGGACGAACTTCTCTGCATCAACTATCAGATTATTCCGCCCTTGGACGGCGCGGACGAACCCTACGAGAACCTCCGAAGCGAGCTCTCCGCCCTATATGGCGAGCCGTCGGGAGATGACGAATCCGCATTCCTGCGCTTTTTGAACGACATCGCAAAGCAGATGGATCAGGAGGAAATAGACCTGGCGATAGAAAACGCCGCGGTGTGGCACCTTGCGGGCGATACGGACGTGGTATTGAGCGTGATACAGGGTATGACCTCCATCACCTATTACAACACCGCCTACGATTTTTAACCAAAAGTAAGGAGGATTGATCGTATGAAGAAGATTTTGGTCTTTGCGCTTGCGGCGCTGCTGATGCTCTCCACGGCACTCCCCTGTTTTGCGGAGGAGAACGCGAAGGAGAAAGACGATGTCTTCACCTTCGCGCGGGGCGCGCGGTGGGGAATGTCGCGCGCGGACGTCATGGCGTTGGAGGATATGGACGAGGATGCCGACTTCGGCGAAGAAGATGAGAGCGGATTGACGGACCTGATGGTGTCCGGCGTAAAGGTGAGCAAATACGCGGCAGAGCTGGCGTACATGTTCCTGCAGGACGAGCTTTGCTGCATCGTCTATTACATTCCCGCGCCCTCGGACGGCGGGGACGTATCTTACAGGTATCTTCAGGGTGCGCTTTCCTCCCTCTACGGAGAACCTTCGAACGAGGACGAATCCGCATTCCTGCGTTTTGCGGACAATATCGAGAAGTGGGCAGCCAGGGACGATCGGGAGGAGATAAGCCTGATATCCTTTGACATAGCCACGGTATGGCACATTGCGGGCGATACGGACGTGCTTTTAGGCGATGTGGATGGCGAAACCCTCATCATCTATTACAACACCGCATTCGATTTTGCCACCGCCAAATTCGACACGACGGGGCTGTGATGCGCAAACAATCGCTTTGGCGATTTTATTTTAATAAAGCGCAAAAAGGTTGAACGTATGAAGAAGATTTTGGTCTGCGCGGTCGCGGCGCTGACGGTTCTTTCTATGCTTCTCCCTTGCCTTGCGGAGGAGAAAGATGTCTTCACCTTCGCGGGGTGCGCGCTGGGGCATGCGAATGCGGAAGTCTTGGCTTTGGAAAACCTCGATGAAGATGCATCCTATAGCATGGACGAGGATGTCGATATATGTATGTTTTTTGAGATGGTCGACGTGAAGGGGAGCAAATACACGGGCGATCTGGTGTATGAGTTCATATGGGACGAGCGCATGCGCATCGCCTATATCGGGCAGTATCCCTGCTTGCAACTTGGGCGATTTCAGTACAGGATACCGGTCGTATACCGTGGTTCTGCCAGAAACCTTTCATGGGAAGTTACTCAATTGGTCTTTCATCGGCATATCCGCATAAATCAGAATTTGTGGAGGAAGTGTTATGGAAGTGCAATTCGGTGCGCCGACAGATATTGATTCCTGGATGGACCTGGTAGAAGAAGTGAAGTGGAATTTTCCCGGTTTGGAAACCGAAACAGCCATTGAGGAACACAAAAGTACTGTTATGGAATTCATATCTCAAAGACGGGCTTTATGTGTAAAAGATCAGAATATAATAGTCGGTGTTCTCCTTTTCTCCCGAAAATACAATATGATCTGTTGTTTGGCAGTAAAGCCGGAGTATCGTAAACGTGGTATTGCATCAATGCTGATGAAAAAAGCACTGAGCGAACTTGACGGTGATAAGGACATTGTTGTATCGACCTTTCGGGAGGGTGACGAAAAAGGAATCGCCGCCAGAGCATTTTATAAAAAATTCGGATTCGTTGAAGGCGAATTAACGGAAGAATTCGGATCACCGTGTCAAGTGTTTACGCTGTTTCGATAAATTCCAGTTTATCGAGCCAAAGCATATGGCTATGAGTGCTTTTATTATATGGCACATCGCGGGCGGTACGGGCGTATTTTGGGGCGCGGTTGAGAACGAAACCTTCATCGCCTACCGCAACACCGCCTTTGACGTTGCTTCCATCGGCTTCGACACGACGGGGCTGTGATGCGACAAACAAAAAAAGGGAGCGGCAGCACAAAAGTTGCCGCTCCCTTTTTGTCTGTTCGTTACGCCTCCGCCCTCGCGATGCCCAAAATCTCCCGCTCGCGATCCTCACGGAACTGGTTGGTATAGAGGTTGTAATAATAACCCCTCTGCGCCAGAAGCGAGCGGTGCGTACCCGACTCAACGACTTCGCCCTTTCGAATGACCAGGATTCGGTCCGCCGTGCGGACGGTCGAGAGCCTGTGCGCGATGATGAAGCTCGTGCGGTTTTGTAGCGTCGTCTGGATGGCGCGCTGAATCTTCTGCTCCGTCTCCGTATCGACGGAGGATGTCGCCTCGTCCAATACGAAGATCGCGGGGTCGGCGAGCAGCGCCCGCGCGAAGGAGATGAGCTGCTTCTGCCCCGTGGAGAGGCGGTTTCCACCCTCGCCCACGTCCGTATCGTAGCCCTTTTCAAATTTTAGGATAAAGTCCTCCGCGTCCACCGTGCGGGCGGCGCGCTCGGTCTCCTCGTCCGTGGCGTCGAGCCTGCCGTAGCGGATGTTGTCGCGGATGGTGCCGGAGAACAGGTGCGGCTGCTGCAATACATAGCCAAGGTGCGACTGCAGCCAGAGCTGCGAGCGCTCCTTGTAGTCACGCCCGTCGATCAGGATACGCCCCTCGGTCGGCTCGTAAAAGCGGCAGATGAGGTTCACGATGGTGGACTTGCCGCTGCCGGTCTCGCCGACGAGCGCGACGGTTTCGCCCGCCTTCACGTGCAGGTTGAAATTTGAAAGCACCTTTTCGCCGCCCGAATAGCGGAACGTGACGTTCTCAAAATCGATATCGCCCTTGATTGTCTCCCAGTTTTCCGTTTTGGGGTTGAAACTGTCGCCGTATTTTGCGATCACCTCTTCGGAATCGGCGATCTCCGGCTCCGTCTCGATCAGGGAGATGACGCGCTCCGCCGCAGCCTGCGAGGACTGCAGCTCCGCAAACGTCCGCGCGATGGCGGAGATCGGCTCGAAGATTTGGACGGAATAGCTCACGAACGCCGTGAGCATGCCGAAGGAGATCGCGCCGGAAAAAACGTCGTACCCGCCCTTCCACAGCGCATACGCCGCCGCGAGGGAGCCCAGAGAGGACACGATGGGCATGAACAGCGCCGACAAGACCGCCGCGCGGATGGCAGACCGCTTCATCGTGCGCGTCTGTTCGCAGAACTCCGCGTCGTTTGCCTCCTCGCGCACGAGCGTCTTGGTCGTCTTCGCGCCCATGATGCCCTCGTTGAACGCGCCCGTGATCTTGGAATTGATCTTGCGCACCTCGCGATAGCTCTTTAAGATGCGCTTTTGGAAGAACATCGAGATGACCCCGATGACGGGGATTACCGCGAGCACCGCGAGCGAAAGCATGAGATTCATCGAAACCATGACGATCGTGACGATGACCACGAAGAACAGCCCCCACAGAAGGTCGATCAGCCCCCAGCCGATCGTGTCGCCGAGGCGTTGCGTGTCGCTCGTCATGCGCGCGATGATGTAGCCGATGGGCGTCTTGTCGTAGTAGGAAAAGGGCAGCTCCTGCAATCGGTTGAAGCCGATCTCGCGGATCATGTGGCATACGCCCGTCTCCGTGCGCCCCGAGAGCAAACAGAACGCGAAGATGCAGCCTACCTGAAACAACACCAGCCCGAAATACCGTGCGATGAACCAACCGAGCCCTTCCGTGGTGCCGCCGGCGATGTATACGTCGATCGCTTCCGACGTCAGAAGCGGAAACAGCACGTCGCAGATCGAGGAAAGCAGCATCGCAAAGCCGATCGCGATCAGGTGGAAGCGAAAGGGCTTTGCATAGCGCACGAGCTTTATCCACAGCGAGATGTCAAACCGTTTGGTATAGTCCTGCTCTTCCTGAAATTGCATATCAGGCTCCCTCCCCCCGTTGCTCCTCGCCGAGCTCTTCTTCGAGCGCGGTCTGGATGCGGTAAATGCGCCTGTACAGGCCGTCCTGCGCGATCAGCTCCTCGTGCGTGCCCTGCTGCGCGACCTTGCCGCCTTCGAGCACGACGATCAAATCCGCCTCGGACAGGGTCGTCAGGCGGTGGGAGATGATAAACGTCGTGATGTTTTCGCCCTTTTCCTTGAGCGCCTTGCGGATCGTCCTGTCCGTTTCGGTATCGACGGCGGAGAGCGAATCGTCGAAGATTAGGATGTGATTGTCCTTCAGGAGCGTTCGCGCGATGGCGACGCGCTGCTTCTGCCCGCCCGAGAGCGTCACGCCCCGCTCGCCGACCAAGGTATCATAGCCCTTTTCGAATTCGCGGATGAAGCCGTCCGCGTCCGCCGTGCGCGCCGCATCGTAGATCTTCTCCGCAGGCGCGTCCGCATCTACGATGCCGATGTTGTCATACACCGTGCGCGAATAGAGGAACGGCTCCTGCAGCACCAGCCCGATGTGCGAGCGCAGGCACGATTTTTTGATATGGTTGATGTTGATGCCGCCGATTAGGATTTCGCCGGATTTCACGTCGTACAGGCGCTGCAACAGGAGCATGAGCGTCGACTTGCCGCTGCCCGTCGCGCCCAGAATCGCGACCGTCTGCCCCCTGCGAACCTTGAAATCGACGTCTGTCAATACGGGGTTGGATTCCTCATACGAAAAGCCCACATGGCGAAACTCGATGTCCCCGTCTACCGGCGCATAGATCGCGTCGGGGTCGTCCTTTTCCGGCTTCTCGATGAGGATTTCGTCGATGCGCTCCAGGGCGACGATGGATTTGCCCATGTCGGACAATATCCTCCCCAGTTCGCGGATGGGCCAGAGTAGCATGGAGATATAGCTCACGAACACCGTCATTTCGCCTACCAGCATCTTCCCGCTCGCGGCGAGGAACACGCCATACACCAGCGTCACGCCCGTCTGAAGCATGGAGAGCATATCGCTTCCGGGCCAATAGATCGCGAGCATGTCCACGACGCGCTTGGACTTGTACCAGAGGTCGTCGTTCGCCTTTTTGAACTTTTCCACCTCGAACTTCTGCCTGCCGAACGCGCGCACTACGCGCACGCCCGCCAAGTTTTCCTGCAGGACGGCGCTCATTTTGCCCTCCGCCTCGTCCGCCTCGCGGAAGAACCTGTGCACCATCTTGAAAAACAGCCACGCGAACAAAAACAATGGCGGCACGAGCACCATGGATACGAGCGTCATCGCAACATTCATGCGCAGCATGACGATGAGCGCGATGGTAATCATGAGCACCGAGCGGAAGCACTGCACGAGCTGCCCCGAGAGGAAGCGGCGAATCGTCTCGACGTCGGAGGTGCAGCGCTGGATCAGATCGCCCGTCTGCGCCTTCGCGTGGTAGGAGAACGGAAGGGACTGCAGATGCGTATAGAGCCTGTCGCGCAGGGACTTTGCGATGCTCTCGCTCGCCTGCGCCGTCCAGCGCCCCCTGAGGTACTGAAACAGCCCGCCCAAGAGGCTGAGCAGCACCATGATAAGCGCCATCAGCCACAGGTTATGCACCAAATAGTCGCGCCCGCCCAAATCCGCTACCCATTTCCCCAAAATCCCCGGGATCGCGAGCGGCCGCTTTTCGCCGATCACGGCATCTATGGTTTCGGCGAGCACGAGCGGTACGACAAAGCCGACCCCCGCGGAGAGCGCCATCGCCGCGATCGCGCCGGCGTATTTGGCGCCGTTTCCCCGCATAATCTCCCGCGCAAGCCGAAGTTTTCGATTGTGCAAGTCGGTTTCCCCCTTTTTTTGACATAAAAACCCCCGAGCACCATAAGGCGACCCGGGGAGAATATTGCAACCATGCGCATAAATCAGCGCGCGGCAAGACGCCCCGGGAAAAAGCGGAACAGATTCCTGAGCCTGATCATTCCTTCGGCGCCTCCTTTCAAACATAGTTCCCGTTCATTATACAGCAAGCGCTGCATATCCGCAAGGGGGAATTTGGGAATTGACAGACAATTAACCCTATGGTATAATCGGGCTGCGACAAAACCATTCAAAAGCAAAGGATGTGAAAAGGCGTGGAAGCTTTGATCCTTGCCGCAGGGTACGCGACAAGGCTGTATCCCTTGACGCGCGATACGCCCAAGGCGCTCTTGCCCATCGGGAAAAAATGCATGCTTTCCTTCATTTTGGAGGGACTGAAGACGATTCCGTCCTTGGAAAAGGTGTATATCGTCACCAACGACCGCTTCACCGCGCAGTTTGAGGCATGGGTGGAATCGGCGGATATCTCGCCGCTTACCGTTGAGGTCATCAACGACGGCACGAAGGGGAACGAGGACAGGTTGGGCGCGCTGGGGGATGTGCAGTTCGCGCTGGAAAATGCGCAAATCGACGACGATTTGCTCGTCATGGCGTCGGACAACTTCTTCACCTTCCCGCTTTCGGATTTCGTAGATGCGTTTCACAGGACGGGGAAGGACACGCTGCTCGCGGGCCATATCTATGACACGGAGGAATTGCGCCGCTTTGCCGTGGCGGTTTTGGACGAGGAGGGGACCGTGAAGGAGCTCGTCGAAAAGCCGAAGGAGCCCAAGACGACGATCGCGATCTACGCCATGTACTGCTATCGGCGCGATACGCTGCCGCTGTTCAAACAATATATAGACGAGGGAAATCCCGCCGATTCGCCGGGCTTCTTCCCGCAGTGGCTCCACAAGAGGAAAGAAGTCAAGGTGTGGCTGTTTCGGGGCGACTGCGTGGACATCGGCACGCACGAAACCTATCGCGCCGTGTGCGAGAAATACGGCGGGGAGGCGTAAAAATGGAAAAGTGGGATAAATGGGATAAGCGCTTCATGGAGATGGCGTTTGTCATCTCCACGTGGGCGAGCTGCTATCAGGACACGCGCAAGATCGGCGCGGTGATCGTGAAAAACAAGCGCATCATGACCACGGGCTACAACGGCGCGCCCGCGGGCATCAGGACGTGCGTGGAGCGCGGCGAGTGCCTGCGGCGCAAGCTCGGTATCCCGTCCGGCGAGCGGCAGGAGCTGTGCTATGCCGTACACGCGGAGCAGAACGCGATCATCCAGGCGGCGCGGCTGGGCGTCTCGATCGAGGGGGCGACCTTGTACTGCACGCACCAGCCCTGCGTCATGTGCGCGAAGATGATCATCAACGCCGGCATTGCCCGCGTCGTGTACAAGGAGGGCTATCCCGATGCCTTTTCGCTCGAAATCCTAAAGGAAAGCGGCGTGCTGCTCGAAAAGATGGACTGACGCGCCAAATGCAAATCGAAAATGGGCTGTTGCGGATTCCGCAACAACCCATTTTGTGTTTACCGTAAACCAAAGAATTTCATTCCCTTGCGGGTGTTTCCCCGTCAGCGGCGCCTGCGCCGAACGCCGCCGATGATCCAAAGCAACAGACACGCGCCCCCGACGGCGACCAATAGGCTCCAGATGTTGAAGCCGGTGATGCCCGCGCCGCCCAGGAAGGTCGTGGAGATCCAGCCGCCCAATCCCGCGCCGACGATGCCCACTACGATGTTGGCGACGGCGCCCATGTTCTCGTCGTGCCCCATGATCCGGCTTGCAATCCAGCCGGCCAGTGCGCCCAAGATGATCCACAAAATGATGCCCATGGTCGTCCTCCTTTGATATGCATTTCCATTGTACGATGTCTTCATTATTACCCGTTTTTTCGGCGCTGTCAAGCGCTGCCATATTACGGGCGATCGACGCACGGGTTAAGATTGGGGCGGGGGCGTCGAATCGGTTCGCTATCTCCCGACCGTCCATTTTGGGGTGGCTATCCCTCCGGGAACAGCGGATACACGCTGAAGGGCTCGTCGGTTATGTCCACATAGGGCATGTAGCAGTGGAATGGGTCGCTTTGGATCTCGAAGATGCCGTTTTTCGCGGGGATCAGTTCCTCTTCGGGCCTTGTCACGTCCCATGAGAGCTCCACGGGGTTCGGCGCGCCGAGCGCGGCGTACAACAGCGGCCCGTATTCCACGGCGAACCGCTTTTTCCCGTAGACCTGCTCCGCGCCGGTGTAGTGCGTAATGCGGAAGCCGCGCGCAAAGCACACCTCGATCACGTCCCCCGCCGAAACTTCGATCGTCACGTAGGAGGACGGCTTGCCGCTTGCCGCCTGCGCCCCGTTTTTGAAGAAGACCGCGTCCTCCGCCGCCCATCGCGGCACGCGCAGCTTCAGCGCAAACGGTTTTTCGGCGGCGGTAATCGTAATCCGCGCGCTTCCCCCGTCGGGGATGTCCGTCTCGCACGCGATTTTGCACAGCGGAAGGCGCGCGGTCGAAGGCGCATAGAGATCGACGTACACAGTATCCTCCGTATACGTATACAGGAACTGCGGCAAGAGCCCCGCCAGCCGCGTTCCCATCGCGGCGCAGCACGTCGCGCGATCCAGATACCGAGAATCCTTGTGCTTTTCGAGGAAGTTCAGGTAGTGATAGCCCTCTGTTCCCACCTGCGCCGCGCACAGCACGTTGTAGAGCGAATTTTCCATCTCGTCTACATAGTGCGCGTCGTCCGGGTACAGGCGGTGCATCCTCTGGTTGATGAGCACCCAGAAATTCGTGGAGCAAAGCTCGTTGTAGTTGCGCGAAACGCTCAGCCAGTTGCAGCCGGGGAAATAGGTATCCATCTCGCACATCGAGATGCCGCCGCCTACGTGTTGCCACTTGTCCTCGTACATGGGCAGCGCGCTTCGCACCGCGTCGATGTATAGGCGTTCGCCCGTCGCGCGGTACAGGTCGAGGTATCCTTCCAGCGTCGTTAAAAGCGTCGAATGCGGGTGGTTTCCGGGGTGGTCGTAGATCGCGCGGTGGTCCTTTCGGATGAGCTGGCGCAGCCACCAGTCCTCCTCGTAATGGTTCCGGGCGACCTCGATGTCCCTTTTTACGCCGACGGGAGAATCGTACAGCCGCGTCTGCGCGAGGATTCCCTGAAATCCCAAATTCATGTCCTTGACGAAGGGGAGCACGTCGCTGCAGTTGAACCAGTCGCCCATCTCGCGCGCCATGGCGAAGGCGTCCTCTTCGCCCGCATAGCCCGCGTCCAACAGCCCGAACGTGATCCACGCGCGGGTGTAGTTCGGATATTCCTTGGTGGGAAACTCCTCGCGCGGAATGGGGATGATGAAGCCGTCATCGTCCATGCAGTCGCGCATTTCGGAGAGCAGCTCGCGCGCCATGGCGCGAAGCGTGTCGTCCTCTCTCCACAAGAGCGTCGTGCACGCGCCCATCAGAAATTCGCCCGCGGTCTGCCCCTTGAGGTTGTTCTCAAAGTGCCCGCTGCCCGTGCCATAGGGCGCGTAGGGCGCCTTCTTCCCCTTGTGGACGCGGTACCAGTACAGCATCCTGTCCGTGTCGAAGCCCTTGAGAAAGCCGATGTTGTTCTCAAACGCCTTGTGCAGCCTTCCACCCGTGAGCGTTACGCCCCCCGTGGGAACGGAAAGCGCGTAGGGAACGGCGTACTTTTTCGCCATGTATAACACATCCTTCCTGAAATATTTCCATTACATCCAGTATACCGCGGTTTTCCTCTTCCGTCAACGGCATCTTTTTGCCGCCTTCGTGCGTCAAAGAAATATCATGCGATTTTTGGAGGATGATTTTATGCGAAAAATGCTTTGCCTGATGTTGGCACTTCTTCTCTTTCTGCCCTGCGCCGCCTTTGCGGAGCTCGAAAAGGGCGTCATGACGAAGCTGGAACTTGCCAGCGCGATCGACCTGGACGGCGACGGCTCGACGGACACCGTCTCCCTCTCCGTCAAGCCCGAGGACGAGGAGTACCCGGAGGACGCGGTCACCTTTACCCTCACCGTGAACGGGCTCTCCGTGGAAGGCGCGGGCTATGCGCTTACGGGCGAACTCTACGCGGCGCGGCTCGATAACGGATACGACAGCGTGCTGCTGTTCGTGCCCGAAAACGGCATGAGCTCCGACTATGCATGCAGCGTATTCCTCTACGAGGACGAAAAGCTGATCGCCGTCGGCGGCATCCCCTCCCCCGCAGAGAAGATTTCCGTATTCGGCGAAACGCTCACGGGCGTGATTCGCGGCAGCTCGCTGCAGACGTGGTTCCATCCGGGCGAATACGTCCTGTGCAGGGATTACAGTTATTCCGAGGAATACACGCCGCACGACCCCGTGCTCATGGAAGCGCCGAGGGCGAGCTATCCCGTCGGCACGATCGTGACCCTCAAAAAGGACATCGCGCTGACGCTCACGCCCTATGTGGACGAGGAGGTCATGGTGCTGCGCGCGGGCGAAGTCGCCGCGCTGACCGCGACGGACGATCTGAGCTGGATTTACCTCTCTCCCGTCGGGGCGGATATGTACTACGAGTACGCGGGCGGCTATACGGCGATCCGCAACCTTCAGGTCATGACCGCCGACGGGTTCGTCGATGGCTACGATGCGTTTGAAGGGCTCTTCTTCGCGGACTGATCGATGCCCGAATGCGGCGGAGCCGATTTTCGACGGAACGAAAATAGCAATACGCGGTACCATGGCGATCCGCGATGATGAGGTGATGCTTTATGGCGCCTGTGGCGAAAACCGAAAGACGTTTAATAAGTTTCCCTTCGCGGATCTTGCTGTGCCTGCTTGCGCTGTATCTTTTCGGCGCGCTGTCCTTTTCGGCGCGCGCTGAGGGCGGGCTCGAGGTACACTTTCTCGAGCAGGGCGCGCATCAGGATGCGATCCTGATCCGCTGCGACGGGGAGGACGCTTTTATCGACGGCGGATTTGCCTTCAAATACGATACCGTGGAGCGGTATTTGCGCAGAGAAGGCGTGTCGAACCTCAAATACTACATCTGCTCGCACCTGCACGATAACCACATCGGCTGTGCGGGCCCCATCGTAGCGGATTTCCGCGCCGAAGCGATCCTCGCAACGCACGATACGGTGCTTGCGGCGCTCAGGCAGTACTGCGCGACGATGCCCGCCGAGAAAATCGCCGCCGTAAACGACACGCCCTGTCGGTATGTCGCCTTCGGCGATACGTTTTCGATCGGCTCCGCGAGGGTCGACGTGGTGGGGCCCATCGCGCTGTACCGGAGGATGAAGCCGTATGGGAAGGAGCGGTATCGCTACGAAAATCTCAATTCGATGATCCTGAAGCTGACATACGGCGATACGGTCTTCCTCTTAACCGGCGATACGAAGCCGCTCGTCTTAGAGGACATCGAAAGGCGGCATCCCGGCATCCTGAAGGCGGACGTGCTGAAAAATCCGCACCATTACGATACGCAGACGGAAGCGGTTCTGGATGCGATCTCCCCCTCGATCTGCGTTTTCTCGACGGGTGGCAGGGATTTTCCGACCGCCGCCTACCTTGCCTCGCTCAAAGCGAGGGGCGTCAGGTGCTATAACAACGCCGAATCGCAGCAGGGCGATATCGTAGTTACAAGCGACGGGAATGCGCTTTCGGTCGCCTGCGCGAACACGTCACACTTTGCCCAACTGAAAGAGACGAATTTGGCGCTTTACGAAGGGCAGAGCGCGCGCCTCACCCTGCAAAAGGCGGGCGCGTACCATGGCTTTGCCCCGAGGTATTCCTCGGAAGCCCCCTCCGTGGCAACCGTTTCGCAAAGCGGCATCGTCACCGCCGTGGGCTGCGGGGAGACGACGATCCTCGCGCAGGGCGACGAATTGTGCGCGATGGATTCCCGCGTGACCGTTACCGTGCTCGAAGCGACGGTCACCTTCAGGGAGCGCGAGGTGCGGCTCAGGGGCACACAGAAAAAGGCGCTCTCCCTCGTGACCGCGCCGAAAAAAGCCAAAAAGAATCGCGCGCTCTCGTACGTTTCCTCCGATCCCTCCGTTGTGACCGTAACCGAAAAGGGCGTGGCGCGCGGCGTTTCGGAAGGGCGCGCGACCGTGTCGCTCTGCCTCGGGGACAGGGTTTTGGATACCTGCGAGGTGATTGTGACGGACGTCGCCGCAAAATCGCTCTCCCTGAGAGGAAAATCCGCCGTGCGGGTCGCCTCGTCCATACGGCTGACCGCGTCGCCCAAACCCGCAGGCGCGGTATTGGGCGCGCTGCAATGGACGTCCTCGAATGATACGATCGCCGCCGTGGACGGCAGCGGTATGGTTACGGGCATATCTCCCGGCAGCGCCGTCATCACCTGCGAAACGGCGGGCGGCATCCGCGCGTCCAAACGGATTTCTGTCAGGGGGCGCAGGCCGCTCAGGCGATTCGACATCGTTCCGAAGAAGCCGACGCTCTATCTCGGCGCAGATGAAAGCCTGCGGCTTCGCGCCGTGACGAATCCCCTCACCCCTGTCGCGGTGGAGGTCGCATGGTCGAGCTCCGATCCCTCCGTCGCGACCGTGGACGAGGACGGCGTCGTCGTGCCGTGCGCCGTCGGTAGAACCACTGTCACCGCGAAACCGAAGGTCGGCGCGGCGAGGAAGGCGGTCGTTCTGGTTGTGGAAAACCGATTCCTGCGCAAAAGGCCCGTCAGGGAAAGGGGAGCGCTTTCGACGAGCGCGAAGCAAATGGTTTATGAAAACGGCTTGCTGCTGATCGATATGTATTTCGCCAACGGCACCAAGGCTGCCCTCGATATACCGACGGGAGATCTTCTGCGCATCACCGTGCCCACGGGCTTTACAAGGGCGGTGCGCGCGGACCTGCTCGGCGCGGGAAGGCCGCTGGACGGGGGCGCGACCGCCGTGTTGCGCTTTGCGGTTGCGCTTTCGGAGTATCCGGAGCTCAAAAACCTCCCGCTGCCGCTTTGCGACTGCACGACTGTGAACTGACCGCGTGAACCGCGGATTCTATACAAAGACCGGAAATCCGCCCTCGCTCAGGGGCGGATTTCCGCACCCCGATGCACGGCGGCGGCAAAAGGGCAGAATCTTTTGAGGAAATGCAATTTGTTGTTGTGAAATCGCGCCGCATGTGGTATAATTTGGACATAATTAAGAAAGAAGCGTGCATTCGGGAGGGTTGCGGTATGTATATCCGTCAGTTGTCCATATTCCTCGAAAATGTACCGGGCAGCCTCATAAGACCGACGCAGCTGTTGGCGGACGCCGGCATCGACCTGATCGCGATGTCCATCGCAGATGCCGCCGAGTACGGCATTTTGCGCTGCATCGTGGCGAAGCCCGATAAAGCCGCGGCGATCCTGCGCGAAGCGGGCTACATCGTGCGGCAGACGAATGTCCTGGGCGTGTGCGTGCCGGACTGCCCCGGCGGACTGTGCGAAATCCTCAAGGTGCTGGCCGCGGCGGGTATCTCCGTGGAATACCTGTATTCATTCGTGCGCCGCCGCGAGGGAGTCGCCCTTTTGATCTTCCACCTGTCCGACATCCAAAAGGGTGCGGAAATCCTGCGTACGAATGGCGTGGAGCTGCTGGACGAATCGCAGCTGGGTGAAATGTGACTGCGAAATACAGAAATGTGGAAATGCGCGTGGACATGGGCGTCCTCGCGAACAATATGCGCACCTTTATGCGGCGCATGCAGGGTTCCTGCCGCGTGATGGCGGTCGTAAAGGCGGATGCCTATGGGCACGGTGCGGTTGTCTGTTCTACCTGTTTTCTCGAAAACGGCGCGTCCGCCCTCGCGGTCGCGACGGTGGACGAGGCGATATACCTTCGGGACGCGGGCATCTGCGCCCCAGTGCTCGTCCTCGGCGGGGCGACGGCGGCAGGCGCAAGGGAATGCGTCGCGCGGGATGTCGCGCTCGCGCTTTGCGACGAAGGGACGCTTTTTGCGATGCAGCGGGAGGCCGCCTTGCGCGAAAAAATCGCGCGCGCGCATCTGAAGATCGACACGGGCATGATCCGCGTGGGGCTTCGGAGCGAAAGGGAAATCTTCGCCATTTTGGACGCGCTGAAGCGCGCGCCGAACGTTCGGATCGAGGCCGCGTTCACGCACTTTGCCGCGCCGGATGCGGACACAGAATTCACGCGCGAGCAGAACGCGCGCTTTCTGCGCGCGGCGGGCATATTGCGCGGCGCGGGCTATGCCCCCGTGCTGCATGCCGCCGCGAGCGCAGCGGCGCTGCTGGACCCCGCATTCCGATACGACTGTGTAAGGCCCGGAATCGCCCTGTACGGCGAGGAGGTTGGGCACCTGTGCCCCGGGATCGAGCCCGCGCAGACGCTTGTGGCTAAGCCCGTGCGCATAGAGGAAATCAATGCGGGCGAAACGGTCGGCTACGGCAGGGCGTTTACCGCGCGGCGCAAGAGCCGCATCATGACGCTCCCCGTCGGCTACGGTGACGGGTATCCCCGCGCGCTGAGCGAAAAGGCGCAGGTTCTCGTAAAGGGAAGGCGCGCACCGATCGCGGGCCGCGTATGCATGGATATGCTGATGGCGGACATTACGGACATCGAGGGCGTTTCCATGGACGACGAAGTCGTCCTGATGGGGAAACAGGGCGGTGAGCGCATTGCGCCGAGCGAACTTGCCCTGCTTGCCGGCACCATTCCCTACGAAATCATCCTCGGCTTCCACGCGAGGGTGCCGAGGGTCGTCATCGGACAGAAACCTTGAGAAGGAGAAACATTCTTGATCGTCGAAGCGAAAAATGAAATACGCCGCAGGATGCGCGCCATGCGCGATAAGGTGTCCATCATCGAGATGATGGAGCTTTCCGCGCGCATATGCGGCCGCGTTCTGCAGCTCGAGGAATACCGTCGGGCGCAAAACATCCTCTGCTATTCCCACCTCAACGGCGAAGTCGCGACGATCGGCCTCATGGACGCCATCGGCAGGGACGGAAAGGCGCTGTGCCTCCCGCGCGTCGCGGACAGGACGCATATGGAGGCGGTCTTCTGCGCGAACCCCGATCGCGACCTCGTGCGCGGCGCGTACGGCATATTGGAGCCCGTGGGCGATCGCGTGATTCAGCCCGAACAAATCGATCTCGTGCTGGTGCCGGGGCTCGCCTTCACGCGCGGCGGCGACAGGCTCGGCTACGGCGCGGGCTTTTACGACAGGTTCCTGCCCCTGTGCGAAAGGGCGGTGCGCGTGGGACTGTGCTACGAAAAGCAGATCGTAGAAGTGCTCCCAACGGAGGATTTTGATTGCAAAATGCGCTATGTGGTGACGGAGCAACGCCTGTTCCGCTGTGAAGAAACGATAAAGGAGACGGAAAAATGAACGCCGGATGCAAGATGGGGTTACGGGTTCTCATGTACTACGGACTGATGATGCTTTTGAGCATTTTGTTTTTGGTCGGCATGAACGGCTGGCTGCTCTATACGCTGAACGCGCTGTTGCTGCTCGGCTTTGGCGCGCTCGTGTTTAACGACTGCGCGTATCAGGGCGAAAAGGCGGCTACGACGCTCGCGATGGTCGAAAAGCAGCGCGCCGAAGGCCACACGGTCGATCCCCTGTACGAAAAGCAGGTGTTTTCCAAGCGCAACGCCGTATACCTGCTGCTGACGGCGGCGCTGCCGCTGCTTCTGCTTTCCGCGGTGAACTTAGCGCTCGAGCCGCACTATCCCGTGGTCGAAGTCACCACCGCAGCGGAAGAACCCGCGGCGGAGGAAGAAACGGAGAAATTGCCCTACGACGAGGGCGCGTTCCCCGAGGCGAATGCGGAGCTCCCCCAGCCGGCGGAGCCGATCTCGCGCGCCGCGCTGTTCATGGCGTTTATGCGCGCGCTGTTCATGCCGTTCCTCGGGCTGTACACGCTGGTTTCCGCGCACGTGCTGTACGTATTGTTCCTTCCGCTCTCGCTGCTATTGCCGACGGTCGGCGCGATCGGCTATCTTCAGGGGCCGAAGCTGCGCGAAAAGAAGCTCGACGACATCGAAAAGGGCAAAAAGCGCAAGATGCGCAACCTCCGCGTCAACAAAAAGCCGCGCAAGCCGCGCTCCGCGCGCCCCGAGGTGTAATGCGCATCGTAGGCGGCGAGCATCGCGGGCGCAAGCTCGTTTCGCCCGAGGGCGTCTCGACGCGCCCCACATCCGACAGGGTGCGCGAGGCGGTGTTCAACATCCTGCGCGGAGATATTTTGGATGCCGTCGTATTCGACGCGTTTTCCGGCTCCGGCGCCATGGCGCTCGAGGCGATCAGCAGGGGCGCGAAACGCGCCTACGCCTGCGAAAGCGACAAAAGCGCGCAACAAACCCTTCGGAAAAACATCGCCCTGTGCAGGGCGGAACATGTTGTAACGTTCTTTCCTTCGCCGTGGCAGGCGGCGATATCCAAAATGCGGGAAGTGATCGACATCGTCTTCTGCGACCCGCCCTATGCGATGCACGAAGCCTATGGCGATGTTCTCTCTGCGCTCGAAAAGGCGCGCCTGCTCAGGGAAAACAGCATTGCGGTACTGGAATACCCGTCCGCAGATCCACAGCCGCGCGTTCCGGGCGGCTGGGAAATATTCGATATCCGCAAATACGGCGCGTCGTCCGTGGCGTTCGCGCGGCAAACGGGGTGTGGGGCATGACGGTCATCTATCCGGGCAGCTTTGACCCGCCGACCGTCGGGCATCTGGACATCATCCAAAGGGCGAGCAGGCTCTTTGACGAGGTTTGGGTGATCGCGATGGTCAACGAAAAAAAGCGCCCCCTCTTCTCGCCCGAGGAACGGGTCGGGATGCTCAAAACCATTTTGCGTAGCCTTCCGAACGTCCGCGTAGATTTCAGCAGCCGCCTTTTGATCGAGGAATACACATCGCGCGGCGCGCAGGCGATCCTGCGCGGGCTGCGCGGAACGGGCGACTTCCTCGCGGAGCAGCCCGTGAGCGACGCGATGCTGAAGATGTACGGCGCGGAGACGGTTTTTCTGAAGGCGGAGCCGGAGCATTCCTACGTCTCCTCCTCGCTTGTAAAGGAAATTCTGCGTTTTGGCGGCGATATCTCGCCGCTGGTGCCGGGGGAGATTCTCTCCCGAATCGAAGCGAAAACGGAAACAGAAAGGGGTACTATCCATGGCGCATGAAGACGATATCCTCTTGAATGAGGCTTTGACGCGCGAAGAGCAGGACCAAAAGAAGGCCGGCGTGGACGACCCGGCAACCCATCTGCTCACACTGATCGACTACTTGGAGGATCTTTTGAGCGGGCGCGAGGGCGTGATAGCCCGCTTCGGCATCGACGTAAAGGCATGCCTGGACATCATTGGCGACATGCGCAACAACCTGCCCGACGCGATCCAGTACGCGCAGCAGGTGAAGGACAACCGCGCGGAAATTCTGGCGAAAGCGAAGCGCGCGGCGGATAGCGCCGTCAGCGCGGCGGAGACCCGCGCGAAGGTCGTACTGCAGCACGCGCAGGCGGAGGCGGACTCCGCCATCGAGGAGGCGACGCGCAACGCCGCCGCCATCATCGACGATGCGACCGAGAAGAAATCCGCGATGATCGATTCCTCCAACGTCATGTTGGAGGCGCGCCAGGAGGCCGAAACGCTCATCAACCAGGCGCGGGCGGAGGCGCAGCAGCGCCTCGAAGCCAATGCGGCGAACATCGACGCGATGTACGCGCGCGCGGAGAGCGACCTTGCGGCGGCGTATAACAAGATTCGCAACGACCGCGAGCAGCTCAGCTACGTGAAATGACAGAAGGAGCATCCCCACACATGCGGCAGGTTCTCTTGGTGCGCTTCGGCGAGGTCTATCTCAAGGGGCAGAATCGCCCCTTTTTTCTAAAACGGCTGACGGAAAACGTGCGGCGCGCCGTTGCGCCCATAGGGGGCACGGCGTGGCTGTCCGATTCGCGCATCTACGTCGCGGATTGCGACATCCAAAGCGCAATTTCCCGCGTCAAAAAAGTGTTCGGCATCCATTCGGTGAGCCCCGCGTGGGAGCTGGACAAGGATTTCGACAAAATCTGCGAGGTCAGCGCCGAAATCATGCGCGGCAAAACGGGCACATTTAAGGTGTTCGCGCGCCGCAGCGACAAGGCCTTTCCCGTCGATTCCATGGAGATGGGGAAGCTGATCGGCGGCTATGTATTGCAGCGCGTGCCGGGCCTTTCCGTGGACGTACACGCGCCGCAGCACAAGCTCTCCGTCGAAGTTCGCGACCGCGCCTATATCTACGTAGAGGAAATCCGCGCCGCCGGCGGCATGCCCACGGGCACGGCGGGCAAGGCGCTGCTCCTCCTCTCCGGCGGCATCGACAGCCCCGTCGCGGGCTATCAGGTCATGCGCCGCGGCGTGGTTTTGCAGGCGATCCACTACTTTTCCTTCCCCTATACGAGCGACCGCGCCAAGCAAAAGGTGTTCGATCTCGCAAAAATCCTGAGCGAATACCAGTCCGGCATGCTCGTACACGTGGTGCCGTTCACGCGCATTCAGCTCGAAATTCACGAAAAGTGCGCCGACAGCATGGGCACGATCCTCATGCGCCGCTTCATGATGCGCATCGCCGAGCGCGTCGCGCAGGAAAACGGCCTGCAGGCGCTCGTGACGGGGGAGAGCATCGGGCAGGTCGCCTCGCAGACGATGGAGGCACTCATGTGTACGGACGCGCTTGCGCGCCGCCCCGTGTTCCGCCCGCTGATCGGGCTGGACAAGTTGGAGATCACCGAGATCGCGGAAAAAATCGATACGTACAATACGTCAATCCTCCCGTATGAGGATTGCTGCACCGTCTTCACGCCGCGCCACCCCACGACGAAGCCAAAAATTGAGGATGTGGAGCGCGAAGAGGCGAAGTTGGACGTGGGTGCGCTCGTGGACGAAGCCGTGCGTGGCATCGAGCAGTACCGCACGTGGGAAGAAGTATGAGGGCGTTTCTTGTTTCCGAAAAGCACGACGGCAGGCGGCTCGACCGATGGATCGCGTCCGAATTGCCGCTGCTTCCGCGCGCCCTCATGCAGAAATACCTGCGGCAGAAGAAATTTACGCGCGATGGCATAGCGCTTTCGTGCGACGTGCGCCTCGCCAAGGGCGACCGTATCGAGGCGGACATCCCCGAGGAGTTCTTTGAGAAACCCGCGCCGAGGGACGCGCTGTTAGAATCCTTTCGCCCGCATTTGCGCGTGCTGTATGAGGACGCAAACGTCCTCCTTGCGGACAAGCAGCCGGGGCTCATCGCGCACCCGGATCGCGAAGAAAAGGTCAATACGCTGCTCACGCATGTGCGCGCGTACCTCTACCAAAAGGGCGAATACGACCCCGACTTCAAGCCCGTTCTGTGCAACCGCATCGACCGCTTCACCGGCGGCATCGTGATCGCCGCAAAAAACGCGGTCGCGCTGCGCGATATGAACATCTTAATCCGCGAGCGGCTGATCGACAAGCGCTATCTCGCGGTGATTCACGGCGCGATGAACCCGCCCGAAGGCGTTCTCGACAGCTACATCCTCCAAAGGCAGGGCATGCGCCGCGTGCTCGTACGCCACGCGCCCGAGGAGGGTGCAAAGCGCGCCGTGACCGAGTATACGACGCTGTGGACGAGAAATGGGCTGTCCCTCGTGGATTGCCTGTTGCGCACGGGGCGCACGCACCAGATCCGCGCGCAGTTCGCGGACGCGGGGCACCCACTGTTGGGCGATACGCAGTACGGCGACCCGAAGGACGAGGCGCAATTCGGGCGCGGCTATCAGGCGCTGTACGCCTACGGGCTGGATTTCGCGTTCGAGCCGTATGGCGGCGCGCTCGACGCGCTTTCGGGGCTGTCCGTGCGCGTGCCGCTGCCGTTCGCGCCGTACTATTACATGCCGCGCTGACCTCGGGTCGGACGGAGAAGCGACGTTAAGGATTCGGACACCCCCGTAAGGGAATTTACATGAAGTCCGGCGCCTGATTACATTACATTTGCGTTCCTCGGCGGGGAGATACTCCCCTGCCGAGGGCGTTTTTTTACCCTTTGAAGCGGGAAGCGGCGGGTTTTTGCGATATGTCCTTCGAATAATCTTGAAATGGCGTGCCGTGCGTGATATAGTAGTGTCATCGACGAAAAAGGAAGGGAGACGGTTCATTCTGAAAAACGGCATCGGGGAGGCGCAGAGAGAGGTTTTTCTCTGCGGAACGTACAAGTACGCAGTCTTGGAGGACGGAACGGCGGAGATTGTCCGCTATCTCGGGAAAGGCGACGAGGTGGAGATCCCCTCAAAGTTGGATGGGCATGCGGTAACGGCTATCGGGGATTCTGCATTTGGGTGGTGCGAATCCTTTACGAGCATTTCCATCCCGGACACCGTCACGGCGATTGGGGACAAGGCGTTTCGGGACTGCGAATCCCTGACGAGCATTGATTTGCCAAACTCCGTCACTGCGATTGGAAAAGAGGCGTTTCGGAACTGCGAATCCCTGACGGAGATCGACCTACCGGATTCCCTCACGGCGATCGGAGAAAAGGCGTTTGCGTGGTGTCATTCTCTGACGAGCATCACCATACCCGATTCCGTAATGACCGTCCCGGCGAATTTTATTTTGTCTTGCCAGTGCCTTGCGTCTATAAACGTTTCGCCTGAACACAAAGCGTTTGCTGTGGTCGACGGCGTGTTGTTTGACAAATCGAAGAAAAAAATTCTTCGCTGCCCCACAGTGGTACCTTCCCGAACGTATGCCATTCCGCAGGGCGTCGTCGAGATCGGAAAAGCCGCGTTTGAGCATTGTGAACTCAACAGTATTACCATCCCGGACTCCGTCACCGCGATAGGAGATTTTGCATTTCATTATTGTGAATTTCTTAGAGATATTTCCATTCCAAACTCCGTCACGACGATTGGAGATGCTGCGTTTCATTTTTGTCCATCCCTATGGGATATAACCATCCCGGACTCCGTCACGGAGATCGGAGAATATGCGTTTGCATATTGTCACCTAATGAGTGTAACCATTCCGAACTCCGTCGTGACCGTGGGCGCGAATCCCTTTGAGAGATGTAAATATCTTTTATCCATCAACGTGTCGCCGAACCATGGTACGTTGGCGGTGGTTGACGGCGCATTGGTCGAAAAGGCGACGAAGAGACTCATCAGCTATCCCGCATTCAATAAATCCGAAATGTATACGATTCCGCAGGGGATTATCACTATCGGAGATTATGCGTTTTGTGACTGTGCGTTTTTAAAGGGTATTACCGTGCCAGACACCGTCACGGAGATTGGGAAATGGGCGTTTGCATCTTGTGGAGCGCTAAGGAGTATTGCTATTCCGAATTCCGTTGCGAAGATTGGGGAAGGCACATTTTCGGGGTGCGAAGACCTTACGGGTATTCATATCCCCGACGCCGTTACGGCGATTGATAATTCTACTTTTCTATCTTGCAGAACCCTCGAAAGCATCGTAATCCCCGACGCCGTCACGAGGATTGGCAATGGGGCATTCTTAGCTTGTAAATCGCTGACGCATATTACCGTGCCGAATTCCGTTACGGAGATCGGCGCACATGTGTTTGAAGCCTGTGCAAACCTAAAAAGCATTGTGCTTTCAAACTCCATCACTGCGATCGGGAACGGCGCGTTTCAGGAATGCGGCAAACTTACGGACATTGTCATACCCGATGGCACCGCATCGATCGGCGAATCTGCGTTTGAAGACTGCGTATCGTTGAAGACGATATCCCTGCCGAATTCCGTCGCGTCGATCGGAGATGCGGCGTTCAAATGCTGTTTTTCGTTGGCAGGTATAGAGATACAGGGTGCCGTTTCGTCGATCGGCGAGGATACGTTTTTTCGCTGCGAATCCATGACGGAGGCTATCCTGCCGAACTCCGTCACGTCGATCGGTGAATCCGCGTTTTATGGCTGTGAGTCCCTGACGGATTTCACCCTGCCCGAATCCGTCGCGGAGATTGGAGACGGCGCGTTCGCCGATTGCGAATCCCTAAAGAGCATTGCAATACCGAATGCCGCCTTGCGTATCGGCGCGAATCCCTTTGCGCAATGCGATTCGCTTGGATCGATACATGTGTCGCCGGAACATGGTGCATTTGCCGCAGTCGGCGGCGTGCTGTTCGACAAGGCGATGAAAAGGCTGATCTGCTGCCCGGCGGGCATTTCCGCTGAGGCGTATGCCATCCCAGAGGGCGTTGCTTCTGTCGACGAGGGCGCGTTTTCGGGCTGCCGCGCCCTGAAACGCATTGTCGCGCCCAACTCCGTCACAACAATCGGGGCGCGCGCGTTTTCGCGTTGCGAATCGCTGACGGATCTCGTCCTGCCGGACTGCGTTACGAAGATAGGGGATAGAGCGTTCCTTCGCTGTTATTCGCTGGCGAATTTTTCCCTGCCGAATTCCCTTGAGGCGATTGAAGAGAGGACATTTGAAGGCTGTAAATCGCTGAAGGAAATTTCTATCCCGAAATCCGTTGCGTCGATCGGAGACTATGCGTTCAGCAACTGTGCATCCCTGACGCATATTGCCATTCCCGATGCCGTCACAACCGCCCGTGCGGATTTGTTTGCGAATTGTCGCTCTCTCGCGTCGATTCACGTTTCGCCGGAACACAAAACGCTCGCCACGCTCGACGGCGTGTTGTTCGACAAGGCGATGCAAACGCTGATCTGCTACCCCATGGGGAGGATCGCCGAAACGTATGCCATCCCGCAGGGCGTCGTCGAGATCGGGTATTTCGCATTTAGGCGCAGCGCGCTCAAGAACATTTTCATCCCGGATTCCGTCATAAAGATTGGGGTTTGCGCGTTTGAACGTTCCTCCGTGAAGCGCATTGTCGTGCCAAATACCGTCACGGAAATCGAAAGATATGCGTTTCGCGACTGCGAGGCGCTGGTGTTGGTCGTCGGCCGCGATTCTGCTGCACATCAAGCGATACAGCATCTCGGCTACGTTCGATATGTCTTTGCCGACAGCCCCGACGAACCGAACGGCTGAAGGCGCAACAAAGCGGGCGGCGAGGGTTTTTCTCGTCGCCCGCTCTTTGGTTTTGGCGTATCGCGCCGCCTATTCCTTCAGCAGCGCGATGCCCATTTTCTCTAACTTTTGCAATAGCGCAGCGTCCGCATACGCCTGCACGCGCGTGCCCTCCGGCAGGTATTCCTCGCTCTCGACCTGGCCGTATTCGTGCAGCAGGTTGAGCGATGCGCCCTTGTCGTAGGGGATGACCGCATCGAT